>CAIWXI010000073.1 GCA_903916595.1 uncultured Bacteroidales bacterium | reverse complement strand
GCCGTTGTTCATATCAAGTCTGAATTCCAGAAGAAAAGCCTGGTGTATGACGACTTCTTTTCATTCTTTAATTATGGGCAATCGGCACCGCGTGAATATGTTTCACCTTATTCTGCGATGGGGTCGGGGGTCATTGTCTCTGCCAACGGGTACATCGTGACAAACAACCATGTTGTGCAGGATGCAGTGGATATTACTGTGACTCTTAATGATAAAAGGGTTTATAAAGCCACTGTAGTGGGTACGGACCCGGGTACCGATCTGGCTCTGATCCGCATAGAAGAGAATAATCTGCCATTCCTGGCTTATGGGAACAGTGATGATGTAAAAATAGGGGAGTGGGTTTTGGCTGTAGGTAACCCATTCAACCTTACATCTACGGTGACCGCCGGTATTGTGAGCGCAAAAGCGCGGGATATTAATATACTCGGCTCCAAGGGAGCAGTTGAATCTTTTATTCAGACCGATGCGGCCATCAACCCTGGCAACAGCGGGGGAGCTCTTGTAAACACCAGGGGTGAGCTTATCGGCATCAACGCGGCTATTGCATCGGGAACTGGATATTACACGGGGTATTCATTTGCCATCCCGGTTAACATTGTAAAAAAAGTTGTGGATGACTTTGCGAAGTTCGGTAAGATTAAGAGGGTCTGGCTTGGTGTTTATTATCGCGAGATTGATGATCAGTTTGCAAAAGACAAGGGATTGAGCAGTCTCAGCGGGGTATATATTGACGATGTAGTTTCAGGAGGTTCAGCAGAAAAAGCCGGTATACAGAAAGGCGATATCATCATTAGTATTCAGAGCAAGCCTGTGAACGGTAAGTCGGAACTTATGGAAGCTGTCTCGCAGATGAGTCCCGGTGACGAGATCAGTGTATCAGTCCTCAGGGAGGGTAAGCAGATCGATCTGCAGGTTAAGATGGTGAGTGAAAGCAGCACTCAGACAGTTGCCGTAGAAGGCAATAAATTAACACTTTACGGTGCCACATTTGAACCTCTAGGTGAAACTGAAAAAGCAAGATACCGTCTGTCGCACGGCTTTAAGATTACCCGTGTTGAACCCGGAAAATTCAGCCAGGCTGGGTTGAAGGCTGGATTTATCCTGGTGAATGTCGACAACCGGCCCATAACTTCGATAGGGGCCTTGAAGGAAGCGCTTACAAGCAATAAAAACGGGGTTCAGATCGATGGGCTTTACCCCAACGGGATGAGGGCTTTTTACGGATTGAGTTGGTAGAAGCAACCCCAGGCCGGTCAAACTTGTCATAAGAGTATGAGACAACTTAAGATTTCGAGGTCGATCACAAATCGTGAAACGGCTTCTTTAGATAAATACCTTCAAGACATTGGCAGAGAAGAACTTATTACTGCGGAAGAGGAAGTGAATCTGGCCCAGCGTATAAGGCTTGGGGACCAGTTGGCGTTTGAGAAGTTATGTAAAGCCAACCTTCGATTTGTGGTTTCTGTTTCCAAGCAATACCAGAACCAGGGTCTCAGCCTTCCCGACCTGATCAACGAAGGCAACGTGGGACTGATCAAAGCGGCCCGGAGGTTTGACGAGACCCGGGGGTTTAAATTTATTTCCTATGCGGTATGGTGGATACGGCAATCGATTTTACAGGCCCTTGCAGAACAGTCAAGGATAGTGAGGCTTCCGTTGAACCAGGTAGGTTCTTTGGGAAAAATGAGCAAGGCCTTGTCGAAGCTTGAACAGCTCTATGAAAGGCCCCCTTCAATGGATGAACTGGCCAGGGAATTAGAGATTCCGGAACACAAGGTTGCAGAAACCATGAAGATGGGCACGAGGATTGTCTCTATGGATGCGCCTATTGACCAGGATGAGGAGATCAAATTGATCGATGTTTTTGTTGCTGTTGATACACCCGATACCGACGACAACCTCATCAGGGAAAGCCTGTCGCAGGAAATCCAGCGTTCGCTGTCGACCCTTACCGAAAAGGAAAGGGAGATACTGAACATGTTCTATGGCATAGGGCATCCGCACAATTATACTCTCGAAGAGATCGGATCCAGCTTTGGACTGACCCGCGAACGGGTACGTCAAATCAAGGAAAAGGCCATCCGCAAACTAAAACACTCTTCACGAAGCAGGCTGCTGAGGGCTTACCTGTAGCCAATGCCGGCATATCCAACCCAGTGTTTGATAGTGGCTTTGGCGGTTTGCCCCATCTTAAGGTCGCTTACGGGAACAGGTTTTTCGGCGATGGATGTGGAATACCCGATAAGCTGGCCCGACGAGGGGGACGAGCGCAGAGAGCTTTCCAACTTAGCGAGGGTAAGCAGGCCGAAGGGCACAGAATACCTGCCGCACCAGGTCCACCTATAAGTGTGGTAATTAGTATCCTGAACAGTATATTGAGTAAATGACTGCACTTTTTTTTCAGTGATCTGACCAAGAAGCGAATTTCTCATAATCTCATATTCATGATCCACAGCTTTGTAATAAGACGCAGTGTCGCAGCCATAAAAAGCGTAATCGGATCCGCCCCAGTCCTCGCAGCCATAGTGGACCGCATCGCTCGAGACTATGATTGAATAATCCCTGCCGATTTGCAGGTTTTGATCATTGTACTGGCTCAGGTTATATAATGCGTCGGCCAGGCTTGATGCCAGGCTCTTCATTGTCGAAAAAGACATTGCGGGTATCAAAATTGAGACGATCTCAACTTTTGGGTTATAATACTGAAGGAAAGGGATGATTGCTTCCACCGAATGTTCGGCCTGCTGCAGGCTGTCGCTGACGATATAAGCCGACCTCGGAAGTTTATTCATGATAGCTTCCCTCAAGGCCGAAACTCTTACAGCCCCGTATGGTTCCTGCCAGTAGTTATAGCTGTCGAAAACCATGCGGTTTTCAATATTGAAACTCTTTGCCTTATGGGCAACACCAAGAACAATCACCGTTCCGGCCTTCACGTTACGCAGAACAGCGGGATAAAGCCATCCCACGTAAGTGTAATCATCATGAGGGCAAATAGCCAGTTTCCATGACATGAATTTCTGTATGTTGCCTTTGTCGAAGGCTTCATTCATGGTGACTCCCTGAAGCCTCGTAATCCTCTTCATCACAGAGTCCATCTGCCAGGAGCGGGTGGCAAATCCAACAGGATCAACCGGTCTGCGGATGCGGTCGGGAGGCGTACCGCTTAGCATCACAATCAGGATCAACGCGGTTAGTGTAAGATTTAAGAAGGATTTCATTTTAGTTCGTGGAATTACAATATTTTTGCAGACTGAAAACTGATTAATTCTCTGTAAAGTTAATATTTCTGTATGATAGATGCGCTTAATGGCTCTCCTTTTCTTGAGAATCAGCATAATTTTCGTTCGCTCGAAGGAATCCAGGCTAAAAGCGGCAGGAAATTCAGGAAGAACAAGGTGTACCGCAGTGGCAGCCTGAATAAATTAAGTGAGGCGGATATTCGCAGGCTGGAAGAGATCGGACTCGGGTTGGTAATCGATTTTCGTTCAGACCGGGAGGTTGAATTGTTTCCCAGTGAACTTATTCCTTCGGTAAAGAATACACTGCGGATTACTATTCCCGATGAAGCCAGGGAGAGGGCTATGGAGTTGCTCGGGCGGAATGATGCCGAAGGTATGGAAAGGATTCTGGTTACCGATTACCGTAGAATGATACGTGAAAACAGCAGTGCTTTTGCTGATTTTTTCCGGGCCCTGGAACAGGCCACAGAATTCCCCCTGGTTTATCATTGTGCAGCAGGCAAGGACCGTACCGGCATTGCCACGGTATTGCTGTTACTGGTTCTTGGAGTGGATATGGAAACCGTAAAACACGATTATTTCAGGAGTAATATATATTTGAAGGCATTTACCGACCGTCTTATCAGAAAGATTAATGAAGATGGAAGGAACGGTGAAATTATCCGGCCGATGATGGAAGTGAGGCCGGAATACCTTGAAGCTGCCCTTGATGAGATTGAGCAATCGTTTGGGGGAATGGAAGCCTATCTCAGAGATGTGCTGAAGGTTGATTCAGAGCTGTTAAAAGCGACCTACCTCGAATAGGTTGTAATTTCATGCATGATCTTCAGGAACAGGCAGCAGTTTAAGTCTGTATCCCACTCCCGGTTCGGTGATAAGAAGTTCAGGGACCGAAGGATCATTTTCAATTTTTTTACGAAGCTGCGCAATATGAACCCTTAGGATCTGAGCATTATCAGCATAGGGTGCGCTCCAGATCTCACGGCTGATATAAGAATGGGTAAGTACCTTACCTGCATTCCTTATAAAAATAAGCAGAAGAGAATATTCTGTGGCAGTTAGCTTCGCTTCATTTTTATTCAGCCTTGTAACCCTGCTGTTGATATCAACTTCAAGGCTGCCGGAGCGAAACACCGGAGATTCATCCATCCTCAGTGAATGACGTATGGCGACCCTGATCCTGGCGAGCAGTTCACCTGCGTTAAAAGGTTTTGTAACATAATCATCGGCTCCGGAATCAAGGGCAGTGATCATGACTGTTTCCGAATCCTGAACGGTAAGTATGATTACGGGCACGGCCGACCATTCGCGCAGACGACCCAGCAGGCTCAGTCCGCTTTCATCGGGTAGTCCCAGGTCGAGGAGGATCACATCGGGATGGTTCATCGTAACGGCAAGCATGCCTTCTTTTGCAGAAGCTGCTTCAAAAACCTTGTATTCGTTTGTCTCCAGTGTCATCCTGAGAAGACGACGGATTTGCGCTTCGTCATCAATGATGAGTACCTTGTATTTTATCTTGTTTTTTTCCATGTTATATTTCAACTTTTAATGTCATTGTTATGGATAATCCGCCTCCCGGATCATTTGATGCCCTGATAAAACCTCCATGCGCTTCCACGAAGGCTCTTGCAATAGCCAGTCCAAGGCCCGTCCCCCCGCTTACAGAGCCCGGAACCCTGTAAAATTTCTCGAACAGCTGCTCAAGGTTTTCAACGGCCACGCCCGGGCCATGATCCCTGATCGTAAGCGATACCACCTTGGCCGTCTCATTCACCGCGCTGATCTCGATACTCGTCCCGGCCGGGGTGTACATATTTGCATTTCTGAGAATGTTTACCAGGACCTGCCTCATCAGACCGATATCAGCTTTTACCAATGGGAGGTTCTCTGGTATTATAATGTTCATCTTGTGGTGACCTATTTCTGTCTTCAGGTCTTTCACCACCAGACCCACGAGGTCGGCCAGGTCGCAATACTGCAAATTCAGTTTCAGCAGTCCCGATTCGATCCTCGACATGTCAAGAAAATTTTCAACCAGATTGTTAAGCCTCATCGAAGCAGATTCCAGTTCCACGCAGATTTGTTTCCGTTTGATGAGCTCTGATGAAGTCCTGTCATCATTCAGATTGTCTACCGCTGCTGAAATAATTGCAATAGGGGTCCGTAGTTCGTGTGAGACACTGCTCAGAATCGCCTGAAAAAGCCTCTCTGAATGGTCGTGAAATCCTTTTTCCATCGCTGCTTCTATGCTGATCTCTCTTCCCAGAGTAGATGCAATAATGGTAATAAATGATTTAAAGAGTATCATCTTATCCTCATCTGACTGCATGTTGGGGTCAAGCTTAATCCCGATGATTCCGCTTGTTTCCCGGGGGGTAACCAGGGGAAAATAGGAAAGGCCTTCCGGGTCTGTTTTTGAGTCAACATAGGGGGTGTCAGACAGATCTCGGTTAAGATAAATAATAGCTTCCTTACCGAAATGTGTCTTCATGCCCGACCCGGCTAACTCCAAAACTTCTGAAATAGATTTGGCGGCATTCATGGACCCAAGGAAATTGTATAGAATAGTGAGTCTTTCCTGGCTTTTTTCGAGTATTGTCTGACTCTTGCGTATCCTTGTGATCAGAATTACAGCGACAACGGCAACGAGGAGATCAGCCAGATTGGCAAACAGATCTTCAATATGATGTATGCCGAACGTGAAAAGAGGCTGCTGAAAGAAATAATCCCAGATCAGAACATTAAGGACCGCCGCGAACATAAGAGGCCATCTTCCTAAAAACAGGGCCAGAAGGGCCACGACCATCAGAAGGATAAGCCCTATGCTTACCATACCAATAAAACGGCTGAGGGGAAAGCAGATTGCAGCTGTTACAGCAATAGCAAGGAATGCAAAGAGATATTCAATGAAATTGGACCGTGAGGAATATTTCAAAATATCGGCTCTTGCCATATGTAGTGTTTTTCTCATTCAAACCTATTCATAAATTCTCAATTGCCATTAAAAAAAATATTTTTTTAATGGCATGCGAAGTAACTTAAATTAATATAAGCTGCTGCTAAATTTGTGGTGCCATAATATAAAGATTTGGTAAAGGAGAGCTTTAATTATTCCTTAAATTGAAACTTACTAATTTTTTTAATACCTTTAACTCCTTATTCGTCAGGTAGCCAAAATGCATATGATTTCAAGGCAATTATTATTATTTTCTCTGGTAATTCTTTTTGCAGCAGTCAGTTGCAAGAAAAACGACAACCAGAATGTCGTACCCAATTATTATACCGGCTCAGGCACCGCGGGAGACGTGCTTTCTTTTACCGTGAATGAGAGTGCAATGGGGTATACGATATTCAATGAGTCGAACCGGCGGTATACTAATGGATCTTTTACCATTTATTCGGGGGAGTTAAATGGTTTGTATAAAGTTTTTACCAACGGGGCGTTTTATTATGCCGTTGAAATTCCGGGCCAGGTCTTTACGGGCAATTTTCCCACGGCCAGGTTAAATAACAACATGGCATTCGGTGTCAGTATGCTGGCCAATGCCGATGGCGCCCGCATGGCCGGGAATTATGTATATCTTCATATCGGCAATTCAGCTGTCAACGGCAGCACACAGAACAGGGAATGGGGCATTCTCACTATGATGGCCGACGGATCATGGTTAAAACAGGGTTATTGCAACATGGCCGGTGTACTGCCGGGACTGATGCCTGATGAATACACGGGAACTGTTCCTCCGCCAAGTCCTTCCGATACGGGCAGTTGGTCTGTAGATCCTATATATCCAGACAGGCTCAGGATGAACCAGATGAATGTTGTTGATACCTTGACGGGATTTTCACATGTGGGCGACAGCGGAGCAGTGTTTGTAATGGATATGGGTTTTGGCCGTGGCTTTCTGATAGGTCTCAGGCTTTTTGATGGTAACCAGAATACGTTAAAAGGAAGTTATGGCTATGCCGATGTACGATATGATGCGGCTACAGGCGGGGGTAAATTTGCCGTGAACGATTCTTCTGGTGTGATAGATTGGTGGAGGGGCGATTCCTATGGAAAAATCAGAAACGGGACGTTCGAAGCTTTGACCCGGAGCCCGGTCCTCAAAAACGTGTTTTACGCGAAAAATGTAATGTTTTATGGTGATTTAGTGGATATCTACACCATTGTTTCGGGCCCCTTTTTCATGGAGTTCCAGTTTCAGAATAACAAGTTCCGTTCATACGGAACAGGGGCACGCCTTCCTTAATATTTTTATTCAGAACAGATCTTTTCTATTAATCCCTTTTCGCCGTCGAGTCTTATCCTGTCGCCTGTTTTAAGGAATTTCTTTGCTCCTTTGGCAGCAACAACAGCAGGTATGCCATATTCCCTCGCAACTACAGCGCCATGCGACAGCGGGCTGCCGATCTCGGTGATCAGTCCAGAGATAATACTAAAATAGGGTGTCCAGCCTATATCGGTGAATGAGGCTACCATAATCTCACCCTCCTTGAGCTGTTCAGCATCTTCAACGGAATGTATAATTCTCACGAAGCCTTCTACAGAACCGCTGCTTACAGGTATCCCGGCGAGCTGGCCTTCTTTCAGTTCGACCATCTGCTCTTCCTCAACCGGTTCGGGTATGCCAAAACAGACTTCCTCGAAAACCAGTTTGTCTGCTTCAGGAAGCAGCTCCCGCCTTTTGTTTGCTTTAGCTTTCCAGACCGGATCACGGTCATTTAACAACTTCACGAGTTCTTCATGAGTAAGGAAATATACCTGGTCGGTATCGTCGAGAAGGCCCTGGGCAGTGAAGGTTACAGCTACGGCCTCGTATGCTTTTCTGATGGTGTCGACCATTTTGATAGAAAGCGCTTTGGTTATTTCCCTTCGGGCGACGGCTTTTCTGGCGGTTGGAATCATCGAACGCAATATAATCCGGGTGACAGGCCTGAGTTTGCTTAATGCAGACGTGATCTCTTTTTTCGAATCATGTGTTTTATGTCTTACTTCGCCTGTTTTTACACTGGTTTGCAGGATCTGGATCAGTTTGACAGGCTTGTCGGCCCAGGTTTTTTCCCTCAGCTCTGATTCTCTTACACAGCGGTGGCCGTGCCTTTCAAGGAATATTCTGAACTGCTCAGAAATCTCTTCCGGAGCATTGGTCTGTAGCAGGTGCAGGGCATCGGCAGCTGTAGAGGAAACAAAAACATCACAGAATTCTTTATAGGAACGGATCGTCTTTGCGAAGCGCTCCAGAGTTTTTACCGCATCGGCGCTCTCGATCTCAGGTATATCCAGCAGCAGCATGGTGGCGACATGATGGTCGGCTGACAGCGGTTTTCTCTTGTCCCCGGTCATGATCCTCATAAAAGCCGAGTACATCGTACCACTCTGGGCCGAAGTCATAAGATGATGTCCGAACCCGATTCCAAGTTTAAGTCTTCCCTCTTCCAGCTTTCTGAGCAAATCACCGGGAGGCAGGGAAGTGTCGATACGAAATTGTGATTCCAGTATCCTGAGGTCTTGCAGATGAGCCGCTGCCTGCATAGTATTTCGCATCTGCCTGATAAAATTGAAAAGCCTGAAGGGGAATGAAACCTCAGGAATGGCAGTGAGCCCCGGGAACACTTTTCCGCTGAGGGCATACTGTACATCTTCAGCCTTATTGAGCCATATCCTTTTCGGATAATCCATCATATGGCTCATGTTGATAAACAGCCGGTTGTAAAACATCTGAATATACCGGGGGCCCACGCGGTCGCGCATTTTGAAGGCACCCCCGCGTTCAGCCAGAAGCACCATACCGTAGTCGATGGCTTCGGCGCTCACCGACCAGGTGAGGGGAGTTGCAACGCCCGGCATCATTTCGCCTATATTGCCAAGAGTCCAGATTTCGTTACTCTCTCCTTTCACGGTATCCAGCTCGTTAAAATGAACCCCGCTCAGGGCAGTGACAGGCCTTACCTGAAGCCAGTTCAGAATACCACCCTGGTCAACGGCCCACTCCATGTCGACGGGAGTATTAAAATGGAATTCCGCTTTTTTGGCTCCTTCCAGGATCTGCCTGAGAAGAGACTCGTCGAGGAGATGGCCGTTCTTTCCTGTTTCTGACTTGATATTCGATCCACTGCGGAAGACTTCGTAATGGTGCGCATCTTTTTTGCCGCTTACAAGGTCTTCGCCATGGCCGGCAACAGCATCCACAAGTATTTTATCTCTGCGGTTGTTCACAGGGTTCACAGAGAAAACCACGCCGGCAACTCTCGCGTCGACCATATTCTGAAGCACAACAGAGATCCTGAGGTCGGCTTCAGACAACAGGCTTCCCGAATAGGACCTTACGCGGCCGGCTCCGGCGGCATGCACGCATTTTACAATTGCCGATTTAATGTCTTCAAAGGAATGCAGGTTAAGGTATGATTCAAATTGTCCGGCGAAGGACGCTGAATGTCCGTCTTCGCTCACGGCTGAAGATCGCACTGCCTTTGGGCCCGGACCGAGGTGGCTGAGATGCTGCATGATCACGGCATCCTTTAACTCTGAAGGTTCAGGGTGCAGCAAAACCACTGCATCGGGCACATTATAGCCAAGCTCTGAGAGGATCTTAAGTCCTTTTGCCTTACCTCCAACAGGATGGCCGTCTATTTCGTTTAACTTCAGAATCAATCGATAGTGTATTTGTCTTTATGGAATCCGAATTCCACCATCCCCAGTCCTTCAACACCATCGAAGCGGTAAGTCCCGATAGCCTCACGCATCTGGTATTTCCCGTCCATGAGATACGGGAAATGACCGTTTCTCCTGAATTCTACTTTGTGTTTTGCTCCGCTGCGGCAGGTAATGTCAATGATGCCATGATCCGGCAGGAGTTTCTCCCGTGAAATCGTTTCCAGGTCGGTACATTCTACAATCGCATCGGTATGTCCGTCGGGATATGTAATGAACCCGGCAGTAAGTCTTCCGAGGAAATCCCATTTGATGGTTGTAACAGTCCAGTGCATACCCGCATCAGAAATCCCGGTGATCCAGTAATGCCTGTCCCAGGTAAGCCAGGTCCTTGAACCAAAAGAATGATCGCGGGAGGCCCTCATTTCGATATTGTAAACCTGGTCGTCAAGCGAAATAGTCCCTTTAAAAACACCAGTCTGCTCATAATGCGTCTGATGTGTATCTTTCATCTTGAAAAAGAATTCCTTATTCCATTTTTCACCTGCAATGGCTCTGGCGATCATAGTCTGGTCTGAGCTTTTAGCGAAATCATATGGTTCATGTTCGCCTATGAACAACAGATCGGTCTTGCAGTTGTATGACTTCCCCTGCTCATCCGTTACAGGACCTTCATAAGTAATTCTCCATTCTTTGCCTACTACCGTATTTTCCCATTTGAGCCGGCCCATCTGAAACCCTTCGCCATCGGCTCCGGGATCAGTCTTCAATCCGAAGAAACCTCTTCCGGTCAGAAAAAAATCGAACCACCATTCATGCACTCGCAATGGGCCTCTGAAAGCCATTCGGGCGATAAAGGCATTGCCAGCCTTGTCACCTCCATAAAAATACGAACTGTCGTTCGGAAATGGCTGGTCGGGATCAACATGTTTCTGTTCAAGATATTCCAATGGGAACTGCCTGTTTTTGGTTCGTTTCACCATCTGACGGGCTATGAGGTATTTCAGCATATCATCTTTTTTTTCGAGCGCAAACTTAGGTTATTTAGCCGAAATGTCGAAATTTGAGTCTTGAAGTTTTACAAAACATTTCAACCATGGCATTGTTAAAAAAATATATCGGGCTTGCATGTCTTTTTTTTATGATTCATTGCGCACCAGGCGTTAATGCGGCAGAGCCCGATACCGTAAAAGGCCAGTTCTGGAATTATCATTTTCAGCTCACTGTGCTTCCCCAGTATCATCCTGCTTTCAAAGCCGCGTACACGGGAGAGAACAGTCTTCAGAAATATGAGGAATCGACAATTTCCCTGTCAGCCACACTTTTTCTCGGGATGAGGTTGTGGAAAGGTGCCCAGGCCTATTTCAACACGGAAGTCTCGGGAGGAAAAGGGTTTTCGCAAACCCATGGTGTGGCTGGTTTCCCGAATGGTGAAGTGTACCGTGTAAGTGATCCTTCGGTACATGTTTATATCGGGCGTTTATATCTCAGGCAGATATTTTCACTTTCTAAATCAAGTCACAGGGTGGAGGATGACTTTAACCAGCTTGCAGGCCGGGAGCCGGATACCTACATTTCGCTCATCGCGGGCAAATTCAGCATGATGGATTTTTTCGATAATAACAGGTTTAGTCATGATCCGCGCACACAGTTTTACAACTGGGCGCTGATGGGCAACGGGGCCTGGGATTATCCTGCCAACGTGAGGGGTTATGATTACGGGCTGGCCATGGAATTCGTAAGGCCGAAATGGGCTATCCGGACAGCTTTGGTCACCATGCCAAAGGAAGCCAACGGACAGCAGATGGAATATAATATAACAAAGTCATTGGGCTCTGCCGTTGAATTTGAGAGGAAATACCACCTTGGCAGGCAAACCGGCGTTCTCAGGGCGATGGCCTACTTCAACCTGGCTCCGATGGGAAATTACAATCAGTCGATAAGCCTTGGGAAGCAGGAGGATACGATCCCGGATATCACCCTGACCCGGGCCGAAGGCCGTACAAAATATGGTTTCGGGATCAATCTGGAGCAGAACCTGAGCAGGAACTTCGGGCTGTTTATGAGGGCCGGGTGGAACGATGGTCAAAACGAGACCTGGGTGTTCACCGAGATTGACCGCACTGTAACACTTGGACTGAATATCGATGGCAATTTATGGAAGCGTGATGAAGATAATTTTGCTTTTTCCATTATTGTCAACGGGATATCCTCTCCGCATGCCGATTATCTGAAAGCAGGAGGTATGGGGTTTATTCTCGGTGATGGAAACCTGAACTATGCCCCGGAGCTCATCGGAGAAGTATATTATTCGTTTCAGTTCTTTAAGAAGCTCTTATGGATATGTCCTGACTACCAGTTTATGTTAAACCCGGGCTATAACCAGGACCGCGGCCCTGCCAATGCTTTCGGACTTCGGGTACATATCGAGATCTGACCTTTCAATTCGTAATTCAACTTTCGTTAATCAATATTCGATATTCAATCCTTCATTCCTTCAAAGCGAAGGGTCTATAGTAAAAAAGAACGACGCCCCCTTCAAAGGTTCACCCTGGGCCCATATTTTCCCGCCGTGGCGTTCGATGATTCGTTTAGCTGTTGCAAGCCCTACACCCGTGCCAGGGAAGTCCTCCTGAGAATGCAGTCTCACAAACGGAGTAAAGAGATTCGACGCCCTGGAAGAATCAAATCCGGCTCCGTTATCTTTAAAACAAAAAACAGTTTGACTATTTTTCTGGAAACTGCTTACATGGATCGATGGATGCATGGTTTTGGAAGTATATTTCCAGGCATTTCCCATCAGGTTTTTCACAACCACCATCATCAGGCTCTGATCGCCGGTAAGTTGCATGTTCTCATCGATCTTCACATCGATCTCACGTTGAGGATCATCCTGGTGAATCCATTTCATGACCTTATGGCACATCTCGCTCAGGTCAATTGGTTGCGGATGAATATTGATAGTGCCTGTGCGTGAGAACTGAAGCAGGTCATTAATCATTTCGGCCATAGACCGGGCCGTGGAATGAATCGTATCAACATAAGAAACCCCGGCTTCATCGAGGTTTTCAAGATAATGCTTGTGAAGAAGCTGTGCGCTCATGCTGATATGGTTGAGCGGTGTACGCAGGTCATGTGAGATGGTATACGAAAAAGCTTCCAGGTCGCGGTTCATCGAAATAAGATGTTCATTTGACCTCTGAAGTTCAGTCTGTGCTTCTATAAGCTGATGATTTTGCTGGATTGCATTTTCGTATACCGACAGCAGCAGGTCTAAAATCTGTTTTCTCTCGGAGTTGATTGCATATTTCTGGCCGTTAAACATGATCTCAAGCACCAGGTCGCTGCTTCCAAGTAAACGGAGTTCCCGGTTCGCAAGCAGGTAATTAATACGTGAAAGCAGGTATTTTGCATCAAAGGGTTTGGTGATAAAATTATCAGATCCGGCCTGAAGTCCCTTGATGATATCCATGGAATCCTGGAGGGTAGTAAGCAGGATGATAGGGATCTCTTTAAGCTCAGGAGTGCTTTTGACTTTTCTGCATAATTCATAGCCGTCCATGCCAGGCATAACGATATCACTGATCATTAGCATGGGAGGATCTTTCAGGGCAGCCGCTAAAGCGGTAATCCCGTTTTCATAGTCCTTTACCTTGTAATTATGTTTCTTTAACAGGGATGTCAGTATGATCGCCTGACTTTTTGAGTCTTCGATGACCATGATATAACCTTCCCTTTCCTCATGTGAGAAAACATGACTCATGTCAGCCCATTTTTACAACGAGGTCGGCCATCCGGCAGGAGTAGCCATTCTCGTTATCATACCATGAAATGATTTTAATAAAATTACCTCCCAATACCTTGGTCAGCTCAGAATCGAATACTGACGAATGTGTATTGCCGATAATATCGACACTTACAATGGGGTCTTCAGTATATTCAAGAACACCTTTCATAGGTCCGTCAGCAGCGGCTTTCATAGCTGCATTGATTTCTGCCTTAGTCGTGTTTCTTGCAAGTTCGCAGGTAAGGTCAACCAGTGAACCGTCGGGGGTCGGAACCCTTACGGCAAAACCGTCTAACTTCCCTTCGAGTTCAGGAATAACAAGGCCGATTGCTTTGGCCGCACCGGTCTTGGTGGGAATGATCGACATCGCGGCAGCACGGGCACGGCGAAGGTCTTTATGCGGAGCGTCGAGGATGATCTGATCGTTGGTATAACTGTGGGTGGTATTCATCAGCCCTCTGACGAGACCGAAATTATCGTTCAGAACCTTGGCAATGGGAGCCAGGCAGTTGGTAGTACAGGAGGCATTGGAGATAAGCTGCATGTCGGGAGTGAGCAGATGATCGTTAACTCCAAGTACGATCGTGGCATCTACATCGTCTTTGTTATCTGACGGAACGCTCAGCAATACTTTCTTTGCACCGGCAGTAAGGTGGCGGCTCAATTTTTCGCGGTTGCGGAAAATACCTGTACATTCAAGTACCGTTGTAACACCAAGGATGCCCCAGGGCAGGTTTGCCGGGTCTTTCTCGGCATAAACCCTTATTTTTTTTCCATTAATCACCAGGTAATCCCCTTCAACCATTACAGTGCCCGGGAATTTTCCATGAATTGAATCGTATTTCAGGAGGTGGGCGAGGGTTTTGGAGTCTGTAAGGTCATTGATAGCAACGACTTCAACATTTTCTTTTTTCAGCAAGGCGCGGAAAGTCAAGCGACCGATCCGGCCAAATCCATTGATGCCGACTTTAATTGTTGTCATTTTAGTTAGAATTTATTTAACATTTAGTTTGTAATCAGTCCTCAAAAGTACTTAATTTTATTGAAAATCTAAAATTCTGATCTATGAATACGGTATATGTGGTTTCCGATGGCTCGGGCCGTACGGCCGAGCAGACTCTGATGGCGGCGCTGACCCAGTTTCCGGATTCCAGCGTTGATGTAGTCCTCAGGCCAGAGATACGAACGGCAACGGTTCTTGAAGAGATCGTGGCAGAGGTCGCCGAGGTGAAGGGTTTTATTGTTCATACTCTCGTATCCGAATCCCTAAGGGAAATCATGCTGAGGCTTAGCCGTGTTCATAATGTAGATGCCATAGACCTGATGGGCCCCCTTCTTTCAAGACTATCCCATCATTTTTCTGACTCTCCCAAAGGGGAGCCGGGCTTGTTTTTCAGCCTGAACCAGGAATATTTTAAAAGGATAGACGCCATGCAGTTTGCCTTCACGCATGATGACGGACAGAGGGATTATGAGTATGAAAAGGCCGAAATCATTCTGGTAGGCGTGTCGCGCACATTTAAGACACCGCTAAGCATATACCTTGCCTTCAAAGGATGGTTTGTGGCGAATTACCCGATCGTGCCTGGAGTGGATTTTCCCGGTTCACTTGAAAGACTTGAACACGGCAGGGTTTTCGGGCTGATGACAGAACCTCATGATCTCTGCAACCTGAGGTCGGTGCGACAGCAATACCTGGGAGGTTTTTCCAGTGATTATACCTCACTGATTAATGTAAAGCAGGAGTTGAATTACGCGATGAAATTTTTCTGTAAATACGAATGGCCCGTGGTGCATGTAACCAACAAGCCTATTGAAGAGATAGCCACCGAAATCCTTGCCATTAAAAAGAGGATTGATCTTCCGGGTTATGTTCGTAAAAAATGCATATGAGAGTCAAACTTATTTTCTGCAGTTAGCCGAAAACGTTTATTTTTGTAATCCGTAAACTCTGATCTCCATTCTGCCATGTCTTCAACCAAATACATTTTTGTAACCGGAGGTGTTACCTCATCCCTGGGTAAGGGCATCATTTCCTCCTCTATTGCGAAGCTGTTGGTTGCAAGAGGTTTTTCGGTAACAATTCAAAAGCTGGACCCCTATATCAACATTGATCCGGGAACACTGAATCCTTATGAACACGGTGAATGTTATGTAACCGAAGACGGGGCCGAGACTGACCTGGACCTTGGTCATTATGAGAGGTTCTCAAGTGTGCCTACCACACAGGCCAACAATGTTACTACAGGGGTAGTGTACCAGAGTGTTATCAACAAGGAGAGAAGAGGAGAATTTCTGGGTGAGACTGTACAGGTGATCCCCCATATAACCGATGAAATAAAATCGAGGGTCAAACTACTGGCAAGCAAGCAGCATTATGATTTTGTGATAACCGAGATAGGCGGAACCGTAGGTGACATTGAATCCCTTCCGTTCATTGAAACGGTGCGTCAGATGCGTTGGGAGTTAGGGAAAGACAGCGTAGTTGTTCATCTTACTCTGGTTCCTTACCTTGCCGCCGCAGGAGAACTGAAGTCAAAACCCACTCAGCACTCGGTAAAAACGATGCTTGAACAGGGAGTTCAGCCCGATATTATTGTATGCCGTACAGAAAAACATTTACCCGAAAGCCTTCGAAACAAAATCGCTTTGTTCTGTAACGTCGATCCATCGTCGGTCATCGAATGCATTGATGCCGAAAGCATTTACGATGTGCCGATGCTGATGCGCCAGGAAAACCTCGATGTTGAGATCCTGAGAAAGACCGATATGCCCACCGATGGGATTCCAGATCTGCGCGACTGGGAAAAATTTCTGCATACTCTGAAAAATCCTAAATGCAGTTTCAGCATAGGCCTCGTGGGTAAATATGTTGAGCTTAAAGACGCCTACAAATCAATCAACGAAGCGATCATCCACGCCGGGGTAGCCAATGGCTGCAAAGTAAACGTGATCTCTCTTCAATCGGAATTCATTACAGACGAAAATGTAGCCGAAAAGCTTACCGGGCTCAATGCCATACTTGTTGCACCCGGGTTCGGAGAGAGAGGGATAGAAGGAAAGATCACGGCAATCAGGTATGCCAGAATAAACAATATCCCCTTTCTGGGGATTTGCCTGGGGATGCAATGCGCAGTGATAGAATTTGCCCGTAACGTGTTGGGCATGAAAGGAGCCCATTCAACCGAATTCAACAAAGCAACACCCTATCCCGTGATCGATATGATGGAGGAACAGAAGAAGATCATGGGGCTCGGAGGTACTATGAGACTTGGGGCTTACCCTTGCATCATCAGCAAGACATCTACTATTTATGAAGTATACAAATCGGTAAACATTTCAGAAAGGCACAGGCACAGGTATGAATTTAACAATTTGTATCTCGACCAATACATCAGCGCCGGGTTTATTCCCGTGGGTGTAAATGAGAAAGACAACCTTGTGGAGATCATGGAACTCAAGAGCCATCCCTGGTTCATAGGAGTGCAGTTTCATCCTGAATACAAGAGCACGGTAGCGCAGCCGCATCCTCTTTTTGTAGCTTTCATAAAGGCTGCAAGTGAATTTAAGTCAAAATAAAGACAATTTCTTACCTTTGCACCCCCAATGGCCATTTAATCGGTATACGGAGGTAAATTAAAAATCATTCATGAATAACAAGAACACGATTATCGGGCTCGGCCTCATCTTCGCAATATTTGTCGGGTATACCTACCTGATCAGCCCCTCAAAAGATGAACTTATAACACAGAAACGCAGGGCCGATTCAATGTACATGGTGAATGTGCAAAAGCAGCATGCTCTGATCTCTGCTGTTGCAAGGGAAAAGGCTATTGCCGTGGCAAAGGAAAAAGAAAAGTTCATAGCCCGGGGAGAAAAGGTTGACTCAGCAACCCTGGTGAGGATGACATTGAAAGGTGAATTGGGCGTATTCGCCAATGCTGCCGTGGGGAAGGATACGACGTTTACTGTTGAAAACGATGTGTTTAAACTGAATTTTATTTCCAGGGGGGGGAAGATAGGGCGTGTTGAGCTGAAGGACTATCTCACCTGGGACAAGAAGCCGCTGATACTTATGAACAGTGACTCTTTGAACTTCGGCATCTCGTTCTATTCCAATAACCGTACCATTAGTACCAACCGCCTGTATTTTAAGCCATTCTGGCCCGATCCCGCGCATAAGGGACAAGCCTCTATGAAAGTAAGCGGGAAAGATTCCCTGCAGTTCGGCATGCGTTTATTCACTTCGACGAACGATACCGTTTTCAACAAAGACCAGTATATTGAATTCCTTTATACCATTAAAGGAAATGACAATATGCTTCGTTACCAGATCAATTTTATTGGGATGGACCAGGCTATTGACGCGGGGAATAAGTTTCTTGTGCTCACCTGGAGCGATAACCTGAAAAGCCTGGAGAAAAGTCTGAAAATGGAGAGGATGACATCCACCCTGTATTATAAGTATGACCAGGATAAAGTTGATTATATCACCGAGACCAAGGATGAAGATCGTTATCTTAAGAATGAAAAGATTAAATGGTTTTCGTTCAAACAGCAGTTTTTTAGCAGCATACTTATTTCAGATACATATTTTACTGAACCCAGGCTGAGAACACAAACCCTTCCCGGTCCTCCGGGTTACCTGAAGACCATGTTTGCCGAAGCGGGGATTCCCTATTCAGCCCAGGAAACAAAGTCGGTAGGCATGTCGATCTATTTTGGGCCCGATAAATTTTACACCCTCAAGAGCTATAAGCAGGACCTGGAAAAACAGATACCACTTGGCTGGGGTTTCTTTTTGATGGCATGGATCAATATTTATGCTGTGATCCCGGTGTTTACATTCTTTGGTAACTTCGGATGGAACTATGGCATAATCATACTTATTCTGACTATTTTACTAAAGATAATACTGTTTCCGGTTGCCTATAAAACATTTAAATCTTCGGCCAAGATGAAGGTATTGAAACCCGATATCGATGAGCTTGGCAAGAAGTTCCCCAAAAAGGAAGATGCGATGAAAAAGCAGCAGGCGACAATGGACCTGTACAAAAGGGCAGGGGTGAACCCGATGGCTGGCTGTATTCCGATGTTACTGCAGTTCCCTATCCTTATTGCCATGTTCCGTTTCTTCCCTTCATCGATCGAACTCAGGCAGCAGTCATTCCTTTGGGCTACAGACCTTTCGTCGTATGATTCCATCTGGACTTTTCCTGCCGGTTTCAGTATACCCTGGTATGGCGATCATGTAAGCCTTTTTGCCTTGCTGATGACCATTTCCAGTGTATTGTACACGAGGATCAACGAGCAGATGATGGGCAGCACCCAGCAGCAGATGCCCGGCATGAAAACGATGATGTATATGATGCCGGTGATGTTCCTGTTCTGGTTCAACGATTATTCTTCCGGACTGAGTTATTATTATTTACTGGCTAACCTTCTCACGTTTGCCCAGATCTACCTGATCCGTATGTTTATGGATGAAAAGAAAATCCACGCCCAGATAGAGGCAAATAAGAAAAAGCCGGTAAAGAAATCGGGTTTTCAGAAACGCCTGGAAGACATGACGAAGCAAAGGGGAGCTGTAGCGAAGAGATAGGACGACGGATATCTGATATCTGATGTCAGATTACAGATAGGAGAGAAACAAATTCAGCGCTTCACGTTTGGCCTGGTCGAGGGGGTAAGAGATATTCTCGGTGAGGTACTGCCGGCAGTCGGCATTTTTAGGTAAACGTGTGGAATAAAAATCAAGCACTCCATCCATATTGTTTATTCCAAAATTCAGAGCTTTATTAAATCCTTCCTTCACATCCTTTGGCAAAGGTTTTAGCGATATCCATACTGCAAAAACAAAGGGCATGCCAGTGTATTTTATCCATTCCCCGGCCAAATCGTATGAATATTGATATCGCCCTCGCAGGGCAAAGGTCTTGTCGCCTATTGCAACCACCGCTTCACGTTGCCGGGCATCTTCTGCCTGACCTGCTTTAAGCCGTTCAAACAAGGGGTTTATCTTCCAGAACGAGCGGGCCAGGATCTGCACAAGCCGGGCCGATGTCCTTGAATCAAAATCAAGATATATTTTTTTGATCTTGTCCAGGGGCTTGTCCGACAGCAGAAGCACCGTTATTACGTTCCTCACGGCGCCTATGCAGTATTCCGAGATAATGTTATAATCTTTGAATTCGGGCAGGGCTCCGACCGGCACAAGCGCTATATCTGCTTCACCCGATTTAAGTCGTTCGGCGCACATCGATGGCACTTCAAGGTATAAGCGATAGTCGCTGAGATAGCCCGACTGTTGAATGCCGTATACAAAAGGGTAGGTGTTGAGATAGGATACAGCAGATATATTAAGAGTTTTCATACGTTCACTTCTGCTGCAAATTTACAACAACATATATAGTTTTACCGCTTTACCAATAAAATATCTATTTTTGCCAACCGATTTATATTATGAACAGGAAGCTGACTACATATTTCCTCTTATCCCTGATGGTATTTCAGACAAGCGGATTTTACCTGATTTTTGAAATCAACCGTTTCCTTGTGAAGCGCGAGGTGTCGGCACGTATCTCATCAAACAGCAAACTCCCGATCAAAACCATTGTTATAAACGGGATTGACCCTTCCCTTAAGTTCATCGGCAAAAAAGAAATACAGTATAACGGAAAAATGTATGATGTGGTTTTCCGCACCGTTCATGGAGATTCGACCATATTCTATTGTATTCATGATGTAAAGGAAGATGCTATTAACACAGGCCTGGCCCGAATGATGAAAGATCGTACAAAGCACCTTCTGATCCCTGTTTTTGGTAGTCTTGCAGTTCTTTCCCAGCCCTGTCTTTCGATGGAAGAGGTTGGCAGGGAATTCAGGTTTATTCCTTTTGCACGGAATACCTCATCAGCTATCACAAGTGTTCCTGAGAGCCCGCCCGAAGCCTGCTGATCCCGCCTTTTTTATTTTTCCATTTTTTATTTATTCATTTTAAATTTCGCGTAATGAACACACGATATATATATAGTATTATATTATTGCTTTTTGCTGTTGCAATGCAGGCGCAGACCATTAAAGTGCTTGACAAATCAGACCTTCAGCCGATAGAGGGAGTGACTATTACCAATCAGGCGAAGACCGTTCTGGTCTCGACGGGAGTGAATGGCACAGCCGATATTTCGGGATTTTCTGCCAATGAGGAGCTCTTCTTTAATCATGTGGCTTTTCAGCCGGTGATCATATCCAAAACTGATCTGCAGATAAAAAACAATACTGTTTATCTCACCGAGGATGTCATCCGCCTTGACGAATTTATTGTTTCGGCTAACAAGACACAGGAGAAGCGTTCGGATGTACCTAATAAAATTGAAGTGATCCAGGCCAAGGATATTCAGTTCAATAATCCGCCGACTTCTGCAGCGATGCTTGAGCAAACCGGAAATGTTTTTGTACAGCAGAGTCAGTTGGGTGGCGGAAGTCCTATACTTCGCGGTTTTGAAGCCAACCGGGTACTTCTTGTTGTTGACGGGGTGAGGATGAACAATGCCATATACCGGGCCGGACATCTTCAGAATTCCATTACCGTAGATCCTCAGCTGCTTTCTTCCACCGAAGTCCTGTATGGCCCGGGTTCTGTGATATACGGAAGCGACGCTTTGGGTGGTGTGATCAACTTTGTTACTACCGATCCTGTGCTTTCAGGTACGAAGAAACTTCTTGTCAAGGGGAATGTTCTGGCCCGGTTTGCATCGGCCGATCTTGAGAAGACCGGAGGTTTCAATGTAAGTCTGGGATGGAAAAAATTTGCTTTCCTTACCAGTTTCTCGTACAGCTCCTTCAGTGATCTGAGAGAAGGAAGAGTCACCAACCCTGCATATGGAGACTGGGGCAAATGCCTGTTTTATGCCGAACGCATCAATAATAAAGACTCCATGATGGTCAACAACAAGCCCTGGATACAAAAACGTTCGGGTTATTCGCAGTATAACATCATGGAGAAAGTGATGTTTCAGCCCGATAAGGATCAGAAATACACACTTAATTTTCAATACTCCAACTCAAGCAATATCAACCGCTACGACCGCCTGAGTGAAATGGATGGTTCAACAGGAAAGCTGAAATATGCCGACTGGTATTATGGTCCACAGCAGCGGCTTTTTATTTCGCTGAAGGCCGACATTGCGAAGAACGGGGTTATTTTCGACAAATTTACGGTCACGGCTGCCTACCAGAATATCAGGGAAGACCGCATCAACCGGAAGTTTGGAAACAACAAAACAAGTTTTAACAATGAACAGGTTGGATTTTTTACCTTGAATGCCGATTTTCTGAAAGCATTAGGCAAGAAGGACGATCTGCGGTATGGGCTTGAAGTTACCTATAACAATGTGAAATCGACGGCTCATAAGGAAAATATTGTAAGCGGAGCGGTCACTCATGACATTGCAACACGGTATCCCGATAAAAATGCTAATATGACCTCGGCGGCAGCTTATCTTTCGAATATCTGGAAGATCAACAAAGTCCTGAATTTCTCCCAGGGTATCCGCTACAGTTATATTATGCTGAATGCAGCCTGGAGCGACAGCATGATGGCTTTTATGAAGTTCCCTTTTGCCAGCAGTTTCAGCCAGAAGCACGGAGCCTTTAACGGGTATCTCGGTCTGGTTGCCAATCTCCCTCATGACTGGAGGTTCTCTGTTGTTGGCTCCTCGGGTTTCAGGGCGGCCGATATAGATGATATCACAAAGGTCAACGATTCAAACAGCCAGGATAACCTGATCATTGTGCCTAATCCCGGTCTCAAACCAGAATATGCCTATAACGTCGATCTCAGCATTGGAAAGACCATCGAGAACTGTGTGAGGCTTGAGGCGACAGGTTTTTATACCTGGCTTACCGATGCCATCGTTCTGGGGCCCTTTACATACAACGGCCAGGATTCAATTGTATACAACGGCAGCAAGAGCCAGGTGCAGGCCAACATCAATTCAGGCGGCGCCCGCATTTACGGAGTACAGGCCAGCCTTCTGGCTCAGGTTACCAGGTCGTTTTCTATTCTGAGCAACCTTACCTACACGGTCGGACAGCTGAACGACAACACACCTCTGGACCATATTCCGCCGGTATACGGAATGACTTCGTTCAACCTTGAGCTTAAGAAGTTCAAGGGCTCATTCTATGTTAATTATAACGGCTGGAAGCGGATGTCGCAGTATAGTGGCAGCGGGGAAGACAATGAAGTATATGCCACCCAGTGGGGAAGCCCGGCCTGGTATACCCTCAACCTGAAAGCAAGCTACCAGATAAACCGTTACCTGAACGTGGAAGCCGGGGTTGAGAATATCATGGATGAGCAATACCGAAAGTTCGCTTCAGGCATCAGCAGTCCGGGAAGGAACGTGATCGTTGCCTTACGCGCAAGCCTGTAAGAGTTTTTTATGGATGGCCATCACCTGCGGGATAAGCAGCAGGCTGCCGTCGTTGATGATGACAAAGTCTGACATCCGGGCTTTGTCATCATTTTTTAACTGATGACCGATTCGGTCCAGTACGAGTTCCTTCAATACCCCGTCGCGATTCATAACCCTTTCTATAGCCAGTTCTTCGGGACAGGACACATGGATAATACGGTCAAAATCCTTTGCATAGCCGCTTTCAAAGATTATGGCAGCCTCCATGATCACGTAAGGGGCTTGTGCCCAGGTGCTGGTGAAGGTATCGAATTCCTTCAAAACCAGGGGGTGCATAAGCCGGTTGAGCTGTTGCAAGGCCCCGGCATTGCCAAAGACAACGGAAGCCAGCCTCTTGTTGCTCACCAATCCATTCTCAAGAACATCGTTTCCGAATAAATCTTTAATGGCATCGATACTCTGTGGAAGTTTCAGGAGTTTTTTCGACTCTTCATCGGCATGGAATACGGGAATTCCAAGAGAAGAAAACAGAGTTGCAACCACCGATTTACCACTTCCGATATTGCCGCTAAGCCCTACCCTGAGCATGAAACGCGCTATTTGACCTTGTTTAATTGAATACTGTCACGATGTGAAGTCACCTCCGTGGCCGGCCTCGGGGGAATATGCTGGATTTTCCTGGGAGCAAGCCTTTCAAGATCAAAATACAGGGTATCGGGAAAGACCATGTACACTTCGGTCTGAAAATTCATCTGATCCTTGATCTCTTTCCCGATCTCGGCCGTGGGAAGATATCCTGCAACCCCGCCGTCTTCGGAATATACTTTGATCTTTCTGAGGCTTACAGTATATTTCGGGTTCCTGGTGTGAATAAATTCCTCGGTAAAGTAATCAAAGCCCTGCACTTTAATGCTAACAGTAAGTACACTGTCTGAATACCCCGTCATTCTCAGGTTGGAAGGAAGATGAGCGTAGTGAATACGGTAATTTACCGTATAAAAATAATCGCGCGACAATCTCACCAGCGACCAGATAAACACAGAGAGTAAAAGGCATACAGCGAAAATGTACAGCTGGTGCCTGAATTTCTCACCCCTGTTTTTCCTGGCTTTACCGATCAGATCAATAAACCCGCTTTTCAATTACCATAGATTATTTATTCTCAATAGTCTGGCTGGTATCGATCGCGATAGCTGATTTCTCGACGCGAAGCTTCACGTTGTTATCCACTTCAATAGATACCGTGGTTTCCTGGATCTCGGTTATTCTGCCATGGATTCCGCCGATAGTAAGGACTTTCTGGCCTTTTTCGAGTTTTTCCCTGAAAGTTTTCTGGTCCTTGCTCCGCTTCATCTGAGGACGGATAAAGAAGAAATAAAAGACTACGATGATGAGAACAAGAGGCAGGAAAGACATCCAGCTACTCTGAGAGCTAGCCCCTGCCTGGGGAGTCATTAATAGGATGTTAAGAAGATTCATAGGTTGTGGTTAATTGAAATTATACTTGGTTAGTTATCTGAATTTGGATTGACGATCTGAGCCCTGATCCTCAGAAGGGTCGTATTTGGCTGTGTGTTTGCCACAACCAGCACGTTTTTTGTCTGAAAGCCACGTTTACCCGCACTGTTAAAAGATACTTTGATGGCTCCCTTACCGCCCGGACGTATAGGTGTTTTAGGGAAGGAAGGTACAGTACATCCGCAGGAAGTGCTCACATCGACAATGATGAGGTCTGATTTTCCGTTATTTGTAAACTGAAACTCATATGATACCGATTCCCCCTGAATGATTTTACCGAAATCGTGTTCCACCTCTGCAAATTTGAAATTAGGCAGTGAGCCGGAATTGGTTTTTCCGTTAGCCGTGTTAGGGTTATTGACCAAATCGGAAGAGATTTTTTCTTCTTTGCTGCCCGACGAATTACAACCTGCGATCCCGGCCATCATCAGGATAAACAGGATTGAAATTACTCTGCTGAACTTCATAAGAGTTTCTGATTGTGGCTGCAAAGGTAGTAATTATTTTCCTTGAATTTGTACTTTTACATCCTCTTAAAACTACATTCCTTGCGTATCTATCTGATCGGGTTTATGGGTTCCGGAAAAAGCGCTTTGGGAAGGCAGCTGGCAATCCTGCTGCATACCGCTTTTGTTGACCTTGATGAAATGTTTGAGAAACGTTACCGCATAAGTATTTACGATTTTTTCGCGACCTATGGCGAGGATCATTTCAGGAAGGCCGAAAGGGAGTTGCTCCTCGAGACTGCTGTCATGGAAAACACCCTCATTTCAACAGGAGGTGGAACGCCCTGTTTTTATGATAATATGAAATTTATCACGAGTCACGGTATTTCTGTTTATCTGCGGATGACTACCGAAGAGCTGGCCGGCCGGCTGAA
The DNA here is from genome assembly GCA_903916595.1 of uncultured Bacteroidales bacterium. Taxonomy (GTDB): domain Bacteria; phylum Bacteroidota; class Bacteroidia; order Bacteroidales; family FEN-979; genus CAIRDP01. Next base: position 11,722 of record CAIWXI010000073.1, on the reverse strand, counting down.
AAATCTCAGACGAAAACGACCCTTGCTCCGAAACATTGAAGCCGTTGGTCTTGAGCCATGGATCAAAGAAGAACTGCAGACCAGGGAAGGGTTTTATCTTCAGGCCACGCACATTTTTTACCCGCTTGCCGAGAGCCTTGAAGATCTGGTGCTTAAGCTAAAGTAAGAAGAGCCACATTTTCAACATGCTGGGTATGTGGGAACATGTCGACCGGCTGACATTCTGCCAGGGTATACCTCTCCTTCAGCAAATAAAGATCCCTGGCCTGGGTGGCCGGATTGCAGCTTACATACACTATCTTTTCAGGAAGCACCGAAAGAAGAGTCCGAACAACCTTTTCATGCATCCCGTTGCGCGGAGGGTCGGTAATCACAGCATCGGGATGGCCATGGGCGCTGATGAACTCAGGGCTAAGCAGCTTCTCGGCTTCAGCGGCAAAAAACTGCAGGTTAGTGTGGCCATTCAGCCTGGCGTTTACAGCTGCATCGGCCACCGCCGAAGCAACCGATTCAATGCCGATCACTTCGCGAACATATGGGGCAATATAATTGGCTATCGTACCCGTGCCTGTATAAAGATCGTAAACCATCTCAGTGCCCGCGGGCGAGAGGTAGTCCGCCACAAGGCGAAACAGCTTACCGGCCTGTACAGGGTTGGTCTGAAAAAAAGATACCGGCCCAATCCTGAAACTCACTTCCCTGCCGCTATCCCTGAAAGGAGGCAGCTTCTCGGTGATGTACCTGCTCCCTGCATAATGCCTTAACTCAAGGTCACTGATCACGTCATTCTGCTTCCCGTTGATCACATAATACATTGAAGTGATCTGCGGAAATACCTGCCCCAGATGATCCAGCATCGGAAAGATCACCTTTGGTTCATCGTCCCGGTAAATCATGATCAGCATCAGATCTCCCGTGGTTGTGCTGCGGAGAATCATATTCCTGAGGAGCCCGTTATAATTCCTTGCCTCGTAAAAGCTCAGGCCTTTTTCTATAGCATAACGTTTTGTTTCAAGGCGGATGGCATTAACCGGTTCCTCCATCAGGTAACAATGGTCGATATTCAGGATTTTATCCCAGCGTTTCGGAATGTGGAATCCTAGCGCCGGGGAATCGTCGCCATCGTTTGGACTGGTAAACCACCGATGGGCCGAAAAAGTAAATTCAAGTTTGTTCCGGTATCCCGGGGTGGCGGCAGACGCAAGTATAGGACGGATAAAAGGATTTTCGAGTTTTCCGATGCGCTTAAAGCTGTCTTCAACCTGCTTTTGCTTATAATGCAGCTGGGTTTCATAATTCATCTGCTGCCAGCGGCAGCCCCCGCAAATTCCAAAGTGCGAACAAAAGGGCTCGATCCGGTTCTCAGAATATCTGTGAAAACGAACGATCTTGCCCTCGGCATACGAACGTTTCGACCTGAATAGTTCAATATCAACAATGTCGCCAGGCACCCCGAATGGCACAAACACGACCATGTCGCCATGCCGGGCCACAGCATTGCCTTCGGAACCGGCGTCGGTGATTTCAATGTTTTCGAGAAGTCTCAAGGCAGGTTAAATGGTTAAATGGTGAAATGGTGAAATGGTGAAATGGTGAAATGGCGAAATGGTGAAATGGTGAAATGGTGTTCGGCGAAGCCGTAATGAACACAAATAAAATAGACAATTCGTGAATAAATGGCGAAAATACTTTTCATTAATTTAGTAGCAGTTTGCGGACTAATGATTGGGTGTCTGACTGTATTTTAATAAGATACAGGCCTCTTGGGTATGCTGTTAAATCGAATCTTACGTCTTGATTAACAGATGGTTCCATGGTTTGGTTAACAATAATCCTTCCTGTGATCTCAGAGATTGTAATTGTTGTATTCAGGTTACCCATCCCGCTTACTCTCAGGTTGAAAAGTCCTGTTGATGGATTCGGTGAAATGCTCAGTCCGGCTTGAAAGCCCTGACCTTCTGAGACTCCGATGGGGAAGTCGAAATGGATGATCCGTGAATCCGCTGCCGGAGAAGGGCAAGGGGTTACAGGAGAAGCTGTGAGGGTAAGAGTTACTGTTCCTCCGGTTTTATCTGCTACACTTGGCAGATAGTTTCCTGCAAGCGAGCTGGCGGCAGTGAAAGTTCCTGTACCGGAAGTAGTCCATAACACTCCTGAATAAGAGGAAGCAATTCCATTTAAAGGAATCTGGCTGGTTTCAAATGAAACCGTTGTGTCGTTCCCGGCCGCTGCTGTTGCCGGCTGATTTACGGTAGCGCTGGTGCTTGCATCTGCAGTAGATACACCGTCTGAAACTTGTACAAAATATTGTGCAGACACAACCGGAGTGTCAACCGGATTCTGGATGTTGGAAGTGAACCCCGCCGGGACTGACGTCCACGAATAGGTATAACTTCCGCTTCCGCCATCAGGAACAACATTAAGCTGCACAGTCTGTCCTGCACAAACCACTGAAGGCGTAGCCGTAGCATTTGCCGTAAGCGGTATAACGGCATTCTCATTCACCACCAGGGTTGATAGTTTTGTATTTGACTTCCCAACAGTAAAAGCGCCATAAAAAGTAACCGAACCAGTTCCCGATACAGGAGCAGTCCAGGTAAAGTTCCAGCTTGCCGTTGAGGAGGAGCTTCCTGCCGAACTATGGGTTACATATTTTGTTCCTCCGATCAAGTGGCTGCCTGAACCTGCTGCAAGGACGCCAAGCTGGGTTCCGGATGCATTCTGAGGTGAAACCTCAAATCCTTTCTTACCGGTTCCGCTCACGGTGACTGTAATCGTGTAGTTCGCTCCACCAGTATAACCGGCTGCAGGGATGTTGGAAGTGATCCAGGCCGTAACTGTTGCCGCTGACCCCCCGTGACAACTTACACAATGATGGCCATCGCCCGGAGAACCTGTATACCCGGCGGGAGCCCCCGACGGATAAGCAAACGCACTTGCACTGACGGCCAGACAAAGAATCACCAGACTGATGATTCTTGCAAAAAATTGTAAAAACTGTTTATTCATATGGATCATTTATTATGTTTTTGATTTTTTAACTCACATATTCATTCAATCAATCAATCAGTCCATCCGCCATCAGATATCAGTCCTTCAGTTTTCATACATTTGCCAAAACTACAAAAAAATGCGTAAACAGGAGCGCTTTGCAAAAGTTATAGAGTACTTTCTCGAGCACCGGCCAACGGCTGAAACCGAGCTGGCATATACCGACCCTTATGAGCTGGCGGTAGCGGTAATACTTTCGGCCCAGTGCACCGACAAGCGGGTAAACCTGATCACACCCGGTTTATTCAGGCAGTATCCCACGGCCCAGAGCCTTGCTGAGGCAAAACATGAGGATGTGTTCGAGCTGATCAGAAGCTGTTCGTATCCGAACAATAAAACAAAGAATATTATCGGCATGGCACAGACGCTGGTAAAGGATTTTAACGGGCAAATGCCTTCCGATGTGGATGAGCTTCAGAAGATGCCCGGCATCGGCCGTAAGTCGGCCAATGTGCTGGCCGCGGTAATATTCAACAAGCCCGCCATGGCTGTCGATACTCACGTTCACAGAGTGTCGGCAAGAATTGGGCTTACGGTGAAAGCGAAGAACCCTTATCAGACCGAGATGCAGCTCATCAAATATATTCCCGCTGAACTGATCCCTCTTGCACACCACTGGCTGATCCTGCATGGGCGTTACGTTTGTCAGGCAAGGAAACCGAAGTGCGGTGAATGCGGACTCACCTCCGTTTGCAGATTTTATCTTTTATCAGATATTTGATGGCAGATATTCACCATTTATTCACGAATTGTCTATTTTATTTGTGTTCATTACGGCTTCGCCGAACACCATTTCACCATTTCACCATTTATTCACGAATTGTCTATTTTATTTGTGTTCATTACGGCTTCGCCGAACACCATTTCACTATTTCGCTACTTGATTCCGGATTGTTGAAAACTATATCCAAATCCGTCAGTAAATCCGGGGGGCTTTTAATAATTTTGAAAAAAATTGCGCCAAACCATATCACTTTTGCGCTTATCCCGGATTAAGAAGAAATCATTGACGGGGGATTCGACGCAAAAATGTAAGGAAGTTCCCTGGAAAGATGGGTTAATAACTAAAAGGAGGAAAAATGTCACAGGAAGTAAACAAAGAAAAAGTAAAAGCGCTTCAGCTCACGCTCGACAAGCTGGAGAAGGCTTATGGAAAAGGAACCATCATGCGCCTTGGCGACAATGCCATTGAAGCAGTTGAAGTAATTTCAACGGGATCTATCGGGCTGGATGTGGCTTTGGGGATTGGCGGACTACCGAAAGGCAGGGTGATAGAGATCTATGGTCCGGAGTCATCCGGAAAAACGACTCTGGCGCTTCATGCCATTGCTGAAGCTCAGAAGGCCGGGGGTATTGCCGCATTTATTGATGCGGAGCATGCCTTTGACCGGTTCTATGCCCAGAAACTGGGTGTGGATGTTGAAAATCTTCTGGTTTCACAGCCCGACAACGGCGAACAGGCTCTTGAAATAACCGAAAACCTTATTCGTTCGGGAGCTATCGACATTATTGTTATCGACTCGGTTGCCGCACTTACTCCGAAAAGCGAAATTGAGGGGGAAATGGGGGATTCGAAAATGGGTTTGCAGGCCAGGCTGATGTCACAAGCCCTGCGAAAACTCACTTCCACGATCAGCAAAACACAAACCTGCTGCATCTTTATCAACCAGCTTCGTGAAAAGATCGGTGTGATGTTTGGTAATCCGGAGACTACTACCGGTGGAAACGCACTTAAATTCTATGCCTCCGTGAGGCTCGACATCCGCAAGATAACCCAGTTGAAGGATGGTGAAGAAGCCGTCGGTAACCGTGTACGTGTAAAGGTAGTGAAGAACAAGGTAGCGCCTCCATTCCGCAAAGCCGAGTTCGACATCATTTTCGGCGAAGGGATATCGAAATGCTACGAAATTCTGGATCTCGCGGTTGAAAACAACATTATCAAGAAGAGCGGTTCCTGGTTCAGCTATGGCGAGACCAAGCTGGGGCAGGGCAGGGATGCGGTGAAGAAGCTTATCCAGGACAATCCTGAACTGATGGACGAACTGGAAGTCAAGATCAGGGAATTACTTAAAACCCAGAGATAGCATGAGAATCAGCGCTTTTTTGATTGTTTGTCTTATAATTACACTGAGCCCGGGCTGCAACAGGGGCGTTGAAAAGCATGGCAGACTAAGCGTTGAGGACTCGTTGAAAGTGGAGCTGGACGACCTGAACAGGCAGATCCCGGGGAATGAAAAGAACGCGGGGCTGCTGTACAGGAGGGCCAGGGTTCATATGGCTCTGAAAGAGATCAACCAGAGTTTGAACGATATCAACAAAGCCCTTCAGATCGATCCGAAAAAAGCCGATTACTACATTACCTTGTCTGATATTTATTTGCTGATGGGCCAACCCCAGAACTGCGAGGAAGCTCTGAAGAAGGCTGTTTCGGTAGATCCTGAAAATATCGGAGTAAACATAAAACTGGCAAATCTTTACTTAATTGTTAAGGATTACGCCAGGGTTAACGAGTACGTGAAGAAGGTTCTGATGACAGACCAGTCGAATGCAACGGTAAGGTTTACAAGGGCGATGGCTTTGCTTGAGACTGGCGATACGGCTCACGCTGTTGGTGATCTGATGGATGCGGTGAGGCTGAACCAGAGTTTTTTTGATGCATATATGCTGCTGGGCCAGCTGTTTGCCACGAGGAAGGATCCTCTGGCTGCAGGTTATTTCACGAATGCGGTGAGGATACGGCCGGCAAGCAAAGAGGCTTTGTATAACCTGGGTATGTTTTACCAGGAGAGCGCACAGTACTCAAAAGCCATTAGCACTTACGAGACGCTTTGCAAGGCGGATACTACTTTCAGGGATGCTCCTTACAATATCGGTTATATAAACCTGGTTTATCTTCAGGATTTCAAGGTGGCGGCAGAATATTTCACAAAAGCTATCACATGCGATCCTCAATATGCCGAAGCATGGTATAACCGGGGTTTAAGCTATGAACAGCTGAAGGAATACAAGAAAGCTTATGCCGATTATCAGCAGAGTCTGAAGGTAAAGGTTAATTTCGAAAAAGCTATCGAGGGATTGAACAGGCTTGACAGGAAACGTTGACACCTGCCACGAATCAGGAATGTTCCTTTTTTAGGGCTGCAAGTTCAATCATCAGATTATCGCAAGCTGTTTTAAGATCATCAAACACCTGCTGTAGTCCAGCGGTCTGCTGATTTTTAGCCATTTCATCGAGTTTGCGCGACAGCTCAATAGTAACCGGATCCTGGAAGTTGGCTACTACTCCTTTGATGCTGTGGGCATTGAACTTAAGCTGGACAAAATCGTTGTCCTGAATATTTTTCGTCATCTTTTCAACCCGGTCGGGATATTCCTCGAAGAAAATATCAATAATTTCAATAATGGTTTCATTATCGAAATACTGGAAGTTCTCGTTTAATTTCTGCCTGTCGATCATAATTCATGCTTTGATGCAAATATAATCAAGTTTTTCGTTTGAATTTATTGTGTTAATGTTTCTACTGATGGAACCAATGGGTTATAATCTTTCATCTGCAGATTGGGTGTTTCCGAGAAATTCCACTGAAGCCAGGGTACGCCAACGGCAGGAGTGGGATAGAAATAGATGTTGAAAAGGAAGGTAGGAAAGATCAGGTTGTCGTTCTTGATCAGCAAGCCAACGCCGAGCTCGGCAAAAAACCTGTTCTGAAAAAGTTTCGAGAAGCCATCGCTTTTAAAACCACCTGCAAACATTCCGGTAAACGCGAACCTGAAGCCATAGAAATACCAGGGAGTAAAGGCAACAGTTGCAAAGTAGCAGGCAATGGAGTTCACCCCCTTGAATACCGTATCAGAATCGTAATTATTGATATGTAAATCCTGGTTGATAAAAGCAAAATCGTTGTTGTTGGTGCGGCGCAGAAAGCCCTGACGGTATATTGAGAAAATATAGGTCCTGAACTTGTATCGCTTATCGGGAGTAAAGTACAGGTAGCTCATATAATTCAGCCTGGCAGTAAACACCCCGTCTTCAAAGGTCCTTTGGTTAAAAAATACACCCAGATCAACACCTCCCTGAATGTAGCCGAATTTTTTAATAAAGTTACCCTGAAAGTATGTAAGTCTTGTATATAAGCGGGTGTAAAAGTTGGTATGCTGAGGACCGAAAGTAAACTGCATCAGTCTGCCATAAGGTATATTTTCAATTTTACCGAAGTTCAGAAAGTAATCGATCAGGTAGTAATTGTTCCGCGAGAATGAAACGCTGGCCAGGAGCTGGGTCACATCATAATAGCCGCTATTGGAATCCAGGGCAATGGACGGCCTTTGAAGATACGCGGTGGACTGGAAGCAGCCAGAAACGATAAAACGGGTCGGGATTTTATACTCGGCGATCTGGTAGGCCCGTCCGAGCCATAGGTAGCCTGAGTTTGCCTTAGTGTAAAGGGGGTTGTCTTCATCTGGGCCATAGGCAAGTTTATTGTATTGATAGGATACCCCTCCGGCATATTTAGTACGGTTTGTGACAAATGCCCGGTCAAGCCAGAAACCAACATTTACCTGTTGAATGTCATCCTTGTAATAGTTGATCGTGGCATCGGTGAATGTCCCCATTATGTTTGTATACGTATAAGAGAACCCGTCGAACCTGGCAAAGGGAGCCCGGTTTGCTGCGAAGGAAAGATTTAGGGCAAGGCGGTCACCCAGACCGGCAAAATTAGCATCGAAGATTCGGAACCGTACTTTTTGGGGAGTGATGGTCGGCACAATCAAGCCAATAGACCAAACATCTTTAGTCACAACAAGCACATCCACCGAATCCTCGCTTGTGGCAGGAATTACAAGTACTCTGGCATCATCAATATAGCTCAGGTCTTTTAACAGACGTTGCTGATCGGCCATTACAAAGGGGTCAAGGGCCTGGCCTTCACGAATCAGCATCATCTTGCGAAGCACGAAGGGAGCCGATTGAATATGTATCAGATTTAGAAATTTTCCAATACTTCCGGCCGGTTTTCTGGCCGTATCAATGACCGTTGGACCAAAGGGATCGAGGGAAAGAACATGAATGTGCCGGATGATTTTACCTTCGTATTCCTTATAAGGATTTTCGCTGGCTAAAGCCTGAACCGAATCGGGCAGGGTGTTCATCTGAGGGGCTACAAACGCGAGGCTGTATAATAATTTGGTAATCTTGTGTCGGTTAAAACGCAGAAAAACAGAGTCGTAAAAAATCTTTGTTTTTTTTACAAGGGTGCCTTTGACAACGCTGTCGTCTTTTGGTGCAAGTATAGACTGCTCTTTTTCGGGGAGCTGCGCCTGAAGAGTTAAGGACGAAATAATACAAAAAAAGCACAGAGACAGAATACCAGATTTCATTGCTTTTCTGCCCCTGCGTTTCATGGCTGTATTGCCGGCTTTACTTTAATTTAAGAGAATGTATTATTCCCTGGAGTTTTTCGTTAAGCTTTTTCTCCGTTTCCCCAAAAGCTGATCTGCTGCTCAGGGGTTCACGAACTCCAAAATAAAACTTAATCTTTGGCTCAGTCCCCGACGGCCTGACGCTGATCACGCTGCCATCCGCAGTAAAAAACTGAAGAACGTTTGATTTCGGAAGAAGGATAACACTTTCTTTGCCGCTGATCAGGTCTTTTTCGGTCAGGCAGTCATAGTCTTTGATCATAACCACCATGCTGCCATTGATTTCTTTAGGTGGATTGGCACGGTAGTTTATCATCATTTCTTTGATTTCCAGGGCCCCGGCTTGTCCTGCGCGGGTCACCGAGAGCAGAGACTCCTTATAGAACCCGTATTTTACATAGATCTCAAGCAGCAGGTCGTAGAGCGATTTGCCCTGCGAGGCCGTCCATGCCAGAGTTTCGGCGATGAGGGCACAGGCGCCCACGGCATCTTTATCACGAACAAAATCGCCGGCCAGGTAGCCATAGCTCTCTTCCCCGCCGATAATGAATTCCTCACGGCCTTCGGTCTGCCTGATTATATCGGCGATAAATTTAAAGCCCGTGAGCACATTGTAGTACTTCAGGTCGAAAGAAACAGCAATATCCTTCAGCAATTCCGAAGTCACAATAGTCTTAACGATGAACTGACGGCCATCTAACCTCCCGAGTTCCTTCCACCTGGTTAACACATAATAAAAAAGCAGCGATGCAGTCTGGTTTCCATTCAGGAGGATCATGCGGTTGGAATCGTCGCGAACAGCAATTCCTACCCGGTCGGCATCGGGGTCGGTCGCCATCAGCAGGTCGGCATTCAGTTTTTCGGCCAGTTGAATCCCCATGTCGAGAGCCGAATGTTCTTCGGGGTTTGGACTGTGAACGGTCGGGAAATTACCATCGGCGATCATCTGTTCAGGAACCGGGTAAATGTTCTCAAACCCATAGCGCTTCAGGATCTCCGGAACGAGAGTACGTCCGGTTCCATGTAGCGGAGTATATACTATTTTTAAATCTTTCTGCTGGCGGATGACATCCGGGGAGAGCGAAAGCGTTTTAAGTTTTGCAAGGTAAGCTTCATCAATCTCAAGGCCTATGCTGATGATATTTTCCTTATGGCCCTGCCATTTCACCTGGTCAATAGAAGATATTTTCTCAACCTCCCTGATCACATTTTCATCATGAGGAGCAATAAACTGAGCGCCATCGTCCCAGTATGCCTTGTACCCGTTGTATTCCTTAGGGTTGTGCGAAGCGGTGATCATAACCCCGCTCTGGCAGCCCAGTTGCCTCACAGCAAACGAAAGCTCCGGGGTAGGACGGAGGTCATCGAAGAGGTAAACCGTGAATCCGTTCGCGGCAAGCACTTCGGCCGTGATCTGAGCAAAATACCTGCTGTTATTCCTGCTGTCGTGAGCGATCGCCATCTTATGGCTGACACCGGGAAACATCTGCATCACATAATTTGCCAGGCCCTGGGTGGTCATACCCACGGTATATTTATTCATACGGTTTGTGCCGTCGCCCATCACGCCCCGAAGTCCGCCCGTTCCGAACTCGAGAATACGGTAAAAAGAGTCGGCTGTTTCCGCCGGATTCGTTTCAATCATCTTGCGAACCCTCGACTTGGTGTCCTCATCGAAGTTGCCCGTGGTCCAGGCGTGGGCTTTTGCTAATGTAAGTTGGTCCATAATTAAATTGTGAAATGGTGAAATGGTGAAATGGTGAAATGGTGAAATGGTGAAATGGGGAAATGGCGAAATGGTGAAATGGTGAAATGGTGAAATGGTGAAATGGCGAAATGGTGAAATGGTGAAATGTTCATAGTTCTAAATGTTCACGTAATTTCTTTCATCCTGCATCCCGCATCCTGTATCCTGCATCCCGCATCCTGTATCCTGCATCCCGCATCCCGCATCCTGTATCCTGTATCCTGTATCCTGCATCCCGCATCCCGCATCCCGCATCCTGCATCCCGCATCCTGTATCCTGCATCCCGCATCCTGCATCCTGCATCCCGTTGGCTGCGCTCACCTGAGGCGGCTTTTGCAAAATGCTCCCTACGCTCCACCCGCCATCTGCTATCTGCTATCTGTAATCCATTTCGCTACTTCGCTACTTCGCTATTTCGCTATCCGCTACTTAATCTTTTTATGCAATCCACGACGCTATCTCTCCAGTAAGGAATTGCGATCCCGAACCTTTCCTTGAACTTCGCCTTATTGAGCACCGAATAGAAGGGGCGGGGGGCAGGTAAGGGGTAGTCTTTTGTTTCGATAGGATTGATCGTGCATTGGATGCCTGAAAATTCGATGATGGTTTTTGCAAAATCGTACCATGATGCGACTCCTTCATTGGCATAATGGAATATTTCAACTCCCTGATGATCTTTCAGTTTCGGAATAATCTCAAGGATGACCGAGGCCAGGTCTTTGGCGTAGGTGGGGCAGCCGATCTGGTCGAACACCACGTTCAGGTTTCCTCTTTCTTTTCCGTATTTCAGAATGGTTTTCACAAAATTATTTCCAAAGGCGGAATACAGCCACGATGTACGCAGAATGATCCCGTTCTTGCAGTTGCTCTGCATCTGGGTTTCCCCGGCATATTTCGATTTTCCGTAGCTGGAGCCCGGTGCGGGGGTATCGGTTTCAACGTATGGTCGGTGTCCTTTTCCGTTAAAGATATAATCGGTTGAGACGTGTACTAGCAAAGCGTCGAATTCCCCGCATGCATTCGAAAGGTTACGAACGGCGAGCGCGTTGATTTTCAGAGCCAGATCGGGTTCCTTTTCCGCCTTATCAACGGCAGTGTAGGCGGCGCAGTTCACAACGACATCCGGCTGCAGCTTTTCAAAGAAAGCAGAAACAGCCTGCATATCCGATATATCCAGCTCATCTACATCGGTAAATATAAGCTCGTAATCGGGAAAATATGTTCCCAGCAGTCTCAGCTCATTTCCAAGCTGGCCCTTGGCGCCGGTGATCAGGATTTTCATATATTAGATCGTGAAATGGTGAAAATTAAATGGTGAAATGGTGAAAATTAAATGGTGAAATGGTGAAAATTAAATGGTGAAATGGTGAAATGGTGTTCGGCGAAGCCGTAATGAACACAAATAAAATAGACAATTCGTGAATAAATGGTGAAAATTAAATGGTGAAAATATAGTTTCGCTATTTCACCATTTCACTATTTAACAATGGTTCTAAAGTATT
>CAIWXI010000072.1 GCA_903916595.1 uncultured Bacteroidales bacterium | reverse complement strand
TCTGTTCGCGACACCCCAAATAATAGGGCGCTAAGCCGTTTTGGCGAACTTTAAAAGCAGCAGTTATATGATGAATCAATTTTATTCTTGGTACTGGTCTAATTCCTCCCCGGTGGTATTCTATCTGGTAATGGTATTGTCCTGGGCAGTATATTTCATTCCAGCCGTTGTGGCTTTCTTGCGAGCACATCACAGTAAAGTGGCGATCCTGACTTTGAATATCCTTCTCGGATGGACCGGTATTGGCTGGATTGTTGCTTTGGTATGGTCGCTGGCCTATCCTGGTCACGATTGAAGGGAACCAATCTGTGAAGAGCCCCGTTGACGGTATCGCCTGCCATTATTGCCTGTACACAGTCTAGTGATTTCTCTATGTTGCTGTTCTCTGTGAAATATGAGTATATTTGTTTCAGTTCCCTTGACGACGGAGTTGAACGGTACCAGGGGGCAAAAAAATGGTCAACCCAGCTTCATATTGACTTGTTCATGAATACTGAATCATTGCGCTATGCTGGACAGTGTTTATAAAAAGCAGCTTGAACGCATCCTTGATGATGCCGATATCAAAATAGGAGGTAATCGGCAGTGTGACATCCATGTCCATAGGCCGGAACTCTACCGTCGCGCTATAACTCAAGGAAACCTTGGTTTGGGTGAGGCATATATGGAAGGTTGGTGGGACTGTGAACGGCTTGATGAGTTTTTTTACCGGATCATCAGTTCCAGAGCAGAGGATAAAGTTTCTCCTCCTGTAATGCTGTTTGGCAAGGTGATCAGCAAGCTCTACAATATGCAGCGTCCTTCAAGAGCCTTCAGGGTGGCAGAAAAACATTACAATATTGGCAACGACCTGTTTAAAGCAATGCTGGACAAGCGGATGCTTTACAGTTGTGGCTACTGGAAAGAGGCCAAAAACCTTGAGGAAGCACAGGAAAAGAAACTTCACCTGATTTTTCAGAAGTTGCAGCTTAAACCTGGAATGAGGGTGCTTGATATCGGATGTGGGTGGGGCGGTGCTGCACAATTTGCTGCTGAACACTACGGGGTATCGGTACATGGAGTAACGGTGTCAACAGAACAGGCTGCCATTGCTCGGGAATACTGCTCAGGTTACCCGGTTACCATCGAAGTTACAGACTACCGGAAGTTGCACGACTCCTTCGACAGGGTCTATTCCATTGGAATGTTTGAACACGTTGGCGCCAAGAATTATCGGGCCTATTTCAAAATTGTCCACCAATGCCTGAAAGAGGACGGCTTGACCCTGTTGCACACCATCGGGGGAAACAATTCAACCACCAGTGTTGAGCCATGGGCCAACAAATACATCTTTCCGAATGCAAATATTCCTTCAGCGAGCCAAATCACCTCGGGCTATGAAGAGCTCTTTACGCTGGAGGACTGGCATGTCTTTACCCATGACGATTACGCCCGGACCCTATTGGCGTGGTATGAGAACATCGAAAACAAGTGGTCATTGCTTCAACCCCGATACAACGAAGAGTTTCAACGCATGTGGCGATACTACCTGCTGAGCTGTACCGGTGGGTTCAGGTCGAGAACGAACCAATTATGGCAAGTGCTGCTATCGAAAAACGGTATTCAGGATAGCTTCAGCATACCGAGATAGAACAACAATTTTGAGGAGGGCGAACCATGAGAGTAACATCCTGGATTTTACTGATGATGACCCTGCTGATATTGGCAGGGTGTTCCACTTACTCGGTTGTAACAGACTACGACAACAGCTTTCCTTTCGCCAGTTATAAAATCTATCATTGGGCTGATGATCCCATTGCGAAAAGCAGCAGTAACGTTCTTGCAAGTAATCCTCTGGTTTTAAAACGCATTAAAAACGCAGTTGACAGAGAGTTGGCAACAAAAGGATACGTGCTGAATAATAACGGGCCAGTTGATTTCACCCTATCCGTTTATGCAGGTGTACAAGAACGTGAAAGGTATAATTACCCTCCGATGGACTTCTCCTATCACCACGGTTATTACCATAACAGGTTTGGCCATAACAGGCTTGGCATTTATGACCCTTACTGGTGGGGACCTTACGTAACCTATTATGAAGAAGGCACGTTGGTTATCGACGTTATGGACCAGAAAAGCAATGAACTGGCATGGCGTGGCATTGCTCAGGGTATCTTGAAACATTATGATACCGGCAAAGAGATGCAACAGGACATAGACGGTGCCGTCACGAAAATGCTTGCAGGGTTTCCCCCACTTAACCGATAATAAAACAAGTCTTGATCATATTTGGGTGCGCCGGGAGACCGGTAAGAGGTAAAGGGTGCAAGTCCCTGCAGTGAAAGGGCTAGCGACCCGCACTGGCCCCGAGTCATGCGCGCATGACCGCGAGGATATGCGTGAAGCGTTGACAGGGGTGCATATAGGCCAGC
>CAIWXI010000071.1 GCA_903916595.1 uncultured Bacteroidales bacterium | reverse complement strand
GGGGAAAATGTTATCAGTAAACAAATTGCAATCCTGGATATCATAAGCCGGAGATTAAATTGTTGAGTCCCGGCATCACGGGGAAGCCGCACGACATGAGTCTTTCTGTTGTATGATGCCCGTTGGGGATGAGGATGCAGTCGATCCCGATTTCGGTGGCGACTTCGGCATCATGCAGAGTGTCGCCAATGAACAGATAGTCATGTGCAGGCAATCCGAGATCGGCTATCAGCCGTAAACCCACATCGGTTTTACCATGTGCATAGTGATCATCAAGTCCATAAACCCTCGTAAAATAGTGGTTTACTCCCATCAGAATAGTCTCGGCTATAAGTTCGTTCTGTTCCCGGGCCGAGAGAATGGATTGCCCGTAAGCCTTCTGTTTGAAGGCTTCAAGCACGGCTGTGACTTCCTGGTGAAGTGTGCATTCTTTCATGCGCTGGTTGTAAAGCACCATAAATTCCATACCCACTTCTGCGAATGGCTCTTTATCAAAGTCATAACCGAGTTTCTCGTAATACACCCTTACCGGAAAGGTGAACACCGAGCGGTAAAAATCGAGGCTGACCTTTGGAAGGCCACGTTTTTCAAGCATTCCGTTCATCACTTCCACGCAGAGCCAGGCATCGTTGAGCAGGGTGCCGTTCCAGTCCCAGATAATATGTTTGTAAGAATTCAGTTTTTGAAGCATAAATTGTTTTTAATGCCGAAATTTGTGGAATCAAAGTTATCAAAAAAGAACAGCCGGGGGATGATTTCTGAAGAACTGCTTAAACCTCTTGATGAATTAAGGGATTGTGCCATCTGCCCCAGGGAATGTCACGTTAACCGGTTTGAATCTTCAAAGGGTATCTGCCGTAGTGACGCCTCCTTCAATATTGCCTCCATCTGTATACACAAAGGGGAGGAGCCTGTAATTTCAGGTCCTCTGGGGATTTGCAATATATTTTTCACCAATTGCAACCTGCAGTGCGTGTATTGCCAGAATCATCAGATATCTGATATCAGATTACCCCGTGATGCTTTCAGGATGGGAATTGACAATATCGTTAATGAAGTAACAGCGATCCTCGACCGGGGGATAAACATGGTGGGTTTTGTCTCCCCAACACACTTTATTCCGCAGATGAAAATCATCATTCAGGCCGTGAAGAATGAAGGATATTCACCTGTTTGGGTTTATAATTCCAATGGTTATGACAAAGTTGAGACATTAAAATCACTGGAAGGCCTTATCGACGTGTACCTTCCCGATTTTAAATACATGGATACGTGGCTTGCAGGCTCGCTTTCGAAGGCCGAAGATTATCCTGCCGTTGCAGCGGCTGCGATGAAAGAAATGTACAGGCAAAAAGGTTCAGCTCTGCATCTATCTGATGAAAACACAGCTGAATCAGGTATCGTGATCAGGCATCTGGTACTTCCCGGCCAGGTTCAGAACAGCCTCAGTGTATTACGTTTTATAGCGGAAAATATCTCCCCGAAACTCCATATTTCACTGATGTCGCAGTATTACCCTACAGACAGGGTCATGGAGCATCCCTTCCTGCATCGTGAACTTTACCGGGAAGAATATGATAAAGTAGTGGAAGAGATGGAAAACCTCGCACTGGACCATGGGTGGATACAGGGATTTGAAAGTACAGCTCATTACAGACCGGACTTCAGGCAGGAGCATCCGTTTGAGGCTAGGTAACAGATATCTGATATCTGATGGCAGATGTCAGACTTGCAGTTTATTTTCCTGATTTCACCGATTAACGTTCGCTATTACACGGAATGTTTTTACTTTTGGGAAAAATCAACATAACAAACCATAACTCATGAAACACATCGCACTCATTATTTGCTCAGTCCTGTTCCTTGCAGCCCAGGGTTTTTCGCAGGAAAAAGAAAAAGAGAAGAAAGCTGATTCTTCCTACCAGTTCACTGTTGTTAAGCAGTTGCCTGCCACAGGCATTAAAAACCAGAACCGCTCCGGAACATGCTGGAGTTATTCAGCAATTTCTTTCCTTGAATCTGAACTGCTTAGAACAGGAAAAGACACGTTTGATCTTTCAGAGATGTACTGTGTAAGGAATTGTTACTCCGACAAAGCAAAACTTTATGTTAGATTCCAGGGTAAGCATAATTTCGGTGGAGGAGGAGCTGCTCATGACGTAACCTATGTGCTGAAAAATTACGGCATGGTTCCCGAAGAAGCCTATTCCGGGCTCACTATTGGCGATAAGCTTCCCGTTCACGGAGAGATGGACGCTGTACTTTCTGCATATGTTGACGCGGTGATCAAGAACCCGAACAAAAAGCTCAGCCCTGTATGGCATCAGGGGTTTGACGGGATACTCGATGCATATCTCGGTAAGAATCCTGTGGAGTTCAACTATAAAGGCAAGACTTATACCCCCAAAACCTTTGCTGAGATGACGGGACTCAATGCCGGTGATTACGTTGAAATTTCATCTTACACTCACCATCCTTTCTATTCCAGGTTTGTGCTTGAGGTTGAGGACAACTGGCTGATGGATGAGGTGTACAATGTTCCCATAAACGATCTGATCTCTATCATTGATAATTCCATCGAAAAAGGATATACCGTGGTTTGGGGCGCCGACGTGAGTGAGAAAGGCTTTTCCTGGAAGAACGGAGTGGCTGTTGTTCCCGACAGAAATGTTTCTGAGATTGCAGGGCTGGAGCAGGCAAAATGGGAAAAGATGAGCGATACAGAAAAAGACAAGCTGTTATTTAAGTTCGATAAACCCATGCCTGAGAAAAAGATCACCCAGGAAATGCGTCAGCAGGAGTTTGACAATTACCAGACCACCGATGACCATGGGATGCATCTGACGGGTATTGCAAAGGATCAGAACGGGAATAAATATTATATCATAAAGAATTCCTGGGGACTTGAAGATCATAAGTACAAGGGATACTTCTATGCCTCTGAACCCTATGTGATGCTAAAGACCATGGACATCATGGTAAACAAAAACGCCATCCCTAAGGATATCAGAAAAAAACTTGGTTTATAGTGTCCAGGGGCCTTTGTGGGTTGGATAGTCGATAGCTGTTTTGAGCTGTTCAAGATATTCGATCCGGGCGACAGGCCTTGCCCCAAATCGTTTTAAAAGATCCGTTTCAACCTGGCAGTCGATAAAATGAAACTGCCAGGTTTTTATTTTTTCGACCATCAGGCAAAAGGCCACTTTTGATGCGTCTCTCACCGTGTGGAACATGCTTTCACCAAAGAAAGCCCTTCCTATGGAAACCCCATAAAGGCCACCCACAAGTTCCCCATCCAGATAGGTCTCAAACGAATGAGCAAAACCAAGCCGGTGAAGTTCATTATACGCTTTTATAAAGTCCTCATCAATCCAGCTTCCGTCCTGGCCTGCGCGGGGAGCTAAAGCGCAGGCCCTTATAACCGCTTCAAATGCAGTATCGCTGCGCACCTCAAACTTTCTGTTTTTCAGCACCCTTTTCAGGGAAAGAGTGATCCTGAGTTCATCCGGGAATATGACTATCCGCGGATCGGGTGTGAACCAGAAAATATCCTCATCGTCCTGAAACCATGGGAAGATGCCTTCCGCATAGGCATTAAGAAGCCTTAATGGTGACAGATCACCTCCAAGAGCGATAAGTCCATCGGGTTCGGCTTCGGAAGGTGCTGGAAACACGGGCTCTTCAGGAAGCATGTATACCGGCATGACGACCGAATTTATTTTCCCACAACCAAAACCTGAAAACTGCCTGGAGCCGCTTTACGGTGGCCATTTTCGATACTCACATCCGCAGATGACATATAGGCTTTCTTTTCTTTTTCACTGTATGTTATGGTACGGGCGCTTTTGCGGGTAGGCAAAGTCTGAATCACGTTATATTCTTTAGGGCTCTTCTGGTGTACTACTGTCAGCAAGCCTTCGCCGCAGGAAGCAAGTGCATTCTGGTCGCCCTTGATAAATACAATTCCGTCGCAACCATCACCCATGGGCAGAGATGAAATGATCTTACCGCTCACACAATCCATCACCACTATGGTTTTAGAGTCACCACAGGCAGAAAACAAGCGGTTTGTCTTCAGGTCAATAGCCAGACCTGAAGGCTCCTTGCCCGGATCAAGCGGCCATTCAGCTTCAATTTCCAGGGTCTTTGCATCAAACTTGCAGATGGTCGACTTGTCTTCGATATTCACGAAAATCTTCCCTTTGCCATCGGAAACAGCGGCTTCGGGTTTACCTGAGACCGGAAGAGTCCCGACCACTTCATTTGTTTTAGCGTCAATAGCAGTTACAGAGCTGCCCCGGCCGTTAAAAGTGAAGATTCGCTTGCTGAACGGATCATACAAGATAGCATCAGGATTTTTATCGGTTTTTATTTTTGCCGTGACCTGAAAGGTGGCCAGATCGAAAACCACCACCGAATCAATCCTCCCGGCCGTGATAAAGCCTTTTCCGAACTCTTTGGCAATAGCGATTCCATGAACTCCCGGTGTTCCGGAAATCGTAGCTATCAGCTTTTCAGTTTTAATATCCAGTACCTGAACCATGGTACCATGTGAAACGTACAGCCTTGCAGTAGCATCATCGGCAACCAGGTAATCCCATCCGGCATCGCCTTCGAGAGCAATAGTTTTTAACACTTTGTAATCATTTTTCTGGGCCTGTACCAGCTGGATAGCGCTGAAGCCAAGAAGGATAAGCAGAAAATGGATTTTTTTCATCTATTCAGATTTTAATTGCAGGTAATAAAGAATTGTGAACTGACGGCTTTTAGGGCCATCTTGAGTTTTAACAAAAGTAATAAAGGAAATCGTTACAATTATGATTTAAGTCGGTTTCATTATAATTACTTTATTCAAACAAGGCATGGCGCCTGTATTTTTTCTAATTTCGCTTCATGAAAAGAAACTTCCATTCTCTCAGAGCATTATTGTTAATGATACTCTTATCGCCATTTTATTCCTTCTCCCAACCTGGGACCGATACAATAAAATCAGGCGCCCGTTTTCATCACGAAATGCCCGATCAGCCTTACATGGCTCCCGCTTCAGGTCTGCGCACTACCGCCCCCCGCGTCAAAAGCGCCGGATATACCATGGTGCAGGTCAATGTGGATGCAGGCGGCTTTAACATCAATGGAGATGCCGCCAATGAACCATCCATGACCATCGATCCACAGGATCCCATGCATATTGTCATCGGCTGGCGACAGTTCGATAACGTCAACAGCAATTTCAGGCAGGCGGGTTACGGTTATTCAACAGATGGCGGACAAACCTGGACATTCCCCGGCGTGATAAATCCGGGAATTTTCAGGAGCGACCCGGTTTTGGACTGCGACTCTTCCGGAAAAATATATTATAACAGCCTTACCCTTGATGCAGGAAATAATTACCTCTGCAAAGTCTTCAAAAGCAGCAACGGAGGAGCCGCCTGGGATGCAGGAGTTGATGCACATGGGGGAGACAAGCAATGGATGACCATCGACCGCAGCGGCGGAAGCGGGACCGGCAATATTTATTGCAACTGGAATTCTTATTTCACTTCATGTTATCCCGGATCTTTTATACGCTCCACCGACTACGGGGCCTCTTACGGGGATTGTACCGAACTTCCGGGAACTCCATACTGGGGAACCATGGCCGTAGGAAACAGTGGTGAAGTTTATATCGCCGGCAGAAGCGATCCTTACGGGATCATCGTTGTAAAATCCACAAGCGCCCAGCATCCCGATTCAATTCCCGACTGGAGTATGTCGATCGTCGACCTCGACGGACAGGTAACTTACGGTGAACTCGTTAATCCTTTGGGCTTAGCAGGACAGGTAAGCATCTCTGTTGACCATTCCGGTGGTCCTGCAAATGGTAATGTCTACCTGCTTTCAACCGTTCAGAGATATTCCAACAGTGATTCAGCAGATGTGATGTTTGCCCGCAGTACCGATGGCGGACTGACCTGGAGCGCTCCCGTGAGAGTGAACGATGATAGCGGAACCGGAAGGTACCAGTGGTTCGGGACTATGTCGGTCGCCCCCAATGGAAGAATAGACGCTACCTGGCTCGACACACGCGATTCACCTCCGGGTTCTCTGCTTTCGGCCCTGTATTATTCCTACTCGAACGACCAGGGAATAAGCTGGTCGGCGAACCAGAAACTTTCACCCCTGTTCAACTCCCAGATAGGATGGCCTCAGCAGGCTAAAATGGGCGATTATGTTTCAATGATTTCCGACAACACAAAAGCATATCTTGCCTGGACCAATACGCTTAACTATGAACAAGACGTTTATTTCAGCACAATAACGCCTTTTGCCACAGGTGTTACAGAACAGCAACTCAACGATTCCGGCATCCATATCACAGCCTGTCCAAGCCCGTTCAGTGATCATACAACCATAGCGTATTATCTGCCCGAAAGTGGTTTTATAAGCCTATCGCTTATTGATATCTGCGGAAGAGAAGTAAGGAGAATAGTTGCTGCATACCGCGACAAGGGGGATCACCAGATTAATCTTTCCGGCGAAGGCATCCCCCGCGGATACTATTTCATCCGCCTTGCATCAGGGGCTCAGAGCGCTGTCATCGGTGCGGTAAAAATCGACTGACCGGTGATGCTGAAAGAGCCAAAATTGACCTGGTCAAAAGTCCAAAAGAGGTTGATATGATGCGCCTAATGCTTTCATTAATCTCCCCATCCCATCCCTGATCTCCTCTTCGGTAATCACCAGAGGCGGAGAAATCCTGAAAGTTGCGGGTTTGAAGAGGTAGTAATCGATGAAAACGCCGTTCTTAAGGCATGCATCGAGGAATGACTTGCGTTTCGAAGCATCGGCCAGATCAATCCCCAGAGCCAGGCCTTTGCGGCGGAAACCAGAAATAAAACCTTTCCGGAGGGCTTCAGCCAGCATATCTTCGATGAGTTTTCCTTTCTTTTCTGCTGACTGCGGATATTGTCCTCCCGTGAGGACGTCGATCCCGGCGATGGCTGCGGCACAGCTTACAGGATGCCCTCCGAAAGTAGTGATATGGCCGAGTTCAGGATTGAAGGCCAGGGTGTCCATGATGTTCTTATGTGCAATAAATGCTCCCAGCGGCATTCCGGCTCCGAGCGCTTTTGCCAGGACCAGTATATCGGGCACAATTCCGTATGGTTCGAAACTAAACAAGCTGCCGGTCCGCCCGAATCCCATCTGCACATCATCAATGATAAGCAAAGCCCCGGTTTCAGCGCAGCGTTTCCTCAGCTGAAACATGAATCCATCGGCCGATGGGATCAGTCCGGCTTCAGACTGGGTCGTCTCGGTGACCACACAAGCCGTATTTGAGGTGATTTTTTCAAGGTCACCAAAATTATTGAATTCCAGGAAACTGACATCCGGCAGCAATGGTCTGAAAGCCTGTTTCATGCTTTCATTCCCCAGAATACTCAACGAACCATGTGTGGAGCCATGATAGGCGTTGTTAAAAGCAATGATACCCGAACGTCCGGTAAAACGTTTAGCCAGCTTCAGCGCACCTTCAATAGCTTCTGTGCCGGAATTCACAAAATAAACCGAATCGAGCAAAGAGGGGAGGAGGCTGCAGAGTTTTCCGGCAAGTTCAGCCTGTGGGGAATGAATGAACTCCCCGTAAACATTCACATACAAGTAGGCATCCAGCTGTTTTTTTATGGCTTCAAGTACCTGCGGATGACGGTGCCCCACATTGCTCACCGAGATCCCCGATACCATGTCGATATAGTCCTTGCCCGAGCGTTCATAAATATATACACCCTCTGCCTTAATAATATCGAGAGCCATGGGAGTAAACGACGGAAGGCCCAGGTGACGGTAAAACAATTCCCGTTCTGTCATACGCGATTTTTTACGAAATTACTTAATTTTGTAATAAGAGATATCAGATATCAGATGGCAGATGGCAGATAGTGGTAATTCGTACATCGTACATCGTACATCGTACATCGTACATTGTACATCGTACATCGTACATCGTACATCGTACATCATTTTCTATCTTTGCCGAAACAGCACCTCATGAAAGACAAAGTCACAATCATCACGGGAGCCTCATCCGGAATCGGCAGAGCCCTTGCACGGGAAGCCTATGCACGCGGAGCCAGGGTCGTCCTTGCCGCACGCCGCAAAGAAGCTCTGGAGCACATCTCAAAAGAGTGGAATTCCTCATCGTACCTGAACGTGGAAGCCGATGTGACCAGCGAAAATGATTGCCGGAAACTGATCGACGAAACAATTCGCAAGTTCGGCCGTATCGATATTCTCATCAATAATGCCGGTATCTCCATGAGGGCCTTGTTCGAGGAAGTTGATCTGGATGTGATAAGAAAATTGATGGACACCAACTTCTGGGGAACTGTTTATTGTTCAAATTATGCTCTTCCCCATCTGCTCAAAACCAAGGGTTCACTTGTTGGGGTTTCTTCAGTAGCGGGCTACAAGGGCCTCCCCGGCAGAGCGGGATATTCAGCTTCGAAATTCGCCATGCACGGACTCCTTGAAGTCATCCGCATTGAAAACATTAAAAAAGGACTTCATGTACTTATCGCATGCCCCGGCTTCACTTCGAGCAACATCCGCAATATTGCATTATCGAAAGACGGCTCCTCCCAGGGTGAAACACCTCTCGATGAAAGCAAACTCATGCCGGCCGAAACCGTGGCAAAGCTCATATGCAATGCCATTGAAAAAAGAAAACATACTCTCGTCCTAACCACCATGGGCAAAATGACCGTTTTGCTAAACAAGTTCTTCCCTAAGTTTATGGATGGAATGGTTTACAACCATATGGCCAAAGAGGCGGACTCGCCTTTCAAATAGCGAAGTAGCGAAATAGCGAAGTAGCGAAAATTAACATGTCACTGATACATCCCTTTCTTGAATCGTCAGACTTTGGGCCATTTTACTGATGCTGATCTTTTAGAAGAAGTTATCAAATGCGGGGTCTTCAGTAATACAGGCTTATGCCTGTGCCATAATCATATTTTGTACTCTGAATTAACTCATAGACATCATAATTACCACTGGTATAATTAGTATGAGCGACGAATGATTCCACGAGAGGGTATACCGTCAGTGCATTGTATAAGTCCATATTTCCTGTACTCCCGAAATACGGAACTTTATTAACGGTACAATTAAGAGATTCCGTTTTGTAGGCAGTAGTAGATTGATAATCTATTGTGTACGACAAAGTGTGATCGGGGTGTAAAGTGATCTTCACTGTACCTGTAGCAGGTGATGGAAATGAAGCGGTTATAATGTTCCCGTTTTGTGTACACGGAACCTTGGTAAGGTCACCAATGCTAAAGCTGGCATCAGAACTACTAATCAGAACCCCCTGATCATCATACTCATCATCATGAACGGCTGGTATCAGTGCCAAGGTCAGAGACAGAAATTGTTTCTGAGTTACCAGTCTGATCTTGAACGACAATTCGGTTTCATTGTTGTTGCTGCTGTTATAATTGCTGTTAGTGCAAATGATGATGAATTTTGAACACCCATTCGTTATCACGGATTTTAACTTTGCGACTGTAACAGAATTGGCATCCTGACCAAGGAACATCAAGGGTTCTTTGGATTTGACTCCATACACCATGATCATCTGATCTTCCTGCTGATCAGCATCAACAGAAAGCACAGTCTGTTCATCGGCAGGAAAAGCGCTGACATCGAGGAGGAAAATCCTGGAGGCGAGCTGTTTGTAGCTATTCT
Organism: uncultured Bacteroidales bacterium; assembly: GCA_903916595.1. GTDB lineage: Bacteria > Bacteroidota > Bacteroidia > Bacteroidales > FEN-979 > CAIRDP01. The sequence goes on along the minus strand of CAIWXI010000071.1, from coordinate 7,943 downwards.
TCAGCTTGAACAAGGTGTCTGATACAAGTGTTGCAGTATATTTTTCATCTCTTCCGCCGAGGAAAAGACCAGGGGTCACATCTGAGTAGATCAGTCCCAGGGAATAATCCTTTATCATTTCCAGATACCAATCTTTATAAACCATTCCCATTGACAAACGAATAGCCTGACCAGGATTCTCTCCACTATAAATATTGTCATATATTGTTTTCAGCAACCCATCGCCGAGGTCATCAATGATGTATTTGATTGTCCCTGACATCCCATAGCCGAAAGACCTTGCATTCACATCATCCCTTGTTTCATTAAGACCTCCCATGAATTGTTCCAGTTCATTTCCTTTTCGTGCTGCTGAGATATAACCCGAAACGGCAAAGCGTTCTTCAACCCAGGTTGCAACGGCTTCATCAAGCCAGTAGTGAGGTGAAGCAGATTTTGCCTTGGAGTACCTGTTACGGGGATCGTACCATCCCTGAACAACATGCATAAACTCATGTGCTGCCGTTGTTTTCATCTCCGGCATGTCGTTCAGCTTGCTTGTATTGAATTCCATAGAGCTATAGTTATCTCCCCATGCGGAGGCAACCTGGTAGCCATAGACTGCAGGATCAAGCAAACACAAGGTAACCTGCAGCGGCCAGTTACTTCGCCGTTTGAAGTCGAGCGAAAAGTTAGGGGAACTGAACATGGTAAAAGCATTTTCGAGGTAACCCGCAATTTCATCTGCCTGAGAAGCGTATGACATGGGAAATGTAAGTTCAAAGTTGTTTTTGCTGCTAAGTTTGCTGATCATAAAATTCGTGATCTCCAATCCCACTGTAAACGATTCAACCTCTTCCATGGCTGACTTTGTTCCCCCGGAGGGCATTACGGGAATGATCACTTTTACTTTTCCATTCTCAATCTGGTGAAGTGTTTTCCTGTAAACAATCTGGCTTTTACCGACCGATTTCACAAATGTTGGCTCAGCAAGGAAGGTTGTAAGCGAGTCTTTTACATTCAACCCTCCAATGGTCACCACCATATCCTGTCCTACAATTCCCGGAAGGTTGTTAATGAAGTAAACCGGAGATTTTGAATCAGACCCAAATACAGTGTTATTGAGCCTGCTGATGGTAAGAGTGGTGGCAGTTGAGAATGCCCCTGCAGGCACCTCAAGCGAGAAGTTCTCAACTGTTAGCGTACCTCCTTCCGGAGGAACTGTTTGTTTCAGAATCTCAACACCGGTAATCGGTTCCGGCGGAGTCGGCTGATTGGAATCATCTGATTTTTTTTTACATGCTGTCAGAATGATCAGGAGCGAAAAGGAGATCAGGCAAAAATGTTTCATGATATTTGATTTTGATTTTACCAAAATTGCAATTGAAAAAGGCCTTGTGAATTTTAAAAGATCTTTCATAAAACAAACGTTTTAGCAATTAAACTTTACAGGAATTCTTTCATATCTGCGCCCGAAGGGGTCATTTCGGATCAGACCAGTTTTTCGTTCAGGGCTTTTGCCACAACCTGAGAACGTGAGTGGACCTGTAACTTTTCATAAATGTTCTTTATATGGTTTCGCACAGTCAGAGTGCTGATAAACAATTTTGCGGCAATCATTTCATTGGTCATCCCCTGTGTGATCAGGACAAGAATCTCCTTTTCACGTGTTGTGAGATTTGACGGGGAGGTTGATCTGATTGCTTCGGGCTTAAGAAACATCATCACCTGTTTGGCGACCATAGGCGTAAGGGCAGCTCCACCTTCAAGCACCTGATGTATTGAATCCAATATCTTTGAAGGGCTGGAGGATTTCAGGATATAGCCGTCGGCACCGTTTTGTATAGCTTTGAGAATATGCTGGGAGTCTTCGAGGATGGTCAGAATAATGATTTTCTGCTGAACATGTTTTTGCTTTATAAGGGGGATAGCGTCTATCCCGTTAATCCCGGGGAGATTGATGTCAAGTAATATGATGTCTGTTGGGGTGAAATTTTCCAGTGCATCTTCAACACAGGAATATGACCATGCCAGTTTATATCCGGTAAATGAAGAAACAAGATATTCGAGGCTGAGACGTAGTTCGGAATGATCTTCGATGATTCCAACGTTAACGGGCATACGATTTTTTTCGCAAGATAGATACAAAAACACTTATGATATATAGCCCGTTCGGGTCATATATCGAAATTGATGGCAATTTCTGTTCTCCCAAGAAACATGAGAACCCCCACATCTCATTTGCAGTCAATCACTTCTAATTTCGATGTTTTTTCACAAGTAAGTCCATCCACAGTTTCCACTACTAACCTGATGCTGCATGAGCCTGAGGTGAAGACTATATTTGGAGGGGTCTTACCTTCAAATGACGAAGGAGTTCCATTTTTGAAATACCAGTGCCATGCATTTACTGCGCTTCCGTTTTCATAAATATTGCAATGTACCGACACTGCATCCCCAGCACAAATAAGATCACCTTGAGAGGAGGCTACAATATATACATCTGGAGTTTTATCCTTCTTTGCGCATCCTGCAATGATTATAACGAATATCACTAATAAGATGTTTGCGAAAGTGAATTTATTTTTCATAAAACGGGTTTTTAGGTCTTTGTTTACGAGCATGAAATTTTTTGTGCAAGATAGATCCTAAAGGCCGGATAGTAAATAGCCCGTTCGGGTCATATTTTGAAGGTAATCATGATTTCGGTACCCATGCCGTCTTTAGTATTTATGATTAGTTCAATTCCGGATTCCTGGCTTCTTTTCTGCATGTTAATCAACCCATGCCCGGGAGAACTTTTTCTGGCAGCTGAAGAAGCCTTGATCCCAACCCCGTCATCCTTAAGGCTTATAAAACATTGGCTGTTTTTCAGGGCTACTGTGAATTCAACATTCTGTGATCCGGAATGTTTTATGATGTTATGCAGCGCTTCTTTCAGGATCAGGAATACGTTATTGCGGACCGTTTCGGGCAGGATGACCGAATCGTCGGGGATTTCGGTAGTTGGAATGAAATTAATTTTATTATCGGTGAGAATTTCCAACATATAGTTTGTGGTCTTCACAATCAGGTTCTGCAAAGAATCGTTGCGGGGAGAGGTCATCCAGATGATATCCCTGATTGATTGCAGAGCAGACTGTGCAAGTCCTGCCACTTTAACCGAAAGCCTTTTAAATTCCTTAGGCGAGAGTATATCCATACTTTCAATGGATCCGGCATAAATTGATATGCTGCCAAGGGTTGAGGCAAGGTCGTCGTGAAGATCGCGGGAAAGTTTTTCCCGCAGGTCAAGCCTTTCTTTGAACGCCATTCTTTTAAGCAAAATTCTTCCGGTATACAGGTGAAGCAAGGCGATGAGAACAAACGAAACAGCCGGTGCTATAAAGAATGAGAATCGGGGCCAGCTGAAGAGAAGGAAGCTGTTGATAAAGGTAAAAACAATTAAGATGACAGCGCTTCCCAGCCAGCGGATAAGAACAATTCTCCTGACGTTGTCGCGAAGTTTCAGATTATACAAAACCAACAACATGATCATGAGTGCAAATTTGATTATCTCAGGCTGGTTTTCTGAATCTTTAAAGAAACGAACAATGCTGCTCCGGCTTTTCTGATATAATGCAGGAAGGCCGTTCATTTCGCTTACATCGAAGGTCTTTCCTGCAACAATGCCATCGACTTTCAGTGTATCTCCCGTACAGGGAAATTTTATTAATGCGAAATACTGTGCTCCCGGTTCCAGACCAAAAATCATCTCTTTAGCCGAGATTGAGGCATACCCGCTTCCCCCGTTCATTTCCCTGTATCCGGCAAGTGTTGAAGGTGTTTGAGCGCCGGTTTTCTTGTACAACCATATTTTTGCTCCGATCGCATCACGATTCGATCTGACTCCGTGAAGTCTGAATTTCGCAAAGTTGGCCGATTCGAAAATATTCATAAAAAGTTTGCTGTTCCCATTGATATAGTTTGCAACATAAAGATCGGGGCCCCCGTTATTATCTATGTCCCCCACGGCACAACCGGTACAATATCCGCTGATTTCAGCTCCGAAATCCGCAGTCACATCCATAAAATATTTTCCATTCATGTTTTTATACAAAACACTTTCTCCAACATTTGTTATGTATAGGTCCAGGAAACCATCAAGGTCAAAATCGGCAAAAACAGCGCCGTTGGTCAGAAAGTTTTCAAGAGGGAAATACTCTCTGGTTCTATCGGTAAAGCCCCCTTTACCATTATTAATATAAAGTTTATTGGCGGAATTCCTGTTTGCGATGAACAGGTCGATGAAACCATCGTTGTTAACATCGGCAAAAGTGACAGCATTGCTTTTTGAAGGTGTGGCTTTGGCAAGGTCTGTCCGGGCTGTTATATCGCGAAAGTGGATTTTTCCTTGTTTTGTCTCATTGATATACAGCTTGTTTGATGGATACCAGAATGACACGCACAGGTCGGGATAACCATCGTTGTCCACATCGGCAAAGGATGCGCACATACCTCCGGCAGCTGTAGCAAGTCCGGAAGATTGTGTAATATCGGTGAAATGACCGGTGCCGTCGTTGGCGAAAAGCCTGTTTGAGCCTTCTTCACTGGTTATGAACAGGTCGAGGTCACCGTCCAGATCTACATCGGCAAATGCTGCAGCATTTGAGCGTTTATAATTATCGCAGGCCCGGCTTTTCTTTTCCGACACATTCCTGAAAAAGCCACTGCCATTATTGAGTAAAAGTTTGTTGGTACTGTTGAGATAACATAAATAAATATCCTGATCATTGTCATTATCAATGTCGACAGCACTTATACCGAGCTTAAGTTCGTTCTGCCAGGTGTTGTTGCCGCCGTAAACGACTCCGCTAGCATTGCGTTGCACGACTTCTTCTGTAAAACCATCGAAAAAAAATCCATTGTTTTTTGATAACAGATTGTTGATGTACAGGCGGTTTTGCTCAAAGATTCGCACCGCATAAATATCAAGTTCTCCGTCGCCCGTGAAATCTGTTATAGCAACACCATATTCATCATCTGTACTGATTCCCCAGCTGATGAGTTTATGGGATGAAAATCCATGATCATTTTCAATATAGGGAGGAAATTCTTTCTCCCCTGAATAAAGCAGTCGCCCGTTTTTACCGCAAATCCATATATTTTTCGAATCCAGGGCGACAATGTCTGTAAGGTCTTCCTTGCATTGAACAGACTCAGTAATCAAGCGGTTGCCGGTGTATGTCAAAACCAATCCGTTTGCTCCTGCCATCAGAATAGTCCCGTTTTCCAATAGGCATATTTTATTAATCAGTTTTAGTTCCCGGGCTTTTAAGATCATTTTTACACCCGTTTTATCGATCCTGTAAAGCTCATCTCCGGCAAGCACAAATCCGGTTGAACGGTCTTTAAAATAAAAATCAGTTAAATATTTACCATCTAGAAGTTGCTTATAGATACCGTTATCGTAAAGAACCAGTTTTCCGCCATCAGACCACATGTAGAAAAAGGAAGTACTAATACCATATAATTTGAGGATACAGGAGCGCACAGGTGAAGGAGAGAGCAGCCTGAATTTACCGTTTTCATAAACTGCAACATCAGTGAAACTTGCAAAGAGACCGGAGTTTTCAGAGATAAAGTACATACAGCTTATCTCGTTAGCAAAAGGAGGCCTGATATTTTGGGTATTCCCTTCATGAAAATTATACAGCAGGCTGGTATTAATCACCTGGTTCATACTGAACCAGAGGTCGTTCGCCGAAACCGGACAAAACACATTTATTTTCCCTGTGGCCGTGAGTTCATATTTTTCCCAGACGTTATTATTAAGTTTGTAAATCTTGTCTGTGAGAAAATACACTCCGCGGTCATTGTCCTGCTTTATTTCCAGGATATCAGCTTTGGTTCCGGAATTGATTTTTCGGAAAGCAAAAGGCTGATTGAACCCCTTTATGGAGACCAAAAGCAACACGATAACCATGAAGAAGCGCAGATATATTTGATGTTTGTATTTTTTCACCATTTATTCACGAATTGTCTATTTTATTTGTGTTCATTACGGCTTCGCCGAACACCATTTCACCATTTCACTATTTATTCCTCGGATGAAACTGTATTATCGTACTCCTCAGATACTCCCGGTCAAGATGGGTGTAGATTTCGGTAGTTGTGATCGACTCATGGCCGAGCATTTCCTGCACAGCCCTCAGATCGGCCCCGCCTTCGACCAGATGGGTTGCAAAGGAATGACGGAAGGTATGCGGACTGATGGTTTTCTTTATTCCGGCTTTTAATGCAAGCGTTTTGATTATATTGAATATCATCACCCGGCTTAGTTTTGAGCCTCTGCGGTTCAGAAAAAGGATGTCGTCATTACCGGCCCTGATCGAAATACCGCTGCGAATCTCCTTCATATAATAGATGATCTCGCTCTGGGCCATGGATCCTAATGGAACAAGTCTCTCCTTGTTGCCTTTGCCGACAACCTTGATAAACCCTTCATTGAAATACAGGTTGGTTATTCTCAGGCCTACCAGTTCGGAAACTCTGAGCCCGCAGCCATACATCACTTCAAGAATGGCTTTGTTGCGTTTTCCTTCGGGTGTGCTCAGGTCAATCGCGGCGACCATATCATTGATCTCCCCAACACTGAGAAAAACCGGCAGCTTACGCATGGTGCGGGGTGATTCTATCAGCTCGGTCGGATCTTTCTGAATAATGTTCTCGAGCAGCAGATATTTATAAAAACCTTTCAGTCCCGAGACAATCCTTGCCTGCGATGTAGCTGTCATTCCAAAACCGTTAATCCACTGTAAAAAATCCTGAAGATCCTTTAAGGTTACTTGTCCGGGGGCTACTATCTTACCTTGCTGACCGAAATATTGGATTAGCTTTTCCACATCATGCAGGTAGGCTTCAATGGAATTCTGCGAAAGGGATTTCTCGAGACGCAGATATGAATGATACCCGTGAAGGTATGATTTCCAGTTCATCGGCAAGGTTTAAAATACGATGCGTTTAATTTTCAGGCTAAAAGTATTAAAATATTTTTGTTTATTCAGGGAAAGTTTGTACTTTTGCAGTCCCTTAATTTTTAAGTATAATTTTTCATGGCAAAGAAGAGCAAAGACCAGAGAATTCAAGTGATTCTGGAATGCACGGAGCAGAAAACCAGCGGTGTACCCGGTATTTCGAGATATGTCACCAAGAAAAACAAGAAGAACACACCCGAAAGACTGGAGTTAAGAAAATACAACTCCTACCTTAAGAAAATCACTGTTCACAAGGAAATTAAATAAGTTGATATATGGCAAAGAAAGTAGTTGCTTCATTTAAAGGCGCTGCCAGCGGCAAAGATTACACCAAGGTGATCCGCATGGTACGTTCAAAGAAAACCGGCGCCTATGTTTTTAAGGAAGCTATGGTTCCTAATGATCAGGTAAAAGATTTCCTGTCAGGAAAGAACGACTAAACAAATTCATTCCTATTTTGGATAGCTTTTTTCGGAAGAGAAAAGCTATTTTCATATAAACCAGAACCATGGGACTGTTCAGTTTCCTGAGCAAAGAGAAAAAAGAGGACCTCGACAAGGGGCTTGAAAAAACCAAATCGGGGCTCTTTTCAAGGATATCCAAAGCTGTTGCCGGCAAATCAAAAGTCGATGATGAAGTGCTGGATAATCTGGAAGAGATTCTTGTGACTTCGGATGTGGGAGTGGAAACCACGGTAAAGATCGTTGAGCGTATACAGAAACGGGTGGCCAGGGACAAATACCTTGGGACTGCTGAATTGAATACGATCCTTAAGGAAGAAATTGCCGCTCTCTTACTCGAAAATACCATCGAAGACCAGAAAGGTTTCGATTTTCCACTTCCTGCCAAACCATACGTGATTATGGTGGTTGGGGTGAACGGCGTGGGCAAAACCACGACCATCGGAAAACTCGCGTATCATTTTAAAAAAGCCGGAAAATCGGTCCT
>CAIWXI010000070.1 GCA_903916595.1 uncultured Bacteroidales bacterium | reverse complement strand
TCAAAAAACGGTGGCAGCAGGCGGTTCCTGTACCTGCGGGCAGCCGCTTCGACACGTCCGGCAATAAAATCACGGGTATCTTCAAGGATCCAGAAATTTTCGGAAATGATCCTTTCAATTTCCAAAGGGATCGTCATCAGCGCATCAGGCCGTATCGATAAAAAAATCGGGATCTCATGGTTCCTGCTCCTGATGTTCAGAATCAGTTTCTGAGCCAGATCCCGGTTCTCTGCTAATAAAGGGTCCCAGTCTATGATCACTGCATCAAGTTCCGGCAGCCTGATAATGCCCGACAAGGCCGATTCAAATGATTTCCATTCCGTTACATTGATTTCGACCTCGTTCATCTTATTGATCAACTCATGCATGGCATACCCGCAAGGTGTATCTTTGCGCAATTCGTCATCAACAATTGCAATACTCAGCTTTTCGTACAAATACATGAAACCTCCTTTGTTTTTATGTAAATGAAATAATTGATCGTGAAATTACTGAATCTTTCCACAATTTCATACTTTTATAACCCAATTGATCTGATTAATAAAATTGTTTAGCAATGAAGTCCAGGATAAAAGAATGGATCAGGAGATATGCCTGGGCAGAAGTGATCAGTACTCTCCTTACCTTTCTCTTCGGATGGGCCTCATCATGTGTTACGAAGAATTCTGTTGCTATCGCTTATGCCGGGACTTTTGGTGCAGCAGCCGGGTTTTATGGGTTCATCTTTATCAGGGATATATCCAACAGTTATTTAAAACATGAACCTGAAACAATCCGGGTAAAAATCCTGCTTATTGCCACTTGCCTGAGGAATATGGGATTTGAATTCGGCCTTGCTGAACTGCTTGATTTCCTTGCGGTCCGTCCCTTCTGCCTGCTATATGGGCCTCTTATCTTAAACAATTATTTTTGGGGGATCCTTGCCGGGAAGACAGTTGCAGATATCATCTTTTTTACCATTTCCATACTTATGTTCGAGATCCGGAAGAAACATTTTCATTGGTTCTGATGATTGCTGAATGCGGATCAAAATAAATGGATTTATGGCTCAAATTTCATTACTGCTGAGCTGCATTTTGTATCTTTGTGAGCCGCAAACAAATCAGATATGACTAAATCGGGTTCTAAAGTAGGTGCTGTCATCGTGGATTATGTCAAAGACCATCCCCATTGTTCATCGAAGCAGATTCATGAGGGCATCGGAAAGGAATGGGGTTATGCTACTATCAAACGGTCTCTCCTGATCCTGATATCTGAAAACCTTATAGCGACTCATGGTAATGGCAAGGGAACAAAATACGAAATCAGCCGGTCATACGAGCTATTGATTCCTATCGATCCTGACAAGTATTTCCAAAAAGAAATCGATGAACGTGAAATTAAGTCAGATTTTAATCATAGTCTGATCGCTGATCAATGGAAAGACATCTTATTTTTCACTGAACAAGAACATGAGTTTCTGGATCAACTTCAAAACACGTTTAACAAAAACATCGAAGGTCTTACACCGAAAGAATTCAAAAGGGAATTTGAGCGCCTGGCCATCGATTTGAGCTGGAAATCCTCACAAATAGAGGGAAACACTTATTCTCTGCTGGAAACAGAGCATCTGTTAAAAGAACAGCAAACAGCTTCAGGAAAAACAAGGGATGAGGCCACAATGCTTTTGAATCACAAGGCCGCGTTGGATTTTATCCTGGAACATCCCGACTATATTCAACCATTATCTATTGCCTGCATTGAAGATATCCACAGCCTTCTGATCAAAGACCTGAATGTAGAACGGAACATCCGGCAACGAAGAGTAGGAATAACCGGAACCAATTACCGCCCTCTGGATAATGAATTTCAGATCAGGGAATCACTTCAAAAAATGTGTTCATTCATTAACAGTCGCAACGGTGTTTTTGAAAAGGCATTGTTGGCACTCATGTTAATCTCCTACATACAGCCCTTCACTGATGGTAACAAAAGAACAGCGCGTATAATCAGCAATGCGATTTTAATGAATTATAAATATTGTCCGTTATCATTCCGGACTGTTGACCCGATTGACTATAAAAAAGCGATGCTGATATTTTATGAGCAGAATAATATCAGTATGTTCAAAAAGATATTTATCGCCCAATTTGATTTTGCTGTTAGGACCTACTTTTAATGGTCATGGATGTATTGTATTTTTCTGCCCAGGAAAGCGAGAATGACAAGGATCAAAGCCGCTGAGAGAAAGTAATTCGTGATGCCCAACTCCCGCGATCCCGCAATCGCACCTGTAAAATCAAAATAGGGTACAGCGTACAGGATGCAATAGGTCATGATAGTGAAAACCACTTCGAACAGTTTGCTTCCCCTGCTTATAAGCCCCGAGGAAACAGCAAAAGCAGGAATGAAAACAGCACCTGCTGCAATGGCATAAACAGCATATGCATTACCTGAGAAAAATTCCCTTAACATCACAGGGACTGCAAGCGACAGCATGACCACAAAGGCGGCGAAAAGAGTAGCCGGTAACTGTCGCCTGAGCGGAAAAGCTGCAGAAAATATATATTCGCTGCATCGGTTCTCGAACTCCCGGCATCCTAGTTTTGACAGGATCAGGACCTGCAGGAACCACAGTAATGGCAATCCATATTTGTATGCGAACCCAAGAGGGACAAATACAGTTGCGATGAACAAGCCTGCAGTGGGTATCAGCCAGAACCTCGATTTGCCCCTGATCATAAGCAGAAGCTCTGCCTTCACCAGGCTGAAAAAACTGAACTTTGCTGAAGCTACAGGCAATTCACGGTATCTTATTTGAAGCGGCATTGGGATATCATCAACAAATACAGGCGTTTTCTTTTGAAACCAGAATCTGCTCTGCTTCTTCTCTTTTGTTTCAGAGTCATCAAACCTGTTAAAACGCAGCGAAGCCGCCAATACCAATCCAAATGCAGACAGCATCCAAAAAAAACGCTGAAGAATGATCGAAACAGTCCAGTTCATCCCTTCCCAGGTAAACACCTTACATGTCCCTATTGAATCGGTGATCAAAATACCGGTGCCGGATTTTCCGTTCCAGTCTGGATGAATGGCTTTGACAGAGTTTTGTATTTCAAGCATGCAGGTATTGACGCCAAACACGTCTGTGGCCTGGGACATCAGGCTTGCCGACACCAGGAAGATCCAGACAAAAAAATATGCAATGTTGGCGAATCCTCTGCCGGGACCACTCAAGGAATCGAAAAACAGGGCAAAAGCCGCAATAATGAACATAGCGGGAAGGGTCATGATGAGCAGGGGTAAAAGCAGTTTGCCCGGTTCAAGATGGCCGGATTCTCCCCTGACCAGGAACATCACTATAGTCATTGCTGCAATGACCAGCAGCATCAGCAGAAGCACCGCGAAATTACTGAACAGCTTCCCGCTGAGGTATTGAACCTTGGTTACCCTTGTAGTTGCGATGATTTGCCCGACACCAGTTTCCAGATCTCTTTTGACCGAGTTGTTTACAACATAAAAGCCTATCAGGGCGAAGAAAGGAACACACATCGAAACCATGCTCCCTATCCAGGCCGAATTGTAAAATCCACGGTAATTGCCCAGCGATAGCATCGTATAGCTGGCATCAAGGGCAGGGACAAACGAATATATGATAAATACGCAAACGCCTAGAGCAATGAGGAAATAATAAGTCCGGATCCTCTGCAGAAAATCGGCTTTGGCGATATGAAAAATACTGGCTGCAGAGTAATCAGAGAACATGCCTGCCTCCGCTTTTTGCAAGTGCAATAACCTTGAGGTACATATCTTCAAGTGTACCTTTCTCAAGTGTGAAGCTGTGTTCAAGCAGCCTGCCCTGGAATACAATGGCGATCTCGCCGGCCATGGTTTCAATATCGGAAACGATATGGGAAGAAAGGATAACAATGCGTTCTCCCGAAAGATCGGTGAGAAGGTTGCGGAAACGTACTCTCTCCTCGGGATCGAGGCCGACAGTAGGTTCATCTAGGATCAGCAGTTTCGGATCGCCAAGCAGTACCTGTGCGATGCCTATTCTCTGTTTCATCCCTCCGGAATAAGTCCCTATGGGCCGGTTCCTGACAACAGTGAGGTTAAGTTCTTCTAGCAGGGCTTCAATCCTCAGTTTTATGCTTTTCCCTGTGAACCCTTTTATTGCAGCAATATATTCAAGGAACTCCATCGCCGTGAGATTTGGATATACTCCGAAATCCTGGGGCAGGTAACCGAGGATTTTTCTCACCGTATCGGGTGATTTCACGATATCGATGCCGTCGAGAGTGATCTTGCCTTCGGTGGGCCTTGAGATCGTTGCAAGGATCCGCATCAGGGTCGATTTGCCCGCTCCGTTTGGCCCGATTAGACCCAGAATCCCGTTTTTTAGTTCCAGGTTAAAATCCTTCAGTCCGAATTTATTTCCCCTGTATTTTTTTGAAACGCCTTGTATTGATATCTCCATAATACTGATCCTTCAGAATTGAATCAATATGACGCAGATAAACAGGATCGGTTGCAAAACAGGTTTCACATCAGCCCATTTTCCGGCAATAAACGGGTGGTGTTCTACAGGGAAGTGCCTATTCTTTACACTCAATATATTCCGACAGATCGGAATACAAAATTGATTCGAATTCGGAAAACCGGTTTTTCTGAACCTCGGCAAACATATAAATTGCCATCGGCAACTTGGTATAATCAATTTTTACATAATACAATGGTTTTGAAAAATGAGTAACGAATTTCTCATAATCAAAACGGATCTTGCTCTTGTCCAGATGTTTCGGGATATCGATTCCAAACATTCCATAAAGCGTATCACTGCGCGATTCCAAAATCTTATCCCAGTCGGGTTTCTTTTGGTGAAAATAATACTCGTACGGATTGATGCCGTAAAAATAATGTTCCACATCGGCAACACAAAAGCCCATGAATCTCATCGGGTTTATCTCAATCGGGACGAACTTGCCGTTTGAATCAATCCGCATTTCAAGATGAAAAGGAAAGTTCCTGAGGTCGCCCAGGCCGGCAATCTCTTCAAGATATTTTATGATAGGATCATGGTATTTTCTGACAATCTCATCCGAAGTCATATACAGTCGGTCACTCATATCCGATTTTGAACCAAACAGGTGAGTGAGGATATTGAGAATGACCGGCTCAGCCGAATCATTAAAATAGGCATCGATAGCAATTTCGGTACCTTCGATATATTTTTCAATCAAAAACCGGTTCAGACTGACTACCGTATCAGGAAAAACATTTTGCATCAGCAGTACTTCCTTCTTAATATTTTTCAACGCTGTTTCCCATTCATTTTCATTATGGATAGCATGAATTCCTATACTTGCAAAACCTCTCACCGGCTTAATGACAAAGGGAGTTTGAAGACTTGAAATATCCAGTTCATCCAGTTCCTTCAAGGTAAACGTATGGTACCATACATCGGGATTGAGCGCTGAAAATAGTTCGCGAAGCTTCGATTTGTCTTTGAAGAAATTGACATTTTT
>CAIWXI010000069.1 GCA_903916595.1 uncultured Bacteroidales bacterium | reverse complement strand
CGTGAATAATATCGAATAACGAATGTTGAATATCGAATTTTGTATTCCGATCAACATTCAATGTTCAATATTCAATATTCGAAATTCCATTTTTCCCAATCCATCTGCTTACTTATAATTCCTGGCCTTAACTTCAGTTTCTTCATACACCAGCGGTTCTTTATGCAGTTTGAACTCGCCTTCTTTCACATATTCCCAGGCGGCTACATATTTATAGTTCTCGTCGTCGCGCAGGCATTCGCCCTCGGGTGTCTGGTATTCCTCGCGAAAATGCCCGCCACAGCTTTCGTTGCGCTCAAGTGCATCCAGGGCCAGCAATTCGCCCATCTCGAGGAAATCGGCGACCCGGTTGGCTTTTTCTAGCTCCACGTTGAGTTCGTCGGCTGTTCCGGGGATACGAACATCAGCCCAGAATTTCTTCCGCAGATCACGGATCAGAGCAATAGCCTTGGTGAGCCGTTCCTTGTTGCGTCCCATGCCCACATTCTCCCACATGATCTTTCCGAGCTCCTTGTGGAAATAATCGACTGATTGGGTTCCCTGAACTGAAATCAGTTTGTCGAGGCGATCCTGCACCCGTTTCTCAGCTTCAACGAACTCCTTTGCATCAACAGGCATTCTGGGAGTTTTTATTTCTGCGGATAAGTAATTCTGAACTGTATAGGGAAGCACGAAATAGCCGTCGGCCAGACCTTGCATCAGGGCCGATGCCCCCAGACGGTTGGCGCCGTGATCACTGAAGTTGGCTTCGCCGGCAACGAATAGTCCGGTCACAGTCGACATCAGTTCATAATCAACCCATAATCCGCCCATGGTATAATGAACAGCGGGGTATATCATCATCGGGTTTTCATACGGATTTTCATCCACGATTTTTTCATACATCTGGAAGAGATTGCCGTAGCGTTCCTCGATCACATTTTTCCCAAGTCGTTTGATTGAATCCTTGAAATCAAGATATACCGCCAGCCCGGTAGGGCCAACTCCATAGCCTGCGTCGCAGCGTTCCTTGGCCGCACGGGAAGCCACATCCCTGGGTACCAGGTTTCCAAAAGCAGGGTACCTTCTTTCGAGATAATAATCGCGGTCTTCTTCGGGAATATCGTTTCCTTTAAGTTTTCCCTGACGGTTTTTTTCTGCATCTTCCTTTTTCTTCGGAACCCAGATGCGGCCGTCGTTTCGGAGGCTTTCACTCATCAGGGTGAGTTTCGACTGGTAGTCTCCGTGAACCGGGATACAGGTCGGGTGGATCTGTGTGAAGCAGGGGTTCGCAAAATAAGCGCCTTGTTTCATAGCCTGCCAGAGGGCGCTGGTGTTGGAGCCCATGGCATTGGTCGAAAGATAAAAAACGTTTGAATATCCGCCGGTTGCAAGGATCACCGCATGGCCGAAATAGCGTTCCAGCTTGCCTGAGATGAGGTCACGGGCTATGATACCCCGGGCTTTCCCATCCACCATAACCAGATCCATCATCTCGTGGCGGTTATACATCTTTACCATGCCCAGCTTGATCTGCCGGCTGAGAGCAGAATATGCTCCGAGCAGAAGCTGCTGACCCGTCTGCCCGCGGGCAAAAAAGGTCCTTGAAACCTGGGCCCCGCCAAAGGAACGGTTCTCAAGAGATCCGCCGTATTCACGGGCAAATGGAACTCCCTGGGCAACGCACTGGTCGATGATTGCATTGCTGACCTCGGCCAGACGGTGCACATTGGCTTCGCGGGCACGGTAGTCGCCGCCTTTCAGTGTGTCGTAAAACAGACGATACACGCTGTCGCCGTCGTTTGGGTAATTCTTCGCTGCATTGATACCTCCCTGGGCTGCAATACTATGTGCACGACGGGGGCTGTCCTGGTAACAGAAAATCTTCACATTGAAACCCAGCTCGCCAAATGAGGCCGCGGCAGAAGCGCCTGCCAGCCCCGTACCTACGATGATAATATCGAGTTTTCGTTTGTTTGAGGGATTGACCAGATTCTGGTGAGCCTTGTAATTGCTCCACTTCTGGGCCACAGGCCCTTTCGGAATTTTTGAATTCAACTCAGCCATAAAGCCTAACGGATAAGTAAAAAGTAAATAGGGATGATTATGAAACCTATGGGAACTACGATAGAATAAACGATGCCGGTCCTCTCGATACATTTGGAGTATTTGGTGAAATTCAGTCCGAGGCTCTGAAAAGCAGCCTGGAACGCGTGGTTCAGGTGGAAGCCAAGAACGATGAAAAGTACAATGTACATCAGCGAATAGGCCGGGATGCTGAACAGATCAATCGCCCTCTGGTAAAAATCGGGCTCCCCGTCGGCCATCCTTGGCCCGTCGACCCAGCCGAGTTTCATCATCCAGAAATTCATCAGATGGATGATCAGGAAAATCAGGATGATCCCTCCGGTCCAGATCATGTATTTCGACAGAAAAGGTGTCTCGGATTTGTTGTTCACCGCATACCTTACCGGGCGCGACATCCAGTTCTGCACCTGAAGGATGATACCCAGGGCAACATGCAGGATGAAGCCGGCAAATAAAACGACCTCAAAGATTTTCACGACATAGTTAGTGCCCATAAAATAGGCCGCATCGTTGAACCACCTGGGATCGCTCTTCAGCAGGCATAGGTTAATACTCAGATGGACTACCAGGAAAATCAGAAGAAAAATCCCCAGCAATGCTATCCAGATCTTTTTCGTGATGGACGAGAATTGTAATAATGAAGCGCTCATAAGCCAGACTTAAAAATGTTTGTCTACCGGGTGAAGTAAAAGGAATTTAATGTTAATTTGCCGTGTTCAATTGTGCAAACCAACGACTACCGAACAAAATTAGAAGTTTAAAATTTAAAAAAGTGATAAACCGAATGTTTTTTAATAATTCAAAATCAATCTAAATTATGTTTCCCTCAACAGTTTATTCAGAAAGAAGAAAAAAGCTCCGGGCTGAGCTTTCTACCGGAATTGCTTTATTCTTAGGTAATACCGATGTTGCATTCAACTATCCTGCAAATCAATACACCTTCAGGCAGGACAGTAATTTTTCCTATTTTTTCGGATTGGATCATCCCGATCTTGCCGCTTTGCTTGATCTCGATGAAGGCAAGGATATTATTTTCGGAAATGATGTGGATATCAGCGACATCATATGGATGGGCAAGCAGCCTTCCATCGCCGGCCAGGCCGAAAAAGCCGGAGTTTCGGTTACTTTTCCCCTGAAAGATCTGGACGAATATATCGGCATGGCCGTGGCAAAAGGAAGAAAGGTGCATTTTGTGCCTGCCTACCGCGCCGAAACCCGCGTTCAGCTTGCCTCTCTGCTAAATACAGAATACCTGAAAGTGCGTGAACAGGTTTCCGAAGAACTCATGAAAGCCATTGTAAAACTCAGGATGGTCAAGGATGATATCGAAGTGAAAGAGATCGAAAAAATGGTCGATGTGGCATGGCTCATGCATACTACGGCCATGAAAATGGCGAAACCGGGTGTGATTGAACAGCAGATCGCCGGAACCATCGAAGGGATCGCACTGGCCAATGCAGGCCCCGTGTCTTTCCCGGTAATACTTACCGTTAACGGACAAACACTTCACAACCATTACCACGGCAATGTACTGAGTGAAGGGCGCATGATGGTGATTGATGCCGGATGCGAAAGCGAGTTGCATTATGCCTCAGATATCACACGTACGGTACCCGTGGGAGGGAAGTTCTCACAGCGCCAGAGAGAAATCTACGAAATTGTTCTTAAAGCCAATACTGAAGCTGCAAAGGCCGTGAAACCAGGTGTCCCGTTCAGGGATATCCACCTGTTGGCGGCCACCGTGATAGCAACAGGGCTAACGGCTCTCGGTCTGATGAAAGGCGATCCCAGAGAGGCTGTTGCAAAGGGTGCGCATACCTTGTTCTTTCCTCATGGTCTCGGCCATCCACTGGGCCTTGATGTTCACGACCTGGAAGGACTCGGTGAAAATTATGTAGGATATGACGACGAGATCAAACGCAGCAAGGAATTCGGTCTTGGGTTCCTGCGTTTCGGCCGCAAGCTGCAGACTGGTTTCGTGATGACTATCGAGCCAGGTATCTACTTCATCCCCGAACTCATCGAAATCTGGAAAAACGAAAACAGGAATGCCGAATTCATCAATTACGATAAGGTTCTGACCTACCTCGGTTTCGGCGGCATACGTATTGAAGATGATGTTCTGGTGACTGCGGATGGCGTTCGCGTTCTTGGCAAACCGATTCCGAAGACAGTAAAAGAGATTGAGGATATAATGTCATAGTGATGCAGGATGCGGGATACGGGATAAAGGACTATTTCGACAGAGATACCAATTTTACTCCATTCTCGATAAAATAGGGATTGGGGAAAGGTTGAATGTCGAATATTGAATATTGAACATTGAATGTTGATCGGATTTAATATATTTCGACATTCGAAATTCGTTGTTCGATATTCAATATTCAATTTTTGCCTGCCCCGACCCCCTGTAAAAATTCATCTCCTCGATGTACTTCCACACCTTTTCCGGTACGAAATGCCTCATATTTCGGCCTTCCCTGATACCCTGGCGGATGAATGAAGATGAGACGGTGATCAGGGGTGCATCGATTTTAACGAGTGATGGATGATTGTCGAACTGGCTGGCCTGGATTCCCGGGCGTGGATAAACATATATAGTATATTGTGAAAGCAGGGCTTCCCAGTTCTTCCATTTATGAAGTGTGGGCAGATTGTCGGACCCCAGAATGGGGATAAACTGTTTGCCGGGATATTTTTCCGAGAGATACGCGAGCGTATCAATAGTATAGGAGGGCCGGGGCAGCTTGAATTCTATATTCGACGATTTGAAACGTTTATCATCCTCGATGGCCAGGTTTACCATGGTAAGCCGGTGATGGTCGGGCAGCAGTGTAGCTTTTTCCTTGAGCGGGTTATGAGGGGAAACCACAAACCACACCTG
The DNA here is from genome assembly GCA_903916595.1 of uncultured Bacteroidales bacterium. Lineage (GTDB taxonomy): Bacteria > Bacteroidota > Bacteroidia > Bacteroidales > FEN-979 > CAIRDP01. The sequence continues at coordinate 6,419 of CAIWXI010000069.1, read as the reverse complement.
ATCCAGCCCGGCATATTCAACCATATACGAAGCAATCATCAGATGGCCGTTATGAATAGGGTTGAACGACCCGAAAAATAGTCCGGTTTGAGCTTGTTTGATCATTCGTTCCTGAGGAATTCGATGATGGCATCAACAGCTTCGGAGCATGCTATTTCAAGGCTTTCATTGAGGATGACAAGGTCGGACTGATTGGCAAAACCGAGCTCGAACTCAGCTCTTGCAAGCCGTTTGCCCAGGGTTTCCTCCGATTCGGTGCCCCTGTTCTTAAGCCGGGCTTCGAGGGCCTCCATCGAGGGGGGCTGAACATATATTGCGAGGGCATCATCGCCGAAATATCTTTTCAGGCTGAGTCCGCCTTTTACATCCACATCGAAGATGGGAACCCGGCCTTCGTCCCATATCCGCTGAAGTTCCGACTTCAGGGTGCCATAATAGCTCCCCTGATATACTTCCTCCCATTCAACGAAGTCGCCGTGTCCGATCTTTTCGCAGAACTCATCCGCCGATAAAAAATAATAATCTTTCTGGTGGATTTCATTTTCGCGTCGGGGCCGGCTGCATGCTGAAACCGAGAAGGAAAGCCGGGGGACTGTGGCCAGAAGGTGCTTTACAATACTGGTCTTTCCCGCTCCTGATGGGGCGCTTACGATGATAGCCTTTCCGGTCATAGGATGTTCATGAGCTGTTCCTTGATCTTCTCAAGTTCGTCTTTCATCTGTACTACCAGCTTCTGCATATCGGCCTGGTTGGCCTTGGAACCCAGGGTGTTGATCTCGCGGCCGATTTCCTGGGTGATGAAGCCCAGCTTTTTGCCCTGGGAAATGCCTTCATCGATGGTGTTGAGAAAATAATCACAGTGTTTTTTAAGGCGGATTTTCTCTTCGGTAATATCGAGGCGTTCCAGATAATAGATCATCTCCTGCTCGAAACGGTTCTGGTCGGGGGCCGAACCGTTGAAATCGGATTTGTAACTGGCAAAATCACGCATCATTTTTTCCCTGATGTCGTTCATTCTTTGCTTCTCAAAGGGTTCAACTTCATGGAGGTACTGGAGGATGAGCTGGATCCGTTTGTTCAGATCTTCACCTAATATTTTTCCTTCGCCAAGGCGGAACTCATCGGCCAGGGTTAGTGCGCTTTCAATCCCCGCCCGCACAAGCAGCCAGTCGTTTTCGTTCAGCTCCTCCCTGGCCGACTGTATCACATCGGGCATTTTAATGATGATGGACAAAAGGCTTTCGGGGCAATCCTCTTTTAATTCGGTCTGCAGGGATTTGAGCTCGGCATAATATTTCCTCGCCAGCTCGTGATTGATCGATACGCCGGGAGTTTCAGCAGTAGCATCAGAGCTTATGAACAAGTCGATCTTTCCCCGTTCAAGTTTTTGGGAGACGAGGTTTCTAAGTTCAGCTTCCTTTTCGCGGAGCATCCCGGGAAGTTTAAGCGCCAGGTCGAATTGCTTGCTGTTCAGGCTTTTAATCTCAATGCTCAAGCCGCGTCCTCCGCATTCAGCCAAGGCCTTCCCGTATCCTGTCATCGATTTGATCATGGTGGTTGGATTATTTGGTGTAAAGGTAGGAAATATCGGGATGCAGGATGCAGGATACTGGATGCAGGATGCAGGATGCAGGATACTGGATTGGTAAAATAGACTTGCATCTTGTATCCTGTATCTCGTATCTTTGCTCCATGCAGTACAGGATCATCGACGATACTTTTCAGCTTTACAACCTAATGCTTGGCGATATTGCACAGGCAAAAGAATATATCCTGCTGGAAACGTATAAGTTCGCTAATGATCACATGGGTGAACGCTTTCGCGATGCCCTCACCAAAAAGGCAAAGGAAGGGGTTAGTGTAAAGATCCTTATCGATTCCTGGGGCAAAGGACCTATCAGTGAGAATTTTTTCAGTGAACTGATAAGCCATCATGGAGAAGTAAAATTTTTCGAAAAGATAAAAATCAGTTCCGACCTGTTTACCCGGGGTAACCGAAGGGATCACAGGAAGATACTGGTGATCGACGATGCTATTTCCTACCTCGGATCGGCCAATATCACCGGTTACAACCTGAACTGGAGGGAGTTGTCGCTTAGAACCGAAGGCGACCTGGCCCTGGCGATGAAAAAGGTGTTCATGGAGACTTACGAAGCCTTCAATCCGTATATCATATCCAATAAACTTGCTTTCACACGCACTATTTTTCATGGTGATTTCGAGATCATACGCGACGTGCCTTCACTTCCTCTGCAGAGGATACGCAAGAAATATGTGCAGATGATCAGATATGCAAAGAAGTCGCTGGTGATAGAAACACCTTATTTCCTTCCCGGTTATAACCTTAGAAAAGCTTTGATAGATGCCAGTAAGAGAAAAGTTGAAGTGAAGATCATCATGCCCAGGAACTCTGATGTTAAAATGATCGATATCCTGAGGAACAAATACCTCGGACTGCTACATAAGCATAATGTACAGATCTATTTCTACGGCCCGTATAATCTCCATGCCAAGATGCTGATGATCGACGATTCACTGTTTTCGATCTCATCGGCCAATTTTGATTACCGCAGTTTCCGCTTTCAGTACGAAATCGCACTGATAGGCTATGAAAAGAGTATTGTTGAGCAGCTTCAGACGCATGTAACAGAGACACTGGCTTCTTCAGAGCTTTTTAATTATGAAACCTGGGAGAAACGGTCCTGGATAGAGAAGTTTTTTGAATGGCTCCTTACTCCCTTCCGCCATTTACTCTGATGCAGAGTTCGTTCCGGCGCTGATTTGAGAAGGTTTGATTTCCTTTCCCGACCCGCTGTTAACAAGCCATACACCACTAAATATAAATATTGCGGCAAGGATCTTGCTCCAGGTGATAGTGCCGCTGCCAACGGTTACCGATGCGGCTGCGGCAATGAAAGGCTGAAGGTAGGTATAATAACTCACGATGCTGGGCATGACCCTTTCAAGTGCGTAATTAACCAGGAAATAGGCCAGAAAAGTATTTATCACGATAACGTAAAGAACTAACATCCAGGTTGTTGTTGAAATAGAGGCGAAATGGATCTGTAAAGCAGGTTTAATAGAGAAAGGAATGATAAAAATGAACCCGAACAGAGAAACCCATTTCAGAATGGTAGCTGTTTTATATTTTCCCGTTAAAGGTTTGATGAGGACAAGGTAAAGCGAATAAAAGACCATATTCATCACAATCATCAGGTTCCCGGAAGCATGACTTCCGCTGAAACTGAATCCGCTGCTGTAAAAAATCAGCAAAAGTGCGCCGGCACTTCCGAGCACGATACCCCCGGTTTTTCTGAACGTGACTTTTTCTCCAATGATCAGGCTCGAAAATATCAGGACCAGGATAGGGTTGATCACGTGCAGTATCGATGCGTCAACCGGTGAGGTCAAGGCCATGCCCGCATAAAACAAGGTCTGGTTTAACCCGAAACCAATAATCCCCAGAAAGGCCAGCATCACCAGGTCTTTTCGCGCAACTTTCTCGTGCACGAACATTTTCTGGAACACGTAAAAACAAATCGTGCCGCCGGCAAGGCGCAGAAAAATGAGCTGAAGTGGAGAAAAAAGGTCAGTAAGAAGATATTTCGAAATCGTGTAATTCAATCCCCAGATAAAGGCCGAAGCCAATAAAGCCATATGAGCGCGATGATTCTGGGAGGGGGTTTTCATTGGGAGTGCAAAGATACGAAAATAGGGATTGGGGGGTTAGGGGTTAGGGTTTGGGATTAGAGATGGAAAGTAAAATGAATGTCGAATATTGAACATTGAATTTTGAATGTCGAATTTTTTATTCCGTTCATCATTCATCATTCAATATTCAATATTCAACATTCAATATTCAATATTCGATATTCGATATTCAATATTCCCAACCCCCAATCACGATATCTTGATCTCTTTCTTGGTTTCCAGCTTTGCTTCCTGATGCTTGGGCATGGTAACCTTAAGGATGCCTTCCTCGTAATCGGCTTTTATGCCTTCAAGGTCGATCGTTTTGGGCAGGGTGAACGAACGGCTGAACGAGCCATAATAAAATTCCTTGCGGGTGTAGTTCTTGCCTTCTTCTTTCTTGTCGTCTTCAATTTGGGCTGAAATCGTAAGAACGCTGTTCTCAAGATGGATCTTGAAATCATCTTTTTTCAGTCCGGGAGCTGCGATCTCCAGCATGAACGAATCAGACTGTTCAACGATGTTTGCTGCCGGATCGGTGATGCGTTTTCCGAAGAAATCACCAAGTTCATTTTCGAATAAATTACTCATCATATCCCCTAATGGGTTTCTCTGGTGCCATCTTATCAGTGTCATGGGTTACCTCCTTTTTTTTATGTTAATTTTGTGTTTGCTGATGATGGATGTTCAATTTTCATACCAACGGAAATCCACGAAGAAGTTATGACAAAATGACAGATGACGGATTACAGATATCTGATATCCGATATCTGATATCTGTAATCTGAAATGATTACATTTGTGTCATCGATAACCCAAATACTCATGCCATGCTGATAAAGATATTAGATTTTCTGCGGATAGGAATTGTCTGCGCAGCTTTCTATTTTGGTTATTCCATTGGATACTCTGGTGGTTACGATCCTTTTGCCCAGCTTCATTTCATGATTCCGGTGATCATTGTGGCGATTGCGGGGATATCGGGATTTGAAGGGATTTTCTTTGCAAAACAATCTGCCGAGATGAAGGGATTTGAAGTTGGAAGCAACTATCAGAGACAATCGGCTATTGCATTATTATCTTACGCTGTTGTTGCGATAGTTGTATATTTTACGAACTGGGGCATCAAAGCCGAGCTAACGATCTTTTTTGCTTTTATTTTCTTTTTCTTTTTCTCGGGGATCAATCATGCATTTGATGCCATTCAACGCCGCAACTACAAATGGCAGAATATAAACCGGCCGTTCATCACCCTGTTGCTGGTCATTGGAATGCTACATCCGGTGATCATGGCGTTAAGACAGATGTCAGATATCTGATATCTGCTATCTGTTATCTGTTATCGGAGCGAAGCTCCTTATCCGCAGTGAAGGAAGGCATTCACCATCTTTAGTATTTCCTTCTCGTTATCTTTGATCGATTCCCTCAGGAATTCGTCGTTGTACCCCCGAAGTTTTTTAATAATACCGTCGATCACAAGGGGTGGGAACACTCCGTCTTTCTCATAGATGGCCCTTTGTTTTTGCAGAAATCCGGCGCTTTTCCAGCAGGAATCGGGCAGGTGCTGAAGGTCTTTGACCCGTTGTTTGAATTTCTCATCAAAAATATTGATGTCGACGTATGTTTTTGCGGCATATTCCAGGGCTTCCTTCATCTTGAGTCCGTGCCTTGCAGCCACTGTTAGTCCGGCGAACAGGAGGTAGATATCCGCCGAGCCATCCGGACAGCGGAACTCAACGGTCTGACGGCTTCCGAAGCCTTTCTGGGTATCTTTCTCAAAGGGGTTGGCGTCGGTGATCATGTCGTGTTTGTTGCCCCAGCCGAGGGGAACCCGCACCAGTACCGAACGGTTACGGTCGCCCCAGCAGATATTGGTCGGCGCTTCCTGGTGTGGGACCAGCCTGAAATAGGATGTCGGAATTGTGTTTCCGAATGCGGTGAGTGACTGCGACAGGTCGAGGTAGCCCGCGATCGCCCGTCGGGCTGTATCCGACAACTTGCCGTTGTCGAGCATCTGGCTCTTGCCGTTCTTCATCAGGCGGGTATGAACATGTAGTCCGCTTCCTGCTTTGCCTGAAGTGATCTTTGGGGCAAACGTGATCGTAACGCCGTGCTTGTAAGCCAGAGAGCGGAGGATCCATTTAGCAAGGAGTATCTGTTCGGCTGCATCTTCGAGCTTTACAGGTACAAATTCGATCTCGTTCTGTTCAAAGCTCAGTCCGGTCTCGGTAAAATTGCCTACCTCAGAATGTCCGTATTTGATATAACCCCCGCAGCTCGCAATGGCTTGCATGGCTTCAATCCTGAGGTTTTCCCATTTGCAGAAGGGCGCCGATTCGTGATAACCTTTCTGGTCGGCAGCTTCGAATAGATTGTTTTTTTCCGAGATAATATAGTACTCCAGCTCGCCCATGACCTCAAACGAAAGGCCGGTATCGTTTTTCAGGGCTTCATGCGACTTGCGTAGAATATACTCCGGCGAATTGGCAAATGGCATTCCGTCTTTATCATAATAGGAACAGAGTATGTCTAATGCCGGGAACTGGGAAAAAGGATTTACGAAAGCGGTCCTGTAACGGGGAATCACATATAGATCGGATGACCCGGCTTCCACGTAGTGCGGAAACAGGCTGGAACCGTCTACTCTCTCTCCGGCGCTAAGAATGCTGTCGAGATGGCTGCGGCTCTTGATCATGAAGTTCAGGGTCTTCAAACGCCCGTCGGCGCCT
>CAIWXI010000068.1 GCA_903916595.1 uncultured Bacteroidales bacterium | reverse complement strand
CAATACCAACGAGGAATTCCTGATTTCGATGAATAGTTAATCGTACATCGTACATCGTACATCGTACATCGTACATCGCACATCGTACATCGTACATCGTACATCGTACATCGTACATCGTACATCGTACATCGTACATCGTACATCGTACATCGTACATCATACATCATACATCCTGCATCTCGCATCCTGAAATTTCCTACCTTTGCACGCAATTTCAACGACTCTATGACTCCGGCAATCGGCCCATTACTCGTGCATATCAGCAATCCTGAAGATTTGAGAAAACTCAGGGTAGATCAGCTTCCGCAGCTATGTGCTGAGATCAGACAATTTATTATCGATGTTATTTCGTTGAACCCCGGACATCTCGGGGCAAGCCTGGGGGCAGTTGAACTGTCGGTTGCGGTTCATTATGTGTTCGACACACCTAATGACAAGGTGATCTGGGATGTTGGCCATCAGGCGTATGCCCATAAGATACTGACCGGACGGATGGACTCCTTTCATACCTTGCGTAGCTTCCAGGGGATTAGCGGTTTTCCGAAAATGGCTGAAAGCGAATATGACGCATTCGGAACAGGTCATTCTTCAACCAGTATTTCTGCAGCCCTGGGCATGGGAGTTGCTTCCAAATTACAGGGTTTGTCCGAACGCCAGCATGTCGCGATCATCGGCGACGGCGCAATGACTGGTGGCATGGCGATGGAAGCCCTGAATAACGCGGGGGTTGCGAATGCAAACCTCCTGGTTATCCTGAACGATAACCAAATTGCCATCGATAAAAATGTAGGAGCTATCAAGGATTACCTTGCCGATATTGTAACGTCAAAAACCTATAACAAGATACGCGATAATATCTGGTTGATGATGGGTGGCGGAACCCGTTACGGGAAGAACTCAAGGGCCATAGTAAAGCAGCTTGGTAATGCCCTAAAAGGCACGCTGCTGAAGCCAAGCGGCTTGTTTGAAGCGTTCAATTTCAGATATTTCGGCCTTGTCGATGGTAACGATATTATTCGCCTGGTCAATCTGCTTCGCGATATTAAGGAGATCAAAGGTCCGAAACTTCTTCATGTTCACACGATAAAGGGAAAAGGATTCGAAAAGGCAGAGAAGGACCAGACTGTGTTTCATGCCCCCGGGGTTTTTGATAAGGAGACCGGGAAGATCAAAGAAGACAAATGCCATGGTCTTGCGCCAAAATACCAAACGGTTTTCGGAAGAACTATCATAGAACTGGCTGAAAAAAATCCTAAGATCGTGGGGATCACCCCGGCAATGGCTACCGGATGTTCTCTGAATCTGATGATGAATAAAATGCCTGATCGCACGTTCGATGTTGGCATAGCCGAGCAGCATGCAGTGACCTTCAGCGCTGGTCTGGCTTCTTCGGGCATGATCCCGTTCTGCAATATCTATTCATCGTTTCTCCAAAGAGCCTACGACCAGATTATACACGATGTTGCACTTCAGAACCTTCAGGTGGTGTTTTGCCTCGACCGGGGCGGGCTTGTGGGTGAAGACGGTGCTACCCACCATGGAGTTTATGACCTGGCTTATCTTCGTTGTATACCCAATATGACCATCGCCGCTCCCATGAATGAAGAGGAGTTGAGAAATCTGATGTTTACCGCCCAATTAACAGGTAAAGGCCCCTTTGCCATCAGGTATCCGAAGGGCAGGGGAGTGATGCCTCAATGGAAGACCCCGATGAAGGAAATGCCTGTTGGCAAAGGCATTACGATCAAGGAGGGAAAGGATGTTGCCATCATCAGCACAGGCCATCCCGGCAACTTTGTTGTGGAGGCTTGCAAAGAACTTCAGCAAAAAGAACTGAACCCGGCCCATTATCATTTTCCTTATGTTAAACCTCTCGACGAGGAGCTCTTACACGAAATATTCACAAACTTTAAACGTATTGTAACTGTTGAGGACGGCACAGTTTCAGGAGGTTTCAGCAGTGCTATCCTGGAGTTTATGAGCGACAACGGATACGGGGCTAAAGTAAAACGTCTCGGTGTTCCCGATAAGTTTGTTGAACAGGGAAAAAATGAGGAACTTTATCACGAATGCGGGTTCGACGCCGAAGGAATCGTCAAGACTGTTTTATCTGATATCTGATATCAGATATCCCTTTTCTCCAGCGTCTTCAGCATCTCTTTTGCCTTTTTCTTCGTATGATGACTGAGAATAAATAAGACGCCAACAAGAATAAAGGGGAAAGTGACAGTGAGAATGATGAACATGCTTAACCAGATTGAATGGTTGTTCACGTAATTTCCCCAGAAAATGAAAGGGGTAAAAGCCAGTCCGACTGCAAGAAAAATAACTCCGCCGATATTTTCCCATTTCCAGGCGATAACAAGCACGGCCATCATCACAAATGAAGGTGTCATGTGCATCAGCCAGTCGAGGATCTGAGTTTTTAAGGGCAGGCCTGCCCGGAAAGCATCCAGTGAGAACACACTGATAAAAAGGATGGCGATGATGGAGAGCACTCGGGGAGCCCAATGGAAGAGGAATAAGGTTCTCATAGGGGTTGGAGATTAAAATGTACGATGTACGATTTACGATGTACGATGTACGATGTACGATGTACGATTTACGATGTACGATGTACGATGTACGGTTTACGATGTACGATGTACGATGTACGATGTACGATTTAGGTGCTTGAAATCGTTGGCATCTTGAAGTCATATTTTTTATCGGTCATAAGCTTCAGCATGAAATCAGCAACGTCGGCTCGGGGGATTGATCTTGAAGTGGGCAGGCCTTCGTTGACCTGGTACCTGCCTGTCTTCGGAGATTCGGTAAGTCCGACAGGCCGTATTATTACCCAGTCGGCCCGGCTTTGCCTGATCACCTCTATCTGCCGTTTTTTATCTTCAAACACATGTTTTAAAAAAAGCGGCATGATGATCTTTCCGAACCAGAACCCTGCATCATTGCCCTGTACCCCGGCTGATGACATGCAGATGAACCGCTTAACACCGCATTCTTCCATTGCCTGAAGCATCAGCCTGGTGGCATCCGACAGTATAGTGGATGGTTTGTTTTTATCAATCCCCAGCGTACACATTATTACGTCCTGGCCCGATATCGTTTCTTTGATCTTTTCATAATCGCTGAGTTCTCCCTGCACAATCCGGATATTTCTATGGGAGATCGTAATTTTATCGGCCCGGCGGGCGTATGCTGTGACTTCATGGCCCATGTTCAAGGCCTGGAATGTGAGCAAAAGACCAGTTCGACCACTTGCACCAAATACTGCTATCTTCATGGGTTACATTTAATATACTGCAAAGTTATGAAAATTTGGCGGTGGCTGCCAAGAAACTCAACTTAGACTATCATCGCCATTGAAAATCTTTCTACTTTTAGCCAAAAATTTCATTGTCTTTTTCAGACCTTTTCAGAAAGAAGTCCATAGGCTTGATTCTCAGCGATGCCGAGGGATATGAACGGGCATCGGGAGGCCTCAGACGTAACCTCACGGTATTCGACCTCACGGCTTTAGGCATTGCTGCTATCGTAGGTTCCGGCATCTTTGCAACGATTGGCAGCGCAGCCGCATCCGGAGGGCCGGCAGTAGCTTTATTGTTTATTTTTACGGCCGTGGCCTGCAGTTTTTCGGCTCTTTGCTATGCCGAGTTTGCTTCGGTGATCCCCCTGAGCGGCAGCGCATACACATACGCCTACGCGAGCTTTGGAGAGCTCTTCGCCTGGATCATCGGCTGGGACCTGATTATCGAATATGCTATTGGGAACATTGCCGTAGCTATTTCATGGTCTGATTATTTCTGCGGATTAATGAGTGGCATGGGCCTTCATATCCCGGAATATATTTCAACAGATTACGTTACCGCCCTGAGGGGCTATTACGATGCGGCTGCAGCCCTCACCCATGGCAGCAGCTTTGCCCAACTTACGCCAGCCATCCAGAAATCTTACCTGGCCTGGATGAATTCACCTGTGATTGGTGGTGTTCACCTGATTGCCAACATCCCCGCGTTCTCAATTGTGGCGCTTATCTCGGTCCTGGTTTATGTGGGGATCTATGAAACCAAGATCGTTGGAAACGCCATGGTGATACTGAAAGTGATCGTATTACTGCTGGTCATTGCCGTGGGATCTTTCTATATAAAGCCCGGCAACTGGTCGCCATTTGCCCCCCACGGGCTTACCGGCGTCCTTAAAGGGGTTTCAGGAGTGTTCTTCGCGTATATAGGCTTTGACGCCATCTCAACCACGGCCGAAGAATGTAAAAATACCCGCAGGGACTTGCCAAGGGCCATCATTTACTCGCTCATAATCACAACATTTTTATATGTTATGATCAGCCTGGTGCTTACCGGAATGGTAAATTTTTCGGAACTGGGGGTAGGAGATCCACTGGCTTATGTGTTTGAACGCATCCATATGAGCCGTTTTGCAGGATTCGTTTCCCTGGCTGCCATTATCGCGATGGCCAGCGTGATCCTGGTCTTCCAGGTCGGCCAGCCCCGGATCTGGATGAGCATGAGCCGGGACGGACTGCTGCCAAAAGCTTTCTCGAGAATACATCCACGCTTTCGCACTCCTTCTTTTGCAACGGTGGTGGCAGGTCTCCTTGCTTCAATCCCCTCCCTGTTCATGAACTTCACCGAAGTCACTGACCTTACCAGCATTGGCACGCTGTTTGCTTTCGTGCTGGTGAGTGGGGGAGTGTTGGTACTAAACCCGAGAGGAATAAAAAATAGCGAAACTGAAGGTAGCCATCTGCCATCTGCCATCCGCCATCTGCCATCCGCCAAAGGCTTCCACGTCCCATACCTAAATTCCAGGATCGCCCTCCCTCTGGTCTGGGCCGGAGTGGCGGTGGTACTTTATTATTGGAATCCGCCGGAGCTGTCGGTCATGAATCGCTTGTTAAGCCTCGACTTTGGCAGGGAGGATGTGCCCTTACTGCTTTTTATTATGGCCGCTATGATTCTTACAACCATGGGCATTGTAAAGAAACTGTCGCTAATCCCGATACTCGGACTTCTCTCCAGCCTCTTCCTGATGGTTCATCTTGGCTTTACCAACTGGATGCGTTTTCTGGTGTGGCTGTTGATAGGAATGATAATTTATATTATGTATTCACGAAAACACAGCAAACTACGTCATCAGATATCTGATATCTGATATCTGATTCACAAAGTACTATGTCAGCAATTTCTATAACCGTCATCATCATCGCCGGCATCCTGGTCGGGTTCATAAATACTTTATCGGGCGGAGGCTCGGTGATCAGTCTGTCCCTGTTGATCATACTTGGATTGCCTGCAGGGGTAGCCAACGGGACCAACCGTATCAGTATTTTTTTTCAGACCCTTTCGTCGGTAGGCAGTTTCACGAAACAGAAAATGTTTACCAACCTGAGGCCGGTATGGCTGGGCATCCCGGCGACTATCGGCGCCATCCTGGGGGCTTATTTGGCTATTGATGTACATGAGAAAGTGATAGAAACAGCCATGATCCTGGCTATGATCATGATGGCTTTTTTTCTTTTCTATAAACCCGACCGCTGGCTAAAGGAAAACCCCGGATTACTGCGGAAAAACCTCAAATGGTGGCAGTTTGCGATGTTTTTTGCAGTTGGTTTTTACGGTGGTTTTATCCAGGTGGGTGTCGGGTATTTTATGCTGATGGCTTTAGTGCTTGGAACTGGTTATGATCTGGTAAAAGCCAATGCCGTAAAGAACCTCATAGTGTTTTTTTATGCAATTTTTGCTTTGGCCGTGTTCATGATAAACGGGCAGGTGCATTATTTGTACGGTTTGCTGCTGTCGGCCGGCAGCGTTATCGGAGCCCTAATTGCCTCCTATTTCGCTGTAAAGAAAGGCGCAGGCTTCATCAGAGCCGCGATCATTCTGTCGATCATCCTCACCGTTCTCCAGATTACCGGGCTTGTCAATTTCACACACATAATAAAAGGAATTCTATCCATCTGATATCTGATATCAGGTTGCAATTCGAACTTCCCAGCATGAAACAAAACAGAATCTTTCTTACACTGACATTTATTATTGTCTGCGGATGGCTTTTCTCGCAGACCAATCCGGCCCCCGGTAATTCTACCGCCACGGGGAACAAACGCTGGGTACTTGTTGTTCATGGAGGAGCCGGCGGTCCTGTAAAAGGTACAATGAAGCCTGATATAGAGAAGCAATATACTGATTCGCTTACCAGAGCTTTGAAGATCGGTTCAGTGATCCTTACATCGGGCGGCAGCAGCCTGGATGCAGTGGAAGCGGTGATCCGGTTCATGGAGGACTGCCCGTTGTTCAATGCCGGAAGGGGTGCCGTTCTGACGCGTGACGGGAGGGCTGAGCTGGATGCTTCCATTATGGATGGCAAAACCGGAAAGGCCGGGGCTGTTGCATGCGTAACTACCATAAAGAACCCGATTACTGCCGCCAGGGAGGTGATGGAAAAAACCCCGCATGTTCTGTTCATAGGCCAGGGGGCAGATGATTTTGCAAAAGACGCCGGACTTCAGATCGTCGATCCCTCGTATTTTATTACGCCCGAAAGGCTTGAAGCCTGGAAAACGGCCAAAAAGAAAACCCAGCCGGGGCCAACCGCTCCCTCATCCGCTGACACAAATAAAAAAGGAACTGTTGGCTGTGTTGCCCTTGACTTATACGGTAACCTGGCTGCGGGAACATCCACCGGAGGCATGATGATGAAACCCGGCGGCAGGGTTGGCGACAGCCCCAAATATGTAGTTTAGGGTAGGAAAAGATAGAGAGTTCCGCTGTTGCCGTTCTTGAACCAGTCAACCTTATATTTGGTTGGGCAATCATTGCCTGTAACAGGCTGGTTGTTAGTGTCGTATCCGAAAGTAAGGGTAGCTCCTTTGGCATCGCCGGGAATCGTAATTTTTTTCTGTCCCGAACAGGGGTCGAACTGGCAGGCCTGCTTGTGAACAACCGACTGGAGGATCTGGATATAAAACTGTTCACTGTTTCTGTTGGTTCCCCACATAACCAGGTTGTCATAACCATCTGCAGAGCCGAAGCCATCGATGGTGAGCACGAATTTATTATCGGCCTTGGTATAAGTAACCTGGCGTGCAACGTTCCACGATTTCGTTGTAGTGTCGTTAAAAGTAACTGTAATGTATCCCTGGTCTTTATGCGTAACCGAAGTGATATACTGCGGGATCATGAAAATAAGTCCGCCGGTTACGTTGGTCATGGTTTTTTGCCCGTTTATAGTGAGGGATTTTTGTGACCGAATATGAGTTACATGGAAGTTGGTGTATTTGTAGATGATGGTTGCTCCAACCTGATACCACCGGGTACCGATATGTTTCTTTATTTCAACCTGCCCGGTACGGTTCAGATTTCCTGCGCAGTTCAGACCGTCATAAGTTATGTAATAAGTAATTGTGTCGTTTGCAATGGCCGTTGAATCTATAGTGGCATTGCATGGACGGCCTTCTGAGGATTTCAGCCCGCCTGAACCGCCTAGTACCGTGTTGATATCGGCCATAGCTTCATCGGAAGCTGCATTTGCCTGGTTTTCATCATTGGCCAGGTTCTGGATCGAATTCGTGTTTGCAGGATCTGAGATGTTTTTTGTTTTCTTGCAGGAGGTGAGGGAGAAGAAGGCCAGCGTAACAAGAATAAGGCTCATTGTCAGGATTTTCATCGTTTTCATAAGGCTATTTGTTTGAGTTTAATTTTCGCTTTAATTATTATACACGGATGTTGGGGTGTACCCTGATGTCGGATGGCAGATATCTGATATCCGTTATCGGATATCCGACTTGCGCTACTTCGCTACTTGAATGGATAGCTCATTCACACTACATACTCCGAAAAATCCTACCGCCCCTGAGCTCAGGTTAGTACTTACATTCGCTGCAGCTGTGGGGAATAAGCCTCCCTGCCAACTGGTTTCGAGAAGCATTTCCCTTACAAACTCAGCATGAGGCGGGGCCAGTGAATATCTTCTTTCAGTTACTGTTGTCCCCCGGGGAAATGAAGTCTGTTCCATAACCGGGGCAAAGATCTCGCTCACATCCAGGGTAGGGAGGGTATAAAAGAGCAGTCTTGCCTTGCATTTGGCGGGATCGGCATGCTCATATCCGGGCACTCTGGTCCAATCGAGCAGGATTTCCCACATGGCCGGTTGTGAACTGCTGAAAGCGCTTGCCACATATTCAATATGAAAGAGGTTGTCTTTTTCATTCTGAGCATAGGTAAGCTGGGAGAATGTCGCTCCGGTTACCATTTCGGCTTTTGCTGAATAAACTGAACTTCCGCTGTAAATGTTCAGTGAATAGGTTTTGTTCAGAAGTGCGGCGAAAGTTGAGGGAGTTTGATACCTGCCACTGCCAACGGGCTTTTCAGAGAGGTTCCAGGTTGAATCGGTAGTATGAATGATCACAGTGGCCCCGCTTACAGGCATGGCTGTGTCGTTCAGCCCGCTAACCGGATGGTTGATCACGATGGTATGGGTTTTTCTTTCGGAAGTGAGGATGCCATCTACAGCGATAAGGTTCTGGGGACCCCCCGTTACATCCCAGCTTACCTGTTTAACACAGGCAGTCAGGGGCATCATCATCAGCAGATACAGCAATATTTTTTTCATCAGAATTTAAATTGATAATTGATCGACGGGATAATCCCGGCTACAGAGAGTGTGGTCGGGACCAGCTGGTATCCGCCCTGGGTATTTGATGGAACAACAAGGTTCCCGTTACTGTCAAAAAACCGGTTAAAACTCAGAGAAAACGGGTTAAATCGTCCGTAGGCATTATATAAAGTAAAAATGATATTCTGCTGAAAACGCTTTTCCGGATTGCTTATTCGGTAAGTCATTGACAGGTCCAGACGGTTGTAATCGGGCAGTCGGCTGTTGTTTTTGGCCCCGTAGATCGGCACGGAATAGCCGTTGTTGTAATAAAACCCGCTTGGGGTTGTCACGGGGCTGCCGGTATAATAATACCAGATCGCCGAAAAGGCCCAGTGGCGATGGGTATCGTAAGATATGTTGATGCAGACGTCATTCGGACTGTCGTAATTTGCCGGATATACTTCGCTGTTATTCACCCCGGGGGTCTGCACCAGCGACCTGGACCAGGTATAGGAGATCCATCCCGTAAGCCGGCCTTCGGGTTTTCTCAGCATCAGCTCAAGCCCGTAAGCCCAGGCTTTACCAAAACGGAGCTGACCTTCAATCAGTGGATTATATAATAGGTTGGCATGGTCTTGATAATCCAGATGATCGAGGTAGGCTTTATAAAAAACCTCGGCGCTGAAATGCAAGCGGTCACGGGATAATTTCTGATAACAGCCCAGGGCCCACTGGTCGGCTTTCTGGGCAGGTATATTCGGCCCACAGGGAGCCCATATATCAAGTGAAGTAAAGGGACCGGTCGAATTTGACAGCTGCTGAATGAACTGGGTGTTCCGGGAATAGCCGAATTTCAGCGAAATTCTGTCGGTGATATTGTAAATCACACTCAGCCTGGGTTCCGCACTGAAACATGTGAAATAAGATATGTTTTTCGCATAAAATGCTGAATCGATAAGCTGGTGGTTGGCATCGAAGAAATAAACCGTGGTCTGCCCGAAATCCTGCCACAAAGGCAGGCGTATGCCGTATTTTAAGATGATATGATCTCCAAGCTTTTGTTCGTTCCCAAGGTACAGATCGTATTCCATCGATTGGTATTTGGGAACAGAGGGAACCTCTGCGCTTCCCGATGCGTCAGAAACAGAACTGATATTTCCCGGGTTGGAATGGTAGTTTGTAATTTCCAGTCCCCAGCGCACGGTATTGTTGGCATTGAGGAACCAGGTAAAGTCTGATTTCAGGCTGAGATTTGAAATAGAAGAAGTCCAGAAGCTTTTTCTGTTTTCGGTCGTGTAAAGGTAATAGTTGTACAAGCTGAAGTTCAGGGTGGTATTGGAAAACAATTTCTGGTTGAAGACATGGTTCCAGCGTGCAGTCCCGAGAATGTTGTCCCAGCTTATGCCAAACGTCCGGTATGCCGAGGTGTTTAACCGGCTGAAATCATCCCGGCCCATATAAAAAGTGAGATAAAACCTGTTATTGTCGTTGGTGATCAGGTTCAGCTTGGCATTGATATCATAAAACTGAATGTTGAAACCTGGCTGGTCCTTCAGGAAATAGTTCAGCCAGTTGAGTGTCGAAAGCCGACCCGAAATAAAAAAGGATGCATGGTTTTTCCAGATCGGGCCTTCAATGGAAATGTTCGATGCATAAGGCCCGAGGTTCCCACTGAATCCAAAACGTTTCATATTTCCTTCCCTTGCTTTCACGTCTACAACGGAACTCAGCCTTCCTCCGAAACTGGGAGGGAAATCGCCTTTATAGACCTGGATATCGTTCACCGCATCAGGCGAAACGGCCGAGAAAAAACCAAAGAGATGCGAGGGATTGTAAAGGGGGACTTCATCCAGCAGCAAGAGATTCTGGTCGCTGTTCCCTCCCCGTACATAAAACAACGACGAGCCGTCGCCAAAGGAACGTATTCCAGGTACTGCCTGCAAAGCCTTCAGAATGTCGGGAGCTCCTGCGAAACCGGGCAGACTTGCCAGGGTACGGTTCGAAAAATTAAAATCACTTAACTGGCTTCGCCGGATGTCCGATCCCGTTTCTTTTGGTTTCACCTCCACTTCCTTCATGTCCAGTTTTATTTCATTCATTTCCTTGTTTATCTTAAGGTCGGAATTCACCGTAAGCTCATCAGGAATCTGACTGAAACCAAGAAAAGAAAAATTCAGTAAATAGTCGCCCTCAGGAAGAGTGAGTGAATAAAAACCATAAGAATTCGTGGTGGTTCCGTAAGCAGTTCCTTTTGCATAGACGTTGGCGCCGATCAGCGCCTCCCCGCTGCTCTTTTCTCTGATATAACCGCTGATAGTGAAATGCCTTAAGGGTTTTACCACCTCGGATTGCCGGGCAGGGGTGGAGGCGACAGAAACTTTCAGTACGATCTGATTCTCAAGCTCAAAATACGAAATGCCCAGCGGTTTGAGAATGATATCCAGCAACTCCTTTAAGGGTTTGTTACGGCATCTGATGCTGATCGTTTTATCGGTGGGCAGGCTTTGAGGATTGTACGAGAAATTTACTTCACCTGCTTCGGAAATTGATTTCAGGGCCGAAGTGATGCTCTGGTTTTTGATGTTAATGCTGATCGGGTTATCAAGAATCTGACCCTGGAGGTTAAATGCCAAAAGCATACACAGAATCACTATCCTGCATCTTGCATCCCGCATCCTGCATCTTGCATCCCGCATCCTGTATCCTGCATCCCGCATCCTGCATCCTGCATCCCGCATCCTGAATCCTGCATCCCGCATCCTGCATCCTGCATCCCGCATCCCGCATCCTGCATCGGTAATCCGCAACATACTTTTTTTCAATACTTTAACACATTAACTAATAAATCCCTGCCAGTTTTCAGTTGAAATCAAATAAAATGCACCTCCATAGTTTTCAACCCAGGAAGCCGGTGGCCTGACCAGTTTATGGTTCCATTTGAATTCATAGGCAGTAAGTAATCCATCTCTCTCTTCAACGTAATCCAATTCGGCCCCGGTATATGTTCGCCAGAAATAAGTATTTACCTGAACTTGATTATAAGCTAAAAATTTCATCCGTTCTGCAAGCAGGAAATTCTCCCAGAGATGCCCGGTGTCGTTGCGCAGTTTCAGCGGGTTGAAATTGTTGATGATGTAATTTCGTATCCCCAGATCGTAGAAAAAATACTTATTCATTTTCGAGATTTCTTTTCGCATATTGCGATTGAATGACCTTAATTTAAAAATAATGAAGGTCTGCTCTAATAGTGAAAGATAATTTTCTACTGTTTCCCGGTTCATTTTCAGCGTATTGCTAAGCTCATGAACCGATACTTCCGAACCAATCTGAAATGCGAGCAAACGCAATAAATCGTATAATTTCTCCTTGTTTCTCAGATTCAGCAAATCGAAGATATCCCTGAAAAGGTAAGACCCGCCAATCTCCTCAAGACAGGATCGTTTTTCCCTGGCAGAATTCGTGATAAGAATTTCGGGATATGAGCCATAAATCAATAACTCTTCAAGTCTGTTGCTGACTTCGAAGGATGTTTGAACTTTAAGTAATTCCTGACAGGAGACGGGATACAGATTGAAAACTGTTTTCCTCCCTGTAAGGGGTTCTGAAATTTTGGATGCGAGGTCAAGAGAGGAAGAACCGGTGACCATCACTTTTAACATGGGAAATTCATCATGAATAATCTTTAGATTGATCCCGGCTTCGGGGATGCGCTGAGCTTCGTCAATAAACAGAAACTCGTTATTTCCTATAAGGGCGGCCATCTGAGCGCTGTCGCGGCTTGCCAGAACATCCAGATATTTCTTCTGGTCGGCATTAATACTAAGAGTTCTGTATGGAAGGGCTGAGATTATTTCTTTAGCAAGTGTGGTTTTACCGGTTTGTCTTGCTCCATATATCACGATGACTTTATCACTGTCATTGATTCTGTTGATGACAATGCGTGTCAATAGCCGTGGAATTTTCATTTTACTATAAAAAAATAGCGTTAATATTTATGGTTTGGTATGCAAATATAACGCAAAAATTCAATAATCTGAAAGAAAAGCACATCTTTCTTCAGGATTGTTCTGCTACTCCGGTAAACTTCAGGCAAAAAAATTGTTTTTCCAGGTTCTATCTGCATCCTTTGCCGGAAATTTCCACTAAAGTTCCGGAATTCCTGACATCTACATCTAAGGTCGCCTTAATAATTTTGAGTACAGATCCAAGAGATTGATTGTCAAAGGTTGCCGTGAGACGGCAGCTTGCAAGAGAGGGATCGCCAAGGCGGATGTCAGCCTGGTATACTTTACTTAATGCAGCAGCCACGGCATCCAGGGGGTCGTTGGTGAATATGATCCTGTGGGTTTTCCAGGCCATATAGTTGGCGTCTTCATTCGGACTGATGCTGATCTGACCGCCGTGAATTATAGCTTTTTCACCAGGGCTCACAGTCATGGACTTTCCGGGCTGTCTTTCAAAGTAAAGCTCGACTTTACCCGTTGTCAGCACCAGTTCGAAATCACCGTTCATCAACCTGGTGTTGATGTAAAACGAAGTTCCCTTCACTTCAACCCTGACACCGTCGGTGGCAATAATGAATGGCTTTGAAGCATCGTGGGCCACATCAAAATAAGCTTCCCCTTCAAGACTTACATCCCTTTTCTTTCCTTTGAACTGCTCCGGGTAATGGATCACGGCTCCCGAATTTAAAGTGATTTTCGATCCATCAGGTAGTGTCGATTCCATGCGGCCTGCGCTGGCTGCAAGTTCCTGCATTGCAGGCTTGCTGAGATAACGGTAAAGGAAGAACGATGGAATGGCAAGGAGGATGATGACTGCAGCAGCTCGCAGGATAAAGGATGCAGGATGCAGGATGCGGGAGTCGTGAGTCGTGATCTGTGATTCGTGAGTCGTGAGCCGTGATTCGTGATTCGTGATTCGTGATTCGTGATTCGTGGTTTTTAAATCGTACATCGTACATCGTACATCGTACATTTTCTGAAATTCTTCCTCCACATCCACGCTCTCTTCAATCCGGTACGTCTCCAAGGCCGTCCAGGCATGCTGTGAAGCTTTGAAAATGCTCTCGTTCCCGGCCGATAGTGCAACCCAGGCCGAAAGCTCTGCAACCTCTTCAGGACTGGCTTCCCCGCTGAAATACCTGGCAATTAAACCTTCAAAATATGTGAGATCTTTTTCCATGATCAGTTGTTATACACAGGAATATCCCTCTACCCTGATTCAGGCAGCGATAAATTTACGAAATGAAACAATGCGGATTAGCCGGCCGTCCCTGATGAGTTCATCGTCTTCGTCAATTGTAATCAGATAACCTTCGTTCAGGTCAAAGTAAACCATGGCTTCAAAGAGACCTTCGATCTCACGTATTTTATTGTCGGAATTGAGCTTTGCACAAACCTGAATAACCAGTTGAATGCTGCCCCTTTCTTTTATCACGAAATTGCATTCCCGATCATTTCTGAAATAATAGATTTCATGATGCTTCCTCCGCAACATCACGAAAACAAGATTTTCAAGCATCCTTCCGGTGTCGGATGAGAAGGAGAGGGAATTGGCAATGGCCAGCCCATTGTCAACCGCGTATACTTTTTTGGGATTATAGGCCTGCTTTTTCAGCGAATAATCAAACTTTGGAATTGTGAACAACAGATAACATTCTTCAAAGAATGACAAGTATTCAATCACAGTTGTAACCGCTCCTACGCTGAAAGTTTTCCGGAAATCCGCCCTGGCTTAGATAATCCATAAAAGATTCTGCCGTATTTCCGATCTTGTAAAATGCCAGGTAACGACCAATGCCTGCCTGGATTCCAGGTCAATATTTTCAAGGGAAGTTCTTTGTATCTCGTCCGGGTCCTCCTTCAGTGTAAGGTTTTGGTCCCTGATGATGGTCCTTAAATCTTCTTTCCTGATCATTTTATAGTTGTTTGATAAAAAAATACAAATTCGTATGATAGTAAACAACAAGCATTTTTGTCTTTGAAAAAACAAATTGGTCTTACATCATGTCAAACATATGCATT
>CAIWXI010000067.1 GCA_903916595.1 uncultured Bacteroidales bacterium | reverse complement strand
TCTTTCCCTTGTTCATGCTGAATATTTTGCACAAAGGAAACCAAAATCAAATTCAAATCACCGCCGTCATAAAACCTTAGCAAACGAAGATACATCAAGACTTTCAAAGAACATTTAACAATTTATACGCAACGCTACTGTAAGAAAGTCAATAATTAGTAAGAAAACATTTTCCCGATCCAAAGGTAATGAATAAAAAGGAAAAAACAAACATTTACATAACATTTAATTTTGATTTCACCAATCCGGTTTGTCTGATGCTATCCTCAAAAATGCAAAAGTGAATATAAAATAATTAATCCGCAATAGCCCAAACGTGTCATTTTTTAATAGTATCTTGCAAGTTGCCGCTAGCTACTCGTCACTTGCCGCAAGAGATCATGGAATGAAAAAAATATACAGCCTCGAATTGCTCGATAATGGAGTCCCTTGCTCCTTTGTACTGAAAACGATGGAGGAGATAGCCGACCGGCAGCAGGGGATAGCCGACGATCCGCACCGTCACAATTATTATTCTGTGATCTGGCCGTTCAGCGGTTCAGGCAGGCATGTCGTAGACTTCAACGAGTATCTCATCCTGCCCCACCATATATTCTTTGTAAGTCCGAGGCAGGTTCACCAGATCATTTCGGGCCCGGAAACAACGGGATTGGTTATCCTCTTTACTCCTGAATTCCTTATGAAAAACAGCATACGGGAAGATTTTATATCAAACCTCAGGCTGTTCCGCGACAGCAGCGAGACACCTGCTTTGCCGATTTCGGGCCCCATGCTGCAGAACCTTCTTCAATTTGCAGGCCGTATAAAAGATGTGTATGCTGCAGAACAAGAGCATAAATATGAGACCATAGGAGCATACCTGAAATTATTTCTTATTGAATGCAATGGACATTGCAGCCTGGGCCCTGACCAGAATACCCAAAACGCTGAAGTGGGCAAAGCCATGGTGCAACGGTTTAAAAACATGGTCGAAACACGGTTCCATCAATGGCACCAAGTGAAGGAATATGCCTGCGCTCTTAGTGTAAGTCCCAATTACCTGAACGAAGTGATCAAATCAACAATAGGTATCCCGGCCAAAGATTTCATTCGGAACCGCCTTCTTCTCGAAGCCAAACGTACGGCCGTGTTTACAGACAAGAGCAGCAAGGAGATCGCCTTCGAACTGGGCTTCGGTGATCCTTCCCATTTCAGTAAATTCTTCAAAACAGGTACCGGGCGGTCACTGCTCGAATTCAAACAATCAGAATCAGTCTGATTAACCATGATTTTTACAATTCAAACCATGATTTTTCCATTTCCGGTGAAGATGAACCGGGATACCTTTGCAGAAAAAAAACATGGAAACGATAAAAACAACATGGGCTATTGACCCTTTTCATTCAGAGATTCAGTTTAAAGTAAAGCACCTGGTGATCTCAACAGTAACCGGCAAATTCGAAAAATTCGAAGGAACTGTTATCACCGACGGGGACGACTGGAGCGGCGGCAGTGTAGAATTTTCGGCCGATATTGAAAGTATTAATACAGGCGTGGGAGATCGTGACGGCCATCTGAAATCAGCCGATTTCTTTGATGCCGCAAACTTTCCGAAGCTTACCTACAAATCGACTTCATTCACAAATACAGTAGGAAATGAATATGTGATGACAGGCGATATGACGATACGCGGAACAACACGTCCGGTTGAAATTAAAGTTGAATTTGGCGGTATCATGAAAGACCCCTGGGGAAACATCAAAGCCGGGTTTGAACTTAGTGGAAAAATCAACCGCAAGGAATTCGGACTGCACTGGAATGCCATTACTGAAGCAGGAGGAATGGTTGTTGCAGATGAGATAAAGCTCGCACTTAACGTGGAACTTGCAAAAGTCCAGTAATCACAAGGGTTTATGAAAACCATCATACACAGGGGGAGCAGCCGGGGACATGCAAACTACGGCTGGCTCAATACCCGTTACACCTTCAGCTTTGCCGGCTATCATGATCCTTCGAGGGTCCATTTCGGGGCGCTGAGGGTATTCAATGACGATACGATTTCGGGGGGAGGCGGCTTCGACCGCCATCCGCACGACAACATGGAAATTACGACCATTGTTCTCGAAGGCTCGCTGGAACACAAAGACAGCATGGGTCATGTTCAGCAGATTAAGGCAAACGAAGTTCAGGTAATGACAGCAGGCACAGGGATCTTTCACTCGGAATATAATGCTGATCCTGAGACTGCTTTAAAGCTTTTCCAGATTTGGGTTTTCCCTTCAGCTAAGAACCTTAAGCCAAGATACGACCAAAAGGAATTCGACCCTGCCGGCCGCAAGGATCAGTGGCAAAGGCTCGTTTCGCCTGACGAAACCGGGGCCCTTATGCTGAACCAGAAAACCTGGTTTTCAAGGATCAGCCTATCCTCCGAAAAAAATATAACATATACATTACATGATGCATCTCATGGAGTTTATGTTTTTCTTATTGATGGGACTGCGGATGTCGCCTCTGCCAGACTTGAAGCCCGTGACGGCATGGGAGTTTCTGAAACCCCGGAGATCACCCTGACAGCTGTCAGGGATTCAGACATCCTTCTGATTGAAGTACCTTTGGTTTGGTAGATATCAGATACCCAGTAACCCAGTAACCCAGTTCCCCAGCATCCTCTGACCATATTCCGTAATTATAGATTCAGGGTGAAACTGTAATCCGCAGACATCAAATACTTTATGAGACAGGCCCATGATAGTGCCATCTTCAGAGCGGGCGATGATTTCGAAGCAGGATGGGAGGGAGGTTTCCGCGACGGCCCAGGAATGATATAGCCCTACAGGGCTGCCTTGCCGAATGTTTTTAAACAAAAAATGATCCGGCCTGATGATATTCAGACGGCGTGGCTGGCCATGGACCACTTTAGGCAGGTTGAACAAATCCCCCCCGTAG
This sequence comes from uncultured Bacteroidales bacterium, assembly GCA_903916595.1. GTDB lineage: Bacteria > Bacteroidota > Bacteroidia > Bacteroidales > FEN-979 > CAIRDP01. Next base: position 32,176 of record CAIWXI010000067.1, on the reverse strand, counting down.
AAGAGGGCGATGGCCTGATGGCCAAGACATATACCAAGGATAGGTTTTTTACCGGCGTATTTCCTCAGGATCTCGAACATGGCAGGCTGTTCCCCAGGCAGTCCGGGCCCGGGAGAGAAAAGGATTTTATCGTAGTTCTCAACATCCTGCAAACGCAGTTCATCAGACTTTATCACATTAAAGCTAACTTTGCCGTTATTACGCAGAAGTTCAACCAGGTTGAAGGTGAAGGAATCGTGGTTATCGAGCAATAGTATCTTCATGAAAAGGGCTGATGCAGTCAGTAAAATTAATGATTTTGCTGTACGGAGCGTCCCATTCCTTTTTATCACCGATTTTGAAGGACAAAATACGGCCGTGCTCACCATGCCTGAAGCGGAAAAGAACGGGATTAGGTTCTGGATGCAGGATGCGGGATGCGGGATGCAGGATGCAGGATGCGGGATGCAGGATGCAGGATGCGGGATGCGGGATGCGGGATGCGGGATGCAGGATGCAGGATGCGGGATGCAGGATGCAGGATGCGGGATGCAGGATGCAGGATGCGGGATGCAGGATGCAGGATGCGGGATGCAGGATGCAGGATGCGGGATGAATGGAGACCATATCGGACCTTTCAGGTTTGAGACCCGTCCGGTTGAACGTGAAACATACCGTCGCGCCTTTGAAAAGGTTAGCTGGCACCTGAAGCGGGGCGACACCTACCTGATTAATCTTACTTTTGCAACCGGTCTGCAAACCGAACTCAGTCTGGATGATATTTTCCTTCGCAGCCAGGCTCCGTATAAGCTTTTATTTGCTGACCATTTCGTTGTGTTTTCCCCCGAACCTTTTATCAGCATCAGGAATGGCATCATCCGTTCAAACCCAATGAAAGGTACGATTGACGCTTCTATCCCCGATGCAGAAGCGAAGCTACTTTCCGATCCTAAAGAATTTTTCGAACATAATACCATCGTAGACCTGATCCGCAACGACCTCTCGATGATCTCATCTTCTGTGAAAGTTGAGCGTTTCCGGTATATAGAAAAGATCAGTACAAACCGCAAAGACCTTCTCCAGATGAGCTCGGAGATCTGTGGGATAATGCCTGCCGGCTATCTCTGCCACCTGGGAGAAGATATTTTTACCCTGCTTCCGGCCGGTTCGGTAAGCGGGGCACCCAAGGAGAAAACGGTACAGATCATCAAGGAAGCGGAGGCTGACGGGCGTGGTTTTTATACCGGCGTTTTCGGGTATTTCGATGGACGGGATCTCACATCCGCAGTCATGATACGTTTTATTGAAAAGGCGGATGGCATGCTGAAATTCAGAAGCGGGGGAGGAATTACGGCCCTGAGCGATTGCGAAAGCGAGTATAATGAACTCATAGATAAAGTATATGTGCCGCTTGTTTGAAACCATCAGGATCGAAGAAGGGAAGCCGCAGAACCTGGGCTGGCACGCTGCTCGGATGCGGAGGTCGGGGCTTATAATGGATGCAGGATGCAGGATGCAGGATGAACGATGTACGATGTACGATGTACGATGTACGATGTACGATGTACGATGTACGATGTACGATGTACGATGTACGATGTACGAATCACGTGCCACGTATCACGTGTCAGGGGATTGGCTTGAGGAGTTGATCCATGTTCCCGAAAACATGAAAGAGGGGATAGTGAAATGCAATGTGGTTTATGAGAAAAAGATCCTTGAAATAAGTTATCAGCAGTATCTGAAACGGCCGGTACGAAACCTAAAGCTGGTGTACGCCGATACTCTGGACTATCATGTAAAGTATCTCGACCGGACGGCACTGGATGCTTTGTTCGCTTTAAGAGGCGATTGTGATGACATCATTATTGTTAAGGACGGACTGATCACAGACACCAGTATTTCCAACCTGATATTTTATGATGGAGCACAGTGGTTCACTCCGGCAAATCCTCTTCTGGAAGGGACCTGCAGGGCCAGACTGATCGCTGAAGGGATGGTTCTGGTTCGGGATATAAAGCCTGACGAACTGGGGCAGTACCAGGGATGCAAGCTGATCAATGCCATGCGTGAGCCGGAGGAGGACGATGTGGTGAGTATCTACTGACAACCTTTTGCGATCAATCCCTGTCAATTATTATGTAACTTTGATATCAGATTAATATTCCACGAAAAGAATCATCATTTAAAACTCCTGCACTATGAAATCACGTCACCTTAACAAACTGATTGTTTTTTTGACAACGGGAATTATCATCTCCATTATCTCCTGTAAAAAAAATAACACCGACAATTCGCAGGGTCAGTCCATATTTCAGGGAACAACATTCTGGGAGTGTAACCTGATTGAGGTTAATCCGGATACCACAAGGTATCTATATCTTTTTTCCGTGACCAGGAGTGGCAACCAGCTTACAGGAGAAGTTTTTGTTCGTGATACTTTGGAGCTGAAACAAGGGGTAATCATCGGTGAAATAAGACAGGACAGCATTTTTTTAACAGCGGATTTTGAGTTCAATCAACTGGATTTTTCATTCAAAGGAGTCGCAGATGCTGAATCAGGTCAGTCAAGCATTAACGGATCGGTCAGTTCCGGTTTGCCTTGCGCCGGTGGCAGCAATGAAATGCTGGTAGTAGTATACCGCTCTGTGGACTTTCGTTGCCCCGACGTCTTTCCCGATAATCCGTCGGTATTCAGAAAAGTAAGTTCTTCGGAACATCCCAAAGACTCGGCGGTCATTTTCATCCACGGCATGACCGGGGATCTCACGCACTGGGACAATGTAATCGCACGCTTATCTGCTGATTTCAAAAAACGCCATGATGTGTATGTGTATCAGTATAACTGGAAAGATTCGATAATGACGAACGGGAGGATATTGCTGGACTCGGTAAAGGCAGCCGGCCTTACTGATCCGATCATTGTGGCCCATTCCATGGGAGGGCTGGTGGCAAGGGCTTACATTGCGAAAGGAGGTCCGCTTGCCACCCTGGTTGCCCTCGGAACTCCTCACCTGGGAAGTCCGCTGGCTACCCTTGTAAAACTGCTCTGCTTTATTAATTTCCCGGGGCCCAAAGACATGGCACCTGAATCTGTTTGTATTAAAGCCTTACTTGCCAGTACAATTGATGCTCAAAGCAGGATGAAGTATGTTGTTTTTGCAGGCCAGATGAAAGGGAGCTTCAAAATCGTGAATCATCGCCTGAAATGGGTCTGGGCTGAAGACTATTACGATATCATGGACAAAGTCGGCTTTGACGCCTTTGTCCTGTTTAAAAGTCCACCCAATGACGGGCTTGTAACGCTCTCTTCAGGGCTTTTTGAAGGGTATTCGGTTAAGGAAAGGAAATCCGTCGTCGAATGGGTTGACCACAAGAACCTGCGGAACCCCATGATTTCCACCGAAGTGATGGACTATATCAATGCACTATAAAGACCATAGAGCCAGGAAGTTCTTTCATTACGAATTTTTGGCCTGATCGGCAAAATCGGGGTCTTTATAGGTTAAAAAATCCCTTCCGATAGATTTTAGCTTAAAGCAAGATTGATTTTTGTAATTTTACGATCAGAACGAGGTCCATTTTTTCGGGATTATACCGGCAAAAGCCGTGAACCGCTTAGTTTGCATTTTATGAACAGGAAAACACTACTGAATATCTTTCTCAGCTTTATCCTTATTGCAGGAGTTTCATGTTCCGGGAATAAAAAGAAGAAAGAAGGAAAAGAAGCTCCCTCCATTTCCTTTATTGAAGGGTATGTAGTCACACCCTCGGTGGTGGATGAAACAATTGGTATTTCGGGGACGCTTAAGCCCTTTGAGGAGACGGTACTGATGCCGGAAATGCCCGGGCGGGTAGTGATGATCAACCTTCCGGAAGGCCAGCTGGTAAAGAAAGGCACGATGCTGGTGAAAATATTCGACCTTGACCTTCAGGCCCAGCTTAAGAAGGCCCAGACTCAGTATGCCATCGGCAAGCAGATCCTTGACCGCCAGGCTGAACTGCTCAAAGCCGATGGTATCAGCCAGGTTGAATATGATCAGCAGGACCTGGTGGTTACTTCGGCAAACAATGATATCGACCTGTTGAAAGCACAGATATCTAAAACCGAGGTGCTCGCACCCTATGACGGTGTGATTGGTTTAAGGAACATCAGTCTGGGAGCCCAGGTCACTCAATCGACACCCCTGACAACCATAAGGGAATCAGATAAACTGAAACTTGATTTTTCGGTCCCGGGAAAATACAGCCAGATGATACACCAGGGAACCAAAGTCAGGTTCAGTGTTGAAGGTGATGACAATAAATTTGACGCTGTAGTGATGGCGACCGAAGAAGGGATTGATCAGAATACCCGTAACCTGAAGGCAAGAGCTATTGTGACCGCTCATTCGCCCTCTCTTACGCCGGGGGCATATGCCAGTGTGGAACTGAGGCTCTCCCAGAACCGCAGCGCCCTGCTGGTGCCCACCCAGGCCATTATCATGAAAGAAAGAAACAAAAGCGTGATCATCTGTAAAGGGGGAAAAGCAGTGTTCGTACCGATAAAGACAGGGGTACGGCAGGCCGGTAACATTGAGGTGATCACCGGCCTGAATGCAGGTGATACGGTTGTTACGACCGGGGTGCTTTTCATTAAACCTGATATGGAACTTACGTTCGCGAAAATAAAATAAGCGCCATGACTATTTCAGATTTCGCGATCAAACGTCCTGTTGCCAGCATTGTAATGAGCCTGATCATTGTGCTTTTTGGCTTTGTTGGCTTTTCGTTCCTGGGAGTGAGGCTTTTCCCTGCCATCGACCCTCCGACCATCAATGTGCAAACTACCTATGCAGGAGCCAATGCCGATATCATTGAATCGCAGATCACCGAACCTCTTGAAAAATCAATAAACGGTATAGAAGGAGTACGTTCCATATCTTCCTCTTCCTCCACCGGTTCCAGTAATATCACAGTGGAATTCAATGTTGGCGCCGATCTTGAGAAAGCGGCCAACGATGTCCGTGACAAAGTGAGTCAGGCTGCCAGGAGCCTGCCACAGGATCTTGACGCACCTCCCGTGGTCTCCAAGGCCGATGCCAACAGCGACCCTATAATTACGATGGCTGTGCAGAGCACTACCATGAACCCGATGGATCTCAGTGATTATGCAGAAAATGTGCTGCAGGAAAAGCTTCAGACGATTCCCGGGGTGAGTTCCGTGATGCTGTTCGGACAAAAACGCCCGGCTATGCGGCTCTGGCTTGATCCGAAAAAAATGGCAGCATATAACCTCACTGCCGAGGATGTGAACATTGCACTGATGAGGGAAAATGTAGACCTTCCTGGCGGAAAAGTCAGGGGCCGGTCTACAGAGCTCATCGTTAAAACATTCGGCCGTCTCACTACGGAAGATGATTTCAATAACATGATCATCAGGCAGACCAATGACCAGCTCATCCGGCTAAGCGATATTGGCGAGGCAATCCTGGGAGCCGAGGTGGAAGAGACCGGGGTGAAATTAAACGGGGCATCCGGCATTTCACTGGCACTGATCCCATTACCTGGCTCCAACCAGATTGCCATTGCCGACGAATTCTTTAAACGCTTCGAAGAGATCAAGAAAAATCTTCCGGCAGGCATGAAGCTCGATGTTGGCTTCGACAGGAGCAAGTTCATGAGGCAGTCGGTGACGGATGTGGCCGAGACCATACTTATCGCGATCAGCCTGGTGGTACTCATCGTATTCCTTTTCTTCAGGAATACAGTCATCGCCCTCCGTCCGCTGATAGATATTCCGGTTTCATTGGTCGGATCGTTTTTCCTGATGTACATTTTCGGGTTTTCGATTAATGTGCTTACTCTCCTGGCTATTGTTCTTGCAACAGGGCTGGTAGTTGATGACGGCATCGTGGTCACCGAGAACATCTATAAGAAAATTGAACAGGGGATGGACAAGTACAAGGCGGCTTTTGCAGGCACAAGGGAAATTCTTTTTGTCGTCATTGCCACTTCCCTCACTCTGGCTATTGTGTTTATTCCTGTTATTTTCCTTTCGGGTTTTACCGGCAGGCTTTTCCGTGAATTCGGGATCGTACTTGCGGGGTCTGTGCTGATTTCGGCCTTTGTTTCACTTACCCTGACCCCTGTATTAAATGTAAAAATGGGTAAGGCTGATATCAAATCCCTGAAATTTTATCAGAAAACCGAGCCTTTTTTTGTATGGCTCGACAACAGCTACCGTTTAATGCTTGGCCGTTTCATGAAACGCAAATGGGTGAGTCTGTCGGTGCTTGGTCTTTGTTTTGTACTGGTTTTCGTACTTTTCAGGTCCCTGAAATCAGAGCTTGCGCCTCTTGAGGATCACAGCAACCTCAGGACCTCAATTACAGCTCCCGAAGGCACAGATTTCGATTATATGGAAAAGCTGATGGGCCGTATAGCCGACACCCTCAAGTCGCAGGTGCCCGAAGCAAGGCTTATTTTTTCACGTACCGGGGCCGGGTTCGGGAACACCTCATCAAACATCGGGAATATAAATATCTTTCTCGTTGAACCTGACCAGAGAAAGGCAACACAACAGCAGGTTTATGACAGGCTGGTTAAAATATACAAGAAGTTCCCTGAGGCAAGGATCATTCCCAACCAGGAACAGACCATCTCGACTTCTCTCTCGGCCGGCTCTCAGCTTCCTGTGCAGTTTGTACTGCAGAACCTCGATTTTGACAAACTGAAGCAGGTGGTTCCCCGTTTTCTCGATCTGGCGCGCAAAGACCCGGCATTCGGAAATGTCGACGTAAATCTTAAGTTCAATAAGCCCGAGATCAACATCCTTGTCGACAGGATGAAGGCTACCGACCTCGGAGTGAACGCGATCGATATTTCGAATACGCTTCAGTTTGCCTTGAGTGGTAAGCGTTACGGATATTTTCTGAGAAATGAAAAGCAGTATTATGTTATCGGGCAGTTTGACAGGGAGAACAGGAGCAAACCGGCCGACATAGCTTCAATGTATGTGAGGAGCAACAGCGGTCAGCTCATTCAGCTCGACAACCTGGTAAAAATGGAGGAAAGCAGCGAACCTCCCACTCTCTATCACTACAACAGGTACAAATCGGCAACCATCTCCGCTTCCCTGGCCCAGGGTAAGACACTGGGCGAAGGAATTGCCGCAATGAAACGAATTGCAAAGGAAACCACCGACGACACCTTCAACACCGACCTTCTTGGCCCTTCCCGCGACTTTGCCGAAAGCAGTTCGAACACATCCTTTGCCTTTGTCCTGGCCCTCGTGCTGATCTACCTCATCCTGGCGGCCCAGTTTGAAAGTTTTATCGATCCCCTCATTATCATGATCACGGTGCCCCTTGCCATTACCGGAGCTCTGCTTTCCCTGTTTATCTTCGGCAGCACGCTGAATATCTTTTCAGAGATCGGAATGATCATGCTGGTAGGCCTGGTAACAAAGAACGGCATCCTTATCGTGGAGTTTGCGAATCAGAAGAGGAAGCTGGGGTTATCGAAATCCGAAGCGGCGTTTGAAGCAGCAGCTGCGCGTCTGCGCCCCATCCTGATGACTTCCCTTGCGACCATCTTCGGCGCTATGCCTATTGCACTGGCCCTTGGCGCAGGCGCTTCGAGTCGTACGCCTCTGGGAATCGTTGTTGTGGGCGGACTGCTTTTCTCATTGATACTTACACTCTTCATAATCCCTGCCATGTACGCCATGATGTCGCGTGAAAAAGAACAAATACCCGATTATTCCGAAGGCCATGCTGAATAAAAAAATCATCTTACTTTTTTGTCTGCTGATGACCTTTTCGGGTTTATCCGCCCAAACCCTGCTGGGCGTGGAAGATGCAGTAGGGATCGCCCTGAAGAATAACTACGATATTGCCGTTGCAAAAAATAATGCCGATATAACAAAGGTCAACAATACCATGGGAAATGCAGGTATGCTGCCCTATCTTTCGGTGACCGGTACCGACAATTATTCGGTAAGCAATGTAAACATGACCCTGTCGTCGGGAAGCGCCATCACCTCATCCGCCGGAACCTCCAATGCATTCAATGCAAGCACCACTCTGAACTGGACATTGTTCGACGGGACCAAGATGTTCATCACAAAAAACAAACTTTCGCAGATAGAAAAACTGGGCGACATACAGTTCAATGATGTGCTTATGCAAACCGTTTACAATGTGACTGTCGCCTTTTACCAGGTTGTTGTGCAGAAGCAGCAGCTGCTTGCCATTCGTGATGTGATGGCTTACAGCCTCGAGAGGGTAAGGATACTTCAGAAGGGATACGAAGCCGGGATAGCGCATAAAAACGATCTTCTTCAGGCGAAGATTGACCTGAATGTGAACCGGGAGGCAGAGATCAACCAGCTGAACAACATCAGGAACTCCAAACGAGCCCTCAACCTGGTGATCGCCCGGGACCCGGAGACCCCGTTCGACGTGGCCGACACGATCCCCCTGAATTATCAGCCCGATCCGGTTGATCTGATGAATAAACTGTATGTGAATAACACCAGCGTTTTGTCGTATGGTAAGCAGGTCGACATTGCCAGACTCAGTCTGGGAGAATACCAGACCCTCCGCCTTCCAAAGCTGAACTTTCTCGCTTCATACGGCTATCAGCAGAACAACAACAGCGCTTCGAACGTGCTTACAAACAGAAGTTTCGGCCCACTTGTCGGCGGTAGTCTGATCATACCTATTTACCAGGCCGGTAATGCCCTGCGGCAGGTGAGAGCAGCAAAGATACAGCTGCAGTCAACACAGTATAACCTCGACAATGTAAAGCTGCAGGTGAATACCCAGTTGAAGACCGCACTCACTGAATTTGACGATCAGAAGACTCTGCTTGGTATTGAAACAGATAACCTTACACTGGCTAAAGAAAACCTGAGGATTTCGCTTGAAAGGCTCAGGCTGGGACAGACTACTGCATTGGAAGTGCGACAGGCGCAGGAAAGTTATGCCAATTCGCTGGCAAGATATTATGACTTTGAGTTTAATATGAAAGTAGCGGAGACCAGGCTGAAGCAGCTGGTGGCGGGCTTGTGATCGCTCGCAGCTTCACACCGCCGCTGCGGTTGCGCTTGCTCTCGCAGCTTCACACCGCCGCTGCGGTTGTGATTGCTCTCGCAATCTTGCACCGCTGCTACGGTTGCGCTTGCTCTCGCAATCTTGCACCGCTGCTACGGTTGCGCTTGCTCTCGCAGCTTCACACCGCCGCTGCGGTTGTGATTGCTCTCGCAATCTTGCACCGCTGCTACGGTTGCGATTGCTCTCGCAATCTTGCACCGCTGCTACGGTTGCGCTTGCTCTCGCAGCTTCACACCGCCGCTACGGTGTCACTGCGTTCCACCTGAGGCGGCTGTTGTGAACTGCTTCGCTCGCGGCACCTGAGGCAGCTTGTACAAATTGCTTCGCTCGCCGCACCTGATGCGGCTTGTGCAAAATGCTCGCTGCAATAATTGAGTAATCACAAATAAATCAAATTAAAATGGAAGAGAAACCCGCAAAAACCGAAACACAGAAGGCTGCGGCAATAATGACCGAGCTTCAGAAAATGAAACTGATCTTTGACGTTGTAAAATGGCTGATCGGGTCGGTTGCCCTGGTCATTGTGACCATGGTGATCGATTACGGCTTCCGGGACCGTGCAGCAGGTTTGAATGAGGTGAAGCAGTATGATAATTATGTGACTAATCTTATCGTTTTAAACAAAGAAGTCGGCCCCAGAAGGCTGCTGGCCCAGTATTTCTCGTACGTTCTTCCGTCGGCTCAGCTCAGAAAATGCTGGCAGGATTATTATTGGGTGGTGAATGCTGAATACCAGGCGATGGTAAAACAGGATTCGGTGCTTGGATCCAAATTAAAATGGTTTAACACGATGAAAGCTGTTACGGCCAGCCAGCAGGTCGAAATGGACGCTCTGTCGAAACAGAAACAATACACGGAGAAAGAGCTTTATGGCGATTTCAGGCTGCCGAATACTAAATGGTGAAATGGTGAAATGGTGAAATGGCGAAATGGTGAAATGGTGAGATGGTGAAATGGTGAAATGGCGAAATGGTGAAATGGTGAAATGGTGAAATGGTGAAATGGTGAAATGGTGAAATGGTGAGATGGTGAAATGGTGAAATGGTGAAAATCTGATATCTGATATCTGCTAAAGCTGCAAGACGAATTTTAATATCTTTGTCTCACTTAAATAAAGTCACCCCATGAAGAAACTTCACGTTGTTTGGACAACAGGTGAAAAAGAAGTCGCCATGAGGATGATTTTTGTTTACCTGATGGATGCAAAAAGCATGGGATGGTGGGACGAGATCAATGTCGTGATCTGGGGTCCATCGGCCAGACTTCTGGCGCAGGACAAGGACGTGCAGATGGAACTTGATTTCGTGATGCAGAGTGGTATTACTGTTGAGGCCTGCAGGGGATGCACCGAAGCTTATGGCGTAACAAAGGCCATCAAATCACTTGGCATCGAAGTGAAGTACATGGGAGATACTTTAACGCAGTATCTGCAGGAAGAGGGGAAAGTCATTACCTTTTGAATATCGAATATCGAATATTGAATATTGAACTTCGCTATTTCACCATTTCACCATTTCGCCATTTCACCATTTCACCATTTCGCCATTTCACCATTTCGCCATTTCACCATTTCACCATTTCACCATTTCGCCATTTCACCATTTCTTTATAAAACTCCACCGTCCTTCTGAGGGCTTCCTCCTTGCCGTACTTCGGTTTAAAGCCAAAATCTTTCCTGGCGTTCTCCGAGGTAAATGTATAATCATTGCATGTAAAGATTACGGCAAAGCGGCTGAATTTCACATTGACTTTCTTGAACGGGCGGATGGCCAGGGCCGAAAACTCCGTAAGGGCACCCAAAGCGTAGGCAACAGGCCGGGGGATCCAAAGATTCTTGGGCCATATTCTGAAGCCTGAAGCTGCAACAATTGCATCATAAAAATGAAAAAAATTGCTTCCCGGGGAATCGGTGATGAAATAAGCTTTTCCTTCAATTCGGCTGTTTCCTGCAAGCAGGGCTTGCGCTGCCTGGATATGAGCCACCGCCATGTTTCCGGCATACACATGCTGCGACTTTGCACGACCGTTGCCTATCCTTACATAAAACCCTCCCCTGGCCATGTTGACCATCGAACCTATATGAAACGGATCTCCTCCTCCCCATACTTCGGCCGGACGCAGGCTTACTGTTTTCAGACTTTCAGAGTTTGCTGCTGTAACGAGTTTCTCGGCTTCTCCTTTGCTTTTACAGTACATATTGGGATATTCGGCGGGATACGGAATGCTTTCGTCAATATCTACGAGTGGCTTGCCGCCGAATACAGCATCGAGGGAGCTCGTGAAGACAAGCGCTTTAACGCCATCCGCCGTACAGGCGTTGATAACATTTGCTGTACCCCTTGTATTTACTGCATATACTTCATCGGGGGGATGAGTGCCCCAGTCGACAATGGCTGCCGAATGCAGCACAACGTCAATATCCTTGCAGGCATCGTCGAGGGCTTTCTGATCGAGAAGGTTGCCTTTGACAAACTCAATGCGGGGATCAGCCGGACCAGAGTAGGTTGCCACATCAAAAATCCGCAGGGATTTCAAAGGAAGAGGAGAATCGGGAGAGAGTAGTTCTTCGATCATGAATTTCCCGAGAAATCCCGACCCGCCCGTGAGTAAAAGACGTATCATTCAGTTCTGATTTTTTTTGCGAAGATAAAGAATCAGCAGATTCAGCATAAACATGTAATAACACTTAATATAAAATGTAAATAAGTACGCGAATGCATTTATTTTCTAATTTTGCTGGCTGAATTTATTTCTGTAAAATTGCCTCAGAACAAATTATATTGCAAATGAACCATATAGCTACTGAGCCGGTAAGGATCCTGATTGTTGAAGACAGCCCGACCCAACGCGCTCAATTACAGCATCTGCTTGAACAAAACACGTTCAATGTGTCGGTGGCAGAAAACGGGAAGGCCGCATTGGTAATGGTTGAAAGGGAGATTCCCGATCTGGTCATAAGCGACATTGTTATGCCCGAAATGAACGGGTTTGATTTCTGCCGTCAATTTAAATCTGTAGAAAACAGAAATCATATCCCCGTGATTTTGCTTACTTCCTTATCGAATCCAGAAGATGTTCTTGAGGGTCTGGCTTGCGGTGCGGATAACTTTATAACCAAGCCATTTAAGCCCGGGATACTAATCGCCCAGATACATTCGGCTCTCGCCAACAAGAGAAAGACCCAGGACGAAAGAGTCAGAATCTCGACTGAAATAAGTTTCATGGGCAGGAACCGGCTTGTCACTGCCGAATATCAGCAAATGCTCACTCTTCTGCTGTCGACTTATGAAGCAGCGGTATTAAGAAACGATGAGCTCGCTAATGCCCAGGAGGATCTGAGAGTAATCAATGAACAACTGGAAGAATTGGTCGAGCAAAGAACGCTTGCCCTGAAGCAAAGCGAAGAGAAATACCTTGACTTATATGACAATGCCCCTTCAATGTTTATGTCGGTTGAACCTCATGGGGGCAGGGTTGTTGAATGCAATGTGACCCTGCTCGAGCATACCGGATTTACCCGGGCGGAGGTGATCGGGCAACACTTCACCGAAAGATATCACCCCGACAGCCTTCAACAGGTTGAAGAAGATTTCAGGTTATTTCTGAGGACCGGAATGGTAAGCAATTCAGAGATAGGTCTTCGTACTAAAACTGGCGGAAAATTAACGGTCCTCTGTAATTCCACAGCTGTAAGGGGTGAGCGGGGAGAGATCCTTGCCAGTCGTACTGTTCTTCAGGATATCAGCAATCTGAAGAAGATCCAGGAGGAGTTACGCCAAAGCATGGAGAAGGCCGAAGAAAGCGATCGTCTGAAATCGGCTTTTCTGGCTAATATGTCACATGAAATACGAACACCCATGAACGGGATTCTCGGCTTTACCCAGTTGCTAAAGGATCCTGACCTCGACAGTCATACCAGGGAAGATTTTATTAAACACATCGACCGGAGCACAAACCGTTTACTCAATATTATAACCGACATTGTAAATATCTCGAGAATTGAATCGGGAGTGGATGCCCTTGAGAAATCAGAAATTGATCTTATCTTACTGTTTAATGAGACCGAAACTTTGTTTCAGCCTCAGGCACAGATTTGCGACCTGGACATGACCCTTCATTGTAACATCAGCCCTGCCGATTCAAAAGTCATTACCGACACGGGTAAACTCAAACAGATTGTGAATAATCTGATCAGCAATGCGATCAAATTCACAGAAAAGGGAAGTGTCGAAGTCAGGGCCTCGATTGAACACGATATTCTGCATTTCAGTGTTAAGGATACAGGTATCGGGATAGACCCGAAAATGCACCAGGTAATTTTCGACAGGTTCCGGCAGGTCGAAATGGGCCACTCCAGAAAATACGAGGGAGCCGGACTTGGCCTCTCCATTGCCAGATCATATGCCGGGTTACTGAAAGGCGAGATCAGAGTGGAATCCGCTATCGGTGGAGGTTCCACGTTTACTTTACTTTTACCCATTGTTCGTAACTCTGAACCTTCGGTGAGCATTCGGACTTCTGTAGCGGAAGTTGCTACGGGAAAAACCGGCTGGCATGATAAAACAATTCTGCTGGCTGAAGATGAAGATGAAAATGCCTCCTTTGTTTTGGCTGTTTTAAAGACAACAGGGATTAAGATAATACGTGCACATAACGGAAAGGAAGCGGTTGAACTATGTCGGCTTGATCCTGCTATCTCCCTGGTTCTTATGGATATCAGAATGCCTGAACTGGATGGGCTTTCGGCTACCCGACAAATTAAATCATTCAGGAAAGACCTGCCGGTCATAGCTACAACGGCATATGCCTTAGGCAATGACAGGCAAAAATGCTTTGAGGCAGGTTGTAATGAATACCTTCCTAAACCTTTCGGAAGGCAACAGATTATGGAGGTATTAAAGAAATTTCTTCCTTCCTGATGAAGGCTACAGTATCTATGAACAGGAACAATGCAGAATGCAATGAAGGATAACAAACAGATAATTCCCCGCCAGGTGGTTGTTTTCAGGCTGGACGATATGATGTTTGCACTTCCCATGGACATTGTGATCCGAATCATTAACTCAGTATTTATTACACCCTTGCCCAATGCTCCCCCTGTTATCCTGGGGATTATTAACATGGAAGGCAGGATACTTCCTGTTTTTGATATCAGGAAACGCTTTGGCCTTCCTCCGAGAGAGATTATTCCGGATGATCGTTATATTATTTTACAAACCAGAGAAAGGACAGTTGCAATTGTTGCGGATGAGGTTGATGGAGTAAGCGGACTGGAATCGAAAAATGTAATTTCCGACGATGAGTTAATAAGAAAATCAGAATACATTGCAGGAATTGTGAAAACAGACAGCGGGATGATTCTGATACACGATCCTGACCGTTTTCTGTCGGATCAGGAGAACCGTTTGCTTAGTGAAGCTATTAGAACTGGTAACATTTCAGAATACAAATGAAGCAAGAACATAAAACATTGTTACTCGAAAGAGCCCGTTTACTTGCCAGGGAGCCTGAAACTCCTGTTACCGGGAAAGGGTTTATCGATGTTGTTACGTTCTCACTTGCGGGCGAAACCTATGCCATTGAATCTCTTTTTGTGAGGGAGATATACCCCCTCAGGGCATACACTCCTCTTCCCGGAACTCCCGATTTTGTGCTGGGAATTATAAATGTAAGAGGGCAGATCCTCTCGGTGATCAACCTGAAAACATTTTTTCATTTGCCTGTGGGGGGATTGGGCGAATTGAATAAAGTGATCATTGTGAATGATAAGAATCTGGAATTCGGGATTCTGGCCGATGAAGTTTTGGGAACAATGCAGATCGCGAAAGAAAATGTTCAGCCGGCCATTCCAACCATGAGCGGGGTCGGCGCTGAATATCTTCTGGGTGTGACTCCCGGATCAATTCTGGTGTTGAATATTAAGAGAATATTAGAGGATAAAGCAATTATCGTTGATACGAAATAAATAATCATCAAGTAAAAACAATCAGTATGAGATTTTTCAACAACCTTTCGACCCGGATTAAACTGTTTGCAGGTTTTGGCTTACTATGGCTTTTAATGGCCGGAGTAATTGTGATAGCCGATCTTGAGATTCTGAGAGGGATCAAATCGGAAAAAGAATTGAACGAGGTTAAACTTAATTCAACACTTGCAACTGCTAACCTCACCTACCTTCTGAGCCAGCAAAGGGCTTTGATCCTAGAACTGATAATTACAAAAGAAAAAACAGAGCAGGAACGGATTATAAAGATCATGCAGGAACGAGATGCCAGCAGTTCCAGGGTGATCGACACACTCAGGTCATTGAACAGGGACCCTGATTTTTTACAACGGCTTTCAAAAATAGACAGCCTGAGGCAGGAATACCGGAATACAAGGGATAATGAGCTTTCCCTGATTTCAAAAGGCGATCAGGATGAGGCCATCAGGCTGGGTACAAGTTTACAGGAAGATCGGTTTAACGCCATGAGCAGCCTTATTCAGATGCTGTTCAGTGATAACCATAATGCCATGGATAAGCAGGTGGCCCTGGATAGTAAAGAAGCTCGGCTTGCAATGTACAGTTTTTTACTTATCGCCGCCATTAGTCTGGTTCTGGGCATACTGCTTGTTTCCCTGATGAACCGGACTATAGCTTTGCCACTCATAACACTATCGGCAGTAGCAGGAAAAATATCAGGAAAGAAGGACCTGCAGGCAATCATACCTTTTAGCGACAGGAAGGACGAGATCGGGAAGTTAGGCAAAGCGTTTAACCTGATGCTTGAAAACCTTCGTGGTTCCACTACAGATATTTCGGGCCTGGAAGAGATCGTCAATAAGCGCACTAATGAACTCAGCGGTGTTCTGAAAGAAGTAAAAGATACCGTGAATGTACTTGCTGCAGCCTCGAGCGAGATTCTCGCTGCTACTACCCAGGTGGCTACAGGGGCGGTTCAGTCGGCAGCTTCAATCACCGAGACTTCAACCACGGTGGAAGAGGTGAGGCAGGCAGCCCAGCTTTCCTCACAGAAAGCAACTGAAGTTTCAGAGAAAGCGTTTCATGTTGCCCAGATCTCTCAGGACGGACAGAAAGCCGTGGACGAGACGGTACACGGGATGGATCATATAAAGCAGCAGATGGAAGTGATCGCCCAGACCATCATCCGTTTAAGCGAGCAAAGCCAGTCGATTGGCGGAATCATCGCTTCGGTGAATGATGTTGCCAACCAGTCGAACCTTCTTGCTGTAAACGCGGCCATCGAAGCCGCGAAAGCAGGCGAACAGGGAAAGGGTTTTGCTGTTGTTGCCCAGGAGATCAAAAGTCTGGCTGAACAATCGAAAAAAGCCACAGCCCAGGTCCGCACCATTTTGTTTGATGTGCAGAAGACAACGAGCGCTGCTGTGATGGCTGCTGAGCAGGGAAATAAGGCTGTGGAAGCCGGAGTAAAGCAGTCGATCCAGGCTGGTGAAGCGATTAAAGTGTTGGCTGAAAGTACAAGAGATGCGGCCAACGTGGCCGTACAGATCGTTGCATCAAGTAAACAGCAGCTCATCGGCATGGATCAGATCGGGGTGGCCATAAAAACCATCAACCAGGCAGGAAGTGAAAATGCTTCCAGCATGAAACAGGTCAAGCAATCGGCCAGGGATTTAAATGAACTCGGGCTGAAACTGAAAGCCCTTGTAGAGAATAGTAAATAATAACTGCCTTATTGATGAGCGGCCAGGACAAGGAATTTGAAAAACGTTTGTTAGCTACTTTTCTGATTGAAGCAGAAGAGCATATCCGTTCTGTCTCTAATGGCCTAATCGAACTCGAAAAAGGCCTTTCGGGAGATGAACTGAATGCAAGGATAGAGACGATGTTTCGCGATGTTCACAGTCTGAAAGGCGCTGCAAGGTCAGTAGGCCAGAAAGAGGTGGAAGCTTTATGCCATCCCCTCGAAAGTGTTTTCTCTTCCCTGAAGCGCCATGAGATCGTTTTGATACCGGGATTGATGGATCTGTTCCACGATTCGGTAAACACTATCAACCTGATCCTCTCCTCACCTGATTCAGCGCCTGCAATATCGGAACGCGGAAAGCTGAGAAGTCTCATCAGTCGGCTTGGCGAGGCGGCAAAGGGAAAGGGAAACCTTACACTACCAACTGCACCTTCTGAAAAGCTGGTCAGGGCTGATTCCATCCATTCAGCAGAGGAGATAAAACAGGTATCAGGTTCGGTTAGGGTTCAGGCAAAACGTCTGGATCCACTGCTGCTTCAGGCAGAGGAATTAATGATCTCAAAAACCGCTTACGGACAAAGAGTGTCTGACTGTTATGATATTCAGAACGAGCTGCAGGCCTTCCTGGCCGAACTCGCTATATGGAAACTAAGCAGGAGTGCGGACCGTCGTAATCAATCCCTTGAATTTATAAGCCGGATTGAAGAACGAATGACAACACTCGAGAACCTTACCGATACACTGAAGAGGAATATTGAGCACGATCATCATGACATGACCCGTTTGCTGGATGAACATCTTGACGGGATGAAGCAGCTTCTTCTGATGCCGGTATCAACGATGGCAGAAGGGTTCCCTAAATTTATCAGAGATCTGGCCAGAGATCAGCGCAAAGAGGTAAGCCTGATCATGAAGGGGACCGATCTGGAGATTGACCGGCGGATTCTGGATGAGCTTAAGGATCCTTTGATCCATCTTCTTCGTAACAGCGTTGACCATGCTATTCAATTACCCCGGGAACGCGTTTCAGGTAATAAGCCATCACACGGGACCATTATCTTATCATTCATACAAAGGGAGAACCATCAGGTAGAAATACAGGTCTCCGACGACGGAAGGGGAATTGACCTGGAGAGAGTGCTCGCAAAAGCAATCCGCAGTGGGTTGGTAATCAAGGAAGAGAGCTCTTCCTTAACCCCTGGCGACATTACTTCTTTTATATTCCATTCCGGGATATCGACCAGTGAAGTGATTACCGATCTCTCAGGCCGCGGTATCGGGCTTGCTATTGTAAAGGAAAACGTTGAACGGTCGGGTGGTACTATCTCAGTGGAATCCAGACAGGGCGAAGGTACTATATTCAGGATTCTGATGCCGCTAACATTTACGACCTTCAGGGGTGTGCTTGTAGAGGCCGGCGGATATTCCTTTATGATGCCCACCGCGAACGTAGAACGTTTAATCAGAATACTGCCTGAACACAGGGTAAGCCTTGAAAATACAGATGCAGTTATTGTCAAAGGGGAACATCTCGCTTCGGTTAAGCTTGCCGAAATACTGGATCTCTCTATCACGGGAAACGTCATCCGCAGATCCGACGGATCAGAAGCTGATAATACCGGCTCGCCCTATGCTATCATCAATATTAACGGGCAGCGTATTGCTTTTCAAATCGATGAAGTACTCTCAGAACATCAGTTCCTTTTGAAGAGACTCGGAAAACAGCTTCTCAGAGTCAGACATATTTCCGGAGCAACCGTGCTGGGAAACGGGCAGGTGGTGCCGGTGCTGAATGTAGCTGATCTCGTTACTACGGCTTTGAAACCCCGCACTTCGCGATCCTCTGCAGTTGCTGCCGATCCATCTGAAAAAACACAGAAGCGAATCCTGATCGCCGAGGATTCAATCACTTCAAGGATGCTGCTGAAGAACATCCTTGAAGCAGCAGGATACATTGTGAATACTGCCGTTGATGGGGTGGATGCCTTTACCCGGGCAAAAGAAGGGGAATATGACCTCCTTGTATCAGATGTGGATATGCCCAGGATGAATGGATTTGAACTTTGCCGGAAAATACGTTTGGATAGTATGCTGAAAGAACTTCCCGTGGTTCTGGTGACTTCGCTCAGCCGGCGCGAAGATCATGAGCAGGGGATAGAGGCAGGCGCTAACGCATATATCGTGAAAAGCAATTTTGAACAAAGCAATTTGCTCGAAGTTGTAAGAAAGTTGATATAATCACTTCAGTAAGCAATAATGATAAGGGTTCTAATCGTTGATGATTCAAAAGTAGTTCAGGAATTTCTGGCGTATATTCTTTCTTCAGATCCTGAGATCAGGATTGCCGGCTTTGCTGCTTCTGGAGAAGAAGCCATTGCCAGGGTGATGGAACTCAGACCTGATGTGATTACCATGGATATCAACATGCCGGGTATCGACGGTGTTGAGACAACGCGGAGGATCATGGAAAGCACGGCCACCCCCATTGTCATTGTAAGCGGAAGCGAAAAGGTTGATGACCGCTCTTATGTGTTTAAATTACTCGAAGCAGGTGCCCTGGCCGTTGTAAAACGTCCGCCCGATATCCGGCACGCCCAGCATAAACAGATGCGGGCTGAATTACTGCAGACGGTCAGGCTGATGTCGGAGGTCAAAGTAGTGAGGGTGATCCGGCGTAAACAGACAGATAAAGATCAGAACGTCGAAAACTCGATCAAGCCTGTGGCCAGGCACGGAGATGTTCACCTCATTGCTATTGGAGCCTCCACCGGCGGCCCGGCGGCCCTGCAGAAAATACTCTCATTATTGCCAAAGGATCTGAATGTCCCGGTTGTGATTGTACAGCACATCACCAGGGGTTTCATTAATGGATTACAGGAATGGCTGTCGGGGACTTCGGCCATTCCGGTAAAGATTGCTGAAAATGAGAAGCAACTTCAAAATGGCATCGCTTATTTTGCCCCGGACGGTTTTCATCTCGGGGTGACCAGAGATCTGAAAGTATCACTATTCTCAGGCCCTCCCGAGAGTGGATTGATTCCGGCTGTTGACTATCTTTTCCGTTCGGTGGCAGAAAACTTTGGTGCCCATGCGCTTGGGATCCTTCTCACAGGTATGGGAAAAGATGGCGCTGAAGGTTTGAGGGCCATGAAAGAAAAAGGTGCTGTGACCATTGCTCAGAACCAGGAGAGCTCAATAGTGTTTGGCATGCCTGGTGAAGCTGTACGCCTCGGTGCAGCCGTTTATATACTCCCTCCTGATGAAATTGCCTCTATGACAGGAAGATTAGTGCGGCCATAAACCGTTTATTGCATTGAATGCACGATCTCTTTCATCCTGCCTGCCGTCATTCCCTCCGACTCTGGAATTACCGCATCATCCTTATACGATGAAAGCAATTCGTAAACATTTTTGAAATGCTTCCTGGCCTTGCTTTCTTTTCCAAGTCTTGCTAAAATACTGCCCATTAAAAAATGGGAAAGGATATGTGTGGGTTCCAGATACAAGGCTTTACGGAGTGCATCTTCCGCCTCTGCCTGCAGGTCCATCTCATGAAGAATTACCGCATGTAAATAGTGAAGCCCGGGCCGGGTCTTATCAAGCGTGATGAATTTTTCGCTCCATTGCCTGGCCTGCTGTAATTGTCCGAGATTCGCGTACGACCTGATCAGGAGAAAAATAAGGTCGTGCTTTGCAGGGTCCTTGCCGAGGATCGCTGAAATGCTCACTATAGCTTTTTCGTAATCACCATTGTTATATTCAGTAACTGCAATGATGGCTGGATCGGTAACAGCAGGTTTGGGCGGAACCCGTTCCGGGGATTTGTATAGTGTTTTTTTCAGATGCTCCGTGGCCGGATGTGTATAAGTGTGTTTTACAGGCGGGTGGATTGCAATAGGCCGTTGGTCGGGACGGGGGGCTTGGTTAAGTTGCTTCTGGTACAAAGTGATGCCGTTCAGGCAAACAGAAGTAAAAGCGCTGATAACGGGAAGGGAGGCTTCCACCGGACTTAAGATAAGCCATCCGTTTTCAGCAAGTGAAGCATAGAACCTTGAAGTAATCTTTGCCGATTTTTCCGGAGAAAAGTACATCAGCACATTCCTGCAGAATATCGCGTCCTGGTTGATCAGATGGGGAATAAGTTCCGGACTTGCATCTCCGGCAAGATTCAAGGAATGAAATGTAACCATTCGTCTGATTGATGGAAGCAACTCGTACGTATTACCGCTTTTGATAAAGTACTTGTCGATGATCTCCTTCCTGGTGTTTCTGAACGACCAGGAAGTATAAACTCCTTTTTCGGCTTTCTCGAGGAACCTCTCGTTCAGGTCTGACGCGAAGATTCGGATATCCCACTCACTCAGGTCATCAAGAAGTTCAGTAAGCATGATAGCCAGCGTATAGGGCTCCTCTCCGCTGCAGCATCCTGCACTCCAAAATCTCAGTGATTTTGAGGAGTTCCTCCTAAGGTCGAGCAATGGAAGAACCACGTGGTCACGAAAAACATTCAGGGTATGCATATCGCGGAAGAAAAAGGTCTCTCCCACGGTAAGGTTCGAGACAAGGACCTCTTGCTGACTTTCGGTGAGTTCGTTTTTCTCAATGAGCCCGGTAAGAAGCCCGAGGTCTTTTTCAAACCCGAGTTCCCTGGCAGTATGAAGGAGAGATCTGTGAAGATTCCGAAGATTATCAGGAGAATGAAAAATCCCGAATTTCTCTGAAATGATTGTGTTTGCTCTTTCTGTGATGAGATCCTGAGCGCTGTCTGTCATTATATCACGTTGTTCTTATGAAGCAAATAAAAATGATATTATGTCATGCAAATGAATGTTCAAAAATACACTTTTTTCGATGTCAGCCGAAAACCGAAAATTTTTCCGGCGCCCTGTTCTTTTCAGAAGAAATAACGGATCTGAACTAAATATACCAAAGCAAATTCTTATGTTTGTACATTCAATACCTAAAGAATCAAATCGATGATAAAAAAAATCTACACCTGGGGTATAATAATTCTGCTGCTGTTTTTCGCAGTATTTATCTACTGGAAATATTTTTTCACATACAGCGAAGGGAACAGGGCCGGATTGTTGCAGAAATTCTCTAAACGCGGTCAGGTATTCAAGACCTGGGAAGGGGAGATGATACTGAGCAGCGTAAGAAGCAGTCAGAACGTTGCTCTGGCATCTGAGAAATTCATGTTTTCGGTAACTGACAGGGCCGCCGCTGAAAAGCTCTCTCATCTTGAAGGCAGTTACGTAACGGTTCATTATTCTGAAAAAAACGGCAAATTGTTCTGGCGGGGCGATACAGAGTATTTCGTCGACAGCGTAACTGTGGTGAAGTAGTAAATATCAGACATCAGATATCTGATATCAGTGTTTGTTCACGCGGTTCAGGAACTCAACGAGAATCCCGTTAAACTCTCCCGGATGCGTTTCCATAGGCATGTGACCGGCACCATTGATCAGATGCAGCTCCATCTGAGGCACATATGTTTTTATAGTTTTTGCATATCTCGGAGGTGTCCAGCTGTCTTTTGTGCCCCATACAGCCAGAACAGGAATCTGTTTTAGACTGTTGGAATTCAAGGGAACAACTTCCCGGCAATTTGAGAATAAGCTTACGATGGCTTCGATGGTCCCGGGTAGTCTGAGCGGCATCATATAGCCTGTAATATCATTTGTGTCGGGCTGTTGCTTGTAACCGCTCAAAAGCAGCTGTTGCATATTGCTGAAGCTGAGAAAATTGAGATTCACATAATCGGCATAGAATTTTTTTACTGGTTTGATATTGGATAGCGATAAAGCGGTACTCAAAGCGCCGATGATTGTCAGGCTTCTGGTGCGTTGCGGCTTCATAATCGCCACAGCTTCTGCAGTACCTCCGCCCATGCAGTGCCCGATGATATTCCATGCCGTTGTATCTCCCCGGTCGATGAAGTCGAGTAGCTTCCATATCATTATCGCCCTGCTGCTCTGAGAATAGTTAATCCAGGTTCCCCTGTCGCTGTAACCAAAGGCGGGCAGATCCAGAGCAAGAATGTTATACCCGGCGCTCAACAGGCTGTCATAATTTTTCCGGAAGCTGAATGTCGATCCCGCGAAACCATGAATAAATATAACCTTTCCTTTAGCGGGCTTCACTTTTGTGATCCATAAACGGTAATGGATTACGGCCGAATCAACAGTAATGAAATGACTGTTTCTGAAAGGCATTTTAGCCTCCCTGGGGACGGGAGAGGCGTTGAGGCTAATGTAAATAACCGGCAAAACAACAATAAACAGCAGGAATATCCGTATTTTATGAGTCATAGCGTTATCAATTTATTCTGCAAAATTAGGAATTCGGTATCTTTGCCGGCAATTTATTTTAATCATGGAAAAGAAGAAAGTCAATCCGTATATGCCAATTTGGTTTGCCCTGGTGCTGATCGCGGGAATGTTCCTGGGGATTTGGCTGTACAGCCATTCACCTGGTTTAAGCCTGTTCACTATGCGGGGCGAAGGGAAACTGAATCAGGTTTTGCAGTATGTTCAAAAAAATTATGTAGATACCATAGGAAAAACCAGACTGGAAGACAAGGCCATAAACGGTTTGCTTGAAGGCCTTGATCCGCATTCAACTTATATTACACCAGCCGAATTTCATGATGCCAACGACCCCCTGCTGGGGAGTTTTGAAGGCATAGGGGTACAGTTCAGGATCGAGAGCGATACGGTGACAGTGATTCTGCCTGTCGCCAACGGACCGTCGGAGAAGCTGGGGATAAGAGCCGGGGACCGCATTGTGAAAATTGAAGGGAAAAATGTGGCCGGGATAAAAATTGCGAACAACGATGTTATGCGGAAACTCAAAGGGCCAAAGGGTACACAGGTAACTGTAAGCATTTTCCGCAGAGGAATGAAAGACCTTATTGATTATACCATCACCAGGGATGTGATCCCCACGTACAGCTTGGATATTGCCTATATAGTTGAACCAGGGATCGGCTATATCAAGCTCAATAATTTCTCGGCAACCACGCATGATGAAGTGCATGCAGCCCTGGAGCAATTGAAGCAGAGCGGGATGAAGAAGCTCATCCTCGACCTTAGGGGGAACGGGGGTGGCTACCTGACTGCCGCGGTTGACCTTGCCGATGAGTTTCTGCCGAAAGGAAGTCTTATTGTTTATACAAAAGGGGCTAATCATCCAAAGGAAGATTATTATTCCGACGGTGAGGGTTTATTCGAACAAGGCGCACTCCTTGTCATGATCGATGAATTTTCTGCGTCAGCCGCTGAAATTGTTACCGGTGCTATTCAGGATAATGACCGGGGGGTTGTGCTGGGCCGGCGTTCATTTGGGAAAGGGCTTGTGCAGGAACAACTGAATATGAAAGACGGCAGCGCATTGAGGCTCACAGTTGCACGTTATTACACTCCCAGCGGACGTTGTATACAGAAATCGTATAAAGAAGGATTGGATAAATATAATGCGGATTACTACCACCGTTATGCGAATGGCGAACTGGAACATGCCGACAGCATCAAATTCCCGGATTCGCTGAAATTCAAAACTCTTTCAGGGAAAATTGTTTATGGTGGCGGCGGCATCATGCCCGATATCTTTACTCCTATTGAAAAGGATTCCACTCTGAAGTTTTATAGTCTTGCGGTTAACAAAGGTTTGATTTTTCAGTGGTCCTTTGATTATACCGATAAATACAGGGCAAAACTGAATCGTTTTAAAAACGTGGACGATTTCGAAAGAGGCTTCCAGGTGAGCGATGCCATGTATTCTGATTTCGTTGCATATGCAATGAAAAAAGGATTGAAACGCCAGGGAGAAAACCTCAGGGAAAACGACCATAGAGCTAAAGTGCTTATCAAAGCATATGTCGGAAGAAATATTCTTGACAATGAGGGATTCTATCCGATTCTGAATTCTATTGACCCGGGGTTTATAAAAGCGGCAGATGTCATCAAGAATCATTCTAAATAATTTTATTTTCAGACCAATACTTCGTATCTTTGCAGTATAAACTTTTAAAAATCAATTAGTATGGTACATGAACTTCCTAAACTTCCATATGCATGGGATGCATTGGAACCCTATATTTCAAAGGCTACTATAGAATACCACTATGGAAAGCATCATCAGGCTTATGTAAACAACCTGAACAAGTTGGTAGCGGGGACTGAGTTTGAAAATGCTTCATTGGAAGACATCATCCGCAAGGCATCAGGCGGAATCTTCAATAATGGAGCTCAGGTTTGGAACCACACGTTTTACTGGAACTGTCTGAAGCCCCAGGGTGGAGGCGAACCAACAGCTGCGCTTGCAGAGGCAATAAGCAGGGATTTCGGTTCTTTCGGCGATTTCAAGGATAAATTTTCTGCTGCTGCTGCAACATTGTTTGGTTCAGGCTGGGCCTGGCTTATAAAGAAAGAGAACGGCGCACTGGAAATAGTTCAGGAAAGCAATGCCGGCAACCCGCTCAGGGGCGGCTCAAGTCCCATCCTTACCTGCGATGTGTGGGAACATGCTTATTACATTGACAAGCGTAATGCCCGTCCCGATTACATAGCTGATTTCTGGAAGCTCGTCGACTGGAAGGCGGTTGCTACTCGACTGTAACCGATTTCGCGAGATTGCGAGGCTGGTCCACGTTGCAGTTACGCATTACTGCCACATAGTATGATAAGAGCTGGAGAGGCACCGTTGCAAGCAATGGGATCAGCATTTCCTCTGTGTCGGGGATCTCGATAAAATGATCGGCCATCTTTTTAACACTTTCGTCACCTTCGGTGATAATAGCGATGATGTTTCCTTTACGTGCTCTCACTTCTTCGATGTTTGTGATAACCTTCTCGTAGATCCCTCGCTTAGGGGCAATGAATACTACAGGCATTTGTTGGTCGATAAGAGCGATAGGGCCGTGTTTCATTTCGGCAGCAGGATATCCTTCGGCATGGATATATGAAATCTCCTTCAGCTTAAGGGCTCCTTCAAGAGCAACCGGGAAATTATACCCCCGGCCAAGGTATAGAGCATTCGTGCGATCTTTGTAGATTGTTGCAATTTCTTTGATCTCCTCGGCTCTCTGCAGGATCTTTTCAACTTTGGCCGGGATCAGACCCAGTTCAATCCTGAGTTTATGCAAGTGAGATTCGGGAACCGTACCTTTCTTTTCGGCTAAAAGGAGGCCAATAAGAGTGAGTACGACTACCTGGGAGGTAAAGGCTTTTGTTGATGCTACACCGATCTCGGGACCGGCATGGGTGTATACTCCTGCATGGGTGGCACGGGCTATAGACGAGCCGACCACATTGCATATACCCAGAACCGTGGCGCCTTTCGATTTAGCAAGTTCAATTGCAGCAAGTGTGTCGGCAGTTTCGCCCGACTGTGAAATTGCGATGACAACGTCTTTTTCGCTGATCACGGGGTTACGGTAACGGAATTCAGAAGAATATTCAACCTCAACCGGGATGCGGGCCAGGTCCTCAATAATGTATTCACCAACAAGCCCGGCATGCCATGAAGTGCCGCAGGCGGTAATGATGATACGTTCGGCATTCAGAATCTTCGGAAGGTAATCGCGTATACCTCCCAGGGTAACCGTGTCCTGATCAGGATGCAGTCGCCCGCGCATGGAATCCTCAATGGAATGAGGCTGTTCGAAGATCTCTTTAAGCATGAAATGGGGAAATCCGCCTTTCTCAATGGCGCTCAGGCTCATTTCCAGTTTCTGAATGTAGGGAGTCCTTTCCTGGTTAAGGATAGTAATCATTTTTAGCTCCTTGTTGCGCTCGATGATAGCGATCTCCTCATCGCCCAGATAAACCACGTTATTCGTATATTCAATAATGGGAGTTGCATCGGAGGCAACAAAAAACTCATCCTTTCCAATACCAATAACCATTGGGCTGCCTTTGCGGGCTGCAATCAATTTATTTGGCTCGTCCTGCGACATAACGACGATAGCATAAGCTCCGATCACCTCGTTTAGTGCGATACGTACAGCTTCTTCTAAAGGCACTTCTTCATTCTGTTGAATATCTTCTATCAGATGGATCAAAACTTCGGTGTCGGTATCGCTGGTAAATTCGAAACCTCTCTGTTTCAGTTCCTTACGAAGAGCCAGGTAGTTTTCAATAATCCCATTATGGATGATCGAAAGATTTTTGCTCTGGGAATAATGAGGATGCGCATTGATCTGGTTCGGCTCGCCATGGGTTGCCCAGCGTGTATGGGCCATTCCTATTGTACCATCGAGGTTCTGACCTTCAACATAATGTTCAAGTTCCGAGACTTTCCCCTTGCATTTCCAAACTCTCATTTCGCCGTTAAGCAGACACAATCCGGCGCTGTCGTAACCTCTGTATTCAAGCCTGTGAAGGCCTTTAATCAGGATGGGGTAAGCAGGCCTGGGGCCAACGTAAGCAACAATTCCGCACATAATAAAACGATTTAATGTCCAAAAATAGAAAAAATACTGATATAATTAATTCAGAATAGTATACGTAAGTTGCAACCTGAATCTTGAAGAGGCCGCTCCGGGTAATGAAGGATTGTAGCCGTTGATCATGACACGGTTAGTGTACAAAACACTAGTGAATGGATCATTGACCTGAATATATAATTCGCGGTTTATGGGATAGTATCCGGAAATGAGTTTTTGTACATGCCGGGTAAGCCGGAAATAGTATGTGCGTTCAGCGGAATTGTACATACCGCCAAAGTAGCTGGTCCCTTCGAGCTCATCAATCACGGAACCAAAATAACCCGAGCTGTCGCGGATGAGGATCAGGTTTGGAGGTGCTTTCAGGGTCGTGTCGGTTTCAGGGTTTTTTAAAAGCAGCAGGGCGTCGTTGATGGCGATCTTGCTGTTCTTTGCAAAATTCTTAAGATAAGGCATCCGGAATTTGATTCTTGTCCCTCCGAGTCCCTGCAGAAAAAGCATGTTCTGCCCAAGCAGGGTGTCATGGTTTAATACCTGCTGTTTAAGTCCCTGATCGGCATCAAAATAATTATTATGGTCGATATGGAGGTATCTCGCACAGCCGGTATTTAACAGAAAGGAGTAGTTCAGAGAATCCGACGACTGGTTATGAAAATACAGCGTCATTTTGGAAAGGCTTTCCGAAATAGTGAAATTCAGCAAAGCGCCTTTTAAGCTTTGCTGCAAGGTTTCTATATAAAGACCTTTCATGAATGAATTGAACATGGCCGTTGAAGCATAGACCGAAGGCGGACCATAGAGTAATTTGTTCGCAAAATAATTAGTGATTTTGCTCAGGTTGATTCTAAGATGTGCCGAATACATGGTTCCATTTACCTTAACGCTGTCTTTTGGCCGGGGTTTGAATGACATCTCGGCTAATACGTTTTGATAATTCCGTGTATGCATATTGGAAAAGTAGGCCGAGTCAATATGCAGGTCTTCAGAAAGTTCATACACCCTTATCCTTTGTTCAGTTGTGGTATCTCCGTAATAACCTGAATAATAAAGCATGAGTATAAGGGAATCAACTGCAGGCGCCGTGCCAAAATCCACAGATGAGGAAGATGGTTGCAGCTGTATATAAGAACCGATCGTGGAATTACCAAATACCGGATCAGCGATGCTACCTAGTGATAGCGTTGAAAAATTACTGGTTGTTATGGAATCAACCCGCACAGTATAGGCAATGACAGTGCAGGTATCGGTAGTCTTAACCTTGATTGTATCGCTGGGTGGCAACAGGTCGATGCCAACTTCATACGGATCTTTTTTGCATGAAAAAAGGACCAGAAT
Organism: uncultured Bacteroidales bacterium; assembly: GCA_903916595.1. Classification (GTDB taxonomy): domain Bacteria; phylum Bacteroidota; class Bacteroidia; order Bacteroidales; family FEN-979; genus CAIRDP01. The sequence goes on along the minus strand of CAIWXI010000067.1, from coordinate 3,608 downwards.
GGTCAGCAATGAAATTATGAAGAAAGATAAAAGAATGCGACGTTTTGAGTTCAAGGCTGCATGGAATCTTATGGTTAATCAACTGAAACAGGCTCAGCAACAAGTAGCTCATCGTAGAAGTCTGAAAATGCATCAACATACCTGTCCATCGGCTGGAATTCAAGGAAAGGCTTGCCAGTGCTTTTTAAGTATTCCATTACTTCCGGGTTAACAGATGGTGATCCGATGATAATACCGTCAGAGTGATCTATCGCTGACTTCATCAGATTAACGAAGTTTGCTGTTTTATAGTGTTTAAGGTCTTTGGAATTTATTCCTTCAAGTTTCACCTTTTCATTAAAGTTTTTATTCATGATGTCTGTGAAATCATCGTCGTATAGGGAGATGATGATTTTAGTATCGGTGAATAGAGGATTATCGTTATATGCTTTCTTAATGTAAAGAGGTACCAGGCTGGTCATCCATCCGTGGCAATGAATGATATCTGGTCCCCATCCCAGTTTCTTTACAGTCTCAATGACACCTCTGGAGTAAAAAATCACCCTTTCGTCATTATCGGAGAAGAATTTGTTGTTTTTATCGTGGAAGGTGTATTTTCTCTGAAAATAATCTTCATTGTCGATAAAGTAGATCTGCATCCTGGCCTGCTGGATTGAAGCTACTTTAATAATAAGAGGATGGTCAGTATCGTCAATAATGAGGTTCATTCCCGACAGGCGAATGACTTCGTGAAGCTGGTTGCGCCGTTCGTTGATGTTTCCGTAGCGGGGCATGAATGTACGGATTTCTCTTCCTTTTTCCTGGATACCCTGGGGAAGATAACGCCCGATCATTCCCATATGACTGTCTTTGAGGTAAGGTGTGATCTCCTGTGTAACAAAAAGAACTTTTGTTTTTTCCATGTTTTCCCTTGATTTTTTTTCTGATTCGAAACCGGGTGCAAAGATACTAAAAATTTTTTGGATAATTTCCAAGCGTTTTATCTAAAATAGTGATTATTACTGAATTAAATATTTTTTTTGCTTTATACATATCACTTTTAGCGACTTGGCGGATTAAGAGGAAAAGAAAGGGGGTTTCGTGGATACAAGTTGATAAGAGCAGGTTAACCAATCCTAACATATTTAATTATAACGGGATGCAGGCCTTCCCGGGTAAAAATAAGGCCGGCGGAACCGTTCCCCGGAAAATGAACGGAAAAATTAAAACCTGAAAGCCATGAAAAAAATTATTACTATTTGCGTTGTAAGCATACTGATGTTAACCGGAGCTGCAAAAGCCACACAGTTAAACCCAATTAATCTGAATCCCAGCCCTTCGGCTTCGCTCTCTGTCTGGGTAAAGATTATTCTTACATTCCATCGTCCGAAGTTGGATTGCAAATCAGGATTTGGGATTTGCTTTGATATAGAATTCGGAATGGATAAAGCGACCGGATCAGGCGCTAACCTTTGCCCGGCTCAGGCCCGGCTCAATGCTGCAGGGCAGTTTGAACTGAGAGTCACAGAGGAAGATCTGCAGAAATATGAGAATGGATTTGCTCTTCCGTATTTTAGCAGGGGATCCATTACTCTTGAAGATTCATATACGTTCTCAGATCCTGTAACCAGGCAGCTTGGCACCGACCGTGAGATCACAGTTAAGCCCGGATCATATAAGGTTGTTTACGATGCACTGACCCATACCTATACCGTTGCTCTTCCATATTAATTCGTTCATTCCTGAAAGGGGATGATTCTCCTGTCGTGAGGCATTTGAACCGTGAAAAAAAAGTATCCCTTTTTTTTCACGGTTCTGACAAAAAGAAGAATATTGAAACCTTAAACCTGAAAAACAAAAGAACATGTCACAAAAGATACTTATACTGCTGGTTGTGGTTGCTGTATGCCTGGGGGCCTGTAAATCGGCCCTGATGAAACAGTACGCGGTTAAAGATCCTCAGATAGAAACCCCCGGATCAGTTAGAAAAGCCTTAAATCAGTATTCCCCGGATTATCCCGCCTACCTTTGCGTTTTCAGGGATTCGGCATCCCTTATAGATTGGTTTAAAAACAAAAATCTGCCGGGAAGGTCACAGTTTTATAATTCGTCGGGGTACCGCATCATTACGCAGGATTCCACCTTCTGCTCCGGTGTGGAAACTGACTTTGCCGGGAACCTGAAAATCAACCAGACATACAGAATTGATTCGTTGACCACATTTGAAATGCTCAGAAAAAACCTGTTTCCGGTAGGAGAAAAAGTGAACCTCAATCCTTCAGAATATGCTTTTACCTGTGTTGTTTTCTGGGCAAAATTTCTGGGAAAATTGAATGAGCCGAGCTTGCAGATATCGAATTCTGCACTCAAGTCTCAGCCGGCCAGATCAGGGATGGTAAATGTTTTGTATGTTGATATGGATATAATGGATTTCTGGAATGTTTCGGGAAACATGATCAAAACAGAAACCAAAACCCGGTAATTGAAAATGAGAATATGATAAAACAATCATGGCATGACAATACAAAAAAGACAGTTACTGACCGGGCTGCTGATGGTCTGCGCTGTTTTACCCCGTCTTGCCGCCCAGGACCTTTTTTGGAATGATTCCACCGGATCTATCGTGTTCAGACCGGTTTTTCCAAAAACGCCTTTCTCCCTCAGAATTAAAAATAATCTGGAGTACAGCTTTGCCGTAACGGGGTACTACCTGATGAATGGTACGGGAGATAAAACATCAGATCAACTGGCCTTCCTTCAAAGCTTTAAATATACCTTAAGGATATCATCCAAACGGTTCCAAATGACAAATGACCTTGTTAATAACCTCGCTCTGGTATACTATATTGACAGTATAAGTAAGTTTCAGGTCGACGAAAGTTCTCTTACTACAAGGTTGACATATGAAGTGGCGAAAGCTTTTCAGTTTACAGCTTCCTCTATTCTTTCGACAAGAATTTTCAATGCCTGGGATATATCACAGGACACGGGAGGCTCGCTGGTAAGAACTATTAATTCTTCTTTTCTCACTCCTCTGATTTGTACCTTTTCGGGAGGTTTTGGAATTAATATCCGTAAAACCGGGATGCTTGATATTGGCATCAGCGCTGCAAAACTCACTTATATCGCCGACCAGGGCATTTTCGATAAGACAGGCCTTGACTCATTTTACGGAATACAAAAAGGCCATAACAGTTTGTTTGAATATGGGTTGAGCCTTCACCTTATGATCGACAGGGCTATAGGAACCAAGATACATTGGAACTGTGACCTTTTGCTGTTTAAAGCCGATAAGTCGACTGCTGATATGACTTTGAAGAACATGTTTTCATACAGGATCAACCGGTTTCTCAAAACCAGCCTTCAAACCAAGGTGTTTTACGATGAAGATTTAAGCAAACAGCTCAGGATGGAAAACCTGCTTTCGTTTGGTTTTGATTTTCATTTGTGAAAAAATTCACAAATCTTTTTGCTCCTAAAATAATTATGTATTTTTGCACCCTTATTCAAACCATTTCACCATTTCACCATTTCACCATTTCACCATTTCACCATTTCACCATTTCACCATTTCACCATTTCACCATTTCACCATTTCACCATTTCACCATTTCACCATTTCACCATTT
>CAIWXI010000066.1 GCA_903916595.1 uncultured Bacteroidales bacterium | reverse complement strand
ATGATCTTCGGCTTCTCGAATTCTTCGTAATAATCGCAGGCTCTCAATTCCCACCAGTATTCTCCTTGGTCATAGCGTTTTTTCGCGGCAGTTTCGAATGGTTCAAGGTGCTTTGCAATGGACGAATAAGTTTCTTGGAGCCAGGTCCATGCTGATCCTTTCTGGTCCTTTTTGCTGTTGGTGAACCCCCTGGGAAAAAAGATCAGAAACTTCTCACTTTTCGGCTGCTGGTAGCGTTTGATGTCTCGGCCGGCAAGGAAGGGTTTGATGACTTCGGCGCTGCGTGGATCCTCAGCAATGAGGCGGTCACAGGTAGGACGGTCGATCACGAAGGCTTCGTTCAAACCGGTTAGTACTCCCCGGTAAATCTTTCCTTTCACATATTCCCCAAGAGGTATCCCTGCCTGCCTGATCTTTGCCAGAAGATGTTGTTCTTCTTCCGAGCCCAGGTTCCAGCCCGAATCGTCCAGACTCGCCTGATCAATGAGCTTGCGATGATAGGCCACATAACCCGATATGGATTCAAATTCCAGGGTCTTTACGTTGGTGACAGCCAGTTGGGGTTCCACGTCTCCCCTTCCGCAGATCAATATACAGGGATAAGTTGTAGCTCCCTGGAATACCTGCAAGTCGCCGAAGTCGATGATCTCTTTGATATTCCCTGATTTCAGCCAGATCCTCAGGGGTTCGCCATATCCTGCCCTCATCCATTTATTGGCCACGATCATACCGAAGAGTCCGCCGGCATTGAGCAGCCCGATCCCCCTTTCCATAAAATACGTGTAGAGATCGGCCACCCCGTGATACACCTTGAATTTTTTCTGGTAATACGCCTTCTGCTCACCCAGCAATTCCTGCCTCACATAAGGCGGATTGCCGATCACCGCATCGAAACCACCGCGGGAGAAAACCTGGGGGAACGCATTCTCCCAACTGAACGGCTTAACCTTACGTTCCCATCCGAAGTCAAATTCAGTATCATAAAAATCCATATCCACCAGGCTGTTCCCGCAACGGATATTGTTGTCGAGGCTGGGAAGCACCCTTTCGTTCCAAAGGTTGAACTGCTGCTGGATGCTGGCCTGGGTCTCTCCTTCGAGGCATTTTAGCAGCAAACTCAGCTTGGTCACTTCCACCGCGTTGGTGTCGATATCGACTCCAAAAATATGGGTCGTCAGAATCCGTTTCTTTTCAGCCGTGGTAAGATGTCCGTCAGGAGTAAGCGGCTGTTCTTTTTTTCCTTTTCCCGGATGAGTGTTTGCCGAATACCAGGCCCGGTAGTATTCAAGCAGATAATGATAGGCGCCCAGGAGGAAACTCCCGCTTCCGCAGGCAGGATCCACAACCGTTATATTGGCGATCTGAGCCGGGAATTTCCCGTCGACAAGCTTGCCCAGGGTTTGTTTCACGATGTAATCGACGATATACTGGGGTGTGTAATACACCCCTCCGGCCTTGCGCACCTCGGGCTTTTCTTCGATTTTCACCCTCAGGCCTTCGGTAAGGCGGATGACCTTTCCGAGGAACTGTTCGTAGGCCGAACCGAGAATTTCCACTGCCAGGACCGAGAATTCGTACGGACAAACCGGGTAATACAGCTCGTTGAGAATGCTGTTGAGGGTTTTGGGTTCCAGTATCAAGGTGGGAGTGACTCCATCCTTTTTGAAATCAAAAAGCCCTGAATTGTACTTTTCATCGGCCCTGTGAAAAAGTTCCAGAAGACGGGCATAGGGGTTCAGTGATCCGCATACAGTCTTCAGATTCCCATAGGGCTCGATGCTGCGGTCTTCGGCTATCCGCAGAAAAATCAAACGGTCAAGAAGCTGCTGCACGGCAAAACCCAGTTCATCCTCACCAAGGGTTTGGTTTGATTTCATGATGGCCGAAGCCAGTGTTTTACGCCATTCGTCGAGGGAGACCAGGAATTCCTTATCAACCGTGGCAGTGCCTTTCTTGGAGGTATCTTCCCTGACAAACCGGTCGAAGCTTCCTTTGAGTACCCTTTCCTTGCTGAAGGTATCCCAGAGGAAGTCGAATTCCTGAATGTAGTCCTTCCAGGTCAGGTACCTGATCCTTGAAACAGCGGCCGAATCGTTTAGTGATGGTTTGATGGTGCAGTCATAGACCGAGAATTCCTCGAAATCGGTAATGATGGAAACCGGCAGTTTGGCGCTCCAACCGTATCTTCTCACCTGGTAAGCAGGCTGGATATCGGTTTTTATGTTCACGCTGGGTTTCTTGGCTTCGACGAAGAAAAGGCGTTTACCTCCGGGCAGACGAAAGGAATAATCGGGGGCTTTGGTAGCTCCGCCTATGCTGACCTTGTCCTCATGGATCACTTCACGGTAAGCCTCGGCGTAGCCCTGGGAGTTGTCGATATCCCAGCCCAGGGCATTAAAGAAAGGATCGATAAAGTCGCGGCGGGTGAGGGTTTCGTTGTATTCGCCCGAGGTGTATGAATTAAGCTGGTCACCGAAGCGGGTGACCAGGGATTCGATCTGAAGGCGGGCCTGGTCTTTGGAGATCAT
>CAIWXI010000065.1 GCA_903916595.1 uncultured Bacteroidales bacterium | reverse complement strand
CCCGATATCGGGAACAATATCACGTTTCGTTACCAGTTCTGGACCCAGCTGCATTACCAGGAACTTTTACTGAGGGAATTGTTTGCTCTGGGGTATTACAAGATCAAGGGATGGATTTGACGGATGTTTGTTCGCCTGAATATTTAACCGTTTTTTCGGTCGAGGTCGCGGTGTAAAAGCCTTCCGGAATGACCGGGGAGATAAGGATTATTCTGAAGGTCCTTTGTTTTAACATACCGGGAAATTCTCCCTGTCGTTTTCCGATTGTGACGGTCATTTCCTTGTCGTTCCAGTGTATCGGTATTATTGAAAAACCACCGTTTTTATCTTTCTTCCTGTTGGGTTCACCTTCATACAGGCTGAAACCGGCATCGGAACCGGGATATATCCTGAGGTCTACCGTATCGGGCTTTTTTTCGGCGGCGTACTGTACACGGGGGTTGTAAGGGATTATACTGCCTGCTTTTATAAATACGGGAATGATCTCAAGCGGAGAGAGTATTGAAACCGTCTGTCCGCCTTCGAAACGCCTGCCGGTATATAAATCGAACCATTCCGCTCCGCCAGGCAGGTAACAGTTTACCGAATCATAAGCAGGCCTTATCATCATCTGTTCACTCAAAGTATCTGTTAAGGGCTGGTAATACTGATGTGCTGTAACGGGCCTTACAAGGATAGAAGGGCCGAACATATATTCATTACTGACTCCTTTCGCTTTTTTATCTGCGGGGAAGTCCAGCGCCAGAGGGCGCATCAGGGGATAACCAGAAACATGCATCTCTCGTGCATATGAATAAATATAAGGCAGGATAAGGTACCTGAAATTGATCCATTGAAGGATGGATTCATACAGGCCGGAGCCTCTCTCTCCGAACCTGTAAATTTCCTGCGGAATACCTGTAACAGGGGAGCGGAAAACCGGGCAGAATACGGCAAACTGGAACCAGCGTAAATACAATTCACGGTAGGCGAGGTCTTTCATCCCAAAAGGATATTTGCTTCCGGGGCCCGATGGAATATACCACCCCATGGCTGCATCCTCATAAGGTTTTCCGTTGATACAGGCATTGACGGTTGAATTGATTTTGTTTTTCAGTCCGGTAAATTCATTTGAAGTAAGTGTTTGATTTACGCCATGGGCTGTGTCATGCTTTTCAGGACCTTTCTGAACAAGGTACTCTATATTATAAATTTTAAGCAGGCTATCTCTGAACTGACCCAACTGCGGGTTACCAATGATATCGTACAGGGTGGCCATACTTGTATGTTTACCTGCGGAAGGCAAGTCCCGGGCAAAGACATCCACCGGGAACCGGTTTAAGCGGTATTCAGCGGCGGTTTCAAATATTTGCTTCTGTGTTTTATTGTTTTCGACTGACTGCCAGTAGCCGTAGGCCCAGAGGGGGAGAAAAGGGGCAGGCTCAGTAAGCAGATGGTAACTGTTCATCACTTCGGATGAATTCTTCCCGGTGATAATGAAAAAATCAATGGCATCGGCAGTTTCAGAAGAGAAGGACATGCCCGTGGCGCTGCATTGGAAGACCGTTCCTGAAGTATTGGCCCAGAGGATTCCGTAGTTTTTTGTCGATAAAAGAAATGGGAGAACAGGCGACGGACTTAAGCGATACAGGGCCGGCTTGCCGTTGTACCTGTTCATCGTTGTGTCTGATGCTTCTGCCAGTCCGAATAAACCTTCGCCCTCACTTATTTTAAATGACTCTGAGATGTTGAATGTTTGTGCATCTCCGTCACGGTTTGCCTTTAATGGCCCGGGCATGGCTGCTTCAAGAAAAACCGTTCTTCCGGAAGTATCTCTAATTGTAAGTGTATTCGACTTTAGAGATAATTCGCATAGAAGCTGTGATGTTTTAAGTGTGGCGGTTTTTTTTGTTTTTTGAATAACGGCGGATGGCTTTTCGGACGGCTTTAAAGAAGGGATGATTTTTGAGATGTATCCCGGATTTCGTGAATAGCTTATATGCAGTATATTCCCGGTGCAGGCTTCGACCTTGAAATATCCCTTTTTTATTTTCATTTCAAGGGCAGGGAAATTATCGTCTGCCCGGAGCTCCGACTGTCCCGGTATAATCAGTATACATAAGCAAAAGATGAAAAAAATTCTGTAAAGGGTCATGTCATTGCTCATGTTTCATTTTTATCCTTAGCTCCATTTGCAGGAGGGATGCTATCTTTTCCTTCACCCCGTTTGTTAAACAGATTCATGGTTCGGTCGGGCCCTGTGAGGACAAAGCTTTTGATCATATCAACGGCTTCTTTAACCCTGGGTAGCAGTACTTTCGTTTCTTCGGTTGTCCACCTTCCCAGTACATAATCAACCTGGTATCCTTTTGAGAAATCGTTCCCGATACCGAAACGGATACGGGTAAATTCAGAGGATTGAAGATATTCAATGATGCTTATGAGTCCGTTATGGCCCCCGTCGCTGCCTTTTTTGCGCATACGCGTAACCCCGAGTGGAAGGGCCAGGTCATCGACGATCACGAGGATATTTTCGAGGGTGATGTCTTCCTTCTGCATCCAGTATCTCACGGCTTTGCCGCTAAGGTTCATAAATGTTGAAGGTTTGATCACCACCATGGTGCGGCCTTTCACCGAAAGCCTGGTCATTGCAGCGTGACGGTCGGCTTTAAACACAGCCTTGCCTTCAAGTGCAAGGGCATCTGCAACAACAAAACCAATGTTATGGCGGGTATCGGAATATTCGTCGCCGATATTTCCGAGTCCGATGATCAGGTATTTCAATGGTTTTACGACTTGACTACTACCTGATAGGCATCGACACCGTTACTTAGTACAGGCTGATAGAGTGTGCCGTTATATTTCATATACGTCTGTCCGTCCTGTTTTACCTGCTTGGCTCCTGAAGGCAGCTGTGTAATGATTGCGCCGGGAGGGGGAGGGATGACAAGATAATTACCATCCTGCTGCATGTAGAACGTTCCGCCGAAATAGTAGTAGGTGCCATTTGTGGAGACGACCGAGGAATATCCCCTGGGCAGCATGACGATAGCCGCACCAACGGGGGCTTCTACTACCGTGAATCCGCCACCTGACGGGGCATAAAACACACCCTGGTCATACATAAAAGCAGCATTTGCCACGTTGATGGAAATGGCTGTTGCTGCCATTGCGCCAATAAAAAATCCCGGTGGATGCCAGGCCGGACCCCAGTAATAGGGAGCATACGGGTGGTAAGCATAAGGCATCGGGCCAAAAGCTGGTCCTGGGAAATACGGTCCATAAGGTCCCGGGTGAGGTCCTGGTCCCGGTCCATAAGGTCCTGGATGAGGTCCTGGTCCCGGCCCCGGGTGAGGCCCTGGTCCTGGTCCTGGTCCCGGATGAGGCCCTGGTCCCGGTCCCGGGCGTGGTCCTGGTCCGCCCCCTGGTCCACCGTGGGGACCGCCATTAAAGTCTCCTCTTGAAGTTCCCGATATGCTTCCGCCTCCGTGGAAATCACCTCCGCCTCCGCCAAATCCGCCGCCTCCACCTCCGTGGAAATCGCCGCCGCCGCCGCCGTGGAATCCACCGCCGCCGCCAAATCCGCCGCCGCCGCCGTGAAATCCACCTCCGAATCCACCACCGCCACCACGTCCTATGGCGTTAGGTAAACTTATCATTGCAAAGCATACAGCAATCAGTAGGCTTTGCATACAATGTTTTTTCCCGCTTTTCATATGGAATAGTTTCAAAATTAAGACATGTTATTGTTCTGATACGACAGGTGTTATTTTCAAAGCCCCCGGGGGAGCTGTGAATTCGAATATAGCATCAGGATAAATCTGGTTCAGGTCCCATTCATAATCAACCATGAACTGTGGGTTCATCTCTTTAGCTGTATATACGAGGGCCGCTTTTACAGGTAAAAAGAAAGGATCGTTGGTGACCCATATCTGGTAACTGATGCTGTCCATGGCGCCCGCGATCTGAAAACAGGGCCGGCCATTCAGGTTCACCTGTCCGAGCATGGTAAGGAATGATGAATTCTGTTTCAGCACATCGATAAAATCAGGAAAGAAAAAATCAATAGCCGTCAGGTCTACTCCGAATTTGGAATAAATGCTATCGGCCATCCCGAGAATGGTCTTCGGGGCCGGGATCTGTGCATAGCGGTTATTGGAAAAGGAATAATAGGAAAGGGTTTTCCCATTGTAAAAAAAGGTACGCTGGCCTCTTAGTCCGTTGATAGAAAGATACAGCTTGTTCGGGCCTTTCATAAGCAGATCTGCATCTTCAGTATGTTTGATCAGCCCGAGGCCGGAGACGTATTCATCGTACGAGGAATGTGCCTTCAAACGGCAACTGTTCAGTTCGGTAATCACACTGCTCATTCGTTCAAGAATAAGCAAGGCCGTGGAGTCCAGACTTTTGGTCTGTGAAAAGGCGGCAAGATTTAAGGCAAGCAGCAGCAGAAATATTCCGGATCGCTTCATAATTGTTGATTTTGGGATAAAATTAATAAATCCTTTGATATGACCCTATGGTTTGTAAATTTTTTATCTGCTATCTGCTATCAGGTATCTGTCATCAGATATCTGCCATCTGATATCTGATATCTGATAACAGATAGCAGATGTCTGATTACGAATTTCAGTATCTTTGCATATGACCTTTCTTGAACTCGTTATAAAGCGGCAAAGCACCCGGGCATATGATTCAGGCCGTTCTGTTGAAGCTGAGAAGCTTGATCGCTGTATTGAAGCGGTGAGGCTGGCGCCTTCGGCCTGCAACGCCCAACCATGGAAGCTGGTCGTTGTTACCGAGACGGACCTTAAGAACAAAGTGGCCGATGCTGCTTCGGCTAAGTGGCTGGGGTTTAACCATTTCACGAAACAAGCCTCAGTGATGGTGGTGATCGTTCGTGAAGAGCCAAACTTTACCTCCAAACTGGGGACGGCTCTGAAGGACAAGCCATACACTCTGATGGATGTGGGTATTGCCGCAGAACATTTTTGTTTGCAGGCAGCTGATGAGGGGCTCGGAACCTGTATCATGGGCTGGTTTGATGAACCCAGGGTGAAAGAGCTGCTGGGGATCCCGGCAAAAAAAAGGGCAGAACTGATCATTACAGTGGGTTATCCGGCAAAAACTGAAATCCGGAAGAAGATCCGGAAGAAAAAAGAGCAGATATGCTCATATAATACATACTTATGAATTTTGACGAATTCGGCTTTGAGCCTGACCTGCGTGAAGGAATACGCGCACTGGGTTTTGAAACAGCGACTCCTATCCAGGAGCAGGCGATACCTGTAATTCTGCAGGGCATGGACCTGATCGGGACTGCGCAGACCGGGACCGGAAAGACAGCCGCTTTCCTTCTTCCGCTGATACAGAAAATAATGACTGGTGAGAGCAAGGGAAATGTGAGAGCCCTGGTGATTGTGCCCACGCGTGAACTCGCGGTACAGATCGACCAGCATATGGAAGGGCTTTCTTATTTCACGCCGGTAAGTTCCATTGCGATTTATGGGGGCACCGAAGGGATGGTTTTTTCGCGGGAAAAACAGGCTCTGATCGAAGGCGCTGATCTGGTGATATGTACGCCAGGCCGAATGATCGCCCACGTGAATATGGGGTACGTTGACTTTTCAAATGTGGAATGTCTGATCCTCGATGAAGCCGACCGTATGCTCGACATGGGATTTTATGATGATATCATGAAGCTCGTTAACCTGTTGCCTAAGGGAAGGCAAACACTGATGTTCTCGGCTACCATGCCCAAAGTGATCAGGCAGATGGCACAGAAAGTCCTCAGAAACCCTGTCGAGATCAACATCGCCATGTCGAAACCAGCTGAGAAGATACTGCAGCTTGCGTATTCGGTATATGATAATCAGAAGCTGCCTTTGACGCAGTATTTGTTACAAGGGGCCTCGGGGCGTACCGTGCTTGTTTTTTGTTCCACAAAGAGTTCCACCAAGATATTGAGCAGGGCGTTGCACCAGATGGGGCTAAATGTTTCGGAGATCCATTCAGACCTGGAGCAGAGGGAGAGGGAAGATGTTCTTAACCGCTTCCGGAGCCGGTCGCTGAATGTACTTGTGGCGACCGATATCGTTTCGCGGGGAATCGACGTTGAGAACATCGACATGGTAGTTAATTACGACGTGCCTCATGATGCCGAGGATTATATACACAGGATCGGCCGTACCGCGCGTGCAGCGGCATCAGGCATAGCTGTAACGTTTATCAGCCCAAAGGAACAGAGGAAATTCCAGGCCATAGAAAATCTTCTCGGTAAAGCCGTGCACAAAGGCGAAGTCCCGAAGCAGTTTGGACCTGCCCCGGAGTACCGGGCATGGAAACCAGGAAGGTAGTTCTGAACAGGTTGAAATAAAAACGCCGGACTTTTGCCCGGCGTCTCTGTAAAAAGTAGGGTAAATAAGGAACTATTCTCTTTATTTCTTTCCGTCTTCTTTCTTTCCGTCTTCTTTCTTTTCAGCTCCTTCAGCTCCTTCAGCAGCAGCTTCAGCACCTGGAACAACTTCCTCGACAACCTGGCGGGCTGTACGAACAGCGATGACCACGTTATTCGGGGCATCAAGGAATGTAACACCATCAATCTTCAGGTCGCTGATCTTAACTGAATCGCCAATATCCATTGAACTGATATTGATCATGATGAAATCAGGCAAGTCTTTTGCAAGGGCCTTGATCTTCACTTTGCGAAGTTTCTTCTCAAGCCGGCCGCCTTTAAGAACTCCAGGTGATACACCTTCGGATTTTACCGGGATGGCAATCACCACCGGCTTATCGGGGATCAGTTGCAGGAAGTCGACATGCAACAGCTTGTCGGTCACAGGATGGAACTGGATTTCCTGGTAAATAGTGTCGTATTCTTTCCCGTCGATCGCAATTTTAATCATATAGACTTCGGGGGTGAACAGGATTTTGGAAAAACTTTTTTCGTCTGCCACGAAGTGGATCTGTTCTTTTCCACCATACAGTACACAGGGGATTTTACCCGCCCGGCGCTGTAATTTGGCATCTTTTTTCCCTACGCTTCCCCTGAGGGAGCCGCTCAATGATACCGTTTTCATAGTTTGTTATTTTTTTAAATGGGGTGCAAAGGTAAGAATAAATGGTGAAATAGTGAAATGGTGTCACCATTTCACTATTTCACCATTTAATTTGTAACTTTCTCTCTCCGTGTTACGTCTCAAAATCGCGGTGGCCATACTTCAGCTCGAAGAGCAGGGTGGATACACTGACCCTGAAGAAATATACCGGAGTTTATGAAAACCCGGAAAAAGAACAGCGTGTAATTACTTTTAAAGGCGGAAAACTTTTTTCACAGCGAAGCGGAGGGCAGCAGCTCCTGCTTGCACCCTATGCCGCCAACAAGTTCTTTTACAATGAAGGAATGTCCTTTTATGAGTTTCTGGCTGATAAAGACAGCCAAGTCACGGCTGTTATCCTGCAGAGTCTCGGACAGGCCTCTTCCACCTGGACCCGCACCGATAAGCCAGTTCCCTCGCATTTTGAGATCAAACTTCAAGTTGAGCAGATGCAGAAATTCATTGGAGAGTATCAGCTTGCACCAGGATTTTCAATAACAGTTACTCTCGAGGACGGCCATCTGATGGGTCAGGCCACAGGACAACCTAAGTTCGAACTGTTTGCCGAAACTCAGAATAAATTTTTTCTGAAGGTAGTGGATGCTCAGGTTGAATTCATTGCAGATCCCGATGGCAAGGTAACAAAAATGATACTTCATCAGAACGGGGAACATGAGGGGAAGAAATTATCGAAATAGCGAGTTGATATCAGATGGTGGATTTCACCATTTCACCATTTCGCTATTTTGCCCGATGAGAAACCTAAAATTTGAATAGCGACGAAATAGATTCCTTCTTCTTGAGTCTGCGGATGACTTCAGCGAAAAGGTCGGCGGTTGAGATCACTTTTATTTTTGGGCTTTCTCTTTTCAGCGGGATGGTATCGGTTACGATCAGTTCGGTGAGGGCGGAAGCTTCGATCTGTTCGACGGCTTTACCCGAGAGGATAGGATGTGTGACCATAGCCCGTACTGAAGTCGCCCCGTTGTCCATGATGATCCCGGCTGCTTTGCAGAGTGTACCGCCGGTATCAACGATATCATCAAGCAAGATCACATTTCTGCCTTCGACATCCCCGACCAGGGCCATTTTTGTTATTTCATTGGGTTTTGAGCGGTGTTTGTAACAAATCACGAAGTCGGTATGAAAGAACTTTGCATAGGACCCTGCACGGCGCGTTCCACCTGTATCAGGCGAGGCGAAAGTGAGGTTGTTAAGGTGCAAGGTTTTCAGGTATGGAATGAAGACTGAAGAAGCATAGAGGTGATCCACCGGAACGTCAAAAAAACCCTGGATCTGATCAGCATGCAGGTCGATAGTAATAATACGGTTCACGCCCGCAGCAGAAAGCAGGTTGGCAACCAGTTTGGAAGCGATGGAAACGCGGGGTTTGTCTTTGCGGTCCTGACGTGCATATCCGAAGTAAGGAATAACAGCTACAATAGTTCTGGCGGAAGCCCTGCGTGCAGCGTCGATCATCATCAGCAGCTCAAGAAGATTGTCTGAAGGAGGTTGGGTTGACTGTACCAAAAAGACATCTGTTCCACGGATATTTTCTTCAAATGATGGTTGGAATTCACCGTCCGCAAATCGAAGAAATGAGACTTTACCCAGTTCATTGCCGTAGCTCTGGGCTATTTTTTCGGACAGGTATTTAGAGACCTGACCCGAAAAGACCTTTACCGTGGTTGCCATATTGCGTCGCCTTTTTTGTGAACCGCTAAATTAGGGCATTAAAATATGCGATGCAAGGAAAGGTTATTAACAAGGATGGCGGTTAACAGATGGCGGTTAACAGATAGCGGATGGCAGATGGCGGATGGCGGATGGCGGATAGCAGATAGCAGATAGCGGATGTCCAACAGTAAACAATAAATGAAGAATAATTTCCTATCTTTGCAGCCCGTTTTACCATCATAAAGGCCCGGATGGCGGAATAGGTAGACGCGTTGGTCTCAAAAACCAATGAGAGCAATCTCGTGCCGGTTCGATTCCGGCTCCGGGTACGGAAACACCACTAAAACCCACGTCAATCGTGGGTTTTTCTTTTTTGGGTACCCAAATGGGTACCCAAAAGATTTTTCACATTCGTTAATGAATGACCCCCACGGCAAGCAGCGGGGTATCTTCGGGAATTATTTCCTATTCGCTGCAATCAGCGGGGAACTGACCCCAAAAGAGATTAGACATAGGTCATCTGCCAGAATTTGTTAATGAAAATGGCTCTGTCTTAAATAGGGTAGGAAAAAATTTGTTAAACCTTATTTTCTATTTTCAAAGACGATATTATACAATATTCCTTCTCGTTGACTTTGATTAAAGAGCTTAAAATCTTTTAAATAATTCAAACTACTTTGATATTTACCTTTCAAACAATCGGAGATACTCCTCAAAAATAAAGATACGATTACGCTTATAGCCGGTCTGCTCTTTAAGAATTCCAATTTGCTGGAAATTTTTTAGGATTGCGTTGGCAGTTGGTTTGCTTATTTTTAAATCTTCTTCCACATCTAACGCCGTCACAACTGGTTTTTTGTACAAATAAAACAACAACTCTTTTGCCAATGGCAGTTTTCTCCCAAGTCTAATGATTCTTTTCCCTTCTATATCTTCGCGTAAGGACAAAACATCCCTGAACGTATTGCTGCCACTTTGTGCGGTCTCAATAACAGCCACAAGAAAAAACTTGATCCATTGTGTCAGATCATTATTTTTTCGTACCAGCATCAAATTGTCATAATAAAGCCCTTTGTGTTTTTCGAAGAAATCAGATAAATAAAGAGTGGGTTTATGCAGGATATTTTGTTTCACGAGGTACAAGGTGATCAGCAGGCGTCCCAGACGACCATTCCCATCCAGAAATGGGTGAATAGTTTCGAACTGGTAGTGTGCGATGGCAATTCGGATAAGATGAGGGACATTGATGGTCTCATTGTTCAGGAATTTTTCCAGATCGCTCATGAGATCAGCAACTTCATTTTGAACAGGAGGGATAAACACAGCATCCTTGAGAGATGTGCCACCTATCCAGTTTTGACTCTTTCGAAATTCCCCCGGCTGTTTATGTTTACCCCGTACACCTTTTAAAAGTGTTTCATGTGTCTGGCGTAATAAACGATTAGAGAGAGGAAGTTCATCCAGTTTGCCAATGGCAAAACTCATGGCTTCGATATAATTCTGAACCTCCTGCCAATCGTCTTTCTTTTCAGGATTAATATCTCTTTCTTTCAGAACGGCATCTTCAATCTGCGTTTGAGTTCCCTCAATTCTGCTTGATTTTGTTGCCTCTTTAACCATATGCATTTTGATAAAGGTACCCACGTCAGGGACGATTAATGAAAATGCATCCAACGATCCAATTTTCAGGTTGGCTTCTTCCAGTAGTGTATTGATATCCGGTTGGCTGATAATCCATTCCAGATTTATTTTTGTGGGTTGAAAACTTTGATATTGGTACTGTGAAAGGTAATTGCCGGAAATAAATTTCGAAATGTCCATGGTGGGGTCATTAATTTTTCGACAAATTTAATTATAAAATCGTTATAGTTAAAGTTTGTTGAATTTCTTTAACTAAAGAATCTTATAGTCAAAGATTCCCCATTTCCCCAATAAAATCAACCACTTTCAGGTAATCTGGAATGATTCTAAAGTTAGATAATTGGTCAGTTAAGTGTGCAGCGACGGCAAATTAGGTAGCTCATATACTGCATGTTACAGAATATCAGGGTGCTTTGTGAGGGTTGTCAACCCTGTGTATAATGTAAAATTCTCTTGCTCTTTTACCAACCTCCTCCCAGTTGTAGTAATAATATTTAGCTTTGCCATTATGATAGGCTCAGAAATTGGTAGACGATGCCTCTGTAAGATTTAAGGTTCCATGAAAGATTTTCAAATCAATCATATCAAAACTTATCCTAAAATAATTACACCAAATTATTTAAAGGATGCCTCAAATATGGAAATACGGTTCCAAGAGATTTATCCAAATGTTAAGAGACCAATATTTACAAAATCGACAAAGGAAGATGATTTTAGAGAAATAAAGATTATCGGGGCTAGTATTGTGTTGGGCTTTTTTATTTTTTGTGTTGTTGGATTTCTTTGCATGATTTTTAATAGTATTTTTCTTGATGTTTCGACAGAAACTTGGAAAGCCTATTGGTTTCCCACAATAGTAGGTATTTCAATTGTTGGGAGTCTGGTTATTATCATTCTTAGTTTTAAGGGAATTGAACAAGAGAGAAAAGTATCCGTAGAAAACGAGAAATTACAATTCGAAAAGTATCAGAGCGAATTAGAAAAGTAGTATTCCTACTACTATCCAGATTTAATTCTTGTAAAGAATGATTTAGTAATCGATTTAGAAATTGATGAACCATATACACTTGAAACGAAAGAACCAATCCATTATGAAGATTCTGATAATGGCAGGGATGAGTATTTTTTAAAGAATGATTTTGTTATAATTAGGTTTACAGAAGAGCAAATCCTTGATTATCCTGATAAATGTTTAGAAATTATTAACGAAATTGTAGATGTGTGCAGAGGTGTAAACGGTAACTACAAATGCAGGAAATCGGCAAATAGGAATGCAAGGTTTTTCGCATCGTTAATTTCCGATTAAAGATACAAAATTTTAATGAACGTTGTTGTCAAAGATCGTTTTTCTGTTTTCCATCCGGAACGATT
>CAIWXI010000064.1 GCA_903916595.1 uncultured Bacteroidales bacterium | reverse complement strand
TATTTCTTTTCCAAAGTTGATGATTTCGAAAAAATATCCCCCGTAGTTAATGAATTAGCAAAAACGTTTGCAGTATGAAAACATATACCCACTTATGCCTGGCTTTAATTTTGGCCTTTTTATTTTTCTTCAGCAATCTTTTACAGGCTGCGGACAAGGTTGTCACAAGCAATGCCAATACCGGCGCAGGCACCCTCAGGCAGGCTATTCTTGATGTTACAGATGGCGGGAGCATTACCTTCAATCTAGCGACTGGCAGCGAAACCATTACCCTGGCATCTGAACTGTCAATTACCAAATCCATGACGATCGATGGAGCCAATTCAGCGGGCAGCGGGACTGATATCACTGTGAAGGTGACGACCACGGGTGCCAGCGGCAGCGCATGGCGTTTATTCTATATAAATGCATCGGGAAAGAATATTGCAATTTCCAATATGACCATTAAAGGAGGGGATCTTTCCGGAATCACTGCCAATGGAGGTGGAATTCTCAATCAGGCCGGAAGCCTTACCCTTGATGCCGTTACCATTTCAGGCGCTAAAGCCAACTATGGTGGAGCAATCTATACAAACGGTAATACAACCATAAGCAATTGCACTTTTGCCAACAGCTTAGCGGACCGTGGTGGCGCTGTCTTCTCATTAAATATATCACTATTCGTTATCAATTCAACCTTCACTGGTAATCAGGCAACAAGTTATGGCGGCGCCATATATCCATATGGAAGCACCCTTCATTGCATTAACTCGACCATCACCGGGAATAGTGCGACTTCTCTGGGAGGGGGAATCTGCGGAAGTTCATCTGAGACGGTGTATCTTGCCAATTCAATACTTCAGAACAATACCGCCGCGGGTGGCGCTAATTTCAGGAATCTTACCCTTTACAGTTTCTTCTCCTGGGTAGGCGATGGAACAGGTACTCCGACTTACCAGGCCACAGCGCCTTCCATCACTACTGCCTACACAACCGGTGACATCTTTGCCCTTGCCAGCAACGGCGGCCCAACCCAAACCATGGCGATACCCTCCGGTAAACCTCCATACCAGACCGGCGGATCCATTTATTACAATGCAACCGACGGATATTACCTCAAAGGGACTGACGACGTTTATTACAAGCTTACAGGATATACCTCATTTGCACCCGCTTCGCCCTCAACGGATAAAATCACAACCGACCAGCGGGGCGAATTAAGACCGTTTTCTGTTACGATCGGGGCTTATGATCCAGGCATGCCGGTACTGGTGACTGCAACCTCAGGCACGCCCGAAGGAGAATACAATACCCTCAAGGAGGCTTTCGATATGATAAACGACGGGCTTCATAAAGGAGCTATCACCATCACCCTCTCTAAGTCCACCACCGAGACCGCTTCCGCCTCCCTGCATCCAAGCGACGGCTATATTGCATCCTATAGCTTGGTGAATATTTACCCACTTATCACCGGACTGAGCATCTCGGGGAACCTTTCAGCCCCCCTCATCGACCTGAACGGGACCACCAATGTAACGATCGACGGCAGGGTGAATGCCATGGGATCGACCAAGGACCTGGTCATCACCAACACCAGCACCTCAGCTACGGCAGGGACTTCAACGATCCGTTTTAGAAATGATGCCTGCAGCAATACCGTAAAATATTGCACGATCAAAGGTTCCGGGACGTCAACCAGCGGTGGAGTTGTTTTTTTCGGTAACGGAGCCACCACGGGCAACAATGGCAATCTCATCGACAAAAACAATCTGACAGCCGCTGCCGATGCCAGCCGCCCCATCAATGCGATCGGCTCTGTCGGAACTCTGGCGAAAGATAACAGCGGTAATACCATAAGCAATAATAACTTCTATGATTTTCTGAATAAAGCAAATACTTCATACGGCATTAATCTTGGAATTAATAATACCACATGGACAGTTTCAGATAACAGTTTTTATGAAACGGCATCATTTGCAACTACAGCAAACAATATGACTTATGAGATCATTTCTATAAACTCGGGAAGCGGATATACGATCTCATCAAATTATATTGGTGGGAGTAGTTCAGCTTGTTCGGGCACCTGGATAAAAACCGGAAATTATTCGAATCAATTCACTGGTATTCATATCAACTCTACCGGAACCAGCTGCGAGATACAGGGCAATACCATAAAGAATATCAGCTGGGCAGTTAATAAAGCCTCCTTCACCGGCATTCAGGTTGATGGAACCATTGCGGCAAACATTGGAACAACTGCAGGGAATGTGATAGGAGCCGCTACGGGCAACGGATCAGTCACGTACACTCAGAATACTAGTATTAATCCCAGTATGTTGTATGCGATAAGCGTAACCACATCCGGGACCGCGGTGATTCAAAACAATATTGTGGGAGCCATCACAACGAACAACTTAAACTCTCCGGAAACCTATGCAGCAAGCTTTTACGGAATTTTTAAGAGTGGAGCCGGAACCACAACCATCAACGCAAATAACATCGGAAGTACTGATGCCGGCACATCCAACAGTATCTTCGCCGTTTCTTCAGCTTCCTCTACCTCTGCCAGTGCACAATTGGTTTACGGAATATTCAGTACAGGAACCGGCAGTATTGCAATTTCAGGCAACACAATTTCCAAGCTGACTAATGGAGCAACGGATATTCTTCAGGGAGGAACCGTAAAGGGAATTTATGTGACGGGCGGAACCAACACAATTTCGGGCAACACTGTAAGGGACCTTACCATTGCCAATGCAAATACGGCTGCAACACAAGCGGCTTCGGTGGTCGGCATAGCTTTCAATAATACTTCAACAGTCTCCCAGTCTATAACGGGCAACACCATTTATAATTTATCGAATACCTATGCATCATTCGGAGGCAATGTGATCGGACTTTATTATTACGGATCGACTACGGCCAGCGATGTTTCGGAGAACT
>CAIWXI010000063.1 GCA_903916595.1 uncultured Bacteroidales bacterium | reverse complement strand
GCTTTCGCTCGCATCTTTGCGTCGCGGCTTTCGCTCGCATCTTTGCGTCGCGGCTACGGTGTCGCTGCGCTCCACCTGAGGCCGCTTACGCAAAATGCTCCCTTCTGACATCCTGCATCCTGCATCCTGCATCCTGCATCCCGCATCCCGCATCCCGCATCCCGCATCCCGCATCCCGCATCCCGCATCCTGCATCCTGCATCCTGCATCCCGCATCCTGCATCCCGCATCCTGCATCCCGCATCCTGCATCCCGCATCCTGCATCCCGCATCCTGCATCCCGCATCCTGCTTTCCATCACAAAAAAAACTTCAATTTCTTTTGCATTCTTCAAAATCTTCCTATATTTGCGCATTGTAGTACTTAATTATCTTGTATAAACAGAAATGGAAAAGAACATCTTCAATCCGGGCAACAAGTTCCGGTTTCCCGAAAGCGTGGATTACTCCACCGACGGGATAGTGAGCAAACGTGTAATTGACCGGCCGGTAGGCACGGTAACTTTATTCGCCTTTGACAAAGGACAAAGGCTGAGCACTCATTCGGCTCCTTTTGATGCCATGTTGCAGGTGGTGGAAGGCGAGGCCGAGATCATTATCGACAACACTCCTTTCAATCTCATCACGGGCGACACTATCGTGATGCCGGCAGGCATTCCGCATGCCGTGAACGCGACGGAGAAATTCAAAATGGTACTCACAATGATCAAAGGATAAAGCCATGAGTGAGCTTATAAACAACTCTTCCGAAAGGAAAGAGCTTCTCAAACACATGATTCTCGAACTTCATGAGGGCAGGGCGCCTGAAGAAGTAAAAAAACGCCTTATGGAACTGATGTCGAGAATACCTTACGGCGACGTTGTGGAAGTTGAACAGGAGCTGATCAGCGAAGGACTGCCCGAAAGTGAAGTTCTTCGTCTGTGCGACATTCATGCCGCGGTACTTGAAGGCAGCATTGACCTTTCGGGCATGCTTATTGTCCCCCCGGGTCATCCCGTCGATACATTTAAAAAGGAGAACACGGAACTTCAGGGTGTTGTAAAAAAACTCAGTGAACTATTCGATAAGGCAGAGGAACTCTATGCTGCCATCGGCCCTGTGGCTTATCTTAATAAGGTGAAGTCATTATTCAACAGCCTGATGGATGTTGACAAGCATTACCGGCGCAAGGAAAATCTGTTGTTTCCATTTCTCGAACGATACGGTATTACCGGTCCGCCCAAAGTGATGTGGGGCAAGCATGACGAGACCAGGGTCCTGTTGAAAAATGCAATGGAAAGCCTGTCTTCCGCTTCCTATAGCGATCCCGGCCAGGTCAAATTCACCATCGATGTCTATCTGCAGCCTGCAGCTAAAGCCATCACTGATATGATCATGAAGGAAGAGGAGATACTTTTACCTATGACCATGGATAAGCTCACTGATGCCGACTGGTATGAGATTTACCGACAGACCAACGAGATCGGGTATTGCCTTTACGACCCCATTGTCGAATGGAAACCCGAAGGTATTCAACTCAGCGAACTACGTTCGGCAGAGGAAGGAACAATAAGCCTGCCCAGCGGGAAATTCAGCGCTGAGGAACTGATGGCTGTGCTGAACACACTGCCGGTGGACCTGACTTTTGTTGACCGAAACGATAAAGTGAAATACTTTACACAGGGCAAAGAAAGGATCTTCGACCGTAACCGTGCGATTCTCGGACGGGACGTGAGGATGTGCCATCCGCCTTCAAGCGTGCATATTGTTGACAAGATCATCAGCGATTTTAAGAGCGGACATGCAGATTCGGCCCCGTTCTGGATACAGATGCAAGGCAGATTCATTCATATTGATTATTTCGCACTGAGGAATGAACAAGGCGAATACCTGGGTACCCTTGAGGTTTCTCAGGATCTTACTGAAAAAAGGAAACTTGAAAACGAACAAAGGATACTGAACTATGGAAACACCAATATGGCTTAATAAAGCCAACATTATAACAACATTGGATGCCAGGCCTTTACTGGCTTCTGGTATTCATCCTCTGGAGCAGGTGAAAAGCGAAACTGCCGCAATGGCCAAGGGGGAGATCTATGAGATCATCACTCCTTTCCAACCGATGCCTATGATTGAGAAGATGCAGGATGCAGGATATAAGAGCTTTACGGAACAGCACGAAGGAGAATTCCATACCTATTTTTGTATCTGACATCTGCCATCTGATATCAGTTTACCCGAACAGCTCCCTGATCTCTTCTTTAGAAAGGTCTTTCAGTGGGTTTCCCGAGGGGACAAAGGCATCCGCCAGTTCTTGCTTTCGTTGCTGTAAAAGGAGAATCTTTTCCTCGATGGTTTCGGAGCATATAAATTTGCAGGCAATGACTTTTTTATCCTGTCCGATGCGATGGGCCCTATTGATGGCCTGGAGTTCGGCAGCCGGGTTC
The DNA here is from genome assembly GCA_903916595.1 of uncultured Bacteroidales bacterium. Taxonomy (GTDB): domain Bacteria; phylum Bacteroidota; class Bacteroidia; order Bacteroidales; family FEN-979; genus CAIRDP01. The sequence goes on along the minus strand of CAIWXI010000063.1, from coordinate 3,542 downwards.
CACCAGGGATCGAGCATCATCACATAGCCGGCTTCGGTAAGATTAAGGCCTTGTCCGCCGGCTTTGAGTGAAATGAGGAAAAATGAAACTTCGCTTTCCTTTCTGAATATATCAACTACCTGCTCACGTTTGATTGTTGAACCAGTGAGCATGGTATAATTCAGTCCTTCAAGGTCGAAACGGTTTGCGATCAACTTCAGATGTTTTACAAAAGAGGAAAAGACCAATACTTTATGTCCTTCATCATGTAAGGTCATCGCTACACGTATGATCTCTTCAAACTTTCCGCTTTCGCCGGAATAGTCCGGGTCGACAAGCCTGGGATGATTCGCAATCTGCCGCAATCTTATCAAGGCTTTCAGAATGGTGAGTGAGGTTTCGGGAGATCCGCCGCTTTCAAGCTTTTCGAGGATCTCGTTTCTTACTGCCGATTTTTCCCGTTCATAACTTACGCGCTGGTCTTCGCTCATCTCGCATAGCACTTCTTTGATGGTCAAGGGCGGAAGATCAGGTTCAACCTCAAGCTTATTCCGGCGAAGCACAAAAGGAGAAATGATTTTTCTCATCCTTTCAGCATCGGTTTCAGGAGATTTAAACCTTTTTTGAAATGAGGCCAGCCCGCCTAACATCCCCGGGTTCAGGAACTCCATCTGGGACCAGAGGTCGGCAATTGAATTCTCGATAGGTGTACCGGTTAAGACCAAACGGTGTCTGGCATTCAGCTGGCAAACTGCCTGGCTGATCCGGGCCGAAGGATTTTTGATCACCTGGCTTTCATCGAGTATCACATAATGAAAGTGGTATGAGATAAATAAATCCAGGTCGTTTCTCAGAGTTCCATACGTAGTGAGGACCACATCCACGGCATCGAAAAAAAGCGAAGATTCGCCCCGTGAAGCCCCCCGGTGTTCCATCATTCTCAACGAAGGTGCAAATCGCCTGATTTCGTTTCTCCAGTTATGGATCAGCGAAGCAGGCATGATCAGAAGGGTGGCTTTATGAGGCGATGGTCTTACAGTAAGCAGCAGCGCCAGGGCCTGGATGGTTTTACCCAATCCCATATCATCGGCCAGACAGCCTCCGAACCGGTTCTCATGAAGAAAATAAAGCCATTGCAATCCTTCCAGCTGATAAGGACGCAGAGTGGCATGTAAACCATCCGGTACTGGCAGATCCTGAAACCGCTTATAATCCAGCGTTTCAAGACGGCGTTTCAGATCCGGGTCTTCAGCGGCGGTTAATTCGCCGACCAGGTGGAAATGACGCAGCGGGACCCTCAGCGAATCATTCACATCAGCCGACCAGTAAAAAAGATCGCTGTAACGGGTAAACCACTCCGCCGGCAGCACGGCAATTTCACCATCTGGTAATGGAAACTCCCTGATTTCATTAAGAATATAGTTTCTGAGTTGGACGAACGGGATCTGCAATCCGCCGAAAAAGACAATCGCCTGAACATCAAACCAGTCTTTGCCGGGAATGATCTTTATTTCAGAACTTACAGAACCCGTATAAAAAGCCAAAGGCGAGCGGTCGGTAAAAACGATGATGCCTGAACGCTTTAATTCTTCAGCTTGCAAATTCAGCCATTCAACCAGGGAGTAAAGGTCGACATTGGTAATTCCCGTTTTGGTGGGAAGACCCAGGGTATTTGCATTGAATAATTCAAATCCCATATTTTGGCACAGCCCGAGCATGGTAGCCTCCCAGGTAAAATCACGATCGGTCTTGAAAAAAGCCGCATCTCCGCCTTCCATCTTCAGTTCAATAAAAACCTTTTGTGATTTTCCCCTCATAATCCGTTTGTCGCCATAGCGAAAATAAACGATCAGCACAGCCATCCCCTGCCAATCGACCTCCAGCGACAATTCCATACGCTTTTCGGGATGCAATGTTTGAACAGTGAAACCCTCAGCCCTGACCTGGCCGGTTTTGAGAGTTTTAAGAATAAAACTCCCGAAATATTTCTGTTCTGCGGATGAGGGAATGAGTATTGAATCTTTTGTAAGAAAGGGTTGAATTTTTTTGCCGTCGAAGCCCGGCGGAAAATACAGCAAATGGTTTCCTGTTTTAAACCAGCAGGGATCGTTGCTGATGATGAGATTGCCTTTTTCGCGAAGATGTATCCGATGCTCATTCTGGTACAACTCCAAAACATAATCAGAGCCGTTTTCCCTTTTCGTAAAGCAAAACCAGGGTTCGGCCGGGACCGATTCAGCGACAAGCAGCACACCTGGATTTTCCCGGGCAGGCCCTTCCTGAAAACATATCTGAATCTTATGAGAAATAGCCAGATGTAACAATTTATCCATCTGACGATCTATAAAAGGCCGGATCTGGGTCAACAGCAGCTCTTCATTCAGATGGTTCAGGAAATCCCTTTGTGTGGCCGTTTTACGTGAAAACCGCCGGTGGATTTCGGAGTCGCTATATGATTGAGACAAAGCCGTAAGTTCCTTAACCACTTCAAGGTCAGCTGCGGAATCAGCCTCGTCAGAATCCGGTGCAGAATACTTCAACTCCGCCACAAACCCCAATTGGCGGTGTTTTGAGATAAGTATGAATGAGGTTTCGGGAGGAGAAGGGTTCATGGAGTGATGGTCATGTTATCATCATCGGTTTCTTCTTCTGAATCATTAACAGTACCTTCCTCCTGAATGACCTGCTCTCTTGCAATGGTTTTGCCCATGGCGGTTTCAATGCGCTGAAGGATTTTTTCCTTGCGGTCTCTGAAAAACCCTGGGAAATCATCTTTTTGCATGAACTCAGGGTTAACTACATGTGTAAGCAGGATACTATGAAATTCCTGATCGGAAACACCGGCATTCTTTTTCAGTCTTTCGAGATAACGGCTCGGAGCATCCCCGCTGACAATCCTGTTGGTGCGCCAGGATAATGGGGTTTTATTGATGATGCAATCGAAATCACTCCTTGGAACATTGTTCCTGAGACACCAGGCGACAGGGAAGATATGATGAATATCAATGTATTCCGAGAAGTAGGTACTGAAGTCTATTTTGGTGGCCGACAGCCAGTCTTTTGTATTTTCGTCAAGGAGCAAAGCATATACTCCCTTGTATGCAGCGCTGTTCCTGGTGCGCAGAGTATGTAACCTCGAGGGGGAAAAATTCGCATCGTAAATCGTTTTAGGTTCATCTCCGTTATTCAGGATCCAGTCGGGGACCTGCAATAAGTCGAGAGCATACCGGGTCTCATTGGCCGAGCCATATAACTCTCCAAAAACACCGCACCAGAACCATCGCATCAATTTGTTTTTATTCCCGAGATTATCGATTTGATTCCCAAGCCTTGCAAGAATGGCTGCCATTGGAATTAATTGTGTGCTGTATGGAATATCGCAGTAATTGTAAATATGGTTTTCGACCAGGATTTTTGAGGCCTTGATAAATCCTTTAACAACAATCTCCCTGTATCGCTTATATTCAGACAAGGCAAGATTCAGCATTTCCTTACGTTTGGCGCTCACTGCAGGAGGTTCAGCCTTCGTTCCGGCCGCAAGGAATTCCATACGTTTATTGTAG
>CAIWXI010000062.1 GCA_903916595.1 uncultured Bacteroidales bacterium | reverse complement strand
GCATCCTATCGAAATCAAAAAACATGGTAGAAAGGCCTACAGCTTGTTTAAGTTTGGGTTGATCTTTTTAGCGCATGCCCTCTTGAATCCCTCGTCAATAAACGATCTTATGAATTGTATTAAAATTTTGTCATGTACTTATAAAATTAATACATATGGTTACAAAAACTTGTTGTATTCTTATTTACCTCTGCCTTTTTATCCTTAAAATGCAGGCCCAATCTGGATTTGTTTTTAAATATTCGAGTCTGAATGATGAATTTCCAACATCCATCGTTGAAACATCAGATCATGGGTTTATTATTTCAGCTAGTTACGGAACTTTTCCTGCGTCTTATCAAATCCTGTTAATTAAATTAAACAAATTCGGAGATACGATAAGATCTAGAAAAATTGAATTTGCCGGAGGGTATTCTTATATTTCAAACATGATTAAGCTGAATAATGGTTCTTATCTTGGAATTGGAGAAAAAATTTATCCTGATGGAAAAATTAGAATGTGGCTAATAAACTTCAGCGAGGAATTATTGCTGATAAAAGACACATCATACATGAGTAACATGAAAAATGTCTCTCAGTTCTATTGTATGTCCGATTATTTTCAAAGAGTTCTGGTTTTCGGATCCGGAACTCTTCCAAATTCCGGATACTATCATCCCTTTATCTTAACTGTAAATCAGAATCTTGATTCCTTGAATTATGTATGTTATAATCCGCCTCAATGTTCGCAACATGTTTATTCCTTAATTGAAAAACCTGATTCCTCAGGATATTTGATGATGATTTTCGGAAAGTATATTCAACAAACCTATTCTTTTTCTCAAATTCTGTCAATGGATAACTCATTTAATATTCTTGCGGTGGATAGTATTCCAAGAGACTTAAATTTGTATTTAAATTCAAAATATATTAATAAAAATCGGTTGTTGATCACTGGGAAACTGACTGATAATTCACCCACTAGAACAGATCATTTAGCAATATTAAATCTGGACAGTACATTTCAGGTAGTAAATGAATATTATCTTGGGCCTGAAGATACTATAAGTTACCCTGCAGCATATACAAATTTGGATTTTGTTAATCCGAATGAAATCTTTTATGGCGGAACAGTAAACTTCAATATTGGGACCATTTTTTCTAATATGCCATCTTCTATCCTTTTAGGAAAATTTGATTCAACATTAAATCTATATTGGGAGAAATCTTTTGGGGGAGATCAATACTACATCGTATACACATTAACGGCCCTAGAAGAAGGAGGTTGTATCATAGGAGCATCATCATTTAACTATAATACACAAACACAAGAAAGGGATATATATGTGATAAAAGTTGATTCAAACGGATTGATTACATCTGTTGACAATAAAAACCCTGAATCTAGAAAGAACGCTTTAATATTCCCAAATCCCGGAAATGAAATATTGAATGTTCAATTGACATGTCAAACTGCAGAGATCGTTTTGTACGATATTACAGGTAATAAAATCCTTAACAAATCAATTGGACATGGTTTCAATTCAATTGATGTCAGCAACCTTTTACCCGGACTTTATTTATATCGAATAACCGATAGCAACTCAAAAGTTCAACAAGATAAATGGATTAAAAAATAAAAACTTATGTCGGTTGACAAACCCATTAAAGTCTTTTTAATAGATGATCACCCGGTCACTCTTGCCGGACTGATTAGTTGGATCAATGAAAAAGTTGATGGGATTGAGGTTGGTGGGTCTGCTATTGATGTTCAAGATGCAATAAAACAAGGTATTCCTGAAGATGTCGAGGTTATCAGCCTTGATTTATTTATCCGAAATTCGAACTGGATCATGAATATTCATGTACTCAGAAAAAAATACCCCCATAAATATGTGATCATGTTCAGTTCCGATGATTCTCCTTCGTTTGTAAGAAAAATGATGCAACATGGGGCCAGGGCGTATCTCAATAAATCAATTTCTGTTGATGAATATGCAGATACAATCAGAAAGGTTGTAGATGGTGAGGTCTTAGTGCCAAAAGTATTGACTGACCTCAATGACCCCGAATGGTCGATTATTCCACACTTCTCTCCTGAAGGGTTTTCTGAACGAGACAAAGTTGTTTTAAATGGGTTGGTCGCAGGAAAATCCTATAAAGAAATAGCGGAAGAGCTGGAAATTTCAGAAGCTGCAGTTAACAAATGGTCGAATCGTCTTAAAAGAAAGTTGAATGTCAAATCCAGTATACAAATGATCATGCGTGCTCTCAAACTGAGCTGAGGCCGCCATTACGTCTCATTCTACCGTCACTATCCCCCAGGGCTTTGCATCTTCCCACGCACCCCTTGTGAAATCGGGAACTTCGACGGAATTACCGCGGTTGTTTACCGAGATATTGCTTAGTTCCACAATCGATGACCATGTTGCGGCGTCATACACGTCCTGATCGAGGGGAAGGCCTTTGCGCAGACAGTAACTGAGTCGGGAATCCATGATGAAGTCCATGCCGCCATGTCCGCCGACTTTTTTCGCCTTCTCGCCAATTTGCTTGCTCAGCGGGTGCTCGTAATCCGCCATCAGTTTATCGAAATCTTCTTTTTTGAGATATTCATGGGCATTTGGTTCCAGGGCGATCTGTTGTACAGGCCATTTGCGCGCCATGCCTTTGGTTCCGCTGATGAGGTGGATGCGGCTGTAAGGGCGGGGAGAAGTTGTATCGTGTTGTATCATGATGGTCTTGCCTTTTACACTGCGGATGACTGTCGTGTTCATGTCGCCAAGCTGGTAGGTCTGGCGGGCCTCCGGGCTGTCGGCCCCGAATTTATCCTTTGCATAAAGGCTCATCCCCACCTGGTTTGTCGACATGGAGTTGAGGTAATCCATGCGGTCGCCGCGGTTGATGCACATGATCTGTGCAACAGGGCCCAATCCGTGAGTAGGGTATGGATTGCCGTTATGGCTACGGCTGAATTTGAGCCTCCACATATCGGCATAGCCTTTTTCCTTATCGAACTTCAGCCAGCGGAGGTCGTGGATGTATGCCCCTTCGCCATGCATGATCTCGCCAAACACCCCGTTGCGGGCCATGTTGAGGGTATTCAGTTCAAAGAAATCATAACAGCAGTTCTCGAGCATCATGCAATGCCTCTGAGTTTCTTCGGCCGTATTCACCAGTTCCCAGCATTCTTCAAGCGAGGTAGCAGCCGGGACTTCAGTGGCTGCATGTTTGCCCTGCTTCATGGCATAAACAGAGACCGGGGTATGCCAAAGCCAGGGTGTGCAGCTGTATACAAGATCCACATCGTTGCGTTTACACAGATTCATCCAGTCCTCATCACCACAGGAATATCCCACGGGCTCTTTACGGCCTGCATCTTTCAGGATCTTTTTACCCCCGCTTACCCGTTCAGGTAAAACATCGCAGATGGCTGTAATTTCAACCCCATCGACGAAGGTTAAACGGCTCAGGGTGTCCATCCCGCGCATACCGAGGCCGACAAGACCTATCCTCACTGTTTTGAGAGGTTCGCAGGTAAGTCCCATTACACTCTTTCCTTTTCGGTCAGGAGGAGGAAGGTTTATAGAATTGTTATTGGATGCAAAGCTGCTGAAATCGGATAAACCGGCAGCAGCGAGTCCGGCAGCAGCGGTCTTCAGGAAATTACGGCGGTTGGTTTTCATAGTTTTTGCTTAGTTCATTCACGATTCCAAAATTAGCATAATATCCGGCATCTGCCATCCGCCATCGGATATCTGATATCCGATATCCGATATCCGTTTCCCACTCTTTTTCCTACCTTTGCACCTCAAATTCTCAACAATGGCCAATAACGAAGAACTTTTCAAGAAGATCATTTCACATGCCAAGGAGTACGGTTTTGTATTTCCTTCGAGCGAATTATACGACGGATTAAGCGCGGTTTACGATTACGGTCCATTCGGTGTTGAGCTGAAGAACAATATCCGTGAATACTGGTGGAAGTCGATGGTCCAGTATCATGAAAATATCGTGGGCATTGATGCGGCCATTTTCATGCATCCCACGGTGTGGAAGGCTTCCGGGCATGTGGATGCGTTCAGCGACCCGATGATCGATAACCGGGATTCGAAAAAAAGATACCGTGCGGATGTGCTTATCGAGGATTTCATCCAGAAGACCGATGACAAGATCAGCAAGGAAGTTGAGAAGGCCCGCGTACGTTTCGGAGAAACGTTTGATGAAAAGATGTACCGGGAAACCAACCCGAGGGTAAAGGAATACCAGGACAAGATCAATGTGGTAAAGAACCGGTTTTATCCCGCGCTTGACCGTAACGATCTGGCTGATGTTAAGCTGCTGATCGAAGAGCTGGGTATTGTTTGTCCGGTTTCAGGCACCAAGAACTGGACGGAAGTGCGGCAGTTCAACCTGATGTTCTCGACCCAGATGGGATCGGTGAATGAAGATGCAAACGAGATCTATCTGAGGCCTGAAACTGCCCAGGGGATTTTTGTGAATTTTTTGAATGTTCAGAAGACGGCCCGCATGAAGATCCCCTTCGGGATTGCCCAAACGGGTAAGGCTTTCCGCAACGAGATCGTTGCAAGGCAGTTTTTGTTCAGGATGCGTGAATTCGAGCAGATGGAAATGCAGTTTTTTGTGAAGCCGGGCGAAGAAATGAAATGGTATGAATACTGGAAGGAAGAGCGGATGAAATGGCATCTTTCGCTTGGAATGCCTGCAAGCAAATACCGCTTCCACAACCACGACAAGCTGGCCCATTATGCCAATGCCGCGGCAGATATTGAATTTGAATTTCCG
>CAIWXI010000061.1 GCA_903916595.1 uncultured Bacteroidales bacterium | reverse complement strand
TCAGGATTTTTTGGCTTCCATAACCTCAGCAGGTTCCTGTAACGTTTCAGGATCTCCTTGTTTTCCGACTCCAATATAGCCTTAGCCACCATAATACAGCAATCAAAAGTGATGCAAAAATACAGCAAAATTCAGAATGATCTGAAATAAGATTTGACCTGAAAAGAGGAAGTCCAAGCTGTAAAATCATTACTTTTGGAATCTTAACCAATTCAACACATGCCGCGAAACCTCACTCATCTATATTTCAGATTACTTTTGGCGGCCCTGTTGAATCTACCCGTATGCCTCTATGCCACGCATCAGCGGGCGATGGAGATCACATTCCGTCATCTCGGCGCCCTCACCTATGAGATCACCCTGACCTCCTATACAAATACTAAAAGTCCTGTAAACGCTGCAAGGGATTACCTCCAGATCAACTGGGGCGACGGCACTTCCGGCCTGATTCAGCGCACTCAGATCAGCAATCTTCCCGATACCATCAGCTATAATAGATATTTAGGGCAGCATACTTATCCCGGCCCCTCCGATTATGTTATTTCATGTGAAGACCCAAACCGTAACAGCGGGATATTGAACATCCCCAACTCGGTGAATATCCCGATGTTCGTTTACTCGGAACTCACCATCAGCCCATACATGAGCTATGATAACTCCCCTATCCTTCTGGTCCCCCCTGTTGACAATGCCTGTGTAGGACAGCCGTTTTATCATAATCCGGGGGCCTATGATCCGGATGGCGACAGCCTTTCGTATAAGCTGGTTACATGCCTCGGGATGAATGGAATGCCAATTCCCGGGTATACCTTGCCATATCCTGCCAACTCCTGCCAGATCAACCCCTTAACGGGAGATTTCTCCTGGATAAGTCCTGTGCAGCAGGGCGAGTACAACATCGCGATTCTGATTGAAGAATGGAGAAACGGAACCAGAATAGGTTCAGTTGAAAGAGATATGCAGATAAACGTGGTTAGCTGTAACAACCGCCCTCCGGTAGTTGATTCCATTGCCGATACCTGCGTGGAAGCAGGCCACATTCTCAGTTTTCCGGTCAGAGCCCATGATCCCGATACCCTCGACGTAATCACTTTAACAGCCTTGGGAGGGCCGTTTATCCTTACCATCAGCCCGGCAAGAATGGTTCCCGACACCTCGAGGGGCCAGGGCCATGTAACAGGTACTTTCCAATGGCCTACGGTATGTGAACATGTGAAAAGAAACCCTTACCAGGTTTATTTTAAAGCCCAGGACGATGGGTTGCCCGTGCGTCTTGTCGACATCAAATCGATGATGATTCTCGTGATTGGCCCCCCGCCTCAGAACCTGGCAACAAACCCGGCCGGAAACACTATTAATCTGAGCTGGAACCCTTACTCCTGTGCCAATGCCAAAGGATTTTACGTGTACCGGAAATCAGACTCGACCGGCTATGTTCCTTCCTATTGTCAGACTGGCGTGCCGGCATACCTGGGCTACTCAAGGATCACAGTGATCAACGACATCACCACTACAAATTATCTTGACGATAACAAAGGTTCAGGGCTGAACCGGGGAATTAAATACTGTTACCTGGTGACTGCCTTCTTCAAGGATGGAGCCGAGAGCTATGCTTCTAATGAAGCCTGCGCTGAACTTAAAAAAGACGTTCCGGCAATAACCAACGTAAGCATTAATACAACATCCCTTAGCCTGGGCTCTCTTTACCTTGCATGGTCCAAACCAACCCAGCTCGATACCATACAGGCACCGGGCCCTTACAAATATCTTGTATACCGCTCCAGATCCGACAATCCGATACAGTATGCCCTCATTGATTCAATGTTCAATCTGAACGACACGATACGGCCCGATACCCTGCTCAATACGGTCGATTTCTCTTACCGTTACAGGATCGACCTGTATAATCTGACGACAGGGAACACTTTCTTTCTTGGGTCCTCCCAGCCAGCATCCTCAATGTATCTAAAACTCTCACCAGCCGATAAAAAAATGCGGATCAGCTGGACCAACGAAGTCCCCTGGAACAATAACGTCTTTACTGTATACAGAAGCAGCGCCTTCGACGGCACCTATGATTCAGCTGGCTTCTCGGCAATACCTTCATATGTCGACCGCGGCCTGATTAATGGCAACACATACTATTACAAGATCAAAAGCAGGGGTAGCTATTCCTCGGCAGGTTTTGTAGATCCTATTATTAACTTTTCACAGAAAACAGGCGGGGTCCCGGTCGATAACGACCCACCCTGCCCGCAGATATTAAGCGATTCGGTTATCTGCCAGACTTTTACCAACTACCTGCACTGGAAAAATCCCGGCGACACCTGTGGCAGCGATATTGCCAGATATTATATTTATTTCAGCCCTTCATCCCTCACGAAACCTGTTTTGATCGACTCTGTACTGAATCCTTCCGACACAGTGTACATTTTCAAACAGCCTAATTCAGTGGTAGGATGTTTCAGTATCATCGCTGTTGATTCAGCAGGAAACCAGAGCAATTTCAGCAATACAGTCTGCGTTGATTATACCGCCTGCCCGTTGTACAGCCTTCCCAATGTATTCACACCCAATGGCGACGGTATCAACGACGTCTATGTTCCCATCAACAATTCTTCAGTAGATCATGTAGATATGAAAATCCTGAGCCGCTGGGGAAGGCAGGTGTTCAAGACATCCGACCCCGAAATAAACTGGGACGGAAATGACATGAACAGCAGTTCGGCCTGCGCCGATGGCACGTATTTCTTCATTTGCGATGTTTACGAAATCACACTTACCGGTATTCAGCAGAGAACCTTGCAGGGAAGTATCACCTTACTCAGATAACGGATATCTGATATCTGATATCGGTTATCTGCAATCAGAAATCTGATATAAAATATCAGATTTCTTCTTTACCTTTGCAGCCGTGAAAAACATCCGCAACTTTTGTATCATCGCCCATATTGATCATGGGAAATCGACTCTTGCCGACCGTCTTCTGGAAACGACCGGGGCAATATCAGAACGTGATTACCAGAACCAGGTGCTTGACGACATGGATCTTGAGCGAGAACGCGGGATTACAATCAAAAGCCACGCCATCCAGATGAATTATAAACATGAGGGGCAGGATTATGTTCTGAATCTCATCGACACCCCCGGGCACGTCGACTTTTCTTATGAAGTCTCCCGTGCCATCGCGGCTTGTGAAGGCGCTTTGCTGGTGGTTGACGCCACACAGGGAATTCAGGCTCAGACGATATCAAACTTATACCTTGCCATAGATCATAACCTCACTATCATTCCTGTTCTGAACAAGATCGATATGGAAGCGGCCATGATCGAGGAAGTGAAAGATCAGATCGTCGATCTTCTGGGCTGCGATCGTGAAGAGATCGTTGAAGCCAGCGCCAAGGTGGGACTGGGAATCGACCGGGTGCTTGAAGAGATTATACATAAAGTTCCAGCCCCGAAAGGCGATCCGGAGGCCCCTCTGCAAGCTCTTATTTTTGACTCACTGTATAACTCATTCCGCGGTATTATCGCGTATTTCAGGATTTTTAACGGAAGTATCCGAAAAGGGGATCACGTGAAGTTTAACGCCACAGGCATGGAATATCATGCTGATGAGGTTGGGATTCTTCGTTTGAAACAGGAACCCAGAGACGAGGTTTATTGCGGCGATGTCGGGTATATCATTTCGGGCATCAAATCGAGCAAGGAAGTCCAGGTTGGCGACACCATTACACATGTAGGCGACCCCTGCAAACAGGCTATTGAAGGGTTCCGCCCGGTAAAACCTATGGTTTTCGCCGGGATCTACCCTACCGATGCCGATGATTATGAAGAGTTACGTAACTCTCTCGAAAGACTCAAGCTTAACGATGCCTCTCTTTCTTTCGAACCTGAAGCCTCCGCAGCCCTGGGTTTTGGCTTCCGCTGCGGCTTTCTGGGGCTGCTGCATATGGAGATCGTTCAGGAGCGTCTCGACAGGGAGTTCGACATGGACGTAATCAACACAGTACCTAACGTCTCCTATAAGGTATACACCAACAAGGGTGAGATGCTCGATGTATATAATCCCTCAGGCCTTCCTGAGCCCAATTATATTGAACATATGGAAGAGCCGTATATTACGGCAAATATCATCACCAAAGCTGAATATATAGGTCCCGTGATCAAGCTCTGCATGGATAAACGGGGCACTCTCAGGAACCAGGTATATCTTACAACCGACCGTATTGAACTCACGGCCGATCTGCCCCTGGGCGAAATTGTATTCGATTTCTATGACAAGCTGAAAAGCATTTCCAAAGGTTATGCATCCTTCGATTACCATCCGATCGGATACCAGAATGCCGACCTTGTAAAACTCGACATCCTCCTGAATGGCGAAATCGTAGATGCCTTATCAGCGCTTATCACACGTAACAACGCCTATGATTTCGGACGGAAATTCTGTGAAAAACTCAAGGAATTCATTCCCCGCCAGCAATACGACGTGGCTATACAGGCGGCTATTGGCGCCAAGATCATCGCACGCGAAACAGTAAAAGCCCTTAGAAAAGATGTAACTGCCAAATGTTACGGCGGCGATATCACCCGAAAACGAAAACTCCTCGAGAAACAGAAAAAAGGCAAGAAACGTATGCGGCAGATCGGTAACGTGGAAGTACCTCAGAAAGCCTTCCTGGCCGTTCTCAAACTGAATTCATAAAACATCGCACATCGTACATCGTACATCGTACATCGTACATCGTACATCGCACATCGTTCATCGTACATCGTACATCGTACATCGTACATCGTACATCGTACATCGTTCATCGTACATCAAAATCCCATCAGCGTTATCCCCACCGACCACGGATAAAGCTTCGGTCCCTGATTATCCTGGAACATCGGCGTTAGCGCGTAAGTCGCGAACAAATTCAGGAAAGACCAGCCAATCCTGAATGAAGCATCCAGCTTGAAAGGACTCAGGTGGTACGCCCCGCGAGAGAGTACGACATTATTCCCTACATAATACGACGCTACCCGGTTGCCCTTATCATCAACAAGATAATTCGTCTGCCCGATGCTGTTATACTTCTGTTTCGAATAAGAACCTAAGCGCACACCACCAATTACCCCTACCGACACATGAAAGCTCTTCATGTTGCGCTTTGGGTTCGTCTGAAACTCAAACAATAAAGGGATATTCAGGTAGCAAACAAAAAGCTTGTCCTGCTTCAGCCCAACATAATTGCCATCGCCATCCTTTACCTTATAGGCAACAAGCCGGGAACTGTCGGGGATCATCACGTAACTCCCTGTAAAATAATAATTGCTTAACTGAAATCCAAGTCCGGATGTGAAGCCGAATTTGTTTTTGACCAGATTCACATTGAATTCAAAAGGGTTCAGATTTACCATCAGGGAACGTGCGGTATTCATGTTCATATAAGGATACTGCGGATCAAAATTCATGTTGAACCTGTCGTTCACATACCCGTTTATACCCAGCTCCACACCCGCCCAGTGACCATTATATTTTCCTTTCCTGCTGAAAATACGGGGAGGGAAATCTTTCCATTTTGGCATTTCCTTCATCCTCACGTACACTATCATCGAATCCTTGCCGATTTTTCTTACCGTGACGCCAGGCAATGAAAATTGTGATGAATCGCTGCAGGAATAATGCTTTTTCTCCTTGCTGTCCTGAGCATATAATGAAAGAGAAGCCATTCCGGCCATCAGTAAAAACAGTAATAAAACAAATGACTTTTTCATATTTTGTTATTTAGAATGATTTTAGATGAGATACTGGACAATAGACGAGGCCGGATGTAAAATGTTACAGGATGCAGGATGCAGGATGCGGGATGCAGGATGCAGGATTCGGGATGCAGGATGCAGGATGCATCAGGTTTCAAAAAACCTGCTCTCAAAATTCACCAGGTACAGCTTTTGTGTGGCGCGTGTTACAGCGGTATACAGCCAGCGCAGAAACTCGGTATTCAGCATCTTATCTGAAAGATATCCCTGGTCGATAAACACGGTATCCCATTGCCCGCCTTGTGTCTTATGGCATGTAAGAGCATAGGCGAACTTGACCTGCAGGGCATTGAAATAAGGGTTCAGCTTCACTTTCGCCACCTTTGCCCCGCGTGTCGGCAGATCGGCATAATCTTCCATGATGGTTGTGAATAGCCTGTTGTTCCCGGGCTGGGGTAGTGCCGGAGTTTCAGCCATCAGTGTATCGAGAAGGATCTTTACATCCAATTCCTTTTCATCAGGGTAGTCGAGAAACCGTATCGTCACATCAGCAAAGCGGAACCCGTACATATCTTCTGTTTTGTGTATACGGGTCAGTTCCACGATATCGCCGTTTGCTATAAATCCGGCCGGGGATTCAGGCGGAAGCCAGAAATAATTATTCTTGACCACCATAAGGTAATCTCCTGTTGAAATCTGCCCTTCAAGAAAAAGTATACGGTTCCTGATCTCCCGGTTGAAAATATTGGCCCGTTTGTTCGATCGGCAGATCACCACATTATTTTCCTTGCCCGAGCCTGAATACGCCTTGTTCAGCATCTCTTCCAGGTCAGACCCGTTTATCCTGATCACGTCGGTGAACTGTTTGAGCGAGAACAGAGGGAACTTCACTTTTTTTTCAGTGATTTCACCCCTGAGGAAAGTAGCGTTTTCGAGTATCCCCGATTCCTTGCTTTGTCGCACGACTTCAGTCAGCTCATCTTCATCAATCTCGAGGCTGTAAGCCTGTTTCAGAAAGGCCGTATCGAGAGCCGGACTGTCATCCAGGCCCACAGGAGGCAGCTGGGCCGTATCGCCGATAAACAATATCCTGCAATTTTCGCCCGATTGCACGTATGAAAACAGGTCGTCGAGCAGGTTGCGTGACGAAAACATCTGACCTTCAGCCTGTGTATAATGAGGTATCATTGACGCCTCATCAACAATAAATAAAGTATGCTTATGGAGGTTCTTCTGAAGTTTCATCACGAGATTGCCTTCCCTGGAAGTGCGGGCGAAATAAATCCTTCGATGGATGGTATGCGCTGGACGGCCTGTATAGCTCGAAAGCACCTTGGCTGCCCTGCCTGTGGGGGCCATCAGCACAGTTCGTTTTCCCAGACCCGGAAGTACATTCACCAGAGCCTTCACTACCGTGGTTTTGCCTGTTCCGGCATACCCTTTCAGTACAAAGATGGCATTGCTTTTTTTCCAGCCCAGGGTCAGAAAAACAGCCAGGTTACCCATCAGCCGGCGCTGGCAGTTGGTAGGTTCATAAGGGAACTCCTTTACCAGCGTGGATATGACAGTCTTCACATCCATTTCATGAATTATTCGTAACGAAGCGATTCAATGGGGTCGAGGTTGGCAGCTTTCCGTGCAGGGATTATGCCCGAAATAAGTGCAACTGCAAAACAAAGTACTACCCCTGTCATGATCCAGATCCAGGGAATGATGAAAGCGCTTCCGATAAGCAGGGAAATCACATTGCCGATCAGAATCCCGAGTGTAATCCCCAGAGCACCTCCCAGCTGGCCTATTACCACGGCTTCAACAAGAAACTGGTTGCGAATCACCCGGCGTGTGGCTCCGATTGCCTTTCGTATGCCGATCTCACGGGTTCTTTCGGTAACCGAAACCAGCATGATGTTCATCAGGCCGATAGCTGCTCCCATCAGGGTTATCAAGCCGATCAGAGTCGCGGCATAGGTTACATATTTAATGTTTTCTATCAGCATTTTCGCGATATTATCGCTTTTAGTGATCTCGAAAGTATTTTCTATACCTACCGGGACTTTCCTGATACTGCGGAAAATGCCGCTGGCTTCTCCAATGGCCGGATCGACCAGTTCAGGCCGTTTGGCCATCACGTTGATATTGAACGAGAGATTAGGCCTCGG
Source organism: uncultured Bacteroidales bacterium (assembly GCA_903916595.1). Lineage (GTDB taxonomy): Bacteria > Bacteroidota > Bacteroidia > Bacteroidales > FEN-979 > CAIRDP01. The sequence goes on along the minus strand of CAIWXI010000061.1, from coordinate 4,633 downwards.
AAATTCTTTACGGCAGTTATTCAGCGGTATGAGTACATTACGGTCACCGCTGAATCCCATGCTCGATCCCTTCGACTTTAATATTCCTATAATCCTGTATTTGCCGGGTCCGATAGAAATCACTTTCTCCAGGGGATTTTCCTTATTCTTAAACAGGTTGGTTACAACTTCCGATCCCAGAATACAAACCGAAAGACCTCCGTCTATCTCATTCTGCGAAAAATTCCTTCCCTTCTCAACCTCATCACCCGAAGTGATCACATAGTCAGCATCGGTACCCATGACCCGGGTATTGGGATTGGTTTTATTCGTCCCGTTTTTCAGGGTGACGCCAAACGAAGCGAACATCCAGACTGCAGTATTCGCGGGAAGATCAAAGCGTTTTTTAAATTCAAGCGCCTGGGCATAGGTAATAGGATCATAGCGTTTCTGAACCTGGTTGTCGCCTCCCATATGCACATTCATGCTGCGGTTTCTGATAGTAAACGTATTCGAGCCCATCATCGAAAAATTCTGGGTCAGGTAGTACTTGATCGAATCGGTTGCTGTAAGGATCCCGACCAGAGCCATGATCCCGAAAGCAATGATCAGGATGGTGAGTATGGTCCTTAAGAGATGGGTTCTTATTGAATCCAGAGAGATCCTGACATTTTCAAGAGCAAGTGAGTTTTTCATGTATTGATTTCTTTTTTACCGAAAGCCAGGTCACCGGCATCACCGAGGCCCGGCACGATCAGCGATTGTGCGGTAAGCTCTTCATCAATTACTCCCACCCAGATGTCACGATTCTGCTGAGGGATATGTTTCTTAATAAAATCAAGACCTTCCTCGCTGGCCAGAGCCGAAACGAGATGGATGTGTTTAGGCTTGCCTTTGAGCATCAGATGGCGGTATGTGTTGACCATGGAAGTGCCGGAAGCAAGCATCACATCACAGATAACAAGTACTTTATCGTTGATGTCGGGCACCTGGCTATACTCCACGTTGATAGTAAAAGACCCGTCCTTATGCCTTTTACGGTAAGCTGAAACGAAAGCGCTGTCGGCCCGGTCAAAAACATTCATGAACCCTTCGTGAAAAGGCAGCCCGGCCCTGAGGATCACAGCCAGAACAGGATTTTCCTTAAGAACGGGTACCATAGCCACCCCAAGGGGAGTTGTAACCTCCTTTTCAACGTATTCCAGCTTCCTGCTGATCTCGTATGCGAAGATCTCACCGATTCGCCTCAGGTTGTACCTGAACCGTAAACGGTCTTTCTGAATTTCCGCGTCCCTGATCTCCGAAATGAAAACATTCAGTATCGAAGCGCTGTTTGACAATATATGTACCATCAGATTATTTTTAGTGTGATTAAACAAATATACTCATTTTACTCTCTTCCTTACAGCCCGCGTGAGCTTAAGTGTCGTATTCAGCAAAGCGGGCAGGCTGTTCCTGAGAAGCCGGTGATAGAGAACTTCCGACGCTCCGAAACTTTTATAAAATCGGCCCAGATTAGGGTCGTTGCCTCCCTCAAAGTCAAGTATGATGGGTTTTTCGGCGTTTTCTCTTATGAATTGGTCGATAAGGAAAAACATAGCCCCGTTCTCCCTGGCACGGGGCCCGGATGCCGCAAACAGGAAATAAATCCTGCTGCTGTCGGCAAGAAAAAAGGCAGCAGCAGAAAGCAGTCCGCTCTCATCAAAGGCCCCGCGTACAAAACCCTGCCGATTCTGCATGCCGGCCTTTATAAGGGTTCCCATCTGTTCATAATGGTGTTCCTTCAGTTTCCCCTCTTTTTCACCGAAATTTTCCCGGAAAAGCCTTACCAGTTCATCTGTACCCACGTTTCGCCCTGTATTGACACCCGATTCCATCGCTTTTCTGATATTTCTCCGTGTATTCTGGGAATACCCTGCGCCTATGCCTTCATAGGAGTCCTTTAACCCCAGTTCATGATTAGTCCTTGGTATCAACTCCAGTCCGGACAAAACCGGTCCAAACCCGGGGGTTACCTGAATATCGATATACCTGTAGCAGGCCGGAATCGCATTCATAAAGCTTTCCGCAGTATATTGTTCTATAGGAATGTCTGAGAATAATCCGAGCTGCTGGGTAAAAAACGGCTGAAACAAGTATGGCAGTCCGGCTTTTTTACCGGGGGTAAGCGGAAAAACTCGGGTATAATCGTCGGCGATCAGAGCCTCCCAGGCTGGAGACACTACATCGAGATACCATGAGAAAGCATAAACCCTCCGGTTGATGGCCCGGCTGATGCATTCATCCCACCTGGCCTTGTCAATTTGATGATGCTTTAAATAGCTGATCATTTCCTTATTTTGCCGCGAATCTCAACAGCTCCTCATACATACTACGCCAACCCAGCCATCGGCCATATTCAGAGAATGTCTCGTTATGGCAAAGGCTTACAAACTCCCCTCCTACCGATCTCACCATAGAAATCATATGGTGAATGGTTTCAAGACTTTGTTCGGGCGTTAGACGTTGGTAATCTTTCATTGTTACATCCATGAGCGTGACCGGATGAATTTTAAGCGGGACGAATTCATTTCTGCTCAGGTCGAAGAACCAGTATGGCCTGGCCATTCCGCTTCTGAAGCCAGGATGGGAAGCATACCCCATCGAAAAATCATCGGTAATCCCCAGGTTTGCAAGGTTCCTGTATGTTCTCGGAAAAGAGATCTTCAGAAAATGCTGGCGGCTGCATGTGACATCACGATCAAGTGCCTTACTAAGCCCGTACACCTCTTTGTCGAGCTTCTTCAAATGTCTGTTGGATGAAAGCGAAGGATGTATCCCGACTTTTTTCTCCTGGTCAAGGCTGGCAAGAAGTTTAAGGAAGGTCTTGTTTGTAGTGGAGATATTATTATCCTTGCCCCCGTAATTAGCAAAAAGAATGAAATAATATGGGTTGAGGCCATAGGCTGTATGCAATGTATGCAGGTATTCGTAGGTATCGAAAGGATCCTTCCTGGCCCCTGAAAGGACTTTAAACCTCATGAAAATATCGTCGAAACTGAAGTTCATTGCAGAGCGTGCAATACCCCCGGCAGTTCTTGATAGACCGCGGCATCTGAATGCAAAGGCATGGTCAATATCGATGGTAGGAATAAAAGAATATTCCGGCTTTTTTACTGTAAACCCGGGAAACTTCGTGATTATCACCTCGGCCAGCCTGTCGGCCCAGAAGTGAACCACCGGAAGCTCAAGGAACTTGCCCTGCATGGCAATGGATGCATGAGCAGGAAAACGGCCGTACTTATCATGTTTATGCTTTTCATATTCTTCGTACCGCGTGACCATATAAAACGCGGCGGCAAAGGGATCGAAGGGCAGGGCCGAATGCTCATTCTCTGTTGGAAAGATCACCGGCACCGGGTCTTTGGTACTGATGCCGGGATCAAGTGGATTCACGTTATCTTCGAACAACAGCTTCTTTGATTCAATGAAAAGCTCTCCGTCAAAAGGCGCCGGAGCATATACCAGCTTTGGCCCCTGAAACGATGAAAAATCATCCTGAAACGAAGTAAAGGCACAGTCCACACCCAGCAGATCGTTAAACAAAAGGCTGCTGATATACCGTAAACGGTTAGACAAAGACGGGGTGTAGATCAGGATCATTACTGCTTATTTGATGTAGCCAAATTAAGAAAAAAACGAAAACTTTCGTACTTTTGATACGTAATTTTGATCAGATCAAAGGAAATTTATGGATAACTTTATTGTTTCGGCCAGAAAGTACAGACCACAGACTTTCGATACCGTTGTGGGTCAGGCAACTATAACCAATACACTTAAAAATGCAATCCGCCATAACCAGCTGGCCCAGGCATTTTTATTTTGCGGCCCGAGAGGGATCGGCAAGACCACCTGCGCCCGTATCCTCGCCAAAACCATCAACTGCAACCATCTTTCAGCCTCAGGTGAAGCCTGCGACCAGTGCCAGTCGTGCGTTTCTTTTAACGAAAATACATCCTTCAATATATATGAACTTGACGGCGCTTCCAATAATTCCGTTGATGATATCCGTACCCTGGTCGAGCAGGTACGCATCCCACCCCAGATGGGAAAATACAAGGTCTATATCATCGACGAGGTACATATGCTCTCGGCGGCCGCGTTCAACGCCTTTCTGAAAACTCTCGAAGAGCCGCCCCCCTACGCGAAATTCATTCTCGCCACAACAGAAAAACACAAAATCATTCCTACTATCCTTTCGCGTTGCCAGATTTTTGATTTCAGAAGGATCACGGTGGATGACATTGTAAGTCACCTGAAGTTTGTGGCTGACAAGGAGAATATAAGCGTTGAGGAAAATGCTCTGCATATCATCGCTCAGAAAGCCGACGGAGCCATGCGCGATGCTCTCTCGATCTTTGACCAGCTTGTAAGCTTTGCAGGCAACGACCTGAAGTACGCCACGGTGATTGAGAACCTGAATGAACTTGACTTCGAATACTACTTCCGTATCACTGACCAGATCATGAATTCAGATATTTCGGGCACCCTTCTTACCCTGGATGATATTATCGGTAAAGGCTTCGATGGCCAGCATTTTCTTATCGGGTTCAGCGAGCATCTCAGAAATCTGCTGGTATGCAAGGATCCCGCTACCCTCCGTCTCATGGAAACC
>CAIWXI010000060.1 GCA_903916595.1 uncultured Bacteroidales bacterium | reverse complement strand
TCCGATCATGCCATGAACGAATATAACCGGAGGTCCTGTAGGATTCGGAGAGGATACGACTTTTCTGAAAACATAAGCGTTAATATCCATCCCGCCATCATCGCAATGATAGTCTTCCAGCATCTTCAGAAGTGAACCCTGCATAGTGGTCTTGTCGGGGAACGTAAATGTTCCTTCAATAGCCAGCGGGCTTTTTGAAGCATCGAAGCTGCCTGAAAAAGAGAATGACAGTGAGGATAGATCCATGGTTGCTGAAAAAGCGAGTGTACCTCCTGTAACTGAACCCTTTATCGTTCCAGCTACCATGTGATCAACATGATGAACCGATATTTCCCCGCCCACTTCTGTGCCATTCTGGATTAAGGTGATCTGGTAGTATTTTGTTAAAACGCCGGCCGACTGGCCTGCCATGATAAATTCATAAAAACCGGCAACATTGCCGTTGACAACCTGATCTTCTGTCTTTTTTTTGCAGCCGGAGACCATTAAAATTATGGCGGCTGTAATAATTACCATTGCCCCAAGGGCAGATCTATTTTTTTTCATTTTTGTTTTTTTTGTAAAAATACCATCTGTGTTTTCCTTTGTCAAGCAAATGACCTGCAATAAACCTTGTTGTTTATTGCAGGAAAATCGTAATATGTTGACAAATGGTTACATGCAGCCTTAGCCGAATCAGTCTTGCTATGCTGGAAAACATAGTTGATTAGTACAACAGTGCTAGTGGCGTGGCTAAAAAGAAGATTCTTGCTTGCATCTTTGACGGAAAAATCGTTTTGGAGAATGGAAAAGTTGCAAGCACTCCCTTTTCAGTATCCGTTCAAGTATTAACCAATGCCAATAAGGGTTTCAGAAGGTCGAAAAAAAAGGAGGGTCGGGGGGAGGGGGAGCTGAGTTATACAGTAGAATTCAGGACTGTTTTTGGGATAACTAAAATAAGCGCTTTGTACTCCCCGCTTCAATATTAAACGCTTTGCCTTTCTTCTTGATGAACACACAGATCGAACTCAGATTGGTGACCATGCTTTTATCAACAGAGAATTTAAGATTTCTAAATGCAGCAATGTAATCAGCCAAAGCTATCTGTGTGGAATAGCATATATTATGATTTTTGGAAACCATATTGAAAAAATTCTCCATTTCTGACCATCTTTTTATAGCATCGTCGTTCTCCCAGCTATGTCCCCATACCTCCATCAGCGCCAGGCTATCAGTTTTAAGAAAGTGATTGACAACACTGAAAAAAACCGCCATTTCACTTTCGTCATTTGTTGTATCATTGGGTTTGTAATCAGTTTTACCAAACTGATGAATGGTAGGGTGCCATTTAAGAAAATCTTCGGGTAAACCAAAGCCATATGTGTCCTCGACCGTCCTTGCATACTCAATGCCAAGACCGTTGATTATTTCGACAACTGAATCATTGTAACTGCCAAAAGGATATGCCATCCCCCTTACAAGATTACCCGTTAGCCGTTCAAGTTCCTTTCGGTCTTCAAGCACCTCGCTGATCACTCCGGCCCTGGCCAGGTTCGTGAGATTGGGGTGAGTTACAGCGTGCACCGATACCTCATGACCATTAAAGAGCTCCTTGATTTCCTCTTTAGTGAGATGTTCCTTGGTGCCAAGTTTATTTGAATTGAGATGAAAAGTTCCGATGAGGCCGTATTCGTTCATCAGTTTTACAAGCCTTCTGTCGGCGACCATCCCATCGTCGAAGCTCAAAATCAGTGCCTTTGTTTTGCCTCCGGGGAAAAGCATTTCTACGTTTTCCCGGCTGCTTACTAAACCATTCTTGCCGGTTATGGCGGCATTAGTTTGTGCATTCCCGTAATTGATAACAGTAATCAATGCGAGGATGACAATATTTAATCTTGTTTCGCTTTTCATCTGACAATAATTTGATTTCAGTGGTCGCAGGGAATATCCATTTTGAAGTTTTAGCAAATAAATCCCGGTTGAAAGGTTGCTGGTTTGCTCCATACGCTGTATTGCCGCGAACATACAATAGATAGAAATTGGGAGCGTCTTCGTAAGTTTTACTTGGTAATGGTGAAAGTATCAAACACGCTGTATGCACCCGTGTAACCTTTGTAACTGTTTACGGTTACTGTCTTGCCTGAGATGTCAACAACACTGAAGTAATAGGTCTTGCGGTCGTTGTGAACGTTCCATTCGGCTCTAACGGTCGGATCGACGTAGCCGCCGCCGGAACCCGCACCGCAAGTGCCGTTAAGAAGCTGTACCACATTGTTCTGCCAGGCTGGCACAGGATGAGCGGGCTGTGGATATGGGACTAAACTGCCGTCAATGGTCCTTCGGGAAAACAGATGCGAATGTCCGCATGCATAGAAGTCGAACTTATTGGCATCAATGAAGGACCAGAGGGTTGTGAGCGTTGTATCCGCTTCTGAGGCTTCCGTCGAGTCGTTATCTACATAATAATAGGGTACATGGATGAAAAGGAACTTATGCAAAGCGCTGGTCTGGGCCACCTGTGTTTTCAGCCAGGTCATCTGTGTCGAATCGATATGGCCTCCCATGTTTATTTTCTGTGTGTCTTTGGTTACATAATAACAATCCATCACAGCGAAAAAAGAGCTGGTTGAGGCATCGGTGAACGAATAAGCCAGGTGTTCATAGCCCGTCGGTCCGTTTGAAGGGTTCTCGGAAAAAGTGCTCTGGAACTGTGTCTGGTTCACAAGAAAGTACCCGTAAGACGCGTGCTCATGATAAAGTTCATGATTACCCATGGCCGTGTACAGCGGGATCCCCTTGCCGGTAAGCTTTGAGAACAGATTTTTAAATTCCTGGAAAGTGTAATGCTTTGCCAGATATCCCCTGTAGCACATATCACCTCCAAAAACCAAAAAGGACGGCTGGGGTTTCAATGTGTCTATACTGCGGATGATTGGATTTAGTGCAGTGGTATCAACCGTATAGCCGAGCGAATCCCCCCGGCTGTCGGCCAGAAAAACAAAACGAAGCCGGGGATTCGTCCCGTCAATTTTCTGATCTTCAGAAGTACTTTTTTTACAAGCTCCCAGTAATGCTGCACAAGAGATCAGCAGCATCAGGGCGTTGATGGTGAGCTTACTTTTCACCATCCTGGTTTTGATCTTTAATGAATAAGACATAAATTTCTCCTTTCTATGTTTAGGTTATGTTTAGGTTAAGTGTTATGGGCTTGCATACAAAAAGTTAAAATTAAAAATTATTTCGTTAATTTTACGTAACGATTATGAGTCTTTTTTTATTTCAAAATTATTTACTATGAAAAAAATTATCGCTCTTTTCTTCATGCTGGTGAGCCTATGCTGGTGAGCCTATTCCTGGTTCGTACTGGTTCCATACAAGCCCAGATAAACCCCTATCTGCAAACCCCAACACCAACTTCGGTTTATATCAGCTGGCATTCGAACGACACAGCTTTTACCAAAATCCGTTACGGACTTTCAGGCACGAATCTTGACCAGGTTAAAACCGGTTCGTTCCAGAACATCGGCGGCAAGCATTGGCATACAGTCAAGCTGACCGGTCTGACTCCGGATACGAGGTATTATTACCGTTGTATAAGCGGCAATGACTCTTCTGCTGTCTGTCCTTTCAGGAGCCAGCCCTTTCCGGGAACAGCAGGCCGGCATATCCGGTTTGTTATTTTCGGGGATTCAAGATATAATGATACTATTCCATCCATCCTTGGTCAGCTTTGTCAGAATGTGCAGCAAACATTGCAGTCAAAATACGGGACTGTATGGTACGATTCGGTCAACCTTGTCATGCATACGGGAGATATCGTATGGACCGGCAGGGATATCGACCGCTTTGAGAATGAATATTTTTCGAAGATCGCGAATCTTTCCTGTTCCCTGCCCTTCATGGTCTCCATCGGCAACCATGAGCACGAATCGGCATTTTATTTTGATTACATGAAATACGAGGATTTTACCGATTCAGCGGTTGCTAAAACAGCCTATAATGAAAGGTTTTATTCCTTTGGGATCGCCGGATGCAAATTCGTGGTACTAAACAGCAATGATAAAATGATTGGTGCGCCGATTCAGAAAACATGGCTGAACAAAGTCCTGACTGAATCAGAAGCCGATCCCGTGACAAACCTCGTTTTCACTTTCTCTCACCACCCCTGGCATTCAGAGGTATGGACAGAAGGGGACTACGACTCGGTTGATGTTGTTTTTTATCCGGAGTTTTTGAAGTTTAGTAAAATGGTTCAATATTCATATGGCCACGCCCACGATTTTGAACTGGGAGCAATCGTAAATACAACCAACACGAATCCTTTGGTGCATGATTTCCGCACCGTCCTTGCTGGCGGAGGGGGAGCCGAGCTTACCAGATTCTTTTCAGGTTCAATTGATTATCCTGAAATCCAGGAAACCGTCGACGATTACAACTATATCCTCATGGACATCAATGTCGACGACCGATCATATGTAGCCGAAGCTTATACGTTAGGAAAGCCCGAGCACCCTCTCCACCAGGTACTCGACACCTGGCATTTCAGGATGAACCAGGCTCCTCCTGAGAAACCCCTTGCAATGCCGGTTACCACAACGAACCCTTTGATACTTTCAGCTTCGGCAATGAGCGGCGCCGATTCCTGTATGTCCTCCTGGTTTGAAATTACAGGAACCCAGGGAAATTATTCATCCACGGTAATAAGCAAACTCCGCGACAAGGAGGATATTTTTGAAAATACCGGCTCCCCAAACTTCATCCCCATCAATAAAAATGCAGGGATTGACCTTACTTCCCTGGAAGTACCCGACAGCATCCTTACCCATGGGAAAACCTTTTGGTACAGGGTAAAGTACAGGGATGATAATCTGAAGTGGAGCCCCTGGTCCGATGAAGTTGCCTTCAATAATACCGGCATAGACGAACTTGATTTTTCATCAGACAAATTCAATCTGTCACAAAATTCCCCGAATCCATTCAGCACTTCCACTGTGATCGGTTATCAGCTGAAATCAAAAGCTCATGTTTCCATAACAGTCCTTAACATGTTCGGGAAAGAAGTTGCAACTCTCGTGAATGAAGAGAAACCGGCAGGCGAATATTCTGTGATGTTTACTGTTGGCCAGGATTGTTCTCCAGCGGGGATCTATTTGGTCAACATGAGATGTGACGGTACTTCCAGAAACAGAAAAATGCTCATCACCTATTAACAAGCTCAACAAATATATCCAACACATCATCATAAAGGAGCAGTTGCAATAATCAGATTCATTGATCCTTAATCTTCTGCATTTAATATCTTTACATCAATGGAACAACTTTTCCAAGGACAGAAGGCCGTTTCTAAACTCACTAGCATCAATAACTTTAACCAGTTTAGCAATGAATATCAATGATTTAATGAATATTTCAGAGCCATTTGCAAGCGCTGAACAGATGCCCGTATTGTTTGTCGGACATGGAAGCCCCATGAATGCTATTGAAGAAAATGAATTTGTACAGGGATGGAGGGAGGTCGCAAAGAGCCTGCCAAAACCAAGTGCCATTCTATGTGTGTCGGCACATTGGGAAACAAGGGGAACATTTGTAACAGCCATGGATAAACCAAGGACCATCCATGACTTCGGGGGATTCCCTCAGAAATTATTTGAAATGCAATATCCGGCTCCCGGAAGTCTTGAGCTTGCAGAAGAAACCAAGAGTGTAGTTAAAAAAGCAGAAATAAGTCTGGATGATAGCTGGGGACTTGATCACGGAAGCTGGAGTGTGCTGAAAAGGATCTATCCTGATGCGGACGTACCGGTTATTCAAATGAGTCTCGATTACTCCCAACATGCACAATACCATTATGATCTTGCGAAAGAACTTTCACCACTTCGTAAAAAAGGAGTTCTGATCTTAGGGAGCGGGAACATGGTGCACAATCTCAGAATGGTCGCCTGGGATAAAATGAATAATCCCGGGTTCGGTTATGATTGGGCTATAGAAGCTAATGAAAAGATGAAAAAACAGATCCTTTCAAACGACCATCGGGCACTGATTAATTACCGGGCACAGGGCAAAGCCTATGATCTTGCCATCCCGACACCTGAACATTTCCTGCCTTTGCTTTATGCTTTAGCCTTAAAAGATGAAAATGAAACCATAGAAATATTCAACGATAAGCCGGTAATGGGCTCTCTTACAATGACATCGCTGATGATCAACGGAAAATGATGAAGATACCGTGTTACCAAAATCTTCATACCTCCGTATAACGGGATGATTATGAAACGATGCCGACAACAACTATACCAACCGATGGCGTAGATTTTTTACAACCTTGCAAATTCGACCAATGGTTCATAAATACCTTTGTCAGCCTGGTAGATCGCCTCTAAATATTTTTTTCTGGATTCGCCTTTTTTCGACAGACTTGCATTGCCCCATGAAAATACAGGGCGATTAAATCCATGTGAAACCAGGATGTCAGCGCCAAGCCGTGAATGTCTGCCATTCCCGTTTGGAAAAATATGGGTTTTTACCAGTCTGTGTTTGAATCGGATCGCTATCTCATCCGGGGGGAAAGTATTTAAATCAATCCAGTATTTACAATCATCCAACACTTTTCTGAGTTCCATTGATATCTGAAACTTATCAACTCCGATATTTTTGTCTGTTTTTCTTATAGTTCCGGCCCATGTCCAGACAACATCAAACATTTGCCTGTGAACTTCCAGAATGAAATTCTCAGACAGGATTTCCTCAATCGGAATTTTTTTTCGAATTGTCCAGGTTAAAGCCTGCTCAATGTTTTTTTGTTCAAACTCATCCAATTCTCCTCTTGTCGAAATCGTTTTGATCCTGAGACCTTCTTTCTCATCTTCATCAATGGGTGTCTGACCCTCGATATATTCCAGTTCTAATCCCATAAATACTTTGGCATTTCCTGTTTGATCTCTATAGTTTTCTCTAAAATTGACTTTCGCAGCCGGGTTTCGGTATTTCCCTGATCCTCCAGGATCATGCTCGCTGATGTTCGCCTGACGATCTCAGTAGCAATTTCCCTTGCCCGGTTTTCGATCATCTGCTCTAATGAACCGGTTTTGGGAATAAAACAATAGACCAGTTTCATATCAAGACATGCACCAAGCTGGCGAAGAACAGCCAATGATACTGTTCCGCTTTTCTCTCGTATCTCAATTTCCTTTACGCTCTGAGCTGTGATTTTCAGCCTCTTTCCCAATTGGCGTAACGACATGCCCAATGCGTTCCGGATGGAATAGATCCAACCTTCAGATGGTATTACAACTGAATCAAGAATTATAACTTCCTTGATCCTCCTGTCTACCTGTTCCAATATCAATTTTTGCTTTTTCATAAGGTTATAGCCTGAAATTATTTTGCAAATATAAGGCTATAGCCTGAATTTTGCAAATGTATTTAAGGGCATGGCCTTATGCAGAAACGGACCATAGGCACCATTGCGGTTGACATAAGAAGGGAGAATGAGAAATTCCTTCATATTTCAATTACCGATGATGGCATAGGACGGGAAAAAGCAGCGGAGATGAAGAGCAAATCGGTCACCCACCGATCCCATGGGCTGAAAATAACCTCCGAACGGATTGAAATGATGAACAAGCTCAATTCCACCGGGGCGCAGGTGCACATTGGGGGCGATGATAATTAACCTTACTTTTACGAGTTCAACCAGTTTACAGAAAAATGGAACAGTTCAACCGTAAGCAGCACTGGGAGAGCATATATCAAACCAAGCAGCCAGAAGAAGTAAGTTGGTTTCAGCCCGTCCCCGTTACGTCGCTGGAATTCATAAAATACTTTAATGTTCCAACGAATGCCAAAATCATTGACGTTGGCGGCGGCGACAGCCTCTTTGTTGACAACCTGCTCGATATGGGCTACGAGGACATCACTGTGCTTGATATCTCTGAGGCGGCACTACAGCGAGCCAAACAACGGCTTAATGACAGGGCGGCAAAGGTTAAATGGATTGTGCAGGACGCCGCCAAGTTTGTTCCGACCGAGAAGTATGACATCAGGCAATACTCAGAAATTTCAATGGAACAACGACTGAAAGGATGCTTTGAAAAGATACGGTGCATCACCGTTGACCATAACACGCCGTTTAACACGGTGCAGAACTTTATTTTTTGCAGTTTCAGAAGGTTATAATATGAGCAAGGTTTACATCAACGAAAAAACATTCGACAAAGCGGATTTTTCCACGGCCGGAATGACGGCGACGGATTATGAGAACTGCGTCTTTACCAACTGCAATTTTTCCAACGTCGATTTATCCGGGTTGACGTTTTTCGAATGTAAGTTCAATGGCTGCGACCTGAGCCTTGCAAAGTTGAGCAAAACGGCGTTTAAGGACGTGAAATTTAAGGATTGCAAACTGCTGGGGCTGCGATTTGAGAACTGCTCCGAATTCCTGTTCTCGGTTAATTTCGAGGGATGCAACCTAAACCTTTCGACATTCTTCAAGAAGAGCCTGAAAAAGACCCACTTCGCTAATTGTATCCTTCAGGAAACGGATTTCACGGAGTCTGACCTTTCTGCTGCCGTGTTTGACAACTGCGACCTGACAAGGGCAATTTTCATTCACACTAATCTCGAAAAGGCTGATTTCCGCTCGTCCTTCAATTATTCAATCGACCCTGAAATGAACCGAATGAAAAAGGCAAGGTTCTCATTGGCTGGCGTGGTTGGGCTTCTGGATAAGTACGATGTCGATGTGGAATAGTTGCTTACCGATTGTATGCGTTTGATGGGGAAAGGACGGGGATGCGGCTCACTTTAATTCAGGAAGAACTGTAATGCAATCTGTTTTAGAGAATAACTTCTCACTTCAACAATGGAGGTCTTTTGGAAAAGATTATATTCAGGTAATGGAGGATGCTTTATCATCAGCATTAACAGGATGCCCAGTCCGGAGAGTTTCTTTTTCATTGCCTTAATTTACAGTATACACGAGTCGCTTTAGGTAGCTTTATAAGATCATTGACACTTGTTATATAATAACATTGCCAGAGGAGTCTAATAACAAATCAAACATGGACGTTTAATCTTACTTCAATTTCAAACCAGCCCATTTATCTTGCATTTGAGGGTCAACCAATACCTGGGGTGTCTGCTTTTTACTGATCAGACCAGTTTCTTTACTCACGTTCTGCATCAGGTAATTCGATAAAGTCCCGTAATCCACGTCCCCCTTTGAATCCTGTAGCTTTTTAAGGAGGAAATATGTGAAATACCCATGCTGTTTCTCTTTATATACAGCAGAGCTTTCATCTCCAGAACTGGAAGCAAATACAACAATATTATTCAAATCAACCAGGTTGTTCGGTTTTACTTTTACACTCTTCATGGCTATTAAACTCTGATTCCGAGCGCCACCGCTGAAACATGCATCCAGGAAAACAGTAACTTGTTTTGATGGTTTAGCCGTCAAAGCGACAAAGGCTTCTTCAAGTTTCACCGCATATTGGATTTGGATTCCGCTTACATCAACCGGAATAAGATATGGTTCCTTTGTTACTTCATCTGGAAGACCATGTCCTGAATAGTAAAAAATTAGTTCCGCTTTGCCATTTTCGATTCCCGCAAGGTTATTGATCCATGCAAGCCCTTGTCGCATCTGGCTACCTGTGGCATTGATTAATACCTTAACCTGCTTCTCAGGGATTCCCAAGGTGTTTTTACAGTATTCAGCGAAAACTTGTACATCATTTTTGGCAAACTCGACATTCACCTCATTGCTCAGTCCTGTTTGATAAGATGTGTAATCCTCATTGCCGATGATGAGAGCATAGGCATTAGGCATACTGGATGCCGCTTTGGGGATATTCACATCCACATCCGATTTTCCCACGCTCAGGTTTCTGTTCTCTATTTTTGTGTTACTTGTCTGCCGGGAATCTTTAGGAACATCTATTTCAATGGGGGTGAAGTTATATGTAATATTGTTGGCTGCATAGGTGGTTGGCTGTTGGCTATCGTAAATGTATTTTTTCCCATCGGCGGGATTGGAAAAAGTAAGTTTAGCCAAGACCAGTTTGTTGTTCTTGATATAAAAGTCGGTATTTTGAAATTTCATCGAGCTCCAGCCATATTTAAATGATTGCGCATCCGAAACGGGCACAGGCAATGCGAAATCACCAAGTTGGGTTGATTTTACAAGATAGGTTTCATTATCCGCATCATACTGGGATAGTTGCAATTCGCTCCAATTTATCGCAGCCGCAAAGTCTTTCTTCATCGCATCAACGGCCTGATTTGTCAATTCTTGTGCTTTAACGTTGCGGGATTGCTCATTCACCCTCTTCTGATAATCCGAAGTCTTTTCAAATTCTCCTTTCTTTTGCCATTCCGCGATGTTCCTTTCCACGTATTTTTTGATGTAGATAGCAGGAGGTATATTTTTAATTGAAACATTGTTGCTGACAATAGAGAAGACTGCAGGATGGCTGTCTCCACTAAAAGTGTTTTGTGCTTGACCTGCAATAGCAGCAATTATTGTACATCCTATAACTAATAAAGTGTACTTGCTCATCGATTTGTTTTTATATGCACGAAATAGAGTAGACGTTAATATTCATCTGTGGAAATCTTATGGTATTTACCTTTCTGTCTATTATGTAATTTAATAAAGCTCACAATAATTCAATGCTTAATTATGTATGCATCTGCAGGAAAACCCATAAGTTTTGCTATAGAAATTCCTATCAATAATCTCGCTATTATTAGTAAGTCTGCAGAACAATGCCTCAGCAGCATCTGACTGCGTAGATGTCCAAAAGTACGCGGACTCAGTAATAAATCGGAAAGCACCATATTCGTAGCGGTATCCTCCTGCCAGAGCACTAAAACCGCTGTGATTGTTAGCCGCATTATTTAGGGATTTCCAGTAAGCGGTTCCCACCTGTTTCATTTTACCCCCGGCAAAATCATTCCCACCAAGAAACTCAGTTAGTTTTGTCCATTCTTCATCACTTGGCATATGCCAACCCTGTGGACACGCTGCCAATGCAGTTTCCCAGTTGTATAATCTGCCATATAAATTACAATTTGCATCTTCATTTTTATAGCACCAAGATCCTTCTTGTGTTTTATATGCAAGATTTTCAGCCATCCAAACCTGATCCCCGATTTGAACTATTCTATAGGTTTTATTATCTCGGCCATCAGTAAATTTTCCGAATCTATAGAACCCTGTAACCCTGAATATGATATTTGCACCGAACAGGATCTCTTGGTCTTTCAATACACTCCAACTAATTCGTTTATTTGTCCCACTTCGAATTCGCTCACCAACATCACCAGAAACAGTTTTAAGAGGCCCTTTAAATGAGCTTCCGTTATCTTCGCTGTAATAAAGAGCAATATCAGCACTGCCGTCGCAATCAAGATTATATATAATCACCGCATTGTCGCCTTCCTGCACGGCTACAACGTTGGTGATTGTTTGACCGGATAATTGCAAAAAGGATAATCCCAATAATAAGATTACAAAGATTGCTTTCATAGTTGCTGGTTATTAGTCGCATGACAAATATATAACATTTAAGGAAAAATGTCAATTACATCAGTAAAAATGAATTAGCATAAAAAGAAAGAAGCCACCCTTTTAATGCAGCTTCGTATAGTTGGGGAAAGATATGTTGAGGTTATTCAAAGTCAGCTTCGGCGGGAACAACCGGTACCAGGGAAATGAAATCATCAGATTCATCAACATCAGCCGTAGAAGGAGTAACAGGAGCCAGATTCAAGGCAGAAACCATTTCGTAAGTCATATCCTCAAACTGAGCTTCAACCGGTGTAACAGGAGCCAGAACCGAAAAATCAACCATCGCAACAGCATCTTCAAAGTCAGCTTCAGCAGGAACAGCCGGAGCAAGAGTAGTCACCGATACTGTGGTTGCGTTTGCAACTGGTACAGATGTGATGTCAGTGCTTGCGAAAAGAACATTTACCGAGAGAGTCAGGGCTGCTGCGATTATGATTGTTGTTGCTTTCATCTTGTTTGTTGTTTGAGGTTGATGAAGCAAAGATATACCGGATCGAATGGGAGCAACAGCGATTTTCGGCTGGCAGTGGTTAAGACCCGACGAACGGGGGTTGGGAGTCGGTGAAAAAGAAACACGACTTAGGCCATCGCTAAAATATGGGTTAAAGAACTGAATCAAATTCCATAAATTTGTATTATGTTCCCAACAATTCCAAAATTCAATACTCAAACCGAAGAGCAGGTGATTATACCCGCCCTTGTCCCGGCAGTTAAACTCGATGAAGGGCTAAAGGCTGAACTTCTTGCACAGATTCAGGAAGAAACGATGGTAGTCGTTCACTGCTCCTATACTGCAGAATTTGAGGGTGGCATCAGAATATGGAACTCTACGGTTCTCATTGATCAGGGCTCTGGAACCAGAAGCAAGATGCTCCACGCATTCAACATTACCATTGCACCAATGTGGATGCTTGTTCCACAAGGAATTACCGTGACATTTACCCTGGTTTTCTCAGCATTGCCAAAAACATGTGAGGTTTTTACCCTTTGGGAAGACATTCCTGAACCAGGCGGGTTTGAGATTCGGAACATCCGGCGGAACAAAAGCGATGTCTACCGTGTGAGCATCATGTGATAAACAGGAAATACTTATCACCGCCATCTGTTCATAAATCATACCACTCTCGCATCCCAT
>CAIWXI010000059.1 GCA_903916595.1 uncultured Bacteroidales bacterium | reverse complement strand
TTCACCATTTCACCATTTCACCATTTCACCATTTCACCATTTCACCATTTCACCATTTCACCATTTCACCATTTCACCATTTCACCATTTCACCATTTCACCATTTAATCATGCCTCTTCTCGACCATTCTCACTTCGAACAGTACTCCTCGCTGGAACTCCTCGCCAGACAGGTCGTTGAAGGTTTTATCACCGGTCTTCATAAAAGTCCTTTTCACGGGTTTTCTGTTGAATTCGCGGAGCACAGGCTATACAATACAGGGGAGTCTATCAGGAATATCGACTGGAAGCTGTTCGGACGCAGCGACCGCTTGTACGTGAAGCGTTTTGAAGAAGAAACAAACCTGAGATGCCAGATATTTATCGACAACTCTTCTTCAATGTACTATCCGGTTATTGCCAGGCCGGATATTCATCACCCAAACAAGATCACCTTCTCTGTTTATCTAACAGCGGCATTACTTTTCCTGCTGAAAAAACAGAGGGATGCTTCGGGCATCAGCCTGTTTTCCGATACTGTTGAACTTCATACTCAGTGTAAATCGAATTCGGTCCATTATAAATACCTATATCAGATCCTCGAAGAATTGATCCATCCCATCTCTCCCGAGACCCGCAAAAAAACTACTCTGTCGCAGGTGATCCATGAGCTGGCCGAAAGGATTCACAGGAGGTCGCTGGTTTTGATCTTCAGCGATATGTTTGAGAATACTGATGATCAGGAGGACATGTTTTCGGCCTTACAGCATCTGAAGCACAACAAGCACGAAGTGGTTCTTTTTCACGTAGTGGATAAGAAGAAAGAGCTTGGTTTTGATTATGAGAACCGCCCCTATAAATTCATTGACATGGAATCAGGCCAGGAAGTCAAACTTTTTCCTGATGAAGTACGGCAGCAATATCTTTCAGGGATCGAAAAGTTCCGGAAAGACCTTGTCCTCCGTTGCGGTCAGTACAAAATAGACCTGGTCGAGGCCGATATAAACGCATCATTTGACCATGTGCTGCTGCCATACCTGGTGAAACGAAGCAGGCTGTATTAGGATTCCGCTTCCCTATTTTTCCTACCTTTGCGCCCTGTCTGCAAAAAAATAAACATGGAAATTGCTTCAAAATACGACCCGTCTGGCGTTGAGGAAAAATGGTATAAATTCTGGATGGAAAACCGGATGTTCAGGTCGGTTCCCGATAGCCGGGAAGCTTATTGCATCGTAATTCCTCCACCTAATGTGACGGGAGTTTTACATATGGGGCATATGCTGAATAACACAATTCAGGATATCCTGGTGCGTCGTGCCCGTATGCTCGGAAAGAATGCATGCTGGGTTCCCGGAACTGATCATGCATCGATCGCCACTGAAGCCAAGGTGGTGGCAAAATTAAAAGAGCAGGGTATTGAAAAATCAAGCCTGAGCCGGGAGGAGTTTCTGAAACATGCCTGGGAATGGAAGGAAAAACACGGGGGCATTATCCTTGAACAGCTGAAGAAACTCGGCGCTTCCTGCGATTGGGAGCGTACCTGTTTTACGATGGATGAGGCCCGTTACGAATCTGTAACAGATGTATTTATCGACCTTTACAACAAAGGGCTTATATATCGTGGAGCACGGATGATCAACTGGGATCCCAAAGCCTTAACGGCTGTTTCAGACGAGGAAGTGATCTACAAGGAAGTGCATTCCAAACTGTATTATGTGAGATACCGGGTTGAAGGCAGAGAGGATGAATGGATTACAATAGCTACTACCAGACCGGAAACTATATTAGGCGACACAGCGATCTGCGTTCATCCCGAAGATGAACGATACAGCCACCTGAAAGGCAAAAAAATTCTCGTCCCTCTTATCAACCGGCAGGTTCCTGTGATCTTCGATGATTATGTAGACCGGGAATTCGGTACCGGGGCGCTGAAAGTTACCCCTGCTCACGACATCAACGACTACAATCTGGGACTGAAGTATAAGCTTGAGGTCATCGATACATTTAATCCCGACGGTACCCTGAGCGAAGCAGCTCAGTTATATATCGGAGAAAACAGATTCAAAGTAAGGTCGAAAATTGTCAAAGACCTGGATGCAGCAGGGCATTTGGTTAAAGTTGAAGAATATACTAATAAAATTGGCTATTCAGAGAGAACGGATGAGGCGATTGAGCCCCGGATTTCGGTTCAGTGGTTCATGAAAATGAAGGAACTCGCCCAGCCTGCTCTTGAAGTTGTTGAAAACGACACAGTACGTTTTCATCCGGCCAAGTATAAAAACATGTACAGGCGCTGGCTTGAGAATGTGAATGACTGGTGCATCTCTCGGCAGCTGCTTTGGGGCCACCGGATACCTGCCTGGTATCTCCCCGACGGCAGTTTTGTAGTAGCCAAAACACGTGAAGAAGCCTTCAGATTAATCGTGTCGCGTAACACGTCTCACGTGACACGGCCTGAGATCGAAGATCTCAGGCAGGATGAAGACGTGATGGATACCTGGTTTTCGTCATGGCTTTGGCCTATTTCGGTATTTGACGGGATCAGGCATCCAAACAATGAGGATATTAATTATTATTACCCGACCATCGATCTGGTTACTGCTCCGGAGATCATCTTTTTTTGGGTGGCCCGGATGATCATGGCTGGGATTGAGTACCGTAAGGAGATTCCGTTCAGGAATGTTTACTTTACCGGAATAGTACGCGACAAGCAGGGGAGGAAGATGTCGAAATCACTTGGCAATTCTCCTGAGCCAATAGAGCTGATAGGAAAATACGGGGCCGATGCCGTGCGCGTCGGTATGCTGTTATGCTCACCTGCAGGAAATGATCTGCTTTACGACGACAGCCTGATTGAACAGGGCAGGAATTTTTGTAATAAGGTGTGGAATGCAATGCGGCTGGTAAAGGGATGGACGGTTGATCCTGAGCTTGAACAGCCAAAGTCGAACAAGATTTCGGTGGATTGGTTCGATTCGGTTCTTAATTCCGCTCTCAGGGATATTGATGAGCAATTCAATAAATACAGGCTTTCGGAAGCCCTCAGGGATGTATACAAACTGGTTTGGGATGATTTCTGCTCCTGGTACCTTGAAATGATCAAACCGGCTTATATGCAACCGATTGACAGCCAATCGTATGAAGCGAGTCTGGCGTTTTTCGAAAAACTCATCAGGCTGATGCATCCATTCATGCCGTTTCTTACAGAAGAGATTTACCATGTTCTGCATAATTCGGGTAGCGAATCGATCATGCTCTCAAGCATGCCCCAGGCAGGTGAAATTGATGATACGCTGGTTCAGGAATTCGGATTTATACGGGAACTGGTGATGTCGGTCAGGGCCGTAAGGTCAGAGAAAAATATCCCTCAGAAGGAGGCGGTCACAGTCGTCATCCGCAGTGAAAAAAACACAGGAACGACAGGGCATTTTGATGATGTGGTGATTAAGCTTTGCAATCTGAATGAACTGCAATATTCCATCGATAAACCTGATGGTTCGCACTCCTTCATAGTGGGGACTACCGAATGTTTTATCCCCTTGCTTCAGAGTTTGAACCCGGAAGAAGAGCTTAAAAAGTTGCAGGAAGAGCTGCTGTACCAGCAGGGCTTTCTTGTTACTGTTATGAAAAAACTCGGCAACGAGAGTTTTGTAAGCAATGCCCCTCAGAAGGTTGTGGATTCGGAGAGAAAGAAAAAATCAGATGCTGAGGCCAGGTTGCTGGTGCTGACAGAGCAGATGAATTCACTTAAGAAGTAATACCCTGGCGGGGATTGCATCGTAAACCAATTCGGCTATATCCCTGACTTCAGTTTCAGACTGTTTTGAGAAAGTCTTTTTGCACAATGGGCAGGCTGTGGCCAGAATATCGGGTTTATTAGCAAGGAGTGACTCAAGAGCATTCCTTGTTACCATATCCTTTTCCTGAACCGAGGCGTTCATCAGGCCCAGGCTGCCGCCGCAGCAAAGGGCGTCGGCGCACTCTTTTTCAGAAGGAATAAGATCGGATATTTTACTGAGCAGCGCCCTTGGAGCATCATACACGCCTCCGCCTCTGGCCAGGTCACAGGGGTCGTGGTAAACGACCTTTCGATGCTGGCTTTGCAAAGCGATCTTTCCTTCTCTAACCAGTTCAAGGATGAATTGGGAATGGTGCTGAATCCTGATGGGCAGGTTATACTCTTCCCTGAAAACCTTATAACAGATAGGGCAGGAGGTCACCAGCAGTTTCGCCCTGGTCTGGCGTATCAGGGTCTTATTGAATTCGATCAGTTCACTGGCCTGTTTATCTTTGCCCGCCAGCATCAGGGGCCTGCCACAGCAGATGCTCCCGTTTCGGTCGGCAAACAGGTAATTTATTCCGGCTTCCTTCATTATCCCTTCCATGGCAATATGGATAGAAGGCGTGAGATGAGTCATGCAACCGGCAAAATAAACCACATCGGCAAACCCGGGATGGTTTTGAGTGAGGTACGAGAAGTCGGTAATCTGGCCGGATCCGATCTCGCGGCGTTTTATAAGTCTTAATGAATCGATTTTGATGCCTACCGGACAAGCTTCCTGGCAGCGGCCGCAGAGCATGCAGGTAAGGGCAATATGCTCGGTAATATATTGGTCTCTCTGACCCCTGATAAGATACACAGCCTGAATGTCGCTGATTCCGGCAGCAAAGTTCAGCTGGCAGGCATCGATACAAACCCCGCAGCGGGAACAGGAATGAGCTTCAAGGTCAGAAAAAACCGAACCCCATCTTCTTGGTTGTATACCACAATGCCTGAACACGATCAGCAGCAGTTCCGAAGGGATATGCATATACCTCGAATAGGGCATCATTATGAAGAACAAACCCAGCGCCAGAGAGTAGGACCACCAGAAAAAATAAGCGATCATCACGGCAGGGCCCGGGGTTATTAAAACAAGCAGGTGGCCTAAGTTTTGCGTCAGAAAACCACCCCCGCCGTTAAAATAACCGGCC
>CAIWXI010000058.1 GCA_903916595.1 uncultured Bacteroidales bacterium | reverse complement strand
GGCGGGATCATGGTCGTTTCGATTTGCAGATGTGGATCAATGTCAAGTTCAGTGGTAAATTGTCCTTCAAACCTCATCTTTTCCAGTTCCACATAATAATTCAGGTACTCCAGTTCTTCGCAAAGAGGGATAAATTCCTTTGCCGTATTTTCCAGGGTTTTTCTAACCAGTTTTGCAAACATCGAGAGATAATACAGGGCTTTGTCGACATTATTGCCCAGGATAAAACTCTGTATTGAGTTGATGGCATTGAAAATAAAGTGAGGGTTCATCTGGGCTTTCAGCGCCTTCATCTCTATATTACTTAGTTCAATCCTGGCATCTGCTTTTTGTTTTTCCTGCCGCCTGATCTGCCTGGACCTTAAACGCATGGCTATAAATACAATCCACGAAAGAACAATCAGAGCTACAAGGATGAACCACCAGGTAAAGTAAAATGGAGGCCTGATTGTAAATTGATAGGATAAGCGGCTGACCTGATTGTGATCGAGAGGATCTATCGACTCCACTTCCAATGTATATTTGTTTGAGCCAAGTGTTGTAAAAACGGCTCTCCTGCCAGGAGAAAACTCACTCCAGGTCTTTATCGCAGGTAAAAGCCTGTACCTGAACTCTTGATGTTCGGCATCGAGATAATTCAATGCATCCAGATAAAATACCAGGTTATTCTGGTCATGCGACAGGCTTAGTTCTTCTTTGGGCATACCAAACCATGCATCCAACGGGTATTTGCCCAGCTGACCTAAAGGCATATTGTTTAATTCCAGCCCGGTAAGGACGATTTCTGCTTTATGGGCCGGGTTGTTCAGAATGAGTGTGCGATCTATCCGGCAAATATTTTTATCCGTTGCAATCCAGATATCCCCTGCCGTATCCACAACGGCCCGTTTCCCACTACAGTCAAAATAACCGGTCTCCCGTGAAAAAAATCTCACATTCGCTTTCCCGTTTTCAAATAAGGTATTGAGGTCTATGATGTTCATTCCTTGATTGGAGCCGACATATAGCTGCCTTTTTTTATCAGTCTGCACCCAGCGGATGCTGTTTCCCACAATACCATCTTTACCGCTAAGCCTGTAGAGCACTTTAAGCTTTTCACCCTCCATTCGCGAAATCAGTACCTCGCCGTCATTTGTGCCTGTAATGATATTCTGCTCTCCATCAATACAGATATCATTCATACTCTGCGGAAGGCTTGAATCGGTCTTGCAAAATGCATAATTCTTTCCATTGAGGGTAAGATATAATCCGCCGATGCGGCTCACGCTCCAGATCTCGTTCCCCCTCGAGATCATTCTACAAAGCCGGTCGGGGGCATTGTCCTTTTCGGCTGAATAAAAGGATCGCTTCGGATAGAATAGTTCAGGATAAACAGCAAATTTCCATATCCCCCTGTTCCATGAAGAAGATCCGTACATCGTATCGGCCTTATCGAAGGCAAAAATCCAGTTATTGTCGCTGAGGGCGAGTACCTCAGGCTTCTTATAATCATCCGCTTCGGTAAACCGGGTTACTCCAAGCCCAGCCGAAAAATAAATATTGTGATGCGAATCCTCCCCGATACCATAATAGCAGTTTGCCGATGTGTCATTTTTCCTCTTCGAAAATTCAGCGCTCATCCCTACGATCATGGCGGGGTTATACAGTGACCGGGGCGGGGCGATCTTTTCCGTTCCGAATTCACTATTATTTAAAAAATATGGGTTAGGATAAGGATACTTCCGCTCGTCAATTAGTTTTTCATATTTCTCAAAGGAGCCGTTCATATCGGCAAAGCCAATTCTAATAAGAGGAAGCGAATGTACTTCAGCCTTGTACTTAACCGATTGTATTTCTTTTTGATTATAAATAACATATCCCGTCTCCCCGTTTTTTCTGATAATATCCCTGGTAGTGGTAATCCACAGATTGTTATGCCGGTCGGCATAGATATCATTAATTTTTATTGAAGAAAGCCCAAACCAGGAAGCCGCGTACCATTCAAAGCAAGGCAATGGCATCCTGTAAAGACCCTGGTGAAGGGTGCCCACCCAGAGAACATGGAACACCGTATCATAAAAAACAGTCCATACCGAAGGATCTGATATTCCTGTCTTCTTTGTCATGTTTACCACTTTGGTCCCATCATACAGGTAAAGGCCCCCGGGCATGGCTGGATTTTCAGCAGTTTCGGTCCAGGCGGCGATCCAGATATTCTTCTCAGCATCGGCTGTCATGTGAAAAGGCTGACCCATACTGTCGAACGAAGCTTTCAATCCCTTATTCCAGACCATGATGCCCTTTCTTCCCCAACTCCAGATGGTATCGCCATTCTTCCCCTCGATAGGAGAACAAGAAGTCGAAATATTAGGTGAAGTTTTTGATGGGTACTTCGAAAATTGATGGGTAAAAGGATAAAACTTGTATAAACCCAGGTTAGTATATGAATTGAGTTCAATACTTGTATCCTTCTCGGTAAAGCCTAAAATAAAATATGTATCATCATTTTTGCGTAAATCTCTGCCGGAAAGTGAATAAAACCTAATTCCGTCAAATACGCTGCAGCCTTTATTGGTCCCGATAAGCAGGATATTGAATTTCTTTGACCACCAGACCCTGCGAACATCATTGCACAGCAGCCCGTTCTTTGTAGTGTAATTGGTGAACTTTATTCCGTCAAATTTCGAGATCCCCTCTCCCATGGCTCCTATCCAGAGGTTACCCTGATTATCCTCGGTGATATCAAAGATGTTTTCGGCTCCAAGCCCGTTCGAGGAGTTATACACTTTGAACTCCCGGCCGTTAAACCGGCATAAGCCTGCTCCGGTTCCTATCCACATGATCCCGCGTGAATCCTTGAAAACCGCTCTGACGATATTCGAAGGCAGTCCGTCTTCAATCGTAAAATTTTTAGTATACACGGTCTGGCCCTGAGAGATGAACCCGGCGCCCAGAAAAGACGTCAGAAAAAGCATCAGAAAAAAAACACGCGTGAAGGATAAAAAATTCAGGCGGCAATTCATATCTCAGCCCCTTGCTTTAGTAAGTTCTTTAACGAACTCCTCGTTACGCCTTGTGGCAATTTCAAGTTCAACGCCGTTTTCAAGAAGAATCTTATGTCCTTCGCTGCGGTCGTAACTTTTTACAAAGTTCATGTTGATGAGGTAGGACTTGTGGATACGAAAGAAATACTCTACCGGGAGCATTTCTTCAAGCGATTTGAGGGTGCGGGAAACAAGCACGAAATCGCCTCTTATGGTGTAAATTTTGGTATAATTCTCATCCGCCTCGCAATACATAATATGACTGATCTTTTCCATCTGAAAGCCCACAAGGGTTGGAAGGGCAATTTTGGAACTGATATCGGCCCCGATATTCAGATTACTAAGGAGCGCCTGTACCCTTGCATTTTTGTTAACTTCCTTTTTCTTTTT
>CAIWXI010000057.1 GCA_903916595.1 uncultured Bacteroidales bacterium | reverse complement strand
TATCTCCAGGGCGGATCCAAAGGGTCCGCCTTTTTTTCTGTCCCGGAGTTCCGCTTAACAGAAAATTAGTACTTTTGAGTATGATAGATTTACGAAGCGATACTGTTACACGCCCCTCGAAAGAGATGCTCGAGGCCATGCTCTCGGCCCGGGTGGGCGATGATGTTTTTCATGATGACCCTACGGTGATCATGCTTGAAGAAAAAGCGGCTGCCTTGCTGGGAAAGGAAGATGCCTTGTTTTGTCCGTCGGGAACCATGACCAACCAGATCGCGGTAAATGTGCATACCCGGCCGGGCGATGAGGTGATCCTTCACAAACACTCCCATGTATATTATTACGAAGGCGGGGCCATGATGCGCAATTCGGGAGTCTCGGTCTGCCTGCTTGAAGGGGATCGCGGACAAATCACTGCGGATGACGTGAAGGCACATATCAACCCCGACACCGATGTACACCGTCCGGTCACCACTCTGGTCGAAGTTGAGAATACAATGAACAAAGGCGGGGGCTCGGTTTACACGTATGAGACATTGGATGAGATTGCGAAAGTATGCAGGGCAAACAACCTGAAGTACCATCTCGACGGCGCCAGGCTGTTCAATGCCCTGGCCGAAACAGGAGAAAGTCCGCAGAAATACGCCTCCCTCTTCGATTCCGTTTCCATCTGTCTTTCGAAGGGACTGGGCGCTCCAATAGGTTCGCTGATCATTGGAGACAAAGCATTTATCAGGCGGGCCAGGAGGGTGAGGAAGGCTTTTGGCGGAGCTATGCGGCAGGTAGGATATCTTGCCGCCGCCGGGATCTATGCCCTCGATCACAATATCGTCCGCCTGAAGCAAGACCATGAGAAAGCGAGATATATCGGCAAAGTGCTTGAAAGTTTGCCGTATGTTGATCATGTGATGCCCTGTGAAACGAACATCCTCATATTTACCCTTGGGAAAAAATACACCGAAAAGGAATTCCTGGCTAAGCTAAAAGAAAAGGATATCCATGCCTTGTCCCTTGGTCCGCAGTCAGTGCGCTTCGTGACTCATCTCGACTTTACTGAGAGTATGTTACCGAAGGTGGAAGAGGCGTTGAAAGCCTTATAAGACAGGCTTGGTTCGGGCCTCCTGATTTATTTGAACCTTGCACTTTCCTTATCCAGTTTCAGCATATCTTCATCGGAAAGCCTGAACGTCATCGCACCCGTGTTTTCCATTACATGAGATTCTTTTGTTGCGCCGGGAATAGCAACCACCGTATCGCCGTTATAGTTTATCAGCCAGTTCAAAGCAATCTGTGATGTGCTTACATGATATTTCGCGGCCAGCTCTTTTACAAGCATAATGAGCGGACGGCTTTTCTCGATACCAGCCGGCTTGAACAAGGCTGTGTGCTTTCTTAGGCCTATGTTCTTCAGGAGTTCGGGATTATCGTGAAACTTACCTGTGAGCATTCCCTGGGCCAGGGGGGAAAAAGCAATGATAGTAACTCCCAGTTGTTTGGCCATGGCCAGGGTCCCGTTCGATTCTATCTTGCGGTTCAGCAAACTGTACTGGACCTGGTTGGAGGCAAGGGGAATTCCTTTTTTATCAAGTGTTTCCGACGAGCTTTTCATCTTTTGAGCCGAAAAATTGCTGACCCCGGTATATTTTATTTTTTTACTGTTGACGAGTTGTGCCATTGCATTCATTTCGCTTTTCTCGTTCGAGAACCCCCAGGGCTGATGTACCTGGTAAAGGTCGATGGGATAGGGTGCCAGGGCCGAGATACGCTCATCAATAGTCTTGGCAATGTTTGAAGCGAAGCGGAACATAGGCCACCATTTTGTTGCAATGAGGACTTCTCCCGGTTTCCTGCCCGAAGCCTGCAAGGCTTTGGAAAGAGCCTTCTCCGACGCCCCGTTGCCGTATATCTCGGCCGTATCGAACCAGTTAATGCCTCCTTCGAGTGAAAGAGCAACCACTTTAGTAATAAGATCATCTTCCAGAGTAGGCCAGAATTTTCCGGCCAGGTTGTTTTGTTTGCTGAACTGCCAGCATCCAAGTCCGATGGGGCTGACTTTAAGGTCAGACCGGCCAAGGGGACGCAGAGTGTTTGTATTTTCCATAGTTTGGATATTTAATGGACTAAAGGTATGCATATACTTCCTAATTTTAGGCATTAAAATAATGCTATACTTTTCAATCAGGCGCGTATGAAAAAAATTCTGGTGGGAGCCGATATAGGCGGAAGCCATATAAGCTGTATGGGAGTGGATCCAGGCGGAAATAGAATTTCGGATGAATTGAAAACCAGGATGGAAGTCGACAGCCAGGCTTCTTCAGATGCCATTCTTTCTGGCTGGGCGGGGGCATTGAATGAGCTTATCCGGCTGATTGGAAAAGAAAACCTCGGAGGTCTGGGGTTTGCCATGCCCGGGCCCTTCGATTATCCCGGAGGCATTGCCTGGTTCAAAGGGGTGCAGAAATATGATAGTCTTTACGGGGTCAATGTAAAAAAAGAGCTGCAAGACAGGCTTGGACTGGATGCAATGGTGCCTGTAAGATTTTTGAACGATGCCACCTGTTTTGCCATTGGGGAAGCATGGACGGGCAAAGCAGCAATTTTTCAAAGGAGCGTGGCCATAACGCTTGGCACCGGATTCGGTTCTGCTTTTATTGCGGATGGCATCCCCGTGGAGTCGGGCCCTGATGTTCCTGAGTTTGGTTGCGTATACCACCTGCCATTCGGCGGCAGTATTGCCGATGATCATTTTTCGACCAGGTGGTTTTCAGGCAGGTATAAGGCCATTACGGGTTTGGAGATTCAAGGGGTTAAAGAGCTTGTGGAGCTGGATCCCGTATCTCCACTGTTCGATGAGTTCGGCTCGAATATGGGAAATTTTTTAGCCCCGTGGCTTTTGAAGTTCAGGGCCGAATGCCTTGTCATTGGCGGAAATATTTCAAATTCATATTCACTATTTGAAAAACCCTTCAGGCTTGCCCTCAAAAAACACGCCTGCAACATCCCCGTCTTTCTTTCCGGGATGAAAGAACTTGCAGGTATAACAGGAGCTGCAAGACTTTGTGATGATACGTTTTATTCACGGCTGCCGTTCATTTCAGACAAATAATGTACGATATCCATCCTTTTTTTTCACTGGGTGATGACAAGATCCACTCTGGGTTTGAAAGCCTTTCAAAGCATATCAGCCATCAGAAGATCGTGATACTTGAAGGATACCAGGGTGTGTTCTTTGAGGCCATCAGGCGCGAACTTGCCGCATGCCTTCAAACGGCAGGTATCAAGGCATGCTGGCAGAATGTAAGGACTGCCATGTTGCCATCGGCGGAGATTGAACATCGGATTGAACCATTTTTAGGGGGTGATGACCCGCTCTTCGGGACCCGGTGTACTCTTGATTTGCACGACCTCTTCGACTCTGCGAAACTGGAAAACCTTCAGCCCGATCCCGGAGCTGCCCTAAACATTATTTATGGCGTTGGCGCCTCGCTCGCCGGTTGGAGCGGATGCCTGATTTATATCGATCTGCCGAAGAACGAGATGCAATACCGGGCCAGAAAAGGCCTTATCACAAACCTTGGGGCAGATCGATGTGCTCATCCGAAGGCGATGTATAAAAGGTTTTATTTTATTGACTGGATCCTGCTGAACAGGCATAAGGATGAACTGGCCGGGAAAACGGATATCGTTGCCGATGGCCGGAGTGAGGAAAGCCTGACCTGGATGGAAGGGGATGACCTGCGGATGGCCCTGAGCCGTATGAGCCGGAATGTTTTCCGTGTGAAACCCTGGTTTGAGCCCGGGGCCTGGGGCGGAACCTGGATCAGGGACCATATTACCGGCATCAGGAAAGATGTTCCCAATTATGCCTGGTCGTTCGAAATGATCGTCCCGGAAAACGGACTTACTCTGGAAAGCAGCGGAAATTTCCTTGAAGTCAGCTTCGACTGGCTTATGTTCAGGGAAGCGGAAGCGGTGCTCGGAGACTGCTATTCCCGTTTCGGAAAGGAGTTCCCTATCCGCTTTGATTTTCTTGATACTTTCGACGGGGGAAATCTATCCGTACAATGCCATCCGCAGGAAGAATATATACAAAATAAATTCGGCGAAAAGTTCACCCAGCAGGAGGCATATTATATTCTTGACACCAGGGATAATGCCTTGGTAAACCTTGGGTTCACAAATAATATCGACCCTGTACTTTTTAAAAAAAATCTGGAAAAAAGCGCGAAGGAGAAGACCCCGGTCGACATCCCTTTATTTGTGCAGCAGCATCCTGCAACAAAACATGATCTGTTTCTCATTCCCGAAGGGACTGTTCATGGATCAGGCACAAACAACCTGGTTCTTGAGATCAGCACTACACCATACATTTTTACATTCAAGATGTATGACTGGCTGAGGATGGACCT
>CAIWXI010000056.1 GCA_903916595.1 uncultured Bacteroidales bacterium | reverse complement strand
CTGTCAAAAGAACCGGCGTCTCTGGCATATGATATTATTGCCGATCAGACTAAACTGCGGCAGGTCA
The DNA here is from genome assembly GCA_903916595.1 of uncultured Bacteroidales bacterium. Taxonomy (GTDB): domain Bacteria; phylum Bacteroidota; class Bacteroidia; order Bacteroidales; family FEN-979; genus CAIRDP01. Next base: position 26,412 of record CAIWXI010000056.1, on the reverse strand, counting down.
TGGACAACCTGCTTTCAAATGCAATTAAATTCACTAAAGAAGGGACGATTGAGTTTGGTTACAAACTGAAGAAAGACAAACTTGAATTTTTTACTAAAGATACCGGGATCGGAATTCCGGAACAACACAGGGAGGCTATATTTAATCGCTTCTGGCAGGTCGAAACAGGCCTTGCAAGGCAATACGGGGGTAACGGCCTGGGACTTTCCATATCAAATGCCTTTGTAAAAGCAATGGGAGGGGAGATTGTTGTTGAATCAACTCCTGGTCTGGGTTCCCGCTTCAGCTTCAGTATACCTCTTGCTCGTTCGGATAAGAAAAAATGCGATGATGCTGTTCATGAAACGGCGCCCCTCGACTTTTCAGGAACTACAATTCTTGTTGTTGAAGACGAACCTGATAATTTCAGCCTGATGAATATCTTTCTGGAACGGCTTGGATTTCATGTGGAGCATGCATGGGATGGGAAGGAAGCGATGCAGATTTTCCATGAACAGGCTGATATCAGCATGGTATTAATGGACTTCAAATTGCCGGATATACCGGGTCAGGAAATTACCAGGATGATGCTGACGCTGCGACCTGATTTGCCCGTCATTGCCACTACGGCTTATGCCATGCATGGTGACCGGGAAAAAACGTTTCAGTCAGGCTGTGTAGGGTATCTGGCAAAACCCATCCGATTTAAGGAGCTTGCCGACACTTTAAACCGTTTTAGAAAATGATGGTCGCTGTTGCTGAAATACTGAATGTGATGAACAACGTTTACGGGAAAGATATTTCAGTATACGAGAGATCCTTCCTGCTTAAATCGGTTGAAAAAAGGCTAGCTGCTCTGAACGGAATCAGCAATAAACAATACGCGGGTGTTTTGGCCGAAGATGAAAACGAAGCATACGCACTCTTTAGCTCACTCACTATCTGCTACAGCGATTTTTTTAGAAATCCACTCACTTTTGCTTTGCTTGAACAGCTCATTTTACCACGGCTGATCGACGAAAAATCACCGAACTCTGAGATCAGGATATGGTCGGCCGGTTGCGCTGCCGGGCAGGAAACATATTCCATTGCAATGGTCCTCGACGAACTCATCCGCAGAAAAGAAAAAGCCACGAACTTCAGAGTGTTTGGAACTGATATTTCAGAGAATTCGCTCACCAAAGCACGAAAAGGAGTTTTTAACAGACTCGAACTGGGGAATGTAAATTTAGGGCGGATGTCGAATTATTTTAGCCAACGCGGTGAGAACTACACGATTTCAGACAATCTAAAAGATTCTATCGATTTCTCTTTCGATGACCTGCTCGATTCAAATTCGATAAGCCCCGCTGCCAGTATCTTTGGCGATTTTGACCTGATATGCTGCAGCAATCTGCTGTTTTATTATAATGCGGAAATCAGGCAGGCAATACTGAAAAAACTCTATCTCTCTCTTTCCCGGAAAGGGTATCTGGTGACCGGGGAAGCCGAACGGGAGATTGTTGCAAAGTACAGGTTCCGCCCGGTGTACCCTCCTGCGGCAGTATTTCAAAAAATCGGGTAGAAGGCCATCCTTCAATCATCCTTCAACAACATAAAGCTGAACAAATGAGGATAAAAGATTTTACCATCGGAACCCAGCTGAGGACCGGCCTGGGGCTGATACTCTTATTAGTTGCTCTGCTTGGCTTTGTAGCCTGGTTCCAGACAAGCAGCCTGTGGGAACAAACCGACGGATTATATAACCATCCGCTTAAGGTCAGGAGAGCTATTGCAGAGCTTAAAGGAGATGTACTGATGATTCACCGGAAAATAAAAAACATGGTGATTGCCAATGATCTACAGTCGATACAGTCGGAAATTGCTGCCATCGCTGTTCTTGAAGCAAACGCTTTTCGGCAGATAGACCTTATTTCGCAGGCCTATCTGGGGCCCCCAAAGGATGTGGTTGACATCTATAATGAAATGGTTAAGTACAAGCCTGAGAGAGAGGAAATCATAACCCTGATTAAATCGGGGAAGTCAGCTGAAGCGGCTAAGGTGTCAACTTCTGATGGCCCGACCGACTTCCAGGTTGACCGTATTCTGAGTGAAATCAATGATGTGAGCGATTTTGCTTTGACCAGAGCCGATAAATTTTATAATGATGCACAAATACACAAGGCCAACCTGCAGAGATTTCTGTTGATTTTTCTTTTCGGGATACTTGTTGTTGCATTTTTAGTGAGTTTATTCCTGATGAAAATTATTCGTTCACCCCTGGAGGAGATCATCAGGGTGACCGACGATTACCGTAAAGGCAATCTTGATTCACGCATTGGATATTCTTCAGGCAGTGAATTCGGAAAGCTGGCCTCATCGTTTAACAGGCTTGCCGAAGCCAATAAGCTGGAGATGGTCAACCGGAAATCATTAGGGGATATCTCGGATGTGATGCTTAAACAAGAGAAATTGCATCCATTCTGCCATGAACTTCTGAGGATACTGATGGAAAAATCAGGATCTCAGATTGGGGCGGTATACCTTTTAAATGAGCAGCAGAGCGGTTTTGAACAATTTGAATCGATCGGCCTGAGTCCGGCCGTGAGGGCGTCATTTTCGGCAAACTCGTTTGAGGGGGAGTTTGGCCTGGCTCTTGCAAGCCGGCAGATCCGTTATATTAAGGATATTCCCATAGATACGGCCATGTTGTTCAGTGCGGCTGCAGGCGATTTCAGACCCAGGGAGATTGTAAGCATTCCCATCCTTTCGGGTAATGACGTTGTTGCAATAGTTACGATGGCAAGCCTAAACAGCTATCCCCCTGAGGCAATCCGGTTTATTACCGATATTTATTTTACACTTGCCGCCCGTTTTATCGGGATAATATCAAACCAGAAGATTCTTGATTTTTCGAAAAAACTTGAAGCCCAGAATCGTGAACTCGACGAGAGGGCCCGGGAGCTGACCATACAGGGAGATGAACTTACCGAGCAGAATATAGAGCTGGAGATGCAGAAAAATCAGATAAATGAGGCCAACCGTCTTAAAAGTTCATTCCTGTCGAATATGAGTCATGAGCTGAGAACCCCGCTGAATTCTGTGATCGCCTTATCTGGGGTGCTCAGCCGCCGGCTCGAAAACATGATTGCGAAGGAGGAATACAGTTACATCGAGATCATTGAAAGAAATGGAAAGAACCTTCTTTCGCTGATCAACGACATCCTTGATCTTTCAAGGATTGAGTCGGGTCATGAGGAAATCTCTACCAGTAAATTCAGTATTTACGATTTGGTTGAAGAAATAGTGACTATGCTTGAGCCCCAGGCCAGGGAGAAGACAATAGAACTTATTAACAAGGTTCCGCAGGAGCTTCAGCCGATTCACACTGATTATGTGAAATGCAGGCATATACTGGAGAATATTATCGGTAATGCCGTAAAATTTACTGAGACGGGGAAAGTTGAGGTTACCGCGGTTCAGTTTGAAAATGAAGTAGGGATTGCAATTGCAGATACCGGAATTGGGATATCTGATCATGATCTGCCAAATATTTTCGACGAATTCCGGCAGGCTGATGAAGGCTCTTCCGGAAAATACGGAGGGACAGGCCTTGGGCTCGCAATCGCTAAGAAATATACAGGCCTGCTTCAAGGTAAGATCAGGGTTGTAAGCTATCCCGGAAAAGGCTCGACCTTTACTTTGATATTGCCCCTTAGGGCTGATTTCTCGCAAAGAGTGGAAGAATATACGGGAGGCATGCATCATGTGCACAGACGCCCTGGTACACAGTCTTCTGCTTCCGGGGCAGGCAAAAACATTCTTGTTGTTGAGGACAGCGAGCCTGCCATAATCCAGGTAAAGGATATTTTGTGTGAGAAGGGATATACTGTTTTTGTGGCGAGAAACGGCCAAGAAGCCATGGAACAGCTCAGGCTTGTGGTTCCTGATGCCATGATTTTAGATCTGATGATGCCTGAGGCAGACGGCTTTCAGGTGCTTAAAATGATACGTGAAGACGAAGCAACGTTGAAACTTCCGGTACTCATACTCACCGCCAAGCATATCACCAAAGAAGAATTGAGTTTCCTGAAAGGCAATAACGTGCATCAGTTCATCCGCAAAGGCGATGTGAGCAAATCAGAACTGCTTGCCATGGTCGATGAAATGGTAGATTTACAAGTAAGGAAGCCTTCAATACAAAAAACCCGGCCACGTATTGTCATTCGAACAGGCAACCCACTTATACTGGTGGTTGAAGATAAGCCCGACGATATTAAAACCTTAAAGGCCCTTTTGCTGCCTGATGCCAGAATAATAGAGGCCCGCGATGGAGCGGAAGGCGTGAGCCAGGCGATGAAACACAAACCCGACCTGATCCTGATGGATATTTCTCTTCCGGTGATGGACGGGTTGTCGGCTTTTGAGGAGATCAGAAAAACTGAAGATCTTAAGGATATTCCTGTGATTGCAATCACTGCAAGGGCTATGAAAGGAAGCAGGGAAGAGATTCTTGAATGTGGCTTCGATGATTATATCTCCAAGCCCATAGATGAACCTTTGTTCAGAAGGGTTCTGAAGCATTATCTGCAGGGAGATGATGAAGCTGGTAACAATGCTGTTTGAACCTGGCTCTCAGCCCGGACTATCTATCTGTTAAACAGAGGGCATCAAAAAGTATTTCGGCAGGATGGTGTGCTTTACGGCCAGTGCCATCCATGATCTGGTGACGGCAGCTGGTGCCCGGAGCGGCTATCGTTATTTCGGAGGCAGCCTTTCTGATTTCAGGGAAAAGAACCAGTTCGCCTACCTTCATTGAAACCTCATAATGTTCTTTTTCATAGCCGAAAGCGCCGGCCATGCCACAGCATCCCGAGCGGATCTCTTCAACGCTGTAATTCATGGGTAATGACAACATTTTACGGGTGTTTTCTACCGAGGCCAGGGCTTTCTGATGGCAATGACCGTGAAGTCTGATTTTAAGAGGTTCTGAAGTAAATGCCCCCGAGCTGATTCTGCCGGTTGAAACCTCCCTCATGATGAATTCGTCGTACATCAGGCAGTTTGCCGAGAGCTGTTTTGCGTCTTCTCTCAGGGTCGGATTCACGAGCTCAGGGTATTCATCCCTGAAGCCCAGGATGGCCGATGGCTCTATTCCGACCAGAGGAATACCTGCTGTAACAATTCCTTTGAAGCGGTTCACGTTGTGCGTTGCTATTTGTTTTGCTACATTCAACAGGCCTTTTGAGAGAAAAGTGCGGCCGCTGAGATCGTGGGGAACATAGAGTACCTCATAACCGAGGCGGTTGAACAGCAGCACGGTTTTTATCCCGGTTTCTACATCATTGTAATTCGTGAATTCATCCACGAACAGGTAAAAACTGCCTTTTTTGCTGGTTATACCGGAATTCAGAGCGGCCAGGTTTTTTCCTATCCAATGTCTCAGGGTGGTCCCCGATAACAGGGGGATTGTCCTTTCGGGAGCAAAGCCAAGCATTTTCTTCGACAAAGCTGAGAATACCTGGTTTTTCAGAAAGAAATTAAAGATGCCCGGCGCCAGACTTCCGAGCCGGTTGATACTGCTGATGTACGCTATAAGCCGCGATCGCAAGGGCAGGCCGTTGGCATCATAGTAATGCTGGAGGAATTCGGCTTTCAGCCTGGCCATATCCACGTTTGAAGGGCATTCACTTTTACAGGCTTTACAGCTCAGGCAGAGGTCCATCACTTCATAAATCTCCCTGTGGTCGAAGGGGTTCGTTTTTGTTGAATTCGTGATGAATTCCCTGAGGATATTCGCCCTGGCCCTGGTCGTGGTATTTTCATCACCCGTGGCCATATACGAGGGGCACATCCATTTTCCCGTTGCCACGTTGTTCCTGCAGTCGGCCGATCCGTTACATTGCTCGGCAGCCCTTTGTATACCATGGCTCGAAGAAAAATCGAAATACGTTTTAATGTCTTTTGCCTTGATGCCAGGCTGAAATCTCAGGCTGGAGTTCATTCTGGGGGTGTCGGTGATCTTGTTCGGGTTGAAAATATTCTCAGGGTCCCAGCATTTTTTGATCTCTTTTAGAAGTGCATAGTTGTGATCACCAATCATCAGGGGAATGAATTCACCCCTCAGTCTGCCGTCCCCGTGTTCCCCGCTCAGGGAGCCACGGTACTTTTTAACAATCTTAGCTGTCTCAAGGGCCACGGTATGGAACAGTTCCACATCGGCCGGATCTTTAAGGTTCAGAACAGGCCTGAGGTGTAGCTCCCCCGATCCAATATGGGCGTAATACACGCAGTTCAGTCCGTATCTTGCCAGCATGGCATCAAATTCAGCAATGTATTCGGGAAGCTTCTCCGGGCTTACAGCAGTGTCTTCAGTAACAGGCACGGGCTTGCGATCGCCGGGATAATTGGAAAGCACGCCCAGCCCGGCTTTCCTGAGATCCCACACCCGTTTTAGTTCAGGAGGAAATACCACAGGAAAGTGGTATCCCAGTGAGGCCTCACGCATTTCGGCTTCCATCCTGCAACATGTATCCCGTATCTCTTCCTTAGTCTCCCGGGCAAATTCAACAATCAAAATAGCTCCCGGATCGCCTTCAATAAAAAAGCGGTTCTGCCTCTGGGTGATATTATCCTTGGTACAGTCCATGATGGCCTTGTCCATAAGCTCGACCGATCCCGGGGCGTATTTGAGAGCGATAAGGTTGGCCTTCAGCGACTCGGCTACCGTATGGCAGTGCACGCATACCAGGGCTTTCTGCTTTGGAGGAAGAGGGACCAGGTTCAGCTTTATCTCGGTCATGAACATCAGAGTGCCTTCGGAGCCGGAGAGGAGGAGGGAGAAATTAAATGGTGAAATGGGATTGAATGTCGAATACGGTTCGGTTTCGAGGAGGAGGTCAATGGCATACCCGGTATTACGCCGGTGGATCGCAGGGTCGGGGAATTCACGTCGTATTTCTTCCTGGTTCAGGGGATCGGACAGGATCTGGCGGATCTGTTGGTAGATCTTATTTTCAAGAGTATCGCCGGTACATTTCTCCTGAAATTCATCCAGACTGAGGTCTTTGAATTCCACATCAGATCCGTCGCTTAAAAAACCTTTCACCGATATCACGTGGTCGCGGGTGCTGCCGTAGAGGATGGAATGAGCCCCGCAGGAGTTGTTTCCGACCATACCGCCTATCATGCAGCGACTTGAGGTAGATGTCTCCGGACCGAAGAACAGGCCGTGGGGTTCCAGTATTTTATTCAGCTCATCGGGGATCACCCCGGGTTGAACCCTTACCCAGTGTTCAGCGGTATTGATTTCAAGAATGGAAGTCATGTAGCGGGAAACATCAACCACCAGTCCCGAACCCACTACCTGGCCTGCAAGCGAAGTCCCGGCGGCACGGGGAATGAGCGGAATACCGTTTTCAGCTGCAAAACCGATGATCTTCCTTATGTCGTCAGAGTGACGGGGTCTTACCACGCCAAGCGGGATCTCCCGGTAAGCTGAGGCATCGGTGGCATACATCAGCCTTGAAGCATCATCGATAAATAATTCCCCTTCGAGTAACGACCTGAGGGCTTCAATTTTTTTATGTATCGGCAGTGCAGGGATCATTGCATTTTATTTATAAGTCCGAAAAAAGCCGGATTGGCCCTGATGATCTCAAACTCGGGCTGGGACTGGGCTCTTGCTTTATTCCTGAATCCGGCATCATACGCCTTTTTAAAATAACTCAGAGTCCGGGTCGTATCGTTTATCCGGCCCGAGAGCACGGCCATGATGTAATAAGGCTCAGGGTTGTCGGGCTCAACCAGAGAATAGATCCCGGTCACAACCCGGGTCTGTTCAACATTATTCTGTTTCAGCAGGCCATTGGCATTGGAATAACAGAGCAGGCCGAGAAAGGCCAGCAGTCGGTGGTTCATCAGCGTATCTTCAGGGCTCAGACCGGCTGCTTTGCAGTCGCGGTACTTCCCCAGCCTCGACTTCCACCATTTCAGGTCCCTGCTGAACAAAGCTTCCATCAGAAGCTGTTGTTCTTTTTGCTCTTTGTCAAGGACATCGTTAAATTTTTTCATGGCAATCTTGTAGGCGGAAGAGGCTTCCAGAGATGCGAGCTTATCTTTCAGGGCTGTCACGTCCGATAATCCCGACAGGCAATTGACAGTGAAGTCCAGGCTCTGCCTTGCATACAGCAGACGACCCTGGTTTACAAGTGAGTCGTAATCCGCAGTCATACCTAAAGAAAATGCTTTGATCAGGCTGTCGTTCTTTTGAATGCGGCCATCTTTCATGGCATTAAACACCTGCCAGTCCCAGGCTTTCCCGGTCTCATGCAGGCCTGGCCAGCCGTGGGTTCCGTCAAATTCAAGAATAAAATGCCTGAAATCCATCTGTGCGAGGGTTTTGTCGAGAGCGACCATCTCGGTGAGGTTGAAATCGCCCTGACCCACTATGCCGAAATAGTCAAATTTATAGTTGGGAGGCTGAACGCCTGAGGGGAATCCGGCACCGCAGCCGATGATCCCTTTAACATAAGGCCGGTACATGGCTGCTGCCGTGGCAACCCGCGATCCGCCAGAGAATCCCATCACATATATAGCCGAAGTGTCGATAGGCAAACGGGTTTCGATCTCGCTGAACATAGCCTGAACGATGGCTTCGCTTTCGGCGGGCGACTGCAGGTTCCTTGAATCGTTGGAACCCACGAGGATAAAACCGTATTTTTCGGCCAGGCTGCTGAATCGTTTCACGGGCAGGCTGCCGTCGCCATGGGGGTCAAAAACAAGGATCACGGGGAAGCGCTTCTGGCCGGGGGCCTGGCTCAGGCGGTTGCTGCATTTCGAAGGCAGATACAGAGCGTAAGTAAGCAGGGTATTGGCATTGCAGCTGATATGTTCATGCACTTTGCCTGCCGGAGGAAGCAGGATCTCGCCCTTATTATTGCTGCTTCCCGAAGAACAGGCAAGAACCGGCAAAATCCAGGCCGTAATGAGGATCAGTTTAATGTTTGCTGCCATATGTGTTTATTGTTTGTAATAATCAGTCGACTGGAATATTTTATCGGCCGATTTCGCAATAAAACCGCTGTAAAGCTTGCCGTCGCTATCTGGATAACGCTTTGCAAATTCGTAATAACAGCCGGGTACTTCAAAAAGACCTTCTGCAAATTGAGTTTCCACCATGCCAGCTTTAATGCTCGATTGTTCCAGAAGCTCCCCCGGACTGCCCTGTATCTCTCCGCCCGCATCATTCATGCGAAAGCCATGCTGTTTAAGAAACGCATTGACTTTTTCGATGCTGTCGTATTTTTTCAGGGAATTCACGCTCACTGTGAAATGGTTGGCGCGGAAACCGTTTACATACAACCAGGCCGCGTATTCCGATTCCTTTCGGAGATATTCAAAATGCTCAAATGAAGGCAGCCCCGAAAGATTACCGGAATAGATCAGCCCGGGCGACTCCAGGTTTGCATCAGGAATAGAGCTGACCCAGTTTCGTATCGCCTGCTGAAGGAAGGGGCTGAATTCAGAGGTGAGCAGCTGACTTATAAAAACCCTGGGAGCGTGAGGGTCCACGGCATGTTCAAAATGTTTCGCGTACAGTTTCTTCTCTTCAAAGTGGTAATCACCTTTGTAAACATAGCCACCCGCGAGGAATTCCCGTGCCATAACGTCAATGTTGATCTGCGGATAGTCGAAGGTGCGGAACGCCACATGGTCGTTTATGATTGTTTCGCCTTCGGCGGATAACAGCTCGTGTACCCTTCGGCTGCCGGGGTTCTGCGAGGAGTATAGCGTCCAGAGTTTGTCGAAAATTGCGGGGTGGGTCATTGGGGGGGCAGATTAAATGGTGAAATGGTGAAATGGTGAAATGGTGAAATGGTGAAATGGTGAAATGGTGAAATGGTGAAATGGTGAAATCTTCATAATTCGTTGTTCAATATTCAATATTCGACATTCATTTTTTCAAAAGGTTCCTTCCAAAAACTCCTCCATGCTGAGGTTTGCGAAGTAATCACTTAAATTAAATTTTGCCAGGGCTGATCGTATGGCCGTCGCCTCGTGCGCTGTTCCGGTAAGTGCTACTTCGATCTCTTCAGTGTCAAATTTAGAAAAATAATCGCCAAATATCTTACAATGCAAGATTGTACCGTTTTTTACATCCAGGTCAAACTCGATCGTTCCGCTGTTTTTGGTGCGAAGTACCTTTTTGAAATTATAATTGGGCGAATACCCGAAGTTCCATTCCCAGGTGCCGTATTTCGTTCTTACCAGCTCATTGATCTTATGATGGTCATTGTCGTTCAGATCACAGGCTGTTGCATCAGGGTACATCGTGATGATGTGTTCCTGAATCAGATCAGAAAACATCATCACATCCATAGGTTCCCTGAGGTGTTCGCTGATATTGGTGACCCGGCTTCTCACCGATTTCACGGCCTTATCCTGAAACTTCAGGGGATCTACATTCAGTGCCTTGCTAAGGTCGGCCATCTGAGATGAAAACAGAAGGGTGCCGTGATGCAGTACCCTGTTTTTCCAGATATGTTCGGCATTGCCAGAAAACTTTTTACCTTCGATGGTGAGATCGTTTCGTCCTTCGAACCTGGCATCAATTCCGAGCTTCAGAAGAACATCCAGGATCGGTTGTGTGTACTTCCTGAAATCAACCAGAAGGTCAGACTTCCCGCTCTGGATAAACGTGAAATTCAGGTTACCCAGGTCGTGAAAGACAGCCCCTCCGCCCGAAAGTCTTCTCACCACAGGGATGTTGTTCTGTTTCACATATTCAGCGTTGATCTCGGCCAGGGTATTCTGGTGTTTGCCAACGATGATGGAAGGGGAATTCCGCCATAGCATAAATGAATCGCCGGAAATCTCTTTCAGCACATATTCTTCGGTGGCAAGATTAAAATATGGGTCGGTGTTGTGTCGCTTGATTATCAGCATTCGGGATATTTTGCAACAAAAATAAATCATTCCGCTTAACTTTGCATCTCAAATTACGGTATGAACTACCTCGTTTATATATTTTTCAGGGCTTTTGTGGCTCTTTTCTGGCTGATGCCGTTTTGGCTGGTCTATCTGGTATCTGATGTCACCTGCTTTATTGTATACAGGCTTACCGGCTACCGCAGAAAAGTCGTGATGACCAATCTGAGGAATTCCCTTCCCGGCAAACCGGAAGACGAGTACAAAAAAATTGCCCTGGCTTTTTATCACCATTTATGCGACGTTTTGGTTGAAAGCCTGAAGTCATTCACGATGACCGAAGCCCAGATAGTTAAACGATACACATATGCTGAAAATGTAGATATGAGCCGGTGTTTCCGCGAGGGCAGGGGGATTATCTGTGTAGCCGGTCATTATGCCAACTGGGAATGGGCCGGGATTGCCAGCGGCACCCAGCTGCTCCACAAACCGGTAGGCTTCTACAAACCGCTCGCGAACAAGTATATCGACAGCTATACCCGGCGGACCAGAGTTCAGGGTCGTTCAGTTCTGGTTTCCATTACCGATACGAGGGAAGTGTTTGAAACGAACTGGGGAGAGCCGGCTGCATTTTATATGATTGCCGACCAGAGCCCGCCAACCGCGAGGCTCGCTTACTGGGTCAATTTCCTGAACCAGGACACAGCGGTCCTGCATGGCCCGGAGAAATATGCAAGGGTTCAAAATCTTCCAGTATTTTTTACCTGGATCAGACGTGTAAAACGGGGATATTATACGGTCGAATTCATTACTCTATGCCTCGAACCCAAGACCATGAAGACAACAGAGATCACCAGGGCTTTCATGAATATTCTCGAAGACCAGATCAAAGAAGATCCGAGGTATTACCTGTGGTCGCATAGGAGGTGGAAGTTGAAGAGAAATGGTGAAATGGTGAAATGGTGAAATGGTGAAATGGTCAAAGCAGTCCACCGTTCTTATAGATCGCCATCTGGGCGTCATAGAATTTATCGAGCTTGCCTGACTTGCTATTGGCGAGGTTGATGATTTCACCCGACCCGAAATTCACTCTTACGGAATCCCCATTGCTGAGGGCAAGTTCCGTAACGATTTCCGGTTTGTAAGTAAGGATAGGCATCGCTGCATTGATGGCATTACGTTCGTAGATCGCTCCGAAGGATTCAGCCAGGATGCAGCTGATGCCAAGTGAAATGAAGCAATCCACAGCCTGCTGTCTTGAGCTTCCGGCCCCGAAATTCTTACCGCACATCACGATGTCGCCGGCTTTGGCTTTTTTAGCAAAGTCCTCGTATCCCTTCAGGTTATCGAAGCTGTACTGCCCCATTTCTTTAATATCGGTGATGGTGAGGTAGCGGTTATGGAAGATCATATCGGTATCGATATTGTCTTTGCCGATGAGCCATACCTTTCCTTCAACGATGACAGGCTTTTCTGATCTTATTTTTTCTTTGACTGCGGATTTGAGAACAGCGGCATTCCCGAATTCCGCCGGTTTGGCAGGGATCTGATCCGGAGTGGTGATGAACCCGGCAACGGCACTGGCTGCAACGACAGCAGGGGAGGCCAGGTAAACAAAGCCTTTGCCCTGCTTCCCTTCGAAATTCCGGTTTCCTGTACTGATGGTCACCTCCCCGGGCCCGTTCTGTCCGACCTGTCCGGCAGCGCATCCGGCGCAGCCTGCATTGGATACCATGGCCCCGGCATCTTTGAAAACTTTGATCAGTCCTTCACCGAGGGCCTGGTTCCAGATGGCATCGGTAGAGGGAACGATTTTCAATACCACACCAGGAGCCACCTTCCTGTTTTTCAGAACCGACGCAGCCATCCGCAGATCCCCGATACGACCGTTGGTACAACTGCCGATAAAGCCCGAATCTATTTTCTGGTTGCGTACATTGTCAACGGCGGTGTCGTCTTCGGGATGCCCTGGTTTTGCGACCATGGGGACGAACTTAGACAGGTCGATGTCGAACGATTTTTCATAGACGGCATCAGGACCGGCCGTGACCATAGGATAATCTTTTCCCGTGATCCTTTTTAATTCGGCAAGCAATCCCTGGCTGGTCGGGAAGATAATCAGGATAGCGCCCATCTCGGTGCCCATCGACGAAATCGTGATCCTTTCGTCGAGAGTGAATTTCTCGGTTTCAGCGCCATATATCTCAACGGAATACCCAAGCAGCTGGTTCGCACCAAAAATGCTGAGCAGATTCAGAACGATATCCTTTGCCGAGACATTGGCGGGTCTGGGACCGTTGAGATTGATCTTTACCGAAGCCGGCACTTTGAACCAAACTGCGCCCTTAGCCCAGGCGGCAGCGATATCCTGGTCGCCCATGCCCTGACCGAAAGAGGCAATAGCCCCCATGATATTGGCATGGGAGTCGGTGGAAACAAAGGTGCTTCCCGGCCATGCCAGTCCGCTGTCGATCGCCAGGTGAGTTCCCACCCCCGCATCCACATCATACACCCGAATGCCTTTCTCACGGGCATACTGACGGCAGTAATGCTGGTTCTGGGCGTATTTCTGATCAGAACCTCCCGGGTTGCAGTCGAAAGTAAAAATTGTTTTAGAGGCATCGGCCAGGCCAAGCCCGTTATCCAGAATATTTTTAACCACGTTGGCGCCGCCGAAATCACGGGCTGCGCGGGTATCGATAAACACGTCGACGATGTCGGAAGGCTTCACAGGCACTCCGGAGGAGTGTTTGCTGATTATCTGTTCTATGATTGTCATACGAAAGTTTTTTAAGAAAAGGAATGAAGAAATGAAGGAATGAAGGTTTGAAGGAATGAAGGATTGAAGGATTGAAGGAATGAAGGTTAATTTTTGGTTTTTCGAATTGATGTTTTTCTGGCTGAGGAAAGATAGCTAAATTTCATTTGCTTCATGGAGTAGTTCCTTTAGTTTTTCGGATTTTACTATATCACAATCTGAAAGTAATTCAATCCTTCAATCCTTTTATTGAAGTCTTTTCACGAACGGCTCAAACGTCATAAAGTCGGCATGGTGCACGATGTATGCTTCTACGGTGCGTTTCACCATATCGCCTTCGCCGGCATGGGTGGCGATGATATGGCAGACTGCCGCAGGTACGCCGCATTGCTCGGCAAGGGACACTCCTGAGAAGGGATGGCGGAGATATTTCCCGTACATTCCCTGAACCGATTTGCCGTCTTTCATTTCGTATTCGAGCAGCTTTCCAACGTCGGCAAGAATGGCTCCGGCAATCAGCACATCCATATTCACAGGCAGGTCATCCTTAAAGAATTCATTCATCTTGTTGCCGGCATCGCGGGCTATATGAACCACGCAACGTTTGTGGGCCATGAAGGTAACCTTGAGGTCGGGGCCTGCAAGAAGTGTAAACGGGATTCTGTTGAGGTCTTCGGGTGTGAGAACGCTCTTTTCAAGAGCAAGTTCCCAGGTTCTGGCGGTTTTCTCGCGCAGACCGGCGTCGCTGATCCACATCAGCTCGGGCCAGAGGTTTTGAACTCGGTCGGTCATTTGTTGGGGATTAGGGATTAGGTCCTGGGTAACTGGGTAACTGGGTAACTGGGTAACTTACTTCAGTTTAGCTATTATCGCATCGGCCATCTGAGATGTGCTGACGGCTCCTTTGCTGAATACATCAGGTTTGCCTGAAAGTTTCATCATGTCGTAAGTCATGACTTTGCCTTCTTCAACGACTTCGGCGATGGCTTTTGATATTTTTGCAGCGATGGCGTTTTCGCCGATATGTTCAAGCATCAGACAAGCGCTCATGATCATTGCGATAGGGTTGACGATCGATGGATTGAATTCGGCATATTTGGGGGCTGAGCCATGAGTAGGTTCGAACACCGCGATATCCGGGCCGATATTGGCGCTGCACGCGAAACCCAGTCCGCCAATAAGTCCGGCAAAACCATCGGAAATAATATCGCCGAACATATTGCTTGCAACGACTACATGGTATATTTCAGGATTTTTGGTGAGCCACATCATCTGGGCGTCAATATTTGTATCCTGCACCTTAATGCCCGGGTATTCGGTTTTTGCCAATTCCTGTGCAACTTTCAGCATCATGCCTGAGGTTTCGCGGATCACGTTTGGTTTTTCGCAAACCGTTACAGTGTCGAAACCTTTTGCTTTTGCGTATTCGAATGCAGCTTTTAGAATACGGGCGGTATATTTTTTTGTTAAGATACGGGTGGATACGGCAAGTTCCGGCCTGGGGCACCATGCGAAATTATCCTTGAATTTTTTATGGGTCATCAGGGCATCATACACCTGGTCGGGAGGATTGGTCCACTCAACTCCGCCGTAAAGACCTTCTGTATTTTGTCTGAAGATCATGCTGTCGATCACAGGTTCTTCTATCACGCCACCAAAACCACGGCGTATGAAATTAAGAGGATTGCCTTTAAATGTTTTGCAGGGGCGCATGCAGATATCCAGGTCGTATTTCTGGCGCATGCTTACGATAGGGCTGTAATAAACGAATCCTTTGCCTTTAAGCTCAGGGGCAAGTTCAGCTTCGGTCTTGTCCTTAGGCTTTGAAGTGATAGCTCCGAATAGCCCGATTTTATGCTGTTCGAGAAGTTTCTGGGTGCGCACGGGAAAGGGGTCGCCTTCCTTGCACCAGAATTCCCATCCGATGTCGCCATGAACATATTCAGCTTCAAAACCGGCAGCATCCAGAACGCGGATGGCCTCATCAAGGACTACTTTGCCAATGCCGTCACCAGGCATGGATACGATTGTTCTTTTTGCCATAAGAGTATGATTGGTTTATATTACAGGTTGTGAATTCAATAACAAAAGTAATAAATATTTGAACATAAAAAAAAGCAGGCAGAGCGTGTACTTGCTCTTCCTGCCATCAGTATTTACTCCTTAATACACGATCTTCATTTGAAGGAAGAAAGTATTTAGCAGGGTTTAAGCAGGAGGTTCCTTACTTTGTTATTTTAACTGCCCGGGTTCGGGGAGTTGGTTTTTTGGGATTTATTTTTTGTGCCGGTTTTGCCTTAACAGTGCTTTTTTTAACTGTTTTGGGTTTTGCTTCGGCAACTTCAGCAGCTTCAGCAACTTCGGCAGCCTTCACGATCGGTTTTGTTATTACCGGCTTGTCTGCAGGGAAGAAGTCAAAGTAAATTACACGAAAATCTTTCTCCAAACGCTTGATATCTGTTTTGGTATACTCAACCAGAATTTTCTCAATATCCGCATAACAGGTTCCATCATTGCCATTCCTGAACAGAACAACGGATTTCTTCTTACTTACCAGCTCGATAAGCTTCTTTACATCTTCAAGATCTCCCTGAATATGAACATCAGGAACTGATTTCTTGTATTTTTTCTTGTTTTTCATTCTTTTTTTTTCAAAAGTAGTTAATATTATTCTATTTGCCAAAGCTCTGACTGGGAAGGATATTAAAAAGAGAAGAAGTTATGAGGAATAAAATTCAAAATTATTTCAGCTCGAACTCTTTCAAAAGATTTTCGAAGGTCTCTTTATGACTGTAGGACTTAAGTTGTTTTGAGGCTTTGGTGTAAGCTTTCACATGAGGGTCTTCGCGAAAACTGTATATATTCCACTCGCCTTTGTGATATTCAAGGGATGAAAGATTCTCTACCCAGTCGCCGGAGTTCAGATACATTACTTCCCCCTGTGAATTGAAAATCATTCGCATTTCCGGCTGATGTATATGGCCACAGATTACATGGGAATACCCCTTTGAGATTGCAATGCTTGCTGCGGTTTCTTCGAACTTGTTGATATAAGAAACAGCTGTCTTTACGCTGTGTTTGACTCTTTTGGAAAATGAAATCTTTTCCCGGCCCAGGCTGGTGAGAATAAAATTTGCAAAACTGTTCAGAAGGATCAGCAAGTCGTAACCGAATGAACCAAGCTTTGCCAGCCATTTACTGTATTGCATTGTGATATCGAACACATCGCCATGAAAAATCCAGGTTTTCTTTCCCTTGAGATCAAGAAGCAGTTTATTAACCAGTTTAAATGACCCGAGGTTGAATTTTACAAACTTGCGCATCAGTTCATCGTGATTCCCGGTGATGTAAACCACTTTGGTGTTTTTTGCGATCAGACCGGTAAGATGGCGGATCACCATCAGGTGGGTTTTAGGGAAATACGCTTTGCGGAATTGCCAGATGTCGATGATGTCGCCGTTAAGGATCAGCAATTTCGGACTGATGCTTCTCAGGTACTGTAACAGTTCTTTAGCGTGACAGCCAAAAGCGCCTAAATGCACATCGGATATTACAACAATATCAACTTCACGCTTTTCAATTGAAAGTGATTTCATAATCAGAAACAAAGGTGTAATGATTCTTTTATTTTAGTGTTAAGTCAGGGTTAATTTATCATTACTAATTTGTTAATAAATCATTAAGTTTCTGTAACATATGAAAAGTAATCAGGATATCACTCAAATTTGTATCCTGAAAATAAAGTGCAAATATAATGGTTGACCAGAGTGAAAGGCAGGGAAATGTAAGCCGTGTACTATGGCTTACCGATACCTATGGTGATCATAACGGCGTTTCAATGGTGTTACAAGCCATGCACAGGGAAATTAAAGTCCGGAATTTACCAATCGACATCCTGGTTTGCAGCAATACATTGAAGTCAGACCACCATCTGATCGTTCTGAAGCCTGTTTCCGAATTCAATATTCCGTTTTACAGGCATCAACCCTTGAGAATCCCTAATTTTCTCAGTATTCAGCGTATTTTCAGAAGAAGGAAGTATAACCGTGTCCTTTGTTCGACCGAAGGCCCGATGGGGTTTGCAGCCCTGTACCTCAAAAAGCTGTATTCCGTTAAAACATATTTTTACCTTCATACTGATTGGATCATGTTTGCAAAACAGGTGATGGGGATGGAAGATGCGGGCCAGAGGCGATTGCAAAGGGTGATGAGAACCTGGTATAACCAGTTTGATCATATTTTCGTACTCAATACAGATCAGCAAAAGTGGCTTACAGGCAATTCCATGCGGTTTGATCCTGCAAGGATCTTTATGACCGCTCATTGGGCAGAAGACATTTTTACAAACCGCGATACTCACACATCGGCAATGCTTCTTACTCACCAAACAGGGACTGTCGTTCTTTTTGCAGGACGTATCAGCCGCGAAAAGGGAGTTTTTGAATTGCCGGATATTTTCAGGAAAGCAAGGGAAAGGATCCCCGGTATTAAAATGATTATTGCAGGAACCGGCCCATCAGAAAATGAACTTAAACAGGCCTTTCCTGAAGCGGAATATACTGGATGGGTCGATCATGAAAAATTACCTGAGATTTATCGTTCTGCCGGTTTGCTGATCCTGCCTTCACGCTTCGATACCTTCAGTTGTGTGGTTCTGGAAGCCATGAGCTGCGGATTACCTGTTTTGGCTTATAATACAAAAGGGCCTAAGGACATCATTGAGGATTCTGTGAGTGGATTTCTTGTTGATACAGCAGCAGAAATGAGTGAGAGGATCATTGATTTTTTTTCAGATTTAAAACTTCAGACTTCCTTTAAAACGGCAGCTTTGGAACGGGCCGATAATTATACTGCCGACAATATTCTGCAACAGTTATTGCAAGATATCGGCATTCAAACATGCCATCTTTAAATGGAACGTCAGCAGTCTGAGCCCTGGATTTGGTGGAAACACGGAGTGATTTATCATATCTACCCAAGAAGTTTTATGGATTCAAACGCCGACGGCATAGGCGACCTTAATGGTATCATCAGTAAGCTGGATTACCTGTCGGAACTTGGTGTTGATGGCATATGGCTTTCTCCGGTTTTTTTGTCACCCAACGTGGATTTCGGATATGATGTTTCGGATTACCGCAGGATAGATCCGGCATATGGTACGATGGATGATTTCAAAACACTTATAGAAACTGCACATAGCAAGGGTATACGTGTAATCAACGATATGATCCTCAATCATACCTCCGACCAGCATCCCTGGTTCATTGAATCAAAGTCTTCGGCAGAAAATTCCAAAAGGCACTGGTATATATGGAGAGACGGGTACAAGGGCGGGCCTCCCAATAACTGGAAGTCAGCTCTAGGAGGAAGCGCCTGGACTCTGGATGAGGCGAGCGGGCAGTATTACTATCATTCTTTTTTCGGGGAGCAGCCCGACCTGAACTGGAGAAATCCAATGCTTCCGGCGGTTTTTTCAGGAGAATTTAAATTCTGGCTGGATATGGGGGTTGACGGGTTTCGGCTCGATGTTATCAATCTGATCGCGAAGGACAAGAAATTCAGGGACAATCCGTATATGTTCGGACTGCCTTTTTTTCAGAAGCATGTATTTACCAGAAACCGTCACAAATCATATAAGATTGTGAACCAGCTTAGGAAGCAGGTAGATCAATATGACAACCGCGTACTTGTTGGTGAAATATACACTATGCCTCCGGGAAATTCAGAGATTGCGGCCAGCTACCTTGCTAACGGAAATGGAATTCATATGGCCTTTGATTTTTCACTGATTTTCCGTTCCTGGAGCGCCGGAAAATATTATAAGTGCATCCGTGACTGGTATTCAAATATTCCTGAGCAGGGGTGGCCCTGTAATGTATTGTCAAATCATGATCTGTTTCGCAGTAGTGACCGCTTTCCATGGAGGCGGCATAAAAATGAAAAAGCAAAAATTTCGGCAGCGCTTCTGCTCACGATCAAAGGAACCCCTTTTATTTATTATGGTGAAGAGATCGGCATGCGTAATATGAAGATCAGGTACAGGGATATTCGGGACCCTCTGGGAAAACGTTACTGGCCGTTTTTTACCGGCAGAGACAGGGCCCGTACCCCAATGCAATGGAGCCCTGATAAACATGCCGGGTTTACAGAGGGCACGCCCTGGTTGCCGGTGAATTCCGATGCTGTTTTCAGGAACACGGAAAACCAGAACAAGGATGAGAATTCATTAATCAATTTATATAGAGCCATTATTAAAATTCGGAAAAATCATCCAGCGATGCAGCAGGGCCGTTGGGTCCCATTGATAACCGGGCGCAAAGGAATTCTGGCTTATGCACGGATTCTGCCCGAGGAAAGAATTGTCGTAATCCTGAATTTTACCGCGTGGAAAAAAAAGATTGTCCTCCCCGAACACAGTTTTGGAAATGTTCTGTTCTCAACTCACAGGAGAATTGAGGATAAATATTATTTTCAGAACTTACGGCTATACCCGTTTGAAATAAGTATCTATAAAGCATAATAAAGTATGAGAATCACAACTTGCCAATTCAACGATTCCTATTTCCCTATCATGGATGGGGTTGGGATCACAGCACATAACTATGCCCTCTGGCTAAATGAGAAATTCGGGAAAACAGTACTGGTAGCGCCCAAAGTAAAGGATTATGAAGATGAGGAAGACTACCGGGTGTACCGTTTCAAATCGGTTTTGCTGCCAGGGATGAATCCTTACCGTGTTGGACTTCCATTGATCGATGTCACGTTTAAAAAGAAGCTGAAGAAGCTTAAATTTGATCTGGTTCATGCTCATAGTCCGTTCATCAGTGGTCAACTGGCCCAGCGGATTGCAAGGAAACGGGGGATTCCCCTGGTGGCCACATTTCATACGAAATACAAAGAAGACTTCAAAAAGGTTGTCAACAATCAGCTGTTTGTAGATTTCCTGATGAACCTCACCCTCGATTTCTATAATTCTGCTGATGTGGTATGGGTACCTAACAAATCTACCGGATATACCTTGCAGGAGTATGGATACAAGGGAAAGTTCGAGCTTATCCCAAACGGAACCGATATGGAGATTCCGAACAAATTGAGCCGCATAAAACTCAGAAAGGCCGGACTTGAACTGACAGGAGCCAGCGGGAATGAGTTCACTCTATTATTTGTAGGCCAGCACAGATGGGAGAAAAACGTACGTATGATCATTGATTCTCTGCGAATGTTATCGGAAAAGAAAGTTGGCTTTCAGATGATATTTGTGGGTGAAGGTTATGCTGCAAAAGAGATGAAGAAGCTGGTAAAGGAATACGACCTTACAGATAAAGTCCTTTTTACAGGCCTTATTACCGACCGGAATAAATTAAAAAGCATCTATGCCTGTGCCGACCTTTTTATTTTTCCGTCGCAGTATGATAATTCGCCTCTGGTGATCCAGGAAGCGGCTGCATTTGATATTCCTTCGGTCATGGTAAAAAACAGTTCGGCAGCTGAAGGGATTACCGATAAGGTCAATGGCTTTCTGATTGACAACAATGCCAGGGCCTTGTTCAACCTGATATCCGAAGTAAGAAAATATCCTGAAGTGATCAAACTTGCCGGAGAAGGCGCCAGAAAAACGATCTATTATCCATGGGAAGGTATTGTTGATTCCGTATATCAACGATATGTTGAGATCATTGAAGACCATGTCGGAAAGCGTAAGTCGGTCAGGCCCGATGAGGATGAAGACCTGGATGATTAATTGATTCAGAACCCCGGGTGAAGTGCCTGGGCAAGCCAGAAGCAGAGGGCGGCAACGATAGCTGAGGCAGGAATTGTAAGAACCCAGGCGATGACGATGTTCATCGCGATTTTCCATTTAATACCAGCGAGGTTGGTTACTGCACCCACACCAATGATCGAACCGGCAATAGTATGGGTTGTTGAAATAGGTATACCCATCGTGGTGGCCAGGAACAGTGTGAGAGCTCCTGATGTTTCAGCTGCAAAACCATGTACTGGTTTTAGTTTGGTAAGTTTCATCCCCATCGTTTTAACGATCCGCCATCCGCCGATACCGGTACCAATGGCCATAGCCGTAAAGCAGGCTAAAATGATCCAGTTGGTTTCATGATGTAAAAGAGATAATTGGGTGTCGGGTGATAACATGCCGGCTGCAACCAGAAGCGCTACAATAACACCCATCGTTTTCTGGGCATCATTTCCGCCGTGACCAAGAGAATACAGAGCGGCTGAGAATAACTGGCCTTTCCTGAAAATGCTGTCAACCCGGCGAGGGGTCATTTTATGAAAGATCCATATTACGGCCAGCATCAGAATAAACCCAAGTACAACACCCAGCAAGGGAGCGATCGGAATAAATGTGGCTGTCTCAATTACTTTCGACCAGTGAATGATGCCCATGCCTTTATGAGCTATGCCGGCTCCGACAAGGCCGCCGATTAATGCATGCGAGGAACTGGAGGGAAGACCGTACCACCAGGTAATAAGGTCCCAGAGGATTGCCCCGATAAGCCCGCTGAGTATGACGTAAATAAATGCGGGGTCTGCAGGATCTATGATAACGATTTTAGCAATGGTATTAGCCACTTTAGGGGCAAATACGAACATGGCGGCAAAGTTGAAAAAGGCAGCCCACAGAACTGCAAATTTAGGTGATAGCACTTTTGTCGAAACGATCGTGGCAATTGAATTGGCCGCATCGTGAAACCCATTGATCACGTCGAATATCAGGGCAACGAGAATGGTAATTAAAACAATAACTAGCATAAACAGGGAATTGGTGGCATTGAGGTCAGGCGTTGTCGATCAGAATACTTTCAATCGTATTGGCAACTCTCTCTAAGCGGTCCACAGCTTTTTCAAGACGCTCAAAAATCTCCTTCCATTTGATGATAAGCATTATTTCATTCGTTTTGAAGAGATTCGCGATAGCTACACGGGAAATGTCGTCTGCCTGATTTTCAAATTCATGGATCGCGGAACATTTTACCCTTATTTCTTTACTTTGTTTTTTTATGTTTCTCAGGCTTTTAATTGCTGAATCAACTTCCTGGTTACAGGCATGGATGATCTTTGCAAATTCAAGTGTTTCGGGCCTGAATTCTTCAATTCCATAATAAAATAACCTGAAAGTGGCCGCATTCATCTGGTCGGCAAAGTCGTCCATCCCGTTAACCAGCTGGTAAATCTGGTCCCTGTCGATCGGCGTGATAAACGTACGGTGAAGCAAGTCTATGCATTCCTTTGTGAGCTTGTCGGCCTCCTGTTCCAGTCTTTTTATGGCATTGGTTGCAACTTCAGGATGTTTTTTTTCCTTCACCAGGGCCAGAAATTCGTTGCTCACCTGAAGGTTAATACTCATAAGTCTTTCAAAATAATCGAAGAAAGCATATTCCTGGGGTAATAGTCCTCTTAACATAGGGGTAAATGTTTAAGATTATTGCTGATGGCATTAAGAATGAAACTTATGCCCTAAAACCAAGGCTCAAAAATAGTGAAATAGCTTTAATGACCTTGTAATTGTTAACATTTATTATTTTCTTACTTTTGGCCCTGATACAAAACATGGAAACCTTTATAAAATATCTCGACGATCCGATCTTCCGTGCCGTGACGAAAGCAGCCGGCGAAATGAATCTCATGGCCTGTGTTGTGGGAGGTTTTGTAAGAGATTGCCTCCTGGGCAGGGATGCCAAAAATGATATTGATATCGCTGTGGTGGGTAGCGGAATAGACTTTGCCCATGCCGTTGCAGCCAGGCTCAGTCCGCCGCCTGAAGTGAAGTTTTTTAAAAACTTCGGCACGGCCATGATACAATATAAGGACGTGAAAGTGGAGTTCGTTGGTGCCCGGAAAGAATCCTACCGCTGCGATTCCCGCAAACCTTTGGTCGAAGACGGTAGTCTGGAAGATGATCAGAAACGCCGCGATTTTACGATCAATGCCATGGCTTTTGATCTGCGGATGAGTGAGCTGGGAGAACTGATAGATCCGTTTAACGGCATGCAGGACCTGAGGGATAAAGTCATCCGCACTCCACTTAACCCTGATATCACCTTCTCGGATGATCCACTGCGGATGATGAGGGCGATACGGTTCGCCAGCCAGCTCGATTTTATTATCGAAGATGGCTGTTATGCCGCCATTGCCCGTAACGCAGGCAGAATCGGTATTGTCTCGATGGAAAGGGTGGTCGACGAGCTGAACCTGATCATTATGTCTTCAAAGCCTTCGAGGGGATTCAGGATGCTTGATGAAACCGGGCTTTTGCAGCTGATCTTTCCCGTGCTTCTCGATCTGAAAGGGGTGGAGACGATTGAAGGGAAAGGCCATAAGGATAATTTCTATCATACCCTTGCTGTTCTGGATAATGTATCCAATACGTCCTCTAACCTTTGGCTCAGATGGTCGGCATTGTTGCACGATATTGCCAAGCCGGCTACGAAAAAATTTATTCCCGGCTCGGGCTGGACCTTTCATGCGCATGAGTTCAAAGGTTCAAAAATGGTTTCGAAAATTTTCCGTGAACTCAAACTTCCCCTGAACGAGAAGATGAAATTCGTTGAAAAGATGGTGCTTCTGCATCTCCGGCCCATCGTTCTGGCAGAAGATACGGTAAGCGACTCGGCCGTTCGGAGGCTTCTTTTCGAAGCCGGAGATGATGTGGATGATCTGATGCTTTTGTGCGAGGCGGATATCACATCGAAGAACCAGATTAAAGTGAAGAACTTTCTTGAGAATTTTGAGATAGTAAGGAGGAAACTGGTCGAGATCGAGGAGAAGGACAGACTCAGGAACTGGCAGCCGCCGATTACCGGAGACCTCATCATGACTACATTCGGAATCCCGCCTTCGAGGCTGGTAGGTGAAATCAAGGAGATAATCACCGAAGCAATTCTTGAAGGAAGTATTCCCAATGAATTTGATGCGGCTTTTCAGCTGATGCTTGATGAAGGTAAAAAACACGGCCTTGTGCCTGTTGGTACTTAAGATTTGTTTATTTTTACGCCGGGAAAAGATTACGACCATGTTGATATACCGTTTCAGGGTTACCGCTAACGACCACGATGATTTTTTAAGGGAAATTGAGATCCTGCCAAATCAGACGTTTCTCGATTTTCATCATCTGATTGTTGAAACAGCTGAACTGAAAAACAGCATTGGCGCGACCTTTTTTATGACCGACAAGAAGAACAGGGTAAATCACGAGATCACTCTTAAGACCACCAAAAAGCAGATCAGGCGGTATGACGATGATCTTGACGAAGTGGTAATAGAAAAGATGCCTTTACCGCTGATGAAGGATGCCCGGATTAAAAATTATGTTGAAGATCCTCATCAGACGATGAATTACGAATTTCAGGGCAAGGAAACTGTTACCATGCATATCGAGTTGTTTAAAATAATGCAGAGCGAACAACAGATTTCCTATCCAAGGGTTGCCCGAAAGACTGGTGAGCTGAGGAAACCTGTGGAAATTACACCCCTTGCTGTTTTAGTTCCGGGCGAAATTCCTCCCCCGGTAAAAGCCCAAAAGCCCAAGCCTGTTTCCCTGCCTAAACCCGAGGAAGCCTTCAATCCCGATGCCATTGAAGAAGACATGGATGAGATTCAAAGTATTGAAGAGGAGCTGGCCGGGATTCTTGAGGAAGAAGCTCCCCTTAAGTTCGAAGTGGAAAGCCAGGTAGCAACAACCGACAACGGGGAAGAATCTGAATATGGAGAGGACGGGCAGATGGAACATATTGAAGATTTAGGAGATATGGACCAGATTGAAGAAAGGTACTCGAATTATCATGAAGGTTCAGAAGACTATTGAAAAAAAACTCCTTGTTGTACTTTGCGGGCCTACAGCTTCAGGGAAAACAGCTGCAGCAATAAAAATTGCCAAAGCCCTGAATACTGAAATCCTCTCGGCCGACTCCAGACAGTTTTACGAAGGCATGCAAATCGGCACGGCAGCTCCCACCCAGGCTGAAATGACCGAGGTGCATCATCATTTTATAGGCCATCTGATGGTTACAGACTCCTATAATGTTTCCCAATTTGAAAAAGATGCCCTGGACCGTCTTGAAATGCTTTTCAATACTTACCCCGTATTGATAATGACCGGAGGCTCGGGCTTATATATTCATGCCGTTACTCATGGCATCGATGAACTTCCCGACCCTGATCCGCAGCTGAGAGAGGAACTGAAGGGATTAAAGGACGAAAAAGGGATTGAAGCATTGCAGGAAAAGCTGCTGGAACTCGATCCGGTATATTACTATTCCGTTGACCTGAACAATGCCGCCCGCCTTATAAGAGCTCTCGAGATCTGCATCATTACCGGCTTGCCATACTCTTCACTGCGAAGCCAGAAACCCCGTCCCCGACCTTTCAAAATTCTGAAGATCGGGCTCGATGTTCCCCGGGAAGAGCTGAACCGCAGGGTTGACGAGCGTGTTGACCAGATGCTGGCCGCAGGCTGGCTGGATGAAGCCAGGGAACTATACAGATTCCGCGACTGCAATGCCCTGAACACCCTGGGCTATAAGGAAATATTTGAACATTTTGCCGAGAAAATGTATTACAGCCAATGCGTGGAAAAAATCAAGACCAATACCCGCAGATATGCCAAACGGCAGATGACCTGGTTCAGGAAGGACAAGGAGATTAAATGGTTTCGGCCGGATGATGTCGAAGGTATGCTGGAGATGGTAAGCGAGGCTTTTAACGGATAGCAGATGTACGATGTACGATGTACGATGTACGATGTACGATTT
>CAIWXI010000055.1 GCA_903916595.1 uncultured Bacteroidales bacterium | reverse complement strand
ATTTCCTTTTCTGATATCGGTGAGCACAACCCCCTTATTTCCGTATGTATCATCCAGGGATCCATTCGTGTTATACCTGATCAAGGCGAAATCATAGTTTAACCCGTTATTTGAACTGCCGGCAGCAATAATTTTACCATCAGACTGGATGCATAAGGTGGCAGCCTGATCATCCCCTTCGCGGATACTTGTTACTACAATGCCAGCTTTACCAAATGTGGCATCCAGGGAGCCGTTGGGATTGTACCTGATGAGAGCAAAATCATTATTAAGACCATTATCGGATAAACCGGCAACAACAATCTTTCCATCGGACTGAAGATATATATCCTCCGCCTCATCTTCCCCACTCCTGATGGATGTGGTCACAATGCCATCTTTCCCGAAACTCCGGTCCAGTCCACCATCGGTATTGTATCTGAGGGTTGCGATTTTTGTATTTGAATATCCGGTAAGCAGTATTTTCCCATCAGGCTGGATGGCCATTGCCTCTGCTTCATCATCTCCTTCGCTGAGAGAAGTCAGGACTATTCCACCCTTTCCAAAAGAAGGATCCAGAGTGCCATCCTGGGTAAACCGGATGGCTGCAAAATCAGTACTGGAGCCATGACTGGAGCAACCTGCAACGACGATTCTGCCATCTTTCTGAACTGAAACATCTGTACCATTGTCGTCACCATCAGTAAGGGAGGTGATTACTATCCCCTGCTTTCCGAATGAATTATCCAATGAGCCGTTGCTATTATACCTGATCACCGCAACATCATTGGTTTGCCCGTTATTTGAACTTCCCGCGACCACGATCTTTCCGTCAGATTGCAAAGCGATAGCCGACGTAATCGGATTGATGCAGTGCAAGGCTGTTTTTACAACACCCCCTGATCCGAATGAAGGGTCAAGAGTGCCGTTTGCAAGATAGCGGACAAGAGCAAAATCGGTATTGGAGTATCCGGTCAGAATAATTTTGCCGTCGCTTTGTAAAGCCATATCGTAGGCTACATCATCAGCGTCGGAAAGAGAGGTGATGACGATGCCATTTGCAACAGCTGTGGGATCAGTGTCGGCCGTTAGCTGCGCGTAAACACTGATCCCACAAATGATTAATACAACTGCAAAAAAGTATTTCTTCATATGATGTCAGGCTTTTAACGAAAATATAAAAGTATGACAAATTTCAGGAATTCCTGTTCCTGAAGAATTAAATTTTATATCGTATTAATATAATTCACAATCTCAGGTGCATGTACCGGACAAATGAGATTGAAATGGTCGATCCACTGCTGTATCTTTAAAGGGTTGTTCACCTCGCCTTTGTCAAACAGACCCGATTTTACAGGAACCAGTCCGTCGTTTTCGGGGAATGGATATAGACCTTTGAAAAGGAAATAACCAACTTTATCTATCGTACTGTACCAGTTGTTCACAAAGAACCAGACAGGAACGTTTAAGACCGTTATGAATTCGCCTTTGATCTGGCCGGCGATAGCGTAGTATTTACTTCGGTTGGCAATATCAAGAGGAGAATCAAGAATGTATTGAATATAATTCCCGGGTCGGGGAATCATCATGTTGCGGGGACCGGGAAAGTCCATCATACAAACAAGGGGAATGTCGATCAGTTCGACCAGTTCTGTTCCCAGGTGAGGGGTTCCAAGTGTAACTAATTGAGTAATCTTGCCTCCACTGGCGATGTATCCGCGTGATACAAGTCCGCCCATCGAATGCCCTACCAGGATAGGATTCACCAGTCCGTAACGCTCTACGGAGTCTTTAAGCGCCCTGCCATTGATAATGATAGAATCTTTCCAGTTGTACTGAAATAACCATATATCATGCTTTGCTTTGAAGGCGTCGCTGAGTGTGTCCACCAGATTATACGTTTTTCCAAGGCCCGATGTGCCGGTCCAGCATCCATTGTTTGCCCCCATACCGTGGATAAAGATTACCGGCGGACCGGTAGGATTGGTCGCAGAATGATACTTTTGAAAAATGTATTTGTTGGTTGCAAGCTGGTTGCACCAATTACTGCCAAGGCTGCTTCCAAGGGTGGCCTGAAGAGCTGCCTGGATTGTTACGCCCTCTGAAGTTAATGTTCCATTGATGACTGATGGCTTTGTTAAAGGATCGAAGCTGCCGGTATATGAAAACGACGTCGATTTTAACCCGAAATTACCGGAAACTGAAAGGATGCCTCCGTTAACTGACCCGGATAATACCCCTTCCGTGGCCGAATTGTTGACAGAAACTACTCCCGTCACAGCAGTGCCGGTCTGGATAAGAGTTATCATGTAATATGTATCGGGAGCACCGGCTGTTTGCCCCTTCACAATGAGCTCATAATTCCCTCCAACATTTCCGCTGACAACCGGATCGTCCGTCTTCTTTTTGCAGCCTGAAAAGATCACAGCGACTATCGCGATGAGTAAGCTAATATTTTTAATTGTTTTCATTGACTTAGTTTTAGTTATTATGGTTTATTCTCTATCAGACAGCTGAAATGAGAGATTCGTTGCATTTCACCATTTCACGATTTCACCATTTCACCATTTCGCTACTATTTCTGAGGAAACTGTATGCTCAGTCCGGCAAAAAGCTGAAATACAGGCTGCCCAAGGCCATTATGCAAGAACGTGTACTGAGGTTCCAGACCGATGGAAACAACCGCCTTGTTGATCAGCATTACTTTTCCGACTCCAAGTCCAAAAGGTATATAATAGGTGCCGTTTACAAAATCGAATGTCCAGACGGCAGTTCCTTTCAATGTAAACCCTTTTCCTATCTGAAACACATAGAAGGGCTGAAAATTAAGCTGGTTGCAATCGCTGCGGGTTGAGGTCCCGGCATACGACATCTGCCAGGTGAGCAGGCCGCCGATGAGATAGGTCTCTCCCAGTTTTACCATTACGGCAGCAAGTCCGGCCTGCCATTTTTCAGTCCCCAGCTGGGGGTTACTGGCTGTAGGAAACGAAAGCTGGGGGCCCAGGCCAAACTGGACTTTCGATGTGGACCGTGTAAGCAGAAAAGTAGCAAACATGTTGATATCTGACAAACCTGATATCGGATCTGCATAGGGTGTAGCCGGAATTGTGTTAAACGGTATGGTTGCCCTGAAGATCATAAATGGCATGACAACAACGGGTCTGACCATGAATGAATTGGATGATGCTCCCGGAATTCCGTTGAGGGAAGGCATGTAGTAATTCTGGAATGCAAAGGAATTATTGCGGGCCAGGGGGTTGTTTGCTGCATTTACCATGGCATTGGTAAGGGTGCCCGGAGGGGGTGGGGTTTCCTTTGCCGGAGCTACGGGAGCTGGTTGATTTTCCTGAGCATAACTGGCAAATACCGTGGAAAAAAGAATTAACAGAAGGAAAAGATGTTTCATGGCTGGTTTTTTGGGTTTAGGTTATTACTGCATTTTCATTTTTTTTCAAATATTTCCGGCATAAGGCAGAAAGTTCATCGATATGGAGAGGAACTTCCATGATTTCATTACAGCCTACATGAGTGGCTAAACGTAATGCACTCAGGGTGATACGGCTGGAAAGCATAATGACAGGAAGGGAGGGTTGCGTTTCGCGTAACTTCGATACCGTTTCGAAGCCATTTATTCCACGCAAATCAGGTGGAAGAATCACTAATCCAATATCAGACCGCTCTATGCAGGCCTGTATCGCCTCCTCCCCGGAACTTACATGGATGATCTGATCACATTCCGAGAAGCTGTCTCCCGTATAAATCATACATGAAATATCGTTCGCTGGGGAAATAATCATCGTGTATAACCCGGGGTCTTTCATAAAATAAATTTAAATCTTAAATAGAATTGTCAAAAATACATCCCGGGAGGGCTCATAGTCAAGGATCAATTCATTTAAAATCTTGGTATTTGTTTGTTGCTGACAGCTATCTGATTGATATTCTGCAGCATGCCGTGATATTATATAAAATATGTCCTTTGGGGTACGACATTTTTCACTATGTTAACGGCTCATAATCTGAGACATAAGCATCATATCAAGGAAAACACAAGGTGGTCCGGAAATCTTGAAACAGGGTCTAAAAGGCATCGCGGGACCTAAAACCTGATCAGAAAGGTTGTCAAACTCTCTTTTTGTTCAAGAGATAACTTTTGGCGGATATGGTGGCGGGTAGTTTCTATGGTTGAAGGAGAAAGGCTGATCAACCTGGCAATATCTTTGCTGGAAAGGTTAAGGCGGATCATGGCAGCGACCATTAATTCACTTTTTGTAAGTGTGGGGGAAATGTCAAGGAGTTTTTCGAAAAATTTTCCATGCATTTGGCTGAACATGACTTCAAAATCGGCCAGGGGTTCAGCGGCGGTTTCTCTGGCTATTTCCTGAATAGTCTGCATGAATTCTTCCTGGTCTTTTTTCCTGGAAAGTTTCAGCCAAAAAGGTAAAAGCTTTTCCTGTACAGATGTATTAACTTTTGCAAGATCAGTCCTTAATAACGTTTGGTAAACCAGATCCTGCTCCCTTACATCAATTTCCAGTTTCAAGCGTTCGAGATCTTCCTCCTGGATTTTTTTCTCAAGAATAATTTTTTCCAAAGCAGATTCCTTGAGCTGCTTTTCCTGTTCTGCCTGTAAGCGTTTTTGATGGTTCTGGCGATTCCTGAAATACAGTGAGATGAGTAGTATGATCAGGAACAACAATATTCCCGTTGCAATGAGCGAAACGATCAACGTACGTGATTTTTGAAGACCAGTCTCGGCCTTAAGTTGTGCTACCTGAGCCTGAAGGACCTGATTTCTGAATTTCATTTCCAGTTCATCAAACAGTTCTTTTCCGATCTCACCCTGTAAAGAATCGTTGTACAGGGAGGCCTGAAGATGGATTTTATAGGCTTCCACAGGCCTCCCATCGTCGAAAAACCAAGCCGCTTTATCATTCAATGCCCGGGAGGCAATCTGATAATTTGACTTGGAACAGGCCCATTGGATCGACTTCTGCAACAGCCTATAGGCGCTGTCGCCCTGGCCCTGCTCCCTGAGAAGCTTTCCCAGAAATACCATAGCTTCATGAAATTCAGGAAGAATCACCATTTTTCCCTTCATGGCAGCGACCTCTCCAAGTTTTTTTAGGGCTTCCTCTAACTGTTTATGATGATATAATATCTGTGCCTCGGAAAACAGAAAACTCATTCTCACCCTGGGGTCGCCAAAGGAAAGGCATGGCGAACCGGATGCCAGAAGGGAATCTGCACGGGTGAACTGCTCCTTACTGACCAGAATGCAAAGAAGACCGCTACAAGCAAAACAGCTTCCTGTCTGGTGACGGATCCTTCTGAACATCTGATAGGCCTGAAAAATTGAATGCCAGGCATTTGCATAATACTGTTTTGATTTTTCAGGATCTATATTCCGGAACAGACCCGCAAGGTTTAAATACACATTGCCAATCCCTAAGCTATTAATAGCAAGTACAGAAGTATCTTGCATAGCCGGATCGCTCTCTGCAGACTCAAGGTAATACTGAAGCGCCTTATTGTATCTGCTTTGCTCAAGATAAATAGAACCGGTATTGAAAAGTGAGGAAGAAAGATCAACCTTCTTTCCATTGGTCCTGAAATACTCTACCGATAATTTCATCAACGCAATAGCAGTGTCATACCTGCCCTGAATGCGAAAAGCGCTGCTGATCTGTTCTATAGCACGGTAATACAACCTCTGGTCACCACATTCATCAAATGTTTTTAAAGCGCGGTTCAGATACCAGTGTGTAGAGTCAAGATTACCCTTGTTCTCCCAGGCCATACCTAAAACAAAAAATAAATATCCTGCATTCCTGGGCATCACTTTCTCTTTCAGAAGCGGAAGCCCCAGCCATCCATAATATAATGAACTGTCGGCATTGTTTTCCCAATCATTGGCACATAATCTATTCAGGAATTTAAGCTTCTGATCGGCCGTCAACTGGTTTGTGTTTATCAGGTGTTTAATGATTGATATGGAGTCCTTTTTCTGAGCAATGCAGGTAATGCTCATCCAAAAAAATAATACAACAAACCCGAACTTCAATAGTCTCTTCATTCTGGAATCAATATCGGAAGGCTAATTTACAATAATTAATGGTACGCTTCTCCCTGTTTAATCTCCGATCATAATACTGTTGATTTTTTCAACATGTGTTGATTTTTTATACAGTGGTTATATGTGTCTGTTTTTCTGCACTCTACATTGACGCAACCAATATAGTGTTGATTTTTTCAACACATGCAAGATTAATTTCTACAACAGAAATAATCACAACTAATTGATTTTCTTGATATTAAAAACTGTTTTTTGCTTTGGCACTATTGTTGATTGAAGTAATGCATACATGAATAACAAAGCCCAACGCCATGAAAACAAAAATTATTCCCCTGTTTTGCCTGCTTATCTTCTTCTGCTGCAGCAACCTCAGCAGTAAAGAATCAGGAAATGAGAAAAACAAAAGCACTTACGGTACCATTATTGTGTACTGCACACCTGATTTATTTAATCTGACCACTCAATGGGCGGCTGATTATTCGGCAGTAAACACGGGCTGCAGCATTAAGGTAATAAAACTCGGGGACAAGGAAATTGCAGCCCTGATCAGTAAAGGGGAAAATCTCTGTTTTATCTCCAACGAATTTCCAACTTCAGAAAAACAGAGATCGGTTTTCCAGGTAGTTATTGGCCGGGAAATTTTTGTGCCCGTGATCAGTTCCAAAAACCCTTTTCTCGCTGAAATATACCAGAAAGGTATTTCGCGTGAAGCTCTAGCCAGGAGTCTGGAAACTCCCGGCAAGATGCAATGGGGAACGCTGCTCAATAACGGCCTGACTGCTCCTGTGAAGTATTATATTTTAAATGATAATTACACAAAAACGGGAATAGCCGGATTTATGAATGCCAGCCAGGCTTCAATGGCCGGAATAAAAGGTGAAACCAAAGAGAGCCTGATCTCATTCATCCAGAATGATCCCTATGCCATTGGTTTTTGCAGGATGACCGACATCCTTCAGCCAAACAAAGAAAGTTTTTTAGAGAATATCCGTTTATTGCCTATCGACAAGAACGGCAATGGAAAGTTGGATTACATGGAGAATATCTATGGTGATTTTGCAAATTTTTCAAGGGGAGTATGGATTGGAAAATATCCGAAAGCCTTGACCAATAACCTTTTCTGTATTGCTAAAACTCGACCGACCAATGAAACTGAAGTAGCTTTCCTGCAGTGGGTTCTTTCCTCGGGGCAGGAATCTCTTCCTGCAAACGGGTATTCCGACCTGGTGAGCAGTGAGCGTCAGTCTCAGATGAATAAGCTTATCACAACCACTATTTATCCCGAATTACCTACAGAAACCAATTCTATTGCAAAACTTGTTTTACTGCTACTGGTCATTGTTGTTGCTTTAGGCTTCACTCTCGACCTGATCTTCATAAGATATAGAAACAGGAAAACACACCAAAGTGATATTCTTCCCGGACAGTCACCTGTATTTGACGAAAAAAATGTGGTTATTCCAAAAGGGTTGTACTATGATAAGACTCATACCTGGGCTTTCATGGAACAGGATGGTACAGTAAAAGTTGGTATTGATGATTTTCTGCAGCATGTGACTGGTCCCATCACCAGTATCGGTATGAAAAGCCCGGGAGTAAGGATCAACAAAGGTGATCAGCTTTGCATTCTTATTCAAAAAGGCAAGCATTTGATTATACATTCCCCCGTTTCAGGAATTGTAAGGGAACAGAATCCTGCACTGTCAGCCAATTCATCCATAATCAACGACTCTCCATACACCGAGGGGTGGATATGCAGCATCGAGCCAAGTAACTGGCTGAGGGAAACTTCTTTCCTCTCTATGGCCGATCAGTACAGGACATGGTTACATGGTGAATTTACCCGGCTGAAGGATTTTCTTGCATTTGTCATGCAGGTGGATTCACCAAAGTATGCCCAGATTATCCTCCAGGATGGCGGTGTTCTGAAAGACAATATCCTTGCCGACTTCGGTCCTGAAGTCTGGGAAGATTTTCAGACCAGATTCATCAATACTGTAAGATAGATACGATCCAAAACTGAAGTATTCAAACTACTAATAAAAACTATATGACGATCAATCGACGAGGGTTTTTGAAAGTACTGGGCGTAACCGGAGCGGCCCTTGCAGTAGGCCGGGACCTGAAAGCGGCGCCAAACAGCAATACTGAAATAGATTTCCGCGGAGTATTATATGACTCAGCCCGCTGCAAAGGTTGCCATGGCTGTGAATACGACTGTGCCGATGCCAACGGGCTGCCGCCACCCGATCCTGCGAAGGACTTACCTCTTGTTCGACAAACAAGTGAAACGAAACGTACTGTTGTCAACCAATACAACACTTCCAAAGGCAAGGTGTTCATAAAAATGCAGTGCATGCATTGTAGTCAGCCTGCCTGTGTGGCAGCCTGTCTCACCCAGGCCATGCATAAAACAAAAGCAGGGCCAGTGATCTGGAGGAGTGATAAATGCATGGGATGCCGTTACTGTATGATATCCTGTCCGTTCGATATCCCAAAGTTCGAATACCACAGTCCTAATCCGAAGATACAGAAATGCGATATGTGCTATGAACGACTTAAAACAGGCGAGATGCCTGCCTGTGCTGCAAATTGTCCGAATGAGGCCCTGCTTTATGGCACCCGGCGGCAGCTCATCAGCGAAGCCAGAAAAAGGATTGTTGAAAATCCAAAGCTGTATGTCGATTACCTGTATGGAGAAGATGAAGCCGGAGGCACATGCTGGCTGTATCTTTCTCCCGTGAACTTCAAGGAACTGGGTATGAAAACCAACCTTCAGAAAGCTTCTTATCCCGCTTTGACTAAAGGATTTCTCTATAGTGTGCCAACTATATTTGTACTGTTTCCCGCACTGCTTTCCGGAATCTATCAGGCAACGAAAAATAACACTAAGAATGAGGAGGATAAATCATGAACCCGACCTATACATCCGTAACCGATCATGATGGCAAATCCATCTGGAAGTTTCTGCTGAGTGAACTGAAACCCAAAGGAAAGATCTTCACCCCATTCAATATTATCTCAGTCCCGATAATTATTTTAGGACTGGTTCTCATCGTCATCCGCTTCTGGAAAGGCATAGGAGCCATTACCAACCTCACCCAGGAAGTCCCCTGGGGGCTGTGGATCGGTTTTGACGTGGTTACCGGTGTTGCTTTTGCCGGGGGCGCTTATGTAGTCACGTTCATGGTGTATATCCTGAATATGAAAAAGTACCATTCTATTGTAAGGGTGACGGTTTTGAACGGTTTTCTCGCATACGTTTTTTATGCCGGGGCCCTGTTGCTTGACCTGGGCAGGCCATGGAATGTGATCAACCCCATTATAGGTAACAACTTCGGGGTGAACTCGGTCCTCTTCCTTGTAGCCTGGCATTTCCTGCTGTATATGGTAGCCCAACTGATCGAATTCTCTCCTGCCATCGCTGAATGGCTTGGCGCCCGGCGTATCCATAAAATATTATCGGGAATGACCATCGCGGCCGTGATCTTCGGGATCACCCTGTCAACCCTGCACCAGTCAGGACTTGGAGCCCTCTATCTGATGGCCAAAGAAAAGATTCACCCACTCTGGTACTCTGAATTTATCCCGATCATGTTTTTCGTCTCCAGTGTCTTCGCCGGTCTTTCAATGGTCATCTTCGAAGGCTCCATTACGCATAAAGTATTCTCATCACAGATCAGCGACAAAGATCACCGGGCCGGGAACAAAATCATCCCGGGTTTATCAAAAATCTGCGCCGGAACTATGTTTGCATATTTTTTTCTGCAGCTTCTGGTTTTTATTCATGAAAAACACTGGGACCTGCTTAATACTCCCATGGGATACTGGTATCTGCTTGAAATGTTTGGCTTTGTCTTGCTGCCCATGATACTCTTTTACTACAGCTACAGGCGGAACAACATTTTAATGATACGCGTAGCCGCTATTCTGACCATGCTCGGGGTAATCCTTAACCGGCTCAATGTAACGGTGATCGGCTTCAGATGGGATGCCGCAATACATTACGTTCCTTCCTGGATGGAAGTGGTTGTAACGCTTACAGTAATCTTTACTGAAATATGGATTTTCAGGTGGGTCATCAACCGTATGCCTGTGCTGCGCGATTCACCCTCCTGGGCATCATCGGATAACAGATAACAGATAACAGATGGCAGATAATAGAAATCGTAAATCGTAAATCGTAAATCGTAAATATTAAAGTTATGGACGGATTCAGTTATTACAACATTTTTGAAACAAAAGGAATGGAATATTTAATCATCATCGCATTCCTGGCTCTTCTTATTCCTTTCTCTGTTGTTCTGAACAGGAAAGTGAAAATTAAACGACAGCTTCAGAAGGCAATGGGTATTCTTAGCAGTAAAATTTTAAAAGTCCCCCAGGGAGTATACTACAGCGAAAACCATACCTGGGCTCACCTTTCAAAATCGGGTCTTGCCAATGTAGGGCTTGATGATCTGATGCTTCATATAACAGGTGAAGTCAGCGTGAATTTCCTGAAAAAGCCGGGTGAACTCATTGCCAAAGGTGAAGCGATGACCGAAATTGATCATGATGGGAGACTGCTGAAACTGTTTTCTCCGATTTCAGGAAATGTGGTTGGTGCAAACCCTGCCCTTACCGACAATCCCGAAATATTAAACGAGGATCCGTTTGAATCGGGCTGGCTGTATAAAATAAAACCGACTAACTGGAAAGCCGAAACAAGCTCGTATTATATTGCTGATGCCGCGAGCGACTGGTCCCAGATGGAACTGCTGCGGTTTAAGGATTTCCTCGCTTCAGCGATGCCCAAATACTCAGATGAAGCCTCCATGGTCGCTTTGCAGGACGGTGGCGAGCTAAGAGATCATGTACTTCCAGAATTGCCCGAGGGGGTATGGCATGATTTCCAGAAGGAATTTTTAAATCCATAGTACGTCATATCGCCGTTTTTTGGTATATTGCAGTGAAAATAAACCAATGAATACGGATAGCAAAGGAAAGTCAATATTCAGGAAGTACTTAAGATTCCGTTCTTCTATCTATAGCCGGGTTGTGCTTATCATCTTTGCGTCCTCCGTTTTTCTGTTCGTTTCATTCAGTATCATTTTTCGTTCCGTTAATGAGGAATACCTCAATACCGTGATCCGTCAGAATGGAAACAATATCGGTTCCATTGTTGGCGGATCATTGTATCATTCCATGCTCGAGAACGATAAAAGCACTTTGCAGAATACCCTCGACATCATCAATACCATGCCGGGTATCGATGAGGTTAACATGTACGACAGTCAGGATAATCTGGTTTATTCCTCAATCCCTTCCGACACAACGAACAATCACAGCAACCCGAATTGTCTCAGCTGCCATAGCAACCTTAAAGCCATGTTTCCGAGTAAGGGGAAGCATTACAAGATCATCGACGTTGGAAGCGATTGCAAGATGAACCATAACGATAACCAAGGCCGGCATCTGCTGATCAAGTTACCTATCCTTAACGAGAAATCCTGCTACCAAAGCTCCTGTCATGCACATAAAGCCAGCGATGAGATCCTCGGCTCCCTCATCATCAAGATCCCTCTTTCGGAACTTGATGCCGCCGTGCAGAAATCTTCAACCGAATTTTTTCTGCTGGCCATATTAACAACTCTTTTTCTGGTTGGATTTCTGATTTTCTTTACCCGGCAGCGGATCAAAAAACCCCTGAATGCCCTGGTTAAAGCCAGTATTGCCGTAGCCAACGGGGATAAAAGTACACGCGTAGAGATCATGCCCAATCAGCTCGACGACATGAAGATGGTTTCGAAGGCATTTAACGACATGCTCGATAATCTGCAGGCCGCTACAAATGAATTGGAGAACTGGTCACAGCAGCTGGAATATAAGGTCCAGAAAAAATCAGAAGAGCTAAGCTCCGCACAAAATGAACTGATTCATATTGAGCGCCTCGCTTCTCTTGGGAAGCTGTCATCCTCGGTTGCACACGAAATTAATAATCCCCTATCTGGCATTCTCATCTATACCAAGCTTATCTACAAGCAGTTGAGTAATCCGGAATTATATGCCAGCAAGCGCGATTCCATGCTGAAACATTTAAAGCTTATAGAGAGTGAGGCGAAACGTTGCGGTGAGATTGTAAAAGGCCTGCTTGAGTTCTCGAAAAAAGACCAGGAGGATTTTGAGCCCAGGCATCTTCACGAAATACTACAGGAGACCTATGAATTAATGAGCCATCCTATTAAAATTGCAAACATTAATTTTTATTCTGATTTTACGGCCACTTCCGATCTCATCTATTGCAGTCCTAACCAGATCAAACAAGCCTGCGTGGCCATGCTCGTGAATGCCAGTGAATCATTGAATGAGAACGGGGAGATCATTATCCGCACACTAAATCCAAACGAAGAAACTGTACGATTTGAAATAGTTGATAACGGTATCGGAATATCGGTGGATGACATCCCCCATATTTTCGAACCGTTTTTCTCTACCAAGCATAACGCCAGCGGGATCGGTCTGGGGCTTGCGATTGTGCATGGCATCATGCAGAGCCACAACGGGAAGATACAGGTAAAATCTGAACCAGCGCAAGGTACAACGTTCTCCATAACACTCCCTTTGATTAAAAATTAAGAAGACCACAGAATGGCCAGAAAGATATCAATATTAATCGTTGACGATGAAGAATCGGTAAGGGATTCTTTAAATAACTGGTTCGTGGAAGACGGCTACCAGGTGGAAGTTGCTGAAAATGCCAGGAAAGCAT
Organism: uncultured Bacteroidales bacterium; assembly: GCA_903916595.1. Taxonomy (GTDB): domain Bacteria; phylum Bacteroidota; class Bacteroidia; order Bacteroidales; family FEN-979; genus CAIRDP01. Next base: position 129,666 of record CAIWXI010000055.1, on the reverse strand, counting down.
TGCAACTGATAGAGTCCTCTCAGTATGACATCATCCTTGCCGATATTAAAATGCCGGGCATGGATGGGCTGGAAATGCTCAGGCGCATTAAAGCCTTAAAGCAGGATGCCATTGTTATTGTGATGACGGCCTTTGCCAGTGTAAATACGGCTGTGATGGCCTTAAAAGACGGGGCTTATGATTATGTTACAAAACCTTTTGATCCCGATGACCTTTCGCATCTGATCAGGAATGCCTCAAAACAGATCGAGCTATCGCAGGAAAACGAAACACTCAAAAACAAAGTAAGCTCACTTGATAATGTAGAAGACCTGATCGGGAACAGTGAAGCCATGAAAAAGGTGCTGAAGCAGGTCGAGAGCGTGGCACAAAGTAACTCTTCGGTTATTATTACCGGTGAAAGCGGAACTGGAAAAGAATTAATTGCCCGGGCTATTCATGCCAATTCCTCCCGAAAATATTATCCGCTTGTGAGCGTACATTGCGGGGCCCTCACCGAAAGCCTTCTTGAAAGCGAGCTGTTCGGACATGAGAAGGGAGCTTTTACAGGGGCCATGTATAACCGTAAAGGCCGGTTCGAGATGGCCGACAGCGGAACGATTTTTCTTGATGAGATCGCAACAATATCTTCCAAAATGCAGATTGAACTGCTGCGCGTTCTGGAAACAAAAACATTCGTGAGGGTTGGCGGTAACAAAGAAACATCTTCTGATTTCAGGGTCATCTGCGCTACCAACCGGGATCTTAAAAGCATGGTTGAACAGGGTATCTTCAGAGAAGATCTTTACTATCGGCTGAATGTTGTGAATATTAGCATACCACCACTCCGGGAGCGGGTTGAAGACATCCCGTTGCTGGTCGATTATTTTATTAAAAAATACTGTACAACCATGAACAAGCCGCATATCACCATCGATGATGCGGCTATGCAACGTCTTGGGGAATACCCCTTCCCGGGGAATATACGCGAACTTGAAAACATGATCGAACGGGCTATCGTGATTGGAAACGGGAAAAAAATCACTCTGAAAGACCTGCCTTTTGGAAAAGACATGATCGATAATTCCATCGAAAGCCTTGATGATTTCGAAAAGTCCTTCATACGGCAGATCCTGAACAAATACAGCTGGAACATCACCCGCACGGCAAAGGCATTGAAAGTCGACAGGGTGACCCTGTACAACAAGATCAAAAAATACGATTTAAAGCCCGATGAATAAATAAACAGCTTCGCGTTAAGTTATTAACCTGACCTTTTCCGAATGACTCAACAAAATATCACCTTGATTTCTTTTGGGTATTTAGGGAAACATTTTCTTGAGGAAATAGCTCAGGCAGTAACACGGGAATATACTTATCCTGTCATCGTAAAAGAATCACATCTTGACCTGAACGAATTTTTCGACGCCTCAAGGAGACAGTATAACGGGAACAAACTCTTAACCGCCGTTAATGCGATCTCCAATGAAACAGCTTTGAAAACCATAGGATTATTCAGCGTCGATCTTTTCATCCCCATTCTTACCTATATTTTCGGGCAGGCATTTTTAAACGGACAAACCGGGATTGCCTCGCTCTATCGTTTAAGTAACGAGCGGTATGGCATAGAGCCCGACGACAAGCTGCTTCTTGAGCGGTTTACAAAAGAAGTGATTCACGAGCTGGGTCACACTTTTGGATTAATCCATTGTACAACACCTGTCTGTGTGATGCGCTCCAGCACATACGTGGAAGATATAGACCAGAAAGACCGGGGTTTATGTAACAACTGCAGGGCTCATCCCGGACTGATCCACGGCGTTTAATTACAGAACCTGTTAGTCGCCGTAAATCTAACCCCGGTAATACTCTATCAGGCTGTTGGTCGAACTGTCGTGATGAAGTGGCTTGCTTTTGTCCTGTAGCTCAGGAATGATCTTCATGGCAAGCACTTTCCCCAGCTCAACACCCATCTGGTCGAAGGGATTGATATCCCAGATCACGCCCTGCGTATACACCGCATGTTCGTACATGGCAATTAGCCGGCCAAGAAATTCCGGAGTAAGTTTTTCCATGAAAAATGCTGAAGACGGCCTGTTTCCTTCAAATACCTTATGTGGGGCGAGATGATCGGGAACACCTTCTTTTTTTACTTCTTCGGCGGATTTACCAAAAGCGAGGGCCTCACCCTGAGCGATCATATTGGCCATTAAGTAGTCCTGATGCAGAGGAAGCAGGTTCAGGGATGTTCTGAAACCAATGAAATCACAGGGAATAATGGAAGTCCCCTGGTGTATGAGCTGGTAAAAAGAATGTTGTCCGTTTGTTCCGGGTTCACCCCAGTATACAGCACCGGTCTGGTAATCTGTTTTCATTCCATCGAGAGTCACGTGCTTGCCGTTGCTTTCCATGGTAAGCTGCTGCAGATAAGCCGGGAAACGTTTGAGGTAATTATCGTATGGCAATACAGCCTGAGTCCGGGCATTAAAAAAATCAATATACCATATGCCCAGAAGACCCATAATCACGGGGATATTCCGTTCAAAAGGAGCAGTGCGGAAATGTTCATCCATCTGGTGAAAGCCATCCAGCATAGCATAAAAATTTTCCGGCCCTATAGCGATCATAGTCGATAATCCAATGGCCGAATCCATGCTGTACCTTCCCCCTACCCAGTCCCAGAAGCCAAACATGTTTCGGGTATCAATTCCAAAGCTGCTCACCTCTTTTTCATTGGTTGAAACAGCCACAAAATGGCGGGCCACTGCACTTTCGCTGATAAGCTTCCCGAGCAGCCAGGTTCTTGCAGTGCGTGCATTGGTCATGGTCTCAAGGGTGGTGAAGGTTTTGGAGGAGACAACGAAGAGGGTTTCTTCAGGATCCAGATCCCTGACGGCTTCGGCAAAATCATTTCCGTCTACATTCGACACAAAGCGGAAGATGAGGTTGTGCTGAGCATAGAATTTCAAAGCTTCATATGCCATAACCGGGCCCAGATCCGATCCTCCTATTCCTATGTTGACTATATTGCGGATGGGTTTGCCTGTAAATCCTTTCCACCGGCCGCTGCGGATATGGTTGGCAAAATCGCTCATTTTTTCCAATACCTCGTGTACATCAGGAACTACATTCCTGCCATCCGCCATGACAACAGATCCTTTGGGCGCCCTTAGAGCTGTATGCAAGACCGCCCGGTTCTCGGTAATATTGATCTTCTCACCCGAAAACATGGCTTGTATCCCCCGGGCAAGTCCTCTTTCCTTTGCAAGTTGTGTTAAAAGGCGAATAGTTTCGGTTGTGATACGGTGTTTTGAATAATCGAAGAATATTCCCAGATCATGTATACTAAACTGTTCTCCTCTTTTGTTATCCTCAGCGAAAAGTGTCCTGAGGGAAGTGTTTTTTAACTCCTGAAAATGGCTTTGCAGCGACTTCCATACCAGTGATTCAGTCAATTGGTTTTTCATTGTTTGTATTTGATTTTAGTTTGGATGCTGATTTCCTGTCAAGTAACCAGATCTTTTCGCCTTTTTCGGGTCGAACCCAGGCAGCAGGAAGCTGTTCCCATCCGGTTTGTTCATCTAATATCCGGGCAACCATGCCGGCCTTATTTTCTCCGGGAGCCAGAATTATTATGGTTTTCGCATTGTTGATCACTTTTCCGCATGCTGTGATCCGTTTCTGTTTCGTTAAAGGATGTTCCGAAACATCAAAAAGCTTATGGCTGCTGAAGAGGTCTGCGCCGCCAGGAAAAACAGAAGCAGTATGGCCGTCTTCGCCTAGCCCGAGCATTACAAGATCGGCATTTGGAATGCCCATATATGAATTCACTTGCCGGGCAAAGAGCTCTGAATATTTCACCGCTTCTTCTGCCGGATCATTTTCACCATGGATCCTGAATATATTATACCATGGAATGGGAAGCAGTTCCAGCAGGTTCTCCCTGGCCATCCTGAAATTGCTTTCTTCATCCTGAGGACCAACACATCGTTCATCGCCCCAGAACACCTTAATTTTATTCCAGTCAACGCTTTCCCTGCAGTTTAAAGCGACTGCCCTGAATATCAGTTTTGGTGTGGTTCCACCGGATAATACCCATGAGAATGTGGTGTCATCTGGTGTTTCCCTTATGCGCGCTTCAAGAAAGGAAGCAAAATACAGGGCTAACTCATCCACAGTTTCAAATATCTTTATCGTATCAGCCATCCTTACAATTCGCAGTAAATTCCGTCATCAGAAAGATTTTTACAAGGATATCGCCATGACATGTCCTGGCCTTCAATCAGGTCATCGGCCTGCTGTGGCCCCCAGGTCCCGGCAGGATATCCATACAGGGGAACTTCCTGCTCGTTTTTCCATGCCTCTATTACAGGAGTGAGAAATTTCCACGCCTCAAGCACTTCTTCTGTCCTTGCAAATAATGTGGCATCGCCATGTATCGCATCGTGTATAAGTCTTTCATAAGCCAAAGGGATTCTTTGATTTGAAAGATCTTTATAATGGAAATCCATGTTTACATTCTGCACTTCAAAGCCGGCACCCGGTGTTTTCATCCCGAATTTTAAAAGGATCCCTTCATCAGGCTGTATCCTGATAACAAGCTGATTCCATGCCTGCCGGTACTTGTCGCCCGAAAACAGGAAATGGGGAGTAGCTTTAAAATGGATAACAACCTCGGTCACACGTGTCGGCAGCCGCTTGCCGGTACGGATATAAAACGGAACTCCGCCCCAGCGCCAGTTGTCGATATAAAATTTCAATGCTGCATAAGTCTCAGTAACAGAATCTGCAGCAACGCCCTCTTCCTCCCTGTAGCCGGGTATTGGCTTGCCTTTTATTGTCGACGACAGGTATTGCCCCCGAATGGCGACCTTTCCAACGTCTTCCCTGGGTATAGGCCTTAATGACTGTAATACTTTTAATATCTCATTCCTGATGGCGGAAGAGTCAAGGGATGAAGGCGGCTCCATAGCGGAAAGTGCAGTAACCTGCAGAAGATGGTTCTGCACCATATCACGAAGGGAACCGGAACTGTCGAAATACCCCCCTCGCTTCTCAACCCCGATGCTTTCAGCAGAAGTAATTTCAACATGATGTATATAATTCCTGTTCCACAAGGGTTCGAACATCCCGTTCGAAAATCGTGTGACCAGCAGATTCTGAACGGTTTCTTTGCCTAAATAGTGGTCGATCCTGAATATCTGGTCTTCATTCCAATCCTTCAGCAGCAGGTTTTTAAGAGATATGGCCGATTCCAGATCATAGCCAAAAGGTTTCTCGATGATCAGCCTCTTAAAGCCATCATCCTGGCGATGAAGTCCCACAGCCGAAAGATGTTGCGGGATTATCCCGTACAAGCTGGGAGGCGTTGAAAGATAAAAAACTGTATTTCCCCCAATATTTGACATTGTACGCAACTTTTCAAGCCCCTGTTTCAGTTCAAGGTATGAGGAGACGTCATCGAACCGGACAGCCGTATAATGAAGTTTTTCCATGAACTCGTCAATACCTGACGTATCATCAATTTCTTTAAACTCATGTATGGCTGCTTTCATACTTTCCCTGAAATCACCATTTGTGAGCAGGGAACGGGATGCGCCCATAAGAGCAAACTTCTCAGGCAGCAATTTCTGCACAAAAAGTGCGTACAAGGCCGGGATCAGTTTTCGTTTCGTAAGGTCGCCGGAAGCCCCGAAGATCACATAGATCAGACTATCGGTTTTGTTCATTTTCTCTTACTCTTTGGTTTTTACGGCATGGCCTCCGAACTGGTTACGGAGAGCAGCAAGCATTTTCATTGCAAAGGATTCCGTTTGACGCGACTGAAACCGATTATAAAGAGAAGCCGTGATCACATGGGCAGGCACATCAAAATCTATGGCCGTTTGCACGGTCCAGCGCCCTTCTCCGCTATCCTGCACATAATCTTCGAGGCGGTCGAGTTTAGGGTCTTCCTTAAGGGCATCAACAGCCAGTTCCAGCAGCCAGGAACGAACTACACTACCATATTGCCAGGCATCAGCAATTTTCGGCAGATCGAGGTTAAATGGGGTTTTTTCAAGTATTTCGAAACCTTCGGCGAACGCCTGCATCATACCATATTCAATCCCGTTATGCACCATCTTCACCAAATGTCCCGTTCCGGACACTCCGCAATAAACATAGCCGTGTTCGGGGGCAAGTGATTTGAATAAAGGTTCTGCATATTCCGCAGCTTCCCTGTCACCACCGTACATCAGGCAGTACCCGTTTTTCAATCCCCATACACCGCCACTGGTACCGCAATCAATATAATTTACGCCTTTTAATGCAGCTCTCACGGCTCTGGCCTGAGTATCTCTCCAGTACGAATTTCCTCCGTCGATAATGATATCTCCCTGGTTTAACAAAGTGAGCAGGAGATCAAGGTTTTCGTCGACCGGTTTACCGGCCGGGACCATCAGCCAGACAATCCTTCGCCCCGGAAGTTTGTTTGTAAGTTCTTCAACAGTGGCAGCCCCGATAGCGCCCTTTTTGGAAATTTCCTCAACCGCTACCTGCGACCTGTTCCACACTACTATTTCATGATGATCATTTAATAAGCGCTGAACCATATTAAAGCCCATTTTGCCAAGACCGATAAATCCAATTTTCATGTTACAGGTTTTTAATTTGATTGTTACAAAGTTATTACTTAATCCTGTAAAACCATTTCCGGGCATGGGCAAGAGTATAATATTTCGTGAATTATTCAGGATTGTAAAGTACTTTTGATCTCTGATTACTGTATTAATAAGCCTACCGTGAAAACTATTTTGTGGAAAACACTGACTGCTGCTCTGTTTTGTTTTTACACCCTGTCTGCTGCAGGTCAAAAACAGTATACTCCCTATGATGAGATGCCGGGGATAAACAAGAGTTACAAACCGGCCTGCAGCGACGACTTCCCCGACTGGGCAAAGATGCTTTATCAGCCATCGGTCAATTATAATGACATTACCCGTGAGTTTGATGCCTGGATAGCAAAACATCCCTCGGAAAAAAACGCTATCATCCGGTATTTTAAGATCTGGCGACGGGCTGTTGAATCGTATGTAATGGCGGATGGCCGTATCGTGTTACCCGACCTGGAGAAATATTATAAAACCCTTAGAAACACCCAAGCCAGCGCAGGTCATTCCATCAACTCCCCATCAACAAATGCAGGTCATCCCATCAACTCCCCATCAACAAATTCCGACTGGACCTTTTTAGGGCCCAAAGAAACTTTCTGGCTCAACGAATCCGGTTCTTCCTCAGCTCCTGCTTCCTGTCCCTGGCAGGCTAATGTGTATTCTTTCGACGTGGCTGCTTCCGACAACAACATTTTGTATTGCGGCACCGAAACCGGGTTTGTGAATAAAACCACCGACAAAGGATTGAACTGGATGTTGCAGGCCCCGGCCTATTATTTTGGCGGATCTGTTACCGCGGTCGCCGTGAATCCGTCAAACTCCTCTGAAGTATTCGTGGCAGCCGGGAACCAGGTGCACAAGACCACCGACGGTGGCAGCACATGGGCGCCTCTTTTAGCTGCCGGCAACCTTTTTTATGCCGACCGTCTGAAAATCGACCCCTCGGATCCCCGGAAAATACTGGCCGCTTCAGCTAACGGCCTTTTTCTCAGTACCAACGGGGGATTGTCATGGTCCCGGAAATGGACGGCCCCGGTGTATGATGCGGAGATCAAGCCAAACGACAATTCACAGATCTTTGCCCTGACCAAGGCATCCGGAAACTTTTCGATGATACAATCGACCGATGGTGGTTCAACCTTCCAAACAATGATATCCTTCCCTTCCACCATCGTTGAATCAAGCGGGGGGCTTCTTGCAATGACTCCCGCCAGCGCAGATAACCTTCTGGCCCTTTTACTAAGCGCCAATAACACCCCTTACCTGATGAAAGGGACCCTTGTTTCCGGCAGCTGGATTTGGACGGTGCGAGCAACGGGCCAAACGAGTACTTTCCCGATGGACAATGGTCAGGGATATTTCGACCTGGTTCTGGATGTCTCACCAAACAACGCGAATACCATATTGGCTGGCACTTGCACACTCTACAAATCAACCAACGGAGGCGGCAGTTTTACTGCGGTTGGGGGGTATTCGGGGAACTTCAGCATTCATCCCGATATACAGGACATCAGGATGCTCCCAAACGGGGAGACCTGGGTTTCAACCGACGGCGGGATGAACCTCAGTACCGATAATTTTACCGCCGCGGCAAATTATTCAGTCAGGATCAATGGACTTACCGGATCCGATATGTGGGGATTTGACCAGGGTTGGAATGAAGATATCGTGGTTGGTGGCAGGTATCATAACGGGAATACGGCCATAGCCGGTTTTTATCAGCCTAAAGCCCTGCGGATGGGCGGGGCCGAATCTCCCACAGGCTGGGTTCTGCAAGGCAAAAGCAGACATGTGGCTTTCAACGACCTCGGAAATGGATGGATCTTGCCTGAAACTGCCGAAGGGAAGCCAGATGGCCGATTTATCTTCAGCAAATATCCGAATATGGATGAATATGGCGGAAGACGTGGAAACATGGTATTTCATCCGAATTATTATGGTACCGTATTTCTGGGCGAAGGAACAGGCTTCTGGAAAAGTACCGACATGGGTGTGACCTGGGATCTGCTATGCAATTTCCCCGACAGGGTAAGGTATTTGCAGATAAGTTACAGCAACCCTGATGTGCTCTATGCCGATATCGTGAACAGGGGCTTGTATAAAAGTACCGACGGTGGTGCCAGCTGGACTTTAAAACCTTCTCTCACCTCGGCTCCTTATGGAAACTCCAACTGGAAGGGCAAACTCTTTTTTGCTGTTTCTCCATATAATGAAAATGTGATCTACGCCTGCCTTCAGAATGGAACCTGGTCGGCCGATATAGGAAAGGTTTACCGATCGGTAAACGGCGGCGATACATGGACAGACTGGACCGGCAGCCTTGTGGATTATATGAAATGCATGGTTATTCAACCTTCAGCTTCTGATCAGGACCTGGTGTACCTGTTTACCAATGCAACGAACGGCAATAAAGCGAAAGTTTATTACCGCAAGGATGGGATGAACGACTGGGCCGCTTTTGAAAACAATTATCCCGCGGGAACATACGTGAACCTCGCGTTGCCGTTCTTCAGGGATAGTAAACTCCGGGTTGCCGGAAATGACGGGGTTTGGGAATCGCCTATGATGGAACCGGATTTCACGCCCATCGTTAATCCCTGGATAGAAAAAGCCCATTACGAATGCATGACCGACACCCTGTATTTTGATGATCATTCAATTCTGAACCATACCGGCGCCAGCTGGCATTGGAGTATGAGCCCTGCACCGGCATTTTTTGAAAACCCGGATGTGCGTAATCCTAAAGTCGTTTTGGGAAATCCAGGCTCCTACGATGTTAGCCTTACGGTTACCCAAAACGGCCAGACATATACGAAGTCTGTTCCATCCATGGTCAGCGCAACAACCTGTCCTTCGATTTACGACTGCAACAATCCTGCTGAATTGCCCAAAGACCTGTGGTCTCTTATTTATGCAGACAGTGAAGAAGTAAATGACCCGGGCTACGCCACCATGAGTTTTGACAATAATCCTTCAACCATCTGGCATACCTGCTGGAGTACCGGCGACGTTCCATACCCACATGAGATTCAGATAGGATTGGGACAACTTTACTGGATTCACAAATTTACTTACCTCACAAGGCAGGAAGGTGAAAATGGCCGCATTAAAAATTATCAGTTATATATCAGCACAGATACACTGAATTGGGGTCTGCCGGTAAAAACCGGTCAGTTTGACAATACCAGCGCTCCCCAGACTATTGTCCTTGACACCGCGATGCCGGGACGATATTTCCGCCTCGTTGCGCTATCGGAAGTTAACGGCAACCCCTGGGCTTCGGCCGCTGAATTCAGTATAGTGGGTTGCGTTGATTACCCTGCATCGGCCGGGTCGGCAACAGAGTGTAAGGGTCTTACTGCATTCCCTGTGCCAACCAACGGTATAGTAAATGTCTCACTCCCCGATGGGAATAGTTTCAGGTATAAAATTGTGACCTCAACAGGCCTTGTGATTGAGGAGGGCAATCTCAATAATATTTCAGGCTCTTATCCGTTCTATCTGGGCAATAAAAATGATGGAGTTTATTTTATAATCCTCATCGATACTCAGGGCGTGGTGTACAGGATTAAGGCGCTAAAAAAAAGCAACCGATAACGTTCTGATTCTCATATCCCCACCCTTCGTCCTTCGTACATCGTACATCGTACTTTGTACATCGTACTTCGTACTTTTTTCGTATCTTTGCACACTTTTTCTTAGATCGAATTTAAATGATGGATTTGTACGGGGGGCCTACCCGATGTTTGTTGGTTCAGACAAAATTTTCCGACTTTAGTTTCTGGAATTACCAGGACGTTTGCGACATTGTGGGCGCCCGGTACCCAGCTGCCCCTTTGGGTTTGCTCACAGTGGCCGGCCTTTTTCCACAGCATTGGATCTTTAAACTGATTGATGAAAACGTGGAACCTCTGCTCGATGAGCATCTTCTCTGGGCTGATATAGTCTGCACCGGGGGCATGCTCCCCCAGCAAAAAAGCATGCTTGAATTTATCCGCAGGGCACATAACCTTGATCGCACAGTGGTTGTAGGCGGCCCGGATCCCACGTCCCAGCCTGGCCTATACAGTGAAGCCGATTTTCTCGTTCTGGGTGAAGGCGAAATCACGATTCCCCTGTTCCTGAAGGACCTCCGGGACGGAAAAACATCAGGAATGTATCAATCTGAAGAGCGGGCCAATATGCTCGAATCGGTGATCCCCCGTTACGATCTCATCCGCTTCCGCGACTATATCATGATTGGTATGCAGTTTATACGCGGATGCCCTTTCAACTGCGAATTCTGTGATGTGATCGAACTGTTCGGAAGAACACCCAGGTTTAAAACGAATGAACAGATCCTTAAAGAGCTTCAGTCATTGTACGACCTGGGTTACCGAGGGCATATCGATATGGTCGACGACAACTTTATCGGCAACAAGAAAAAAGTTAAAGAACTTTTAAGGGAAATCAAATCCTGGACAAAGTCAAGAAAATACCCGTTCTTCTTTACAACCGAAGCCTCGGTAAACCTGGCTGATGACGATGAACTGCTGCAGCTGATGCAGGATTGCGACTTTCGCTATGTCTTTCTTGGAATAGAAACGCCTGAGAACGACACCCTTTTATTCAACCAGAAAAACCAGAACGTTAATAAACCTGTGGCAGATGCCGTCAACAAGATCCTCTCTTATGGTATGGTAAGCAACGGCGGTTATATCGTGGGGTTCGACAGTGAAAGCAGGAACATCGCCACAAACATGATCAATTCCATTCAGGAATCGGGGATATGCATGGCTATGATCGGGCTGCTTTACGCTCTGCCCAGAACCCAGCTCACACGCCGGCTGGAGGCTGAAGGGAGGTTGTTCCATCTCCTGGCAAAGAATGTCAGCGCAACCGATATAGACCAGACCACCAGCGGGATCAACTTCGCCACGCTGATCCCCCGCTCAGAGATCTTTAAAAACTATGCAGAGATTCTTAAAACGGTTTACACACCTGCAAATTATTATCGGCGGGTTATTTATACGGCATTAAAAATCAGGCCAAAATACCGGCATAAACCATCTTTCTCTACCTGGCTCATTTATATGCGCTCGTTTTTACGCGTTTGCCGGAAAGTGGGATTTTCAAAGGAAACCGGTCTGCACTACTGGAGGATGTTTTTTACAGTCATCACCCGCAACCCCATGGGTATTGAAGCCGGAGTGAACCTTGCAGCCATGTTCATCCACTTTCAGAAGCAAAAAAAGTATATAGTACAAAACATCACCGAATCGCTTAAGGAAATGGAAACTATAAACGAACATGAATTTAATGAAAGAATGACAGGACATTCTATTTAATGACCTGATCCGTCTCAAGCGAAAAAACCTTATTTCATGGACACTGAATCCAAAAAAGAACGAAAATCCGGTAAGAAAATATTCCCCCGTATTATCATCGGCACCGTTGTTCTCATCGGCCTGGTCTATCTTTCAATAGAGGTCTGGCATGCGATAAATCATGAAGAAACCGACAATGCCCAGGTTGAAATGAGGCTGGTCCCGATTCTTTCACGGGTTTCGGGGTATGTAAATAAGATTTATGTAGATGACTATTCTGTGGTCACAAAGGGGCAGTTGCTGTTGCTTGTCGATTCAACCGAGCTTGAACTTCAGCTCCGGGAGATGCAGGCCGATTTCAAGCAGTCGCTTTCCGATATTGAGAACGCCAAAGCATCGCTTACCAATGCTGAGGCTTCGCTTGCTTCGGCGAAATCAAACCTCGAAGTACTCAGGATAAGGCAGTTCAAAGCCGTCAATGATCTGAACCGCGATAAAAAATTGTTCGAGGGAAATGCCATTACAAAACGTCAGATCGACGACAGTCAGTCGGCTTACGATGTCACGACCAAGCAGCTTGAAACAAGTCAGATGGACGTAAAAGTTGCCGAAACACGACTGGAAGTCCTTCGTTCACTCGTTGGCAAGGCACAGGCGCAGGCCGACATCAAACAGTCACGCATCGACCAGCAAAGGCTCAAACTTTCATATTGCCGCATTTATGCCATAGCTGACGGGAAACTCGGGAAGCGCAATATCGATGAAGGGCAGTTCATACAATCGGGCACCCCACTGGTTACAATTGTCAACAGCGAGAGTCAATGGGTGATTGCGAATTTCAAGGAAAACCAGGTAAAGAACATTCATGTTGGGCAGATAGTAGAAATTAAAATCGACGGTTATCCCAAGCTGGATGTCAAAGGCAAAGTGGTGTCATTATCCGAAGCAACCGGGGCCAGGTTTTCACTCCTTCCGCCCGACAATGCCACCGGAAACTTTGTGAAAGTCACCCAGCGTATACCGGTTCGGATAGAGATTCTCGATGCAGGAAAATATAAAGATATTCTTCGTGCAGGCATGAGTGTAATCGTTTCAGTTCCAATCTGATTCAACGATGCACTCACTCAGCAGTACAGCTAAGATTGTCATCGCGCTGACCACTATTTCGGCGGCTATCATGGAGCTGATCGACACATCGATCGTGAATGTTGCACTGAACCAGATGGCAGGTAACCTGGGCGCTTCCATTGAAGACATCGCCTGGGTGATTACCTCCTATGCCATTGCCAACGTGATCATCATTCCGATGACAGGCTTCCTTGCTGCATTTTTCGGCCGCCGCCGGTATTATATGGCTTCCATCATCATCTTCACTATTGCTTCGGTATTCTGCGGAATGTCAACCTCGCTCTGGCAGATCGTGCTGTGGCGCTTCGTGCAGGGCCTTGGCGGGGGCGGACTGCTTTCAACTTCCCAGTCCATCCTCTTTGAGACATTTCCCGGCAAGCAAAGAGGTCTGGCTGCGGCCTTGTTCGGCATGGGTGTCGTGCTCGGGCCAACACTCGGGCCAACCGTTGGCGGAATGATCATCGACAGCTATTCCTGGCCTCTGATTTTCTACATCAACGTGCCTTTTGGAATTCTTGCAAGCATCCTCACCTATCGCTTTATACCAAGGGGATTCGACATCCACATAAAACCGAGAATAGACTGGAGCGGGATTTTCCTGCTTACGATCGGGATCGGCTCATTGCAGTATGTTCTCGAAAGAGGGGAAGCCGAAGACTGGTACGATTCGAAACTCATTATCTGGTTATCTGTAATTGCAGTCATAGGATTAGTAACCTTCATCTGGTGGGAGCTGAAACAAAAGGAACCTGTGGTCAACCTCAGGATACTGAAAGACAGGAACCTGGCACTTACTACACTCCTCACTTTCATTGTCGGTTTTATTTTATTCACATCTGTGTTTATTTTCCCCCTCATGCTGCAAAGGGTACTAGGATATACGGCTTATGAAACCGGACTGACCCTGTTGCCTGCTTCCATACTTTCGCTGTTCTTCATGCCCTTTATCGGGAAGGCACTTCAGGCAGGCACGTCTCCCAAACTCTTTGTGGGCATAGGATTTATCGCTCTCATGGGCTTTGGGCTCCTGATGTCGAGGGCCGACCTGAACGTATCGTCGGGCTTCTTTGCTTTGCCCCTGATGATCAGGGGCGCAGGATTGGCCTGCCTGTTCGTTCCTTTGAATGCTATGGCTGTCGCCGGACTAAAGCCCCGTGATATTCCGCAGGGTGTGGCTCTGAACAACATGATGCGGCAGATGGGAGGATCCTTTGGAATTGCAATTATAAACAATTACGTGGCCCACCGCGTTGCAGTGCACCGTATAGACCTCATCAGCAATATTTATGCCGGCAGTCAGCAATTTGCCGAGCGGTATAACCAGATTTACCAGGGCCTGCAGGCGAAACTTCCGTTTGCAGCAAACCTGCAGCAACAGACCTTCCAGGTGATGGAAGGGTCGGTAATGAAGCAAACGTTCATGCTAAGTTACCTCGATGCTTTCCTGTATGCAAGCTTGTTTATCCTGATCGCTTTCCCTCTGATCTTCATCACAAAAAACAGGAAAATCGGTGGGGAACAGGCAGTAGCAGCGGCGGAAGCGCATTAGAATGTCGAATATCGGATATCGAATGTTGAATGAAGAATTTTGAATGTTAATCCATTGAATCGTATGAGATCGATATATTATATAATTGCATGTTTCGTTTTCGCGAACAATCTGCAAGCCCAGGAGATCCCGGTTCCGGGAACGCTGAAACAGCTGGTTGACCAGTCGTTTCAGAAATATCCAAAAGTAGGTGAAATGGCTGACCTGGTAAAGATGAGCGAAGTGAAGGTAAGCCTGGGAAAGGCCGGCTATCTGCCGGTTGCCGGGGCCGACCTTTCGTACCGCCGGATGTATCCCACCCCGTCGATTCAATTTCCTTTTGGCCAGGGTCAGTTCATGGATGTCAGCTTTCTGCCGGCTAACAATTACAATGCCTCTGTAAGTCTTGCACAGCCAATCCTTGACCTGAGAACCCCAGCCACGGTGAATAAGGCAAAAAGCGATCTGCAAACATCAAAAGATAATCTTGAAAGCTTTAAGATCCAGCTGGCTTACCAGGTCGCCCAGATCTATTATTCAGTTATTTTTCTCAACAAAAGTCTCTTTGTTCAACAGGAGCAGATCAACCTTCTGGCTTCCACCCTTCAGCAGATTGATGTAAAGGTAAAAAACGGGGATGCACTGACTTATGACCTTGTTTCAACCCAGGTAAAATTTACGAATGCCGGAAATTTTTATACTGATCTTCAGACCCAGCTGAGCAAACAGTATAACATGCTGGGTATGCTTACAGGAAGAAACGGAACAGGCTACCTCAGCGATACTGTCGTAAATCAGTCCACCTTCAGGATCACTACCGACTCAATCTTCGCCCTGGCAATGCAAAATAATCCTGAGATCAGGATAGCGGGCGACAAGATCAGTTCGGCCGGATGGGATATCGTTTCGGCCAACCGTCTTCGTATGCCGCTTCTCAACTTCCAGGCCGGACTCGGGTATAAAAACGGTTTCATGCCCGAGATCGATGCTGTGGCCTTTAACTATTCAGTAGGCGTTGGATTAAGTATTCCTATCCTTCCTGCCTCCCGCCCGGGATTGCAAAAGAAGCTGGCAACCATCAATCTGAATGCGTCTAAATTAGCCCTCGAATCCCAGAAATTAAGCCTGAATAAAGACCTTCTGAATTCCCTCGATGAAATACGAAAGAGTCAGAAAAAGCTTTCCAGCGCTGATACCCTCATTATGCAGGCCCAGCTGGCTATGGATCTCGCTTCCGACCGGTATAAATACGGCGTGATCACCAACCTCGACCTGCTCACTTCCATCACCAACTTTAAAGATGCCCAGCTCAGCCGTCTTCAGTTCGAATACAACCTTCTTCTTTCGCGAATGGAACTGTGCCGCCTCTCAGGGATCAGGTGGTGGTAAAAAATGTTTATTTCGTTGGAAGAAAAAAGTAAATTTGCATAACACCTTATTTATATCCATATGATTCACCGGTACAAGATCTCGATTCCCGTATTTGTTTTATTGTGTTTTTCCGCGGTTAATATGTCAGCCCAGTTGCCGGTGGGAATTATTAAACCCCAGCCGGTACAAGCCATCGAGCCGGTGTATCTCGCCAATCCTTCTGCGTGGATCAATGAAAGTTACACTCAACTTAACGATCTGTATCTTTATCGTGATGATATCAACCTTGATTCAATCACTCTTTTTGATCAGTTTGCAGAGCACCTTGTCGTCATCGAGATGCTCAGGAACACGTTTTATAATACCCCCAATCTTCTCGACATACGATCGGTTTACAATATGAAGATGCGGGTTTCCACCATCCTTGATGACATCTCCAAATGGCAACGACGGATCCATAAGTTAAATGAGCTATTGGTTAAAAAGACCCTTGAGATCGAACGGATAAAACATGAAATAACCGCTTTCAGGGCCCAGTCCGACAGTGTTTTCATCATCAACTATAAAGATCCGGTGACCAGCCTGCTAACCCGCCAGCAGACAGCCGAGAACTTTATCCTTTCTGCCCTAAAAAGAAATACTGCCATTGAGAACAGAATCGTCGAAACCCATTCTCAGATTTATCATTTCTATTCTGAAATATCAAAATTACTGCAGAAGCAGGAGACTTCCCTGATCAAGAGGGAATTACCCCCGATATGGCAGGCTTCTCCTGAATTCTATCCACTGGGCTTAAGAGATGTGGTCATTGCCAGCTTTGCGCAAACCCTCGAATCGATAAAATACTATGGTGAAATGTCATTATGGAGGATCATCATTTTCAGGTCCCTTCTGTTTTTACTTTGCCTTATCCCGATCAAACTGTTCAATGACGAACACCGGAAGAATAAAATACTAAAAGACGCCAAGCTGAAATTTCTTGAGAAATTTCCTAAAACAGCTTCCGTGATCATGGGGATGGCTCTTGCACCTTTCCTTTTTGTGCATCCCCCCCATGCATTCCTCGAATTTATTTTTATAGGCATCACTTTTACTGTGACCATGCTCACATTAAAAAACTATCCGCAATTAAACAAACCGGTGATTCTCACGCTTATCATTACATTCCTCGTATTATACCTGATCAATTTTTTCGTGACCCCTACATTTATAGGCCGCTTCGTATATATATTATCCATTTTGCTCCTGATCCCGCTCTTTCTTGTCGTCAGACAAATAAAAACATACAATCTTCAGCACGAAAAAATTGTACGCCTGCTGATATATATCCTGGGGATCCATCTCATTGCAGGCTGGGCTTTGGTTGTCTGGGGCAACTATACTCTTGGCAGATCATTCATCTTATCGGGCTTCAGCCTGGTCATCATCAGCATGGTCCTCAGGGTGGCTATTTATACTTTACTTGATTATCTTGAAATCATAGCTTATTACTTCAACAAGGAGTTGACAACGGTAAGGATCAACACAAGGCTCGCTTATGAAAAAACCAGGCCCCTGCTGATCTTCGTTTCATACACTATTATTATTATGGCGTATCTCTATAATATGAACCTGTACGACCTGGCCAAGACGAGTATCAGTAACTTTTTAACCACTATCAGGACTATCGGCAGCTCTGAATTTACATATCTCAGCGTTGTTGCCTTTTTTGCTTCGGTATATCTTGCATTTGTATTTGCCTCCCTTCTCCGCTATACCTTTGAGCCCAGGCACGATCATAATCTTGATAAACGAAGCAGGCTTGGAAGTTACCTTCTGCTCTTCAGGCTGTTGATTCTTTGTGCGGGGTTTATTGTTGGACTTCTGGCATCCGGGTTGCCTCTGACAAATTTCGCAATATTCCTGGGTGCCCTTGGGATTGGTATCGGTTTCGGGCTGCAGAATGTGGTAAGCAACCTGGTTTCAGGCCTTATCATCGTGTTTGAACGGCCCTTTGTTGTTGGCGATTATCTTGATTTTGGCAATGGAAAATGCAAGGTCAAGGAGGTAAACCTCAGGGCAACCATGGTTGCGACCGATTATGGAGCCGATATACTAATTCCCAACAATACCTTGCTGTCGGAAAACCTGCAAAACTGGACCATCTCGAATAAGCAGAGAGTGATTGAAACGAAGATCCAGACTACTCACGACTCAAATCCTTACGCTGTGATCGACATCATTCAAAAATGCATGCTGGACCAGAAAAGCATTGTTCCTGAGAAAACCGAGGTGTTATTTTCCGAAATCAATGATTTCGCCCTGGTTTTCACGGTTAAATTAATGGTCCATAACATTGCCTTTGAGAATATTGCAAAAAGTCAGTTGTTATCAGTCATTTATACTGAACTCGTAAAGAACGGCATTCGTTTTCCAGAAAGGAAACATCTCACCATATAGGGAATGTCTGTGTGATAGTCCTCAGTGATAAAACTTCAGATAAATGAAAAGATTTGTTTTCCCGGCAGCCTGCCTCTTCTTTGCCGTTTTGCAGACTCTGGGGCAGAAAACCGGCCCGGTTTCAGGCAAGGTGTTCTGGAAAGAGGATTTTTCGGCAGGAAAACTGCCCGAAGGATGGATCAGCAAAGCGGTCAACGACAGCAATGTTGTCTGGGACTGCACCAACCAGCCTTATCCCGGTTCATACGGCTTTGACCAGCAGGCGCCTCCTATAGCTTCGAAGAGCGGGGGTTTTCATATGCAATATGCCCCGGGGGTGAAGGTTGATAAATATTACCGTCGCTGGGAAAAGAAGAACATATGGCCGGACGCGTATATCCAGACAAAGCCCATCGATTGCTCGGGTAAAAGCTCGGTGGTGCTGAAGTTCATGCAGAATTTCAAATGGAACGACTGGGGCAGAGTTCGCAGTGAAGGCGGGCTTTACGTTGGGGTTTCACACAACGGGACCGACTGGAAGGAATATGAAGTGCGCCAGGGCATCAGTTCCGAAGGCGATTGTCCCAACCCTATGGAAGTGGAGCTGAACATCACGGGCACGGCCGCTTTCCAGAAAACGGTTTACCTCAGGTTTTATTGGAAAGGGATTTACATGTGGTACTGGATGGTCGATGATATCGAGCTTTCAGAGGCCCTGGATACCGATCTCCTGGCTTCTTCACTGTCTTCGCATAAGCAGACAGGCAACACGTTTACCAATGCCGACGTGTTCCGGTTTAAGGTTGTCAACCTCAGTTCGAAACCTCTGTCAAAGCCCTTTGACTGTTATCTGCAGATTGATCAGCGCCTGCCTGTAAAAGTCACGGTACCCTTAGGCGATCAGCAGCAAATGCAGGTCATCGACACCGTTGATGTCACATTTCCTCCTGCCGACCTCACCGATTACGGCATTCACAGGATCAAATTCTATACTGCTCTCACTGATGATGAGAGGAAGGGAAATGATACTCTTTCAATGGAACTGTATTCAGGGGCTTACCAACTTGGGATGGTCACGGGCTTCACATGGTCGGAGAAGACTTTCACTTTTGAATGCAGGCACGCCCTCGTGAATGTCGAGTTCTGCAGGGATGATATCTTCAGGATACAAATGGCTTACGACGGCATGTTCACGAACCCTGCAGGGAGCGATATTGTGATCCGTCAGCCCATAGGCCAGGTTGGTGTTCAGTTTGCCGAAAAAGAAGGATATTACCTTATGACCACATCCGCAGTCGCCCTTCGTGCTTATAAAAACCCCCTTCGTTTTGCTATGTATAAGCCGGATAATAAAACCATGGTCTGGGAAGAAAACCGCTGCCTTACCTATGGCAAAGAAACCGTGCAATACCTGAGCCGGGGAGAGAACGAATATTTTTACGGTGGCGGTATGCAGAATGGCCGATTCTCTCATCGCGACAAGACCATCTTCCTGCGTATCGACTGGAACTGGGAGGAAGGAGGAGCTCCAAACCCGGCTCCGTTTTACATGAGCACCAATGGTTACGGGGCTTTAAGGAACACCTATGCACCCGGGGAATACGCCTTTAAAGACACGGTGAAGCTGTCGCATTCGGAAGCTCGTTTCGATTGTTATTATTTTGCTGGCGGATCGCTTAAGGAGATCCTTAATGCCTATACCGATATTACCGGCAAGCCTTTCCTGCCACCGCGCTGGGCGCTGGGCATGGGCGATGCGAACTGCTATAATCGCCGGGCTAAGAAAGGCCATAATACCAGCGGCCACAATGGGACGACACCTGATGTTATTTCACTGATAGCCGACCAGTATATCGCTAATGACATGCCTCGTGGATGGATTCTTCCCAATGATGGCTACGGCTGCGGTTATACCAAACTGGATTCGGTAGTAAATGAACTACGGATAAGAGGCTTTCACACCGGACTGTGGACCGAGAACGGGCTTGAAAAGATAGCCAGGGAAGTGGGGCAGTATGGCAGTCGTCTTTGTAAGCTTGATGTGGCCTGGGTTGGCGAAGGTTATAAATTCGCTATCGATGGCTGCAAGGCCGCTTATGAAGGGATTGAGAAAAACAGCGATGCCCGTGGTTTTATCTGGTCGGTCTGCGGATGGGCCGGAACCCATCGCAATTCGGTCTTATGGACCGGCGATCAGAAAGGAAGCTGGGATTATATCCGCTGGCATATCCCGACTGTTATCGGCTCTGGCCTTTCGGCCCAGAACTGTGCAACAGGAGACGTTGACGGTATCTTTGCAGGAAGCGACAAAACTTTCACCCGCGACCTTCAGTGGAAATGTTTCACACCGGTGCTCATGTCCATGTCGGGCTGGGCCCCTAAGGATAAACAGCCGTATATCTATGGCGAACCCTACACCTCCGTCAACCGCAAATATTTAAAGTTGAAGCTGCGTCTTACTCCCTATATGTATTCTCTCTGCCATGAGGCAGCCGAAACCGGGGTCCCAGCCGTGCGCGCTCTGGTGCTCGAATACCCTCATGACCCTGTCGCAGCAGGAAACCTGACACGTTACGAATTCCTTCTCGGCAAAAACTTCCTTGTGGCTCCTGTATTCCGCGATGAGGAAAAACGAGACAGCATCTACCTGCCCGAAGGCCGTTGGTTCGATTACTGGGATGGTAAGGTATACGAAGGAAAAACCTGGCTGAATTCCTATCCGGCACCACTTGATAAATTACCTCTGTTCGTGAGGGCAGGTTCGGTGATCCCGATGTACCAGCAGATGAATTACGATAATGAGCGTCCTGCCGATACGCTTACACTGGATGTGTACCCGGGGTCGGGTGCTGAATTCACAATGTTCGAAGACGAAGGCTCCAACCGTGATTACAGGGAAGGAAAGTTTGTGCTCACAAGTCTTTCTGCACTATGTGATGCCTGGAACCGGGTCACAGAAATCAAGGTAGCCCAGGCAAAAGGGAATTATCAAGGGAAGCTTCAATCGCGTTTTTATATTATCCATTTACACAGCAACTCAGTTCCCAGGCAGCTTACTTCTCAGGATTCAAAACTCCGGCATTTTAAAACAGAGGAAGATTATAAGAACAGTAAGGCTGGCTGGTGCTTCATGCCTGTTGAAAAGCAGGGTATGATCTATATCAAAACGCTTAAAATGACTACTGCCGGAGAGTTCACGATCAGGTTGAAATACTGATCTCCCGTATCACTTAAACAGCCCGGCATATCCCGCCGGGAATCTCCGGTTTGCAATAACCGAAGATTGCCGGAGGTATCAAAGAAAGCAACAATATCTTCCCAAAAATCTTGAATGCTTGAAGGTATTTCATATTTTTGAACTATGAAATATCTTAGCCTGTCGTTTGTTTATTTCCTGTGCCTGATTTGTAGTGATGTCATGCTCGAAGCACAGGACGTGACGTTAACGGCCTGTTTTAACATTGCTCAACAAAACAACTTCCTGATCAGGCAATCGCAGCACAGCGTCCAGGCGAGGAAATACGCTTTAACCGCCGAAAAACTCTCGGCCCTCCCCAAAATCGACCTGCTTGCAGGTTACAACTACCTGAGCAATCCACTTACGATCAATCTGCAGACCATAAAAAACGGCGTGGTTCTTGGTTCATCCGCGCAAAGCATGTATTCCGCCAACGCCGTGTACAAGCAAATCACCGGTCAGGACCTGCCTGGGCCGGTACAACAGGCCATCTACAATACTTCCAAAAACATAATTGAAACCGCTTATCCCGATTATAACCCGGAACTAAGCCAGCAGCAGTATTTTACCGCTGGTCTTTTTTTAAGGCAGCCTATCTGGCTGGGCGGAAAACTGAGTACTGCAAGGAATGTGGCTTCAATAGAGCTAAAATCGGGAGTTATCAATCAGCAACTGATAGAAAATGATGTAGAACTTACCGTCGCTGCTCAATACATCAGGATACTATATCTGAACACTCTGATTCTGATTGATAAAAAAACCGTGGAAGCTTTTGAAAAAAATGAAAATTTCGCGGCTGAAATGGTCAGGAACCAGATTATTCCACCCTATTTTCAGAGCTGGACAAAAGTCTTGCTGGTTCAGGCCCGCGGCAGTCTGAACAGCACGTTTCTGGATAAACAAAATGCAATGGCAGAGATGAACCGCTTACTCGGTCTGCCCCAGGATACCTTGCTTACTATCGGGGATTCACTGAAATACAGGCAGACCGCGATGCAACGGCCCGAAACCAACCTGTTATTGCAGAATCCAATGCTTCGCCTGGCAGGGAGTAACACTAACCTGGCAAGGACTAATATCAAAGGTGCCCGTTCTCTGCTTCTTCCCAACCTGTTCGGGGTTGCCAACGTCAACCTCTACCAGAAAGACCTTCCTGTGACTACCCCGCCCTGGATGATAGGACTGGAACTCCAGTGGAGCATGTTCGACGGGTTTAAGAATTATAAACGGGTTCAGGTTACAAAACAGTTAGCCGAAGAAGCTTCATTGATGGAAGAGAACACCCGAAGCGGTATCAATACAAAAGTGGCAGTGGCGCTGAACCGGCTGAAGTCGATACAACAGGACATCGCGACCCTCGACAGCGCCCGAAAGGAGGCTAAGATCACCACAACCCTCATTGGCGAAAGAGGCAGGAATAATATGTCGTCGCCCAAGGATCTTAACGATGCCCTGATTATCCAGGAAGAAATTGAAAAAACATATTATACCGCGTTATTCGGATATTACATCGCGTTAGCCGAATATTTTAGCCTTACGGGGACTTCACGGCGGATCACGGAATATCTAAATTAAAAGGTATGAAACACTTTATAAAACGATACTGGACCATTTTTGTCCCGGTTGTTGTTTTGATCGTTGCCTTGCTCTTTCTCTTCAGGAGAAGCAGCCCGGTGGAAGAAAAAACCGTGATCGGAATGGCCGATGCAGAGTTTGTCAACATCTCTTCTACCATCCCCGGGAAGCTTGACTCCCTGCTGGTTCACGAAGGCGATACGGTGAAACTGAACCAGCTCCTGGCTGTGCTGGGCAGCACCGAGGTGAACTCTTTTCAGGAGCAGGCCAGATTATCCCTTAATGCCGCAACAATACAGCTCGAACTGCTGCGAAAAGGCACCCGTCCGGAGCTGATCGGCATGGCCAGTAATCTGTATCAGATTGCCCAAAAACAAAATGATGTGGCAAAACAAACCAACGACCGTATCGAGAACCTGTATAAGAGCCAGGTGATCTCAGGTGAAGAACGGGATCTTATCCAGCTGCAATACCAGGCCTCATTACATGAAATGGAATCGGCCAAAATGAATCTCGAAATGTTGCAGAAAGGGACCCAGCCCGAATTAATCAAGGCGGCAGAAGTAGGCGTACAGCAAGCTGAACAAGCCTTATCACTTACGAAGTCGATCTCGGGAGATGCCCGTATCTTCTCGCCCGGCGAAGGGATCATTTCATCGGTCGTGATTCATAAAGGAGAATTTGTATCGATAGGTTATCCCATCATTACCCTGATGAAGAAAGGAACTCAGTTTATCCGGTTCAACATAAGGCAGGACAGGATGAAGGGGATCGCTACCGGGCAGGTGTTTAACCTTACAATGCCCGGCTGCGAACCGGAGACTTTTGCCGCCCGAGTATCACACATCGAACCTTCACTCGAATTTGCCGACTGGGTTCCTGTAAAAGAAGCCGGAAAATTTGAACTCCGTACCTTTACTGTTGAACTTCAACCTTTAAACCCATCATCCATTCGTGGATTTCGTCCCGGAATGACCGCTTCATTAATCCTTCCCTGAATATGACGGTACTGCGGATCGCGTTGAGGGAATGGCGAAGGATACTCACTTTGCCGGTCTTTTATTGGCTTCTGCTGGTTGTACCTCCCATACTGTTTTTCTTTTATGCCTTTATCTATCAGGAAGAGGAAATAAAAGATCTGCCCTTTGCAATCTGGGATGAAAGTCATTCGTCCGTATCCCGCCAGCTCACTTTCCTGCTTGAACAAACAGTCAGTATCCATATCATACGGCAGGTAAAAAGCCAAAGTGAACTGGAGAAGGTGATCCTCAAGGGGGAGGTAATGGGAGCCATGCATTTTCCGGCCAACATGGAAAAAAACATCCTGAGCAGTCAGCCCGTCAACGTAACCCTATACACTAATGCTTCATCTCTGGTACCTGCAAAAATGCTGTTCAGGAACGCTTCGGAAGTGATCATCATGGGCGGGGCCGGGATAAGCCTTCAAAAACTGATTCAAACCGGGATGAACCCCTCGAAAGCTATGGCTTTGGTGGAACCTGTGAAGCTGACCACGCTTCCGTTGTTTAATCCTGATTACAACTACTTCAGGTATCTGGTGCCCGGACTGATCACCGTGGCCCTGCAGATGATCATCATCATGGTGGGGGTACTGATTTTCAACTACGAATCAAAAACCGGGTCTTTGCAGGAACTTTATGCCCTCGCCAAAGGATCGGCTATAAATATTATGACCGGGAAGATGCTGGCTCATCTGAGTGTAGCCTGGATCAATTTCATTCTCGTTACAGGGATCATCTTTCCTGTCTTCGGCATCGGGCAAGGCATGGCTACCTTTAATTTTTTTGTGCTTTTCACCTTGCTGGCCATTGCCTGTATCAGTATCGGATTGCTGATCTCGGTCGTTATAAGCGACACCATGCTGGCCAGTGACATTGCACTTTTTTACACCGCTCCTGCATTTGTTTTCAGCGGATATACTTTTCCCCGCTGGGCCATGCCCTGGTTTGATCAGTATTATTCATTGGTGATGCCTTATTCCTCTTTTCTTGACGGTTTTGTAAAGCTATACCAGATGCAGCTTCCGATGAGGTTTGCAATTCATGAAATGAGCGTTTTACTGTTATTTACACTGCTCACATTCCCCCTTGCTTACCTTGTATTAAAATATAAAATCAGGAAGGAATACATCCTTACATGAAAACGATGCGCGGCATAATATCAGTGTTTCTGAGGGAACTGAATCTGATCGGCAAAGATCACAGCCTGTTGCTTACACTACTGATCGCCCCATTGCTGTATTTGTTTTTTTACGGCAGCATCTATTCATATAAGGAGGAGGAGAAAGTGAAGATGGCTGTGGTCGACGACGACCAGAGCAGTCTGTCGCGGCTGCTCATCCAGCAGATAAACAATCTGCAGATGGTCGATGTGGTTTTTGAACCTTCGGTCGACCGGGCTCAGCATCTGATGTACGAAGGCGGTTGCCAGGGTTTTATTTATATCGATAAAGGCCTGGAGCAAAAGGTTCTGTCGCTGCGGCAGGGGAACGTTATATTAGCTGTCAATGCCGCACGTTTTCTTCCCTCAAGCGATCTTATCGCCTCGGTAACCGAGACTTGTCTGGCTGTGAGCGCAGGCGTAAGGATGCAGTATTTCGAGATGAAAGGCATGAACGAGACAGCTTCTTTTAAGGAAGCCATGCCGGTTAACCTCGATTACCGGCCGATGTTCAATGAAAGTTCGAGCTATGGCGCATTTTTATTGCCCGGTCTGCTGATGCTTATTTTGCAGCAAACTCTGTTGATAGGCCTGTCGGGAAGCGTGGCGGCAGAACGCATGAAAAAAACGCTGCCCGGCTGGTTCTCACTGAGCAGAGGAAAAATATTCCAGGGCCTTGTTGGAAAAGGACTGTTTTATTTCATCCTCTTTTCAACCTATGCCCTCTTCGCCCTGACAATAACATTCTCGGTGTTTAATATCGGGCTCAAAGGAGATGCCTGGACTTTGAGCCTTTTAATTGCCGTGTTCCTGCTCACGCTGATCCCTATGGCCATGTGGTTAGGCTCTTTCTTTAAATCCCAGCTCCTTTGCCTTCAGATCATGGCCTTTTCATCATATCCCTTTTTCCTCATCACCGGCTATGTATGGCCATTCAAAATGCTCCCCCCTGTTATCCAGGGAATTTCGTCAATTCTTCCCACCACCCCTTTTATGCGGGCTTATATCTCGGTCTCACAGCAAGGGGGGACACTCAGCGACAACGCATTGACTGTGCTTCATATGGCTGCACTGATGCTGCTGTTCTCCTGCCTGGTCTTTTGGAGATTCAGATTGCTTGCCCGCAAATCGAGTGACATTATATAGCCTCTGGAATTAGTCTATGAAATACATTTTACTCTGAGCCGGAAAAACTTTATCTTTGAGAGATAATCCAGCCAGGTGAAAGACTCCGGTAATATTACTTTAACACCCAAGAAGAAAAGTTCATTTCACCCCTTAGGCCGGCCCGACAAAAAGATGACCCGGCTGGTCCTTGAACTGGTGAGGCCTTATCATGGCTGGCTCATTATCGTATTTTCGGCCATGTTACTTGAAACAGCCATGAGCATAGCCGCTCCCTGGCCACTGAAGATCATTCTCGATAACGTGGTGGGGAAGCATACGCTGCCTGAATTTCTGACCTGGTTGCGGGATTTTTCGTTCGGCGAGAAAACACTCGCGTTGGCAGGAGTGGCAGCAGCGGCTACTGTACTCATCGCAGTGATCGGGGCGATAGCGGGCTATATCGACAATTATTATACCGAGAGCGTGGCGCAATATGTTGCGAATGATCTCCGGCAACGACTTTACCATCATCTCCACCGCCTTTCGCTGAGATATTACGATACCCACCAGATCGGTAACCTCTTGAGCACCATTACATCTGATGTTGCCACGATCCAGAGCTTCGCCTCAACGACCCTGCTTAGCATACTCATCGATTCACTTACGATCTTTGGAATGGTTGGCGTGATGCTTTACCTCAACTTCGATTTCGCTCTTGTCGCAGTAGGAGTGACGCCATTTCTGTTGCTATTTGTTGCACGCTTCAAGACAGCTGTAAAGAAAGCTACACACGAAGTACGCATACACCAAAGCGATATTCTTGCCGTTGTTCAGCAGGGCCTCGAATCCATTCGCTCCGTCAAGGCGTTTGGGAGACAGGAAATGGAAGAAGACCGGCTCAGAGAGGCAAGCATGGAAACCGTCCAGGCCGCGCTGAAAGCCCGGCGTGTTAAGTCGCTTCTCTCTCCGATTGTTTCCATCACCGTCTCGCTTTGTGTGGCCTTTGTGCTTTGGCGAGGGGCAGGGCTTATTCTCAGCGACGCGATGACAATAGGCGCTCTTACCGTATTTCTTTCGTACCTCACCAAATTCTTCAAACCGGTACAGGACCTCGCAAAAATGACCAATGTCATTGCCCAGGCAGCCGTCGGGATGGAACGAATCCAGACTATCCTTGATGCTGACACTATCGTTCCTCAAAAACCCGATGCTATCGCTCCGGGAAAGTTACTTGGAGAAATCGTTTTCGACCATGTTGCCTTTGCTTACGACCCTGCATCGCCTGTACTGCGCGACATCAATCTCACTATCAAGCCCGGCCAGCGAATCGGCATCTGCGGTCCTACCGGAGGCGGCAAGTCTACCGTTGTAAGCCTTATTCCGCGCTATTACGATCCGACCTCAGGGCGTGTGATTATTGATGGGCTGGATGTAACCGACTATAAAATCGACCTGCTGCGGGAGCAAATCGGTTTCGTCTTGCAGGAAACCGTCCTTTTCGCCGGCAGCATCCGCGACAACATCGCCTATGGCCGGCCCGGGGCAACACCAAAGGAAATAATTGAAGCGGCCAGAATGGCCAATGCCCATGAGTTCATTTTACAGATGCCGCATGGTTATGATTCAATAGTGGGCGAGCGCGGACTTACTCTCTCGGGTGGGCAACGCCAGCGCATTGGCATCGCAAGAGCCATCGTTCGCAACTCGCCTATCCTCATCCTCGATGAACCCACCGCTGCTCTTGATACCGAGTCTGAGAAACTGGTCATGGAAGCCCTCGAACGCCTGATGAAAGGCCGTACTGTCATCACTATAGCACATCGCCTCAGTACGATTCGCAACGCCGATAAAATTTTAGTGCTCAAAGGCGGATTAATCGCCGAGGAAGGCAGCCATGACGAACTGATCATGCTTAATGAAATATATGCCGGGCTTTACCACATCCAGTCCGGAACCACTTCATTTTCCCAAATCTGAAAATCCTATGTCGACACGCTCACTGATAGTTCTACCCGATGAATCACCGAAACCCTTCCTCGACGCCATAAACGAAGCAAAGAAATCGCTTCAGGTAAAAATGTTTGTCTTTTCCGACCCGGGTTTTCTCAATGCCGTCATTGCCGCCCACCAGCGCGGTGTGAAAGTGCGAGTAATGCTCAATGCCACCCGCCGCGATGGGGCGGATGATAACGACGTCGTGCGCAAGGCCCTTACAGCGGCAGGCATAGAAGTTAAAGACAGCAACCCCGGCTTTGGCATCACCCATGAGAAATCCATGGTGGTTGATGAAGCAGTGGCGTATGTAAAATCACTCAACTGGGCTACCCAGAATCTCACAGAAACCCGCGATTACGCCGTTACTACAACTCACCCTCACGGAGTCAGGGAAGTCATTGACTGTTTCGACGCTGACTGGAACCGACAGGAATTCAAACCCGGACTGAGTGCACATCTTATATGGTGCCCGGCTAACGGCCGCGAGCGCATTGCACAGTTTATTGATGAGGTGAAGCACACCCTGTTTATTCAGAACGAGCGTTATCAGGATATGGTTATTATTGAGCGTCTCGTTCGTGCCCGGGAACGTGGCGTTAAAATCCATCTTATGGCGCGCCCTCCGCATTCATTGAAAAAAGAAAAGATCATCGAAGGTATTGGCGGACTGAGGATCATGGATGACGTGGGCGTAAAAATCCACAAGTTGAAACATCTGAAGCTGCATGGCAAAATGCTGCTGGCCGACGGACTTCGTGCTATCGTGGGCTCCATCAACCTTGCTCCCGGCAGCTTCGACGACCGACGTGAACTGGCTATTGAAGTCCACGATGACGTAATCGTGGAGCGCCTCCATACGATCGCACACCATGATTGGAAAAATTCATATCCTCTCGATCTTACCGATAAGGGATTATTCATGGATCTCGAGGAACATAGCCAGGGAAGCTCAGAGAAACTGGTGCTGAGAATGGACCATGCCCACGAAAATAAATAATTTTCACTTCTCTCAAACACCATGCTTCTGCAATTAATAAAAATGTAACTTTGAGAAATTAATATCAGAAAAATCATAAAAAACTAATTATGGCACTCCACGAAAAAGAAAAAATCATCGCTAAGATCGATGAAGATATTTATGCTTCAACCGACTTACGTATTAGTGTTCCAAAGTTCAAAATTCCAGAAAAAGACAGCAATAGCGCAGATGTTTATGCTATCATACATGATGAACTGATGATTGACGGGAATTCAAGGCTGAACCTTGCAACCTTCTGTTCAACCTGGCTCGACAGCGAGATCCACAAATTAATGGATGAATGTCTCGATAAAAACATGATCGACAAGGATGAATATCCGCAAACTGCCGCTATTGAAGAGCGTTGTGTTCATATGATTGCCGATTTATGGAATGCCCCTAAAAGCAAGACCACCATCGGATGTTCCACTACCGGTTCAAGCGAGGCAGCTATGTGCGGTGGCCTGGCCATGAAATGGCGGTGGCGAGAGAAAATGAAAGCTGCAGGAAAAGATACTTCTAAACCAAACCTGGTGACCGGCCCGGTCCAGGTTTGCTGGGAAAAATTTGCCCGTTATTTTGATGTGGAATTGAGGCAAATTCCGATGGAGCATGGTCGTTTGCTGATGAATGCAGAAGAAGTTCTGAAACGTTGCGACGAAAATACAATAGGTGTGGTTCCCACGCTCGGAGTTACATTCACCTGCCAGTATGAAGATGTACAATCAATCAGCGATGCACTGGATGAATTGCAGAAAAACACCGGACTGGATATTCCCATCCATGTAGACGGTGCCAGCGGTGGGTTCGTAGCTCCCTTCCTCCATCCCCACCTTGTATGGGATTTCCGTTTACCCAGAGTAAAATCAATCAACACCTCAGGTCACAAATTCGGCTTATCGCCGCTTGGAGTAGGTTGGGTTATCTGGCGTGAAAAGTCGGATCTTCCTGAAGACCTCGTTTTTAATGTAAATTACCTGGGAGGTAACATGCCGACTTTCGCACTCAATTTTTCACGTCCCGGCGGACAAATCGTTGCCCAGTATTATAATTTTCTGCGCTTAGGCAAAGATGGCTACAGAAGGATACAGCAGGCCTGTGCTGACCATGCAACATATATTGCCCGGAAAATTGAAAAAATGAAAGTGTTTGATATCATTTATGATGGTCAGGGAGCATTACCCGGCGCATGCTGGACTTTGAAAAAAGACGCCCAGGTCGGTTTTACCCTGTATGATCTGTCGGACCGTTTGCGCAGCAGAGGCTGGCAGATTGCCTCCTACTCCATGCCATCAAACTGTGAAGATCTGGTTGTACAAAGGGTATTGATACGTCATGGTTTCAGCCGCGATATGGCTGATCTGTTAATAGCTGACTTTGTACGGGCCATCGAATGGTTCAAACAGCATCCGGTCAGTAATCCCAATGGGGCTCAGGACGTAACAGGTTTTAATCACAATTAGTTCGAATTATTAATTTCAAAGGTATCAACATGGAACAATCAAAAAATGTCACTATGACAACCACCCGTCTGGTATTCATGACGGGCGCCGCTGTGTTCAGTCTTCGTGGTTTATCGTTTATGGCGATAGAAGAATTAACCATGTTTTTCTACGTGCTGTTCGGTACAGTCTTTTTTCTGATTCCCGCATCCATGGTTTCGGCTGAACTGGGGGGGGCATTCGGAAGCACCGGAGGTGGAGTTTATACCTGGGTTAAAGAAGCCTTTAATAAAAAATTAGGATTTCTTGCAATCTGGCTGCAATGGATACAAAATGTAGTTTATTACCCTATTCTTCTGGGGTTTGCAGCTGCCATCATTGCTTACATGATAGGAAAACCCGAGCTTAGTAACAATGGAACCTATGTGGGCATTTTCTGTATCGTTGTCTACTGGCTTTCTACAATCATTACCCTGAATGGCACACAATTGATGTCAAAAATCGCAAGCTATGGCTTCTTGCTGGGAACCGTGATACCGGGTGCAGTACTGATAATTTTTACAATTATTTATATTGCACAGGGAAACCCATTGGCCTTCTTACATCCTTCTGCGGTTGATACAACCTCTGCCTATTTGTTAAATGGCATCTCTCATCCACGGTGGTTCCCTCATATTACCGGTCTGGACAATGTTACTTTTCTGGCTGCGGTGATTTTGATTTTTGCCGGGATTGAGGTGCAGGCAGTTCATGCCAACGAATTGAAAAACCCTTCCAAACAGTTTCCCAAAGTTCTTCTTCTTGCAGCTGCTCTGATTTTCTTTCTTCAGATTCTGGGATCTTTGGCGATTTCTGTTGTTTTACCAGAAAGCAAGATGACTTTACAATCAGGTCTGATGCAGGCTTTTGAAAATATTTTTATAAGCATGGGTGTCAAATGGTTGCTCCCTGTAGTGTGTGTCCTGATGGCATTTGGTGTTCTGGGAAGCGTAATCTCCTGGATCGCCGGGCCGAGCCGTGGTTTATTATGGACCGCGAAAGATGGTTTGCTGCCGGGTGAAATGGCGAAAGTCAATAAAAAAGGTATTCAGCAGAATATTCTTATCGTTCAGGGACTCATCGTTACCCTTCTTGCATCGATCTACTTTATTATTCCTAATGTTGGCGTGGCTTTCTTCTTACTGGGCGCTTTAACCATCGGCCTGTATCTCATCATGTACCTGCTGATGTATGCTGCAGGTATTAAATTACGTTACTCTCAACCCGATCTTGTCCGTTCCTATAAAGTACCCGGTGGGACTGCAGGGATGTGGGCAATTGCAGGGATGGGGTTCCTGGCCGTATTATTTGCATTTATTGTATCATTCTTCCCGCCCTCACAGCTCCCGGTTGGAAGTCCGCTGGAATACGTGGGATTAGTTGCCGGAGGAACCATTCTGTTTACCGCATTGCCTTTCTTAATTACAATTGGAAAAAAATAAACTTATGAAACATCCATTGATTAAGATCCTGTTCATATCAGGTATCGTTATCAGCCAGGCATTTTTTTCGTTCGGACAAAATCCACAGGAAAAAGATATTATTCAAAAAGCACAGGAAGAGGCTTATAATAAAACAAGAACTGTTACCGAAGGAAAGAATGCCGATTATATTCCTTACCTGGCTAAAGTACCTTCCGATCTTTTCGGTATCGTTATTGTTACCAGTAGCGGGAAGATTTATAAAATAGGAAATACCGATTTTGAATTTGGTATTGAGTCTATTTCAAAAGCTTTCGTGCTGGCTCTCGCGATGCAAACGGTTAATCCTGATACCATCAGGATTAATATAGGAGTCAATGCAACGGGCATGCCTTTTAATTCTGTAATTGCTATCGAACTGGAAGGAAAAAGTCCAGTAAGCCCGATTGTTAATGCGGGAGCGATGGCAACCAACAGCTTAATTAAAGGAAGTACGAAAGAGGAACAGTTCGGCAAGATTCTCAAATACTTCAGTAAACTGGCGAACAGACCATTGCGTGTAATCAACGAATTATACCAATCAGAGGCAGCTACAAATATGCATAACCGGGCCATTGCCATGTTGCTTGCCTCCTACGGACATATGTGGGCCGACCCGATAGACGCCTGCGATAGTTACACCAAACAGTGTTCTGTTGGCATAACCGCCGAAGATCTGGCTATGATGGGAAGTTCACTGGCTAACGGAGGAATCCATCCCATTACAAAAGAACGACTGTTAAGCGAAGAATCTGTTCCTAAAGTTTTGGCCGTGATGGGAATGGAAGGTTTATACGAGAAAACCGGCGAATGGATGTATACCGTCGGACTTCCTGCTAAAAGCGGCGTGGGTGGAGGTATACTGGCTATTGTCCCGGGTAAAATGGCCATTGCAGTATTTTCACCACCTCTCGATGGGGCTGGAAATAGTGTAAAGGCTCAAAAAGCAATCGCTTTCATTGCACAAAAACTGGGATTCAATATTTACAAACCATAATCAGGTAAGAACAATATAAAGAATCATCGCCAGTCCGATGGATGCAATGATCCACCATTTGTGCTTGTTGAGTTTTTCAAACATGTTTCAGGGTTTTATTTAGGTCTAAAAATAATCAATGGACCACTTTAAGTTAAAGGATTAACTTAAAGTGGTCCATTGATTATTAAGCTGTTGTATATTTCAGCCTGAGTTTAATATTTCATAACTTTTACTGTATACGATTTACCGGATTTCGGATTGAATGTAACGAAGTACATACCGGCAGCGAATGCTGATGTGTTCACTGCGGTAGTTCCGATTACCGGGCTTTCTATTCTTGCTACTTGCAGGCCATTGGCCGAAGTGAGAGAAATAGAGTTAAGGTCAGCAGATGTCATTACGTTCAAGGTGTTGTTAAAAGGTACAGGGTATACTGATACTTTGTTTGCCAATGGAGATTCGCCAATACCAGCCGGGATTAAAACTCCCCAGAGGAAGTTGGCAGTAGTGTCGTTTACAACATTGATCCCTCTGTTTGGATCACCGGCCCATTCGCCACCACCCCAGCCAGCGCCTTTGAAAAACTTGTAGGCATAAACACCTGGTGCAAGAATCAGGGTGACCGAATAAATTGAGTCGTTATTGGGATCTGTAAGCTGATTGTTAAGATTATCCCCTGGAGTATTCCAGGAGCCATAGATTCCTCCGAAATTACCTGCAAAATACACGGGTTCTCCGGCTGCAAGGCCCGATCCATGCATATCTACATTCATAATTACCTGAGCATCAAATATAGCCCAATGGTAATTGGTGTTGAAATCGCCTACAACATCGATGTGTCTGTTTGGATCACCGGTCCATTCGCCACCATCCCAGCCAGCGCCTTTAAAAAATTTAAACTGATACGTTCCTGTCGGAATCGTCAGGGTAACAGAATAAACTGAATCGTTGTTAGCATCGGTAAGTTCATTGTTCGCGTTTGTACCTGGTGCATCCCATGAGCCATAGACTCCTCCGAAATTACCAGCAAAATAAACAGGTTGTCCGGCCGTTAGCCCGGATCCATGCATGTCGACATTCAGAATTACCTGAACGTCAGCCAATGCGTTAGAAATGCCGACGACGGTCAGCAACATAAAGCAAATGAGTAAAGTTTTTTTCATGGTTTTGATGGTTTAGTTTTAATGGTTTGGTTTAATTTAATCAGAGCGCAAATATAATAAATTTTACAGCCTGTGTCAAGTATAATGTATTGTTTTTATATAAATGGCACAGAACAATACCCTAATCGGCTAATAGATGCCAAATTAGTATCTTTACAAATATTTTTCAAGCCCGGTGAAGAAATTTTTGTTTGTATTGCTTGTCCTGTCTGGATTACAACATAAAACGTCGTCAGCGCCTCTGGTTGAGTTCACGGTTGTTCCTGGCTGGGCCACGACTGGCCTCCTCGAGGGCAAGGTTCACAACACGACCCTTTACGATCACGGGATAGCAGTTTATATTTATATAGCGGAAGCAGGAGGGTGGTGGATTAAACCGACTTCTTCAGAACCTCTAACAGTGATCCAAACCGATTCAAGCTTCAGTGCGAATATAGTGACGGGAGGCATGGACCAGTATGCAACCCAGATCATCGCTTTTTTAATCCCTTTGTCATTTTCTCCTCCTATATTGCTGGGGGAAGAGCTTCCCGTTTCATTATTTGCATACCCGTATGCAACCACATGCCGGCCTCATGGCTCCCGCACGCTATCATGGTCTGGGTTTGAGTGGACCGTCAAAACATCGGTGGGAGCTAATCTGTTGCCCCTGGGGCCTGGTCCCAATATATTCAGCGACAATGATACCATGGTTTGGGTCGACAATCTTCAACGCTTGCATCTGCGGATCGCGAAGCACGGAAATGCCTGGTATTGCTCGGAACTCATATGCAACTCCTCACTGGGTTTTAATCATTATTCGTTTGATGTCGACGGCCGGGTCGATCTGCTTGATCCTAATGTGATAGCCGGTATCTTTACCTGGGATGACTGTTCGCTGATGGATCACCCCCCCAATAATTACTTCAGGGAAATTGATTTTGAATTCTCACGCTGGGGAGACCCCCTGAATAAAAATTCCCAGTTTGTTATCCAGCCCTACGATATTACCGGGAATTGTAATCGTTTCAACATGGACCTCACGGGCCTCAGCCATTCGGTGCATGAGTTTACCTGGCACCCCGATTCCGTAGTGTTTAAAAGTACCTGGGGGAATTCTTCGTATTCGTGGAAATATACAAATCATACATATATACCTTCACCGGGGAATGAAAACGTAAGGATTAATTTATGGTTGTACTACGGAAGGCCTCCCACAGACCTTATGAATGCTGAATTGATTTTAAACTCATTCATAACAGACATCGAGAAGCCGGCTGCCATGAGCCGGGAAGTCAGGATATTTCCAAATCCGGTTGAGCAGGGATGCCGCATCGAGATTCAATCCGATCGTGCAAAGGATATGGATGTCTGTATTATTGACCTACGCGGATGCCTGATCAGAAAAGTCTATTCGGGCAGGCTGACGCCTGGTTTGAACAGTATAGAATGGGATGGCCTGACTACACATTCACAGCCGGCCCAACCAGGATTCTACCTGGTCTGCCTCAGCGATAAATATGAGATCCGGTACTTCAAGATCATCAAACTTTAGTCAATCCCGGGCTTTGTTATTGCATTTTACGTGCCGAATCTGCAATCTCGCTTACAATTTCAGGATCGAGAAGCGTTGTGGTGTCGCCAAAATCGGAATACTGTCCTTCAGCTATATTGCGCAGGATGCGGCGCATGATCTTGCCCGAGCGTGTTTTCGGAAGTCCTCTCACGAATAAAACCTTGTCGGGCTTTGCAAATGACCCGATAGATTTGCTTACCCCGATCAGGACCGATTGTCTTACTCCTTCCTCCCCACCGGTACTGAACCTGGTACACACCGCAAAGGCATAAATCCCCTGGCCCTTGATCGGATGAGGATATCCTACAACGGCCGATTCGTTCACCAGCGGATGTTCATTGATGGCATTCTCGATTTCGGCAGTCCCCATGCGGTGACCCGAAACATTGATCACGTCATCCACCCGTCCGAGAATACGGTAATACCCGTCTTCATCACGTTTAACGCCATCGCCCGTGAAATAAAGATTAGGGAAGGCACTGAAATAGGTCTGCCTGAAACGTTCATGGTCACCCCAGAGAGTTCTTGCCATCCCGGGCCAGGGATAGGCGATGCATAAGTTCCCTTCCACACTGTTCCCTAACAGTTCTTTTCCTTCCTGATCAACAATGGCGGGCCTTACACCCATGAAAGGCAGGGTGGCATAAGATGGTTTTGTGGGAATGATGCCGGCCAGCGGACTAATCATGATCCCGCCGGTTTCGGTCTGCCACCAGGTATCGACAATAGGGCAGCGGTTCTTCCCGATATGGTCGTGATACCAGTGCCAGGCTTCTTCGTTGATGGGTTCCCCAACGGTACCCAGCACTTTCAATGAGCTCAGGTGTTTCCCGTCGAGCCATTCCATACCCATCGCCATAAGTGACCTCAAAGCCGTGGGTGCGGTATAAAACTGGTTTACCTTGTGTTTGTCGACAATCTCCCAGAACCTTCCGGCATCAGGCCAGGTGGGTATTCCTTCAAACATCAGAGTGGTGGCCCCTGTTAACAAAGGCCCGTAAACGAGATAGGAATGGCCTGTGATCCAGCCAATATCCGCAGAACAGAAATAAACATCGCCATCGCCATACTGAAACACATTCCTGAAAGTGTAGGCACTGTATACCATGTAGCCGCCTGTTGTATGAACCACTCCCTTGGGTTTTCCAGTAGAGCCGCTTGTATACAGTATAAACAAAGGATCTTCGGCATCCATTACTTCAGCCTCAAGTGTGCCATCAACCTGTTGTATCACATCATGCCACCATATATCCCGGCCTGGTTTCATGCTCACTTCTTCTCCAGTCCTTTTGAGAACAATAGCAGTTCTTACACACTGACAGGTATCCATCGCCTCATCAGCGATCTGTTTGATCGGAATGGTCTTTGAGCCCCTGTAACCACCGTCGCTCGTGACCAGCAGCTTGGTGCCGGCATCCATCAGGCGATCGGCCAGAGATTGAGCCGAGAAACCTGCAAAAATAACCGAATGGACTGCTCCGATCCGTGCACAGGCCAGCATGGTGATGACCAACTCGGGTACCATAGGCATATAGATGGCAACCCGGTCGCCTTTGCCGATTCCCTGTTTCTTCAAAACCAAGGCAAACTGATTTACCTTGTGGAAAAGTTCAAAATACGTAAGTTTCACCGTTTCTTCAGAAGGATCGTTGGGTTCCCAGATAAGTGCCGTCTGATTTCCGCGATGAAATAAATGCCTTTCAAAAATGTTTTCCGTGATGTTGAGTTTGGCATTGATAAACCACTTTACATCTGCTTTCTTGAAATCCCAGCTCAGAACCTCATCCCATTTTTTTCGCCAGAAAAATGTTTCGGCAATGTTTGCCCAGAAACCCACAGGATTTGTTATACTCTTCTGATATTCAAATATGTAACCGCTGAGGGTTGAGATTTTTGGGACCATCTGTAGGGTTTATTTTGTTTTACAATATCTTTTTACCGGCATTCGGCCCCGGTTTCAGGGAATGAATTTCTTCAATATGGATAACAGTGACCGCCCTGGGTTTAGGCATCCCTATTTTGGCCGACATCACGACCGCCTGTTCGTATAATTCTCCGCTTTCCTCAAGTAAGGCCGTTCCGACAAAGCGATAACCATCAATTGTTTCACGGTTTACTACAGAAACCGATACTTTTGAACCTCTTTTAATATTGGCGTAAGTTGCCCCTCCCGTACCTTCGGTAAACATGATAGAATCATCAGACAGGACCCGGGTTGAGCGTTTTGGCGCTACATTGGGTGTTCCGTCGGCATTTACTGTTCCTATAAAGCATTGCTGCTTTGCAATCATGTCTTTCATTTCCGGTGTTAGTGTTGCCATTTCCATGATTTGTTTAGATAAATAATAAAACGATTGCCTGCCCTCCCTCTAGTTGGTCTGCTGCTCACAGTTGTCGCTTGCATGAATAGTCGACCCGCCGCTGCTGCCGTCGTATGCAATTTTCAGGCTTCCGTTCTTAACATTACCGGTAGCCGCCATCGAAACCTTGGTGCTTGTCAGAACAGACACTGTGATGGTCCATGGCAGGGTAGGATTCTGAATAGTCACTGTTCCTGAAATGGTCACATAACTTAATGCTAAAATAGTACCATCCCCTGTTTGAGTAGCAGAATATATGACATTCATATCTGCCGCGGGTTGGTTTTCAGCCGCATAAAGAACACAGGTAATCTCTTTGGCTTTTTTGCAGCCGCTCAGGCTGATCATCGCTAAAGCAATGAAAACGATGAAAACGGAAATTTTTTTCATAGAAAACTTATTAGGTTAATGATTTTGGGTTTGTGTATCAAAGTTATATTATTTAATGTAATCGACAAGTCTTAAAAATATTTTTCCTTAAAACCTTTGATTTTGTTTAGTTT
The DNA here is from genome assembly GCA_903916595.1 of uncultured Bacteroidales bacterium. Taxonomy (GTDB): domain Bacteria; phylum Bacteroidota; class Bacteroidia; order Bacteroidales; family FEN-979; genus CAIRDP01. The sequence goes on along the minus strand of CAIWXI010000055.1, from coordinate 90,668 downwards.
TGAAAAATGGCAAAAATTATTTTTCGAAAACTTTCCCGCTGAATGGAACAGGCAACAGAGTTTGTTAAACTATTATTCAGTTCCGGGCACCTGATCCATTATGGCGGATTGGCGTTACTGCTGATCATCATTTTTGCTGAGACCGGCCTGTTTTTCGGGTTTATCTTCCCCGGGGATGCCCTGCTTGTCACTGCCGGGATCTTCTGCGGATCGGCCGATCTCTCGGTTAACATTTATTTGCTGGTGCTCACGGTAGCCCTGGCAGCCATTGCCGGCAACGCCACAGGCTTTGCCACCGGGAAATATTTCGGCAAGCGGCTTTTTCTTAAAAACGACACCTTCTTTTTCAAGCAAAGGCATCTTGAAACGGCCAGGGCGTATTACGACAAGCACGGCGGACTGGCGCTTGTCGGCGGACGATTCATCCCGGTAGTGCGTACTTTTGTGCCTATCCTGGCAGGAGCGATCGACATGAATTTTTGGAGGTTTACATTATTGAACCTGGCCGGGGCCATACTCTGGTCGGGGACACTGATCCCGCTCGGATACCTCCTCGGCCGCCAGATCCCCGGCTCGGTCGATTACATCGAATATATCGTACTTGGAATCACCGTAGTGACCATGACTATCCTTATCCGGGGTGCTGTAAAGCTAAAGAAGGGGAAGTGAAAAGTAGAATGAAGAACCTTTTCCTTTTTCAGACTCGAGCCGGATCTCACCACCAAGCGCTTTCGAAAACCCTCTGATGATCGACAGACCCAGTCCACTCCCCTCATGGCCGCGGGTATTCGTTATATTTTCCTGCATGAAGCTCTCAAAAACCCTCTCCCGCGCCTCTTTCTCAATACCTGCACCAGTATCTTTCACGAAGAATTCAATCTTTTCGGAATCCACTGAATAGCCCATGGTAACTTGGCCTTGTTGCGTAAATTTGACAGCATTGGAAAGCAGGTGGAACATGATTCTTGTCAATAATTCCGGATCAGTCTGAATACAGAAAAGTTCTTTATCATCAGAAATTACAAGATTAAATTCGAGTTGTTTAATGCGGATAATATTCTCGAATTTGTTCTGTAAATCCATCATTATATTATTAATAATGACTGGCCTTGAAAAGACTTCTACGGAGTCTGAAACAATCAAAGAAATATCAATGTAATCGGTGATCGTATTGATCAGCCGGTCGCTGGATGATTTCATCATTGATAAGTATTGCTGCCTGCTTTCATCGTCCAGGTCTGGCTCTGCAAGAAGAGACCCAAAGCCAAGGAGCCCATTCAGGGGGGTTCTCACTTCATGTGAAATGTTTTGCATGAAAGCTGTTTTCATCCGGTCGCTGGCTTCGGCTTTTTCTTTTGCTGCATAGAGATGAATGTTAGCCGTCTCAAGTTCCGCTGTCCGCTCCTTCACTTTCTCTTCTAAAATACGATTCTGATTCTCGAGTTGCAGATGCATAAAGCGCGCTTCCAGAAGAATCCTGACACGCAGGCCTGTCTCGATCAGATCAAAAGGCTTGACCAGGAAATCGTTTGCACCATTAGCCAGCGCCCGCTGTTTGGTTTCAACCGTGATATCGGCTGTTAGAACCAGCACCGGGAGAAATGTCGCCTGTGGAATAAGAGTCTTGAGCTGTTCCATAACCTCGAAACCTGTAAGGTGAGGCATAAGCAGGTCGAGCAGGATCAAGTCGGGGTTAAATGTCTTGAACATGCTTTTAACCATCCTGGGATCAGTTGTAGATTTCACATTTGTATACCCCTGAAATTCGAGCAACCCGACAAGAATATCAATATTGGCTTCCTGATCGTCAACGATAAGAATATGTGCTTTTTTCAATGTTGAATCAATCATACCAGGTCTATTAGTAATACTTCCTTAGAACCATTCATCAATCATTGTCAAAAATTCAGTGATATTAAGAGGTTTGGTCAGATAATCCCTGGCTCCGGCGAGCATTAATTTCTCTATTTGCTGAGGCATCGCATCGGCGCTGATAATTACAACAGGTATTGCGCATGTGTCAGCGCCGGCCTTTAATGCATCAAACACCTCGCTCCCGTTCATGTCGGGAAGGTCGAGATCAAGCAGTATTAAATCGGGTATCAAACCTGCAGCTTCCTCAAGAGCAAGTTTCCCCGAGGGAGATGTAATAACCCGTATCTCAGGCCTGTGATTTTGAAGTATTTCCTGCACCAGTTCCGAATTCGAGATGTTATCTTCGATGTACAGTATCGTTCCGGATTGTCCGGTATTCGATTCTTTCTGTTTTGAGATATCGGCCGACCACTCATTACGGAGTACAGGCTGACTGGCCATGGGCAATTCTATCCAGAATGTGCTGCCTTCGCCCAAGGTACTGTCAACCCCGAACGTCCCTCCCATGGCTTCCATCAGTTTCTTCACTACAGTAAGGCCAAGCCCTGTGCCTTCGATTTCAGATTTTGCCGCTCCTATCCTCTCAAAGGGTTGTGAAAGTTTCGGGATGTCTTCCACTGAGATCCCAATCCCCGTATCGGTTATTGAGATCCTGACAGAAACGGTCCCATCGGAATGAGTGGGTCCTTGTTCGGTTTTAATTATTACCCACCCTTCCTCACGGTTATATTTTATTGCATTATTGACCAGGTTTAGCAGAACCTGTTTTAAGCGCTGAGGGTCGGCTTTTACAAAGAACTGATTTGCCGGCGAGGGTTCCAGATCCATGTTCAGATTGCGTTTTGCCGCCTCCGGATGAACCACATCGATCGTCTCCATAATGAGGGCATACAGCTGAACGGGTTCCATGGAAAGTACAATACGGCCGGCTTCGATTCGTGAAATGTCGAGTATTTCATTGATCAGATGCAGCAGATGTTTCCCGCTGGTCAGGATATGACTGACCCCTTTTTTCTGAGCATTACCAAGTTCCTGCATCTGCATCAGCTGGGCGAAGCCAAGAATTGAATTCATCGGAGTCCTCAGTTCATGGCTCATACGTGAGAGGAACTCACTTTTGGCCAGATTCGCCTGTTCGGCTTCATTTCGCGCCTCCTTTATTTTTTCTTCCGACTGCTGGCGTTCTTCAATTTCAAGCTTCAGATGTTCATTGGCTTCAGCTAACTGGGCCGTTCTTTCTTTAATTTTACGTTCCAGGCCCGCATTCAGCTCAAGCACCTGCATTTCGGCCAGCTTTTTCTCGGAAATATCAATGTTAACTCCGCTCAGAGAAACCAGATTATCCCGGTCATAACGCGGGACAATTGTATTTTGCACCCATTTGATGCTTCCGTCGGGCATTGTCAGCCGTATATCGACAGATTCAGGTTTTCTGTTTTTATTTATCTCCCTGAAAATTTCATCAATCAGGTGAACATCCCCGGGATGAACAATTTTCATAAAGTCGTCTTTCGACAATTTCCTGGCATCCGGCTGCATCCCAAGGATGCGGAAATAGTTTTTCGACCAGGTGACGTTATTTGTGACCAGATCAAGTTCCCAGTTGCCCATTCTGGCAATTTCCTGTGCATGATTAAGTTTGGCTTCGCTTTCAACAAGAGCTTCTTCGGCTCCTTTTCGTTCGGTAATATCCCAGGCCATATCGGCAAGTAAAGAAACGACCTCAATGTCATTTTCAACATACTCTCCTGGTTTGTTCCCGAGGCCCACTATAGCTACGATCAGGTCGTTACGGAATACAGGAACTGCCATTTCACGAATCACCGGAGCATGTCCGTCGGGTAATCCATGACGGCCGGGCAGATTCATGTAATCGTTATGGATCACTGCTTTCCTCTGATGGAAGCAATCGACCCATACACCGGCTTTGTCGATAGGATAATGCTGGCCTCTCGCATCGGCTTTGCACATATTCTGCAAGGTATTGGTCGACCAGCTTTGAAGCGTCAGAGAATTCTGATCGGAATCAATGGAATGGAAGAATCCTATGCGGCTATCGGTAAGTAATTCAAGCTCATCCAGTAGCTTTTGCTGCAATTCATTCCTGGTATGTGATTGTGAAAACTCGGTCAGACGAAGACGGGCATTAAGAATCTGCTCTGATTGTTTTCGTTCGGTAATATCCTGTATTACTCCTACCAGTGCAAGTGAATTGCCATCGGGATTTTTTTCGAGGATGGCTTTCGAGATGACAGTTCTTGGGCTGGAACCATCGGCCGGATGAACAACGTATTCCACATCGTAAGGGATGCCATTCTGTATCAGGTCTATCAATGCCTGGTGAACTCGTTCCTTCTCAGGAATGCAGGCTTCAATGCTTTCAATGTCGAAGTCTTCCTGATCTTTATCCAGTCCGAACAAATGGTAAGCCTCTTCGGTTCCGGTCAGTTTTTGCGTTTTCAGATCGTAAAACCAGGAACCGGTATGCCCTACATACTGGGCCATGATGAGCTGGTTATTGGCAAAAGCGAGTTTTTGCCTGCTCTCCTTGATCGACTCCTCAGCCTGTTTGCGTTCTGTGATGTCGTGAATGATGGAGTAAAGCAGTTTTGTATCTCCGAAAGAAATAGGCCCGGAGTACCCTTCCACATCCCTCACTTCCCCGCTGGCTTTGTGGTGTTTGAATTCAAATTGCCTGATTTTTTCTGTTTTTGCATGCTTCAAAGCTGAATCCACTTCGGCTTGCGTCATGGTATTAATGTCGGAAATATTCCTGCTGCAGATCTCGGCATGTGACCATCCATAGTACTGGCAGGCCGAAGGATTTGCATCTTTGATATCCCCTGATTCAGGGTCAATAAGGAGCATGACCGAATAATTGTCCTGGAACAGCGATTTATACCTCTCCTCGCTTTGAAGCAGGTTTTGCTCGGCATTTTTACGCTCTGTGATATCCCGGAAAGTTATTACTGCACCAGTAATCCGGCCATCTTCAATAATGGGCAGGCTGCTGTACTCAATAGGAAAACCTGTTCCGTCTTTTCTCCAGAAATACTCTTCGCCACGATTTGAACTCCCAGTTTGCATGGTGGCATAAATCGGACATTTTTCGGCGGGGTAAAGTGCTCCGTCCTGATAGTGATGATGAAAGACCATATGAGAATTCTTCCCGAGCAATTCCTCCGCAGTATACCCGAGTATCTCACTGGCCATAGGGTTGACAAAGGTTTGAATTCCGTTGATGTCGATACCCAGGATGCCTTCTCCGGCCGCCTGGAGGATCAGATTTTTCTGGCGATTTAATAATTCCAGTGATTTTACAGCCAGTTTGGTTTCAGAAATATCAACCACGGTGACATGGCATACTTTGCCATTTTCTGAAAGGATGCCTTCAATATGAACATAAACCGGTTCATCATTCCTTGTATTCAGCCTTACCTCACAGGTTTCTTTAACTCCGCTTGTGTTTACTCTTAAGAAAAAATCATTAAATGACGGCCGTGTATCCAGGGAAATAAAAAAAGCGAAATGACTGTTAATTAATTTCCGGCGTTCTTTGCCAAGCATCCTGGCTCCGCTGAGATTCAATTCCAGAATTTTACCTTCTTCTGAAAGGGTAAAATAACCCGTCGGGGCAAAATCGTAAAGTTCAGTATATCTGTCGACAGCGGCTTTAATCTGTTCTCTGCCATTGATCAGATCTTCGTTCTGCAATTCCAGCTCAATCTGATATACTTCAATCTCATGAATGAGTTTGATGATATCAGCATCAGAAAGTTGTGAACGATCTGTTAAGGCTTTTTCTTTCAGTAAAGCTTCAGCCTTGTGACGGAACCTGATTGACTCAGATTGTTTGCCGGTCTTTTTCATTTTCTCTGCTTCTGTTCCTTCTCAAGCTTCTCAATCCGCTCGACAATCTCAGAGAAATTGCGGAAATAAACGATAGACCGTCTGTATTTCGAGACTTCCATGGCAGGTATACCAAGATAGCTCAGCCCGGGTTTGGTCAGGCTTTTTGATACCCCGGTGGCTCCTCCCATCGATGTATTATCGGCAATGGTGAGATGGGGGGCCATGGCGACATGCCCGCTGATAAGGCAGTTTTTACCTACCTTGGTCGACCCGGCAATCCCGGTTTGAGCAGCAATATAGGTGCTTTCGCCCACTTCACAATTGTGGGCCACATGCACCAGGTTGTCGAACTTAACTCCCTTGCGGATGAAGGTCGATCCCAGGGTCGCCCGGTCAATAGTACAATTGGCTCCCATTTCCACATCATCCTCAATAACCACATTCCCGATCTGGGGGATTTTTTTATTTCCTGCATTCTGGGGCACAAACCTGAATCCGTCGCTTCCAATAATTACGCCAGCATGGAAGATGCAGTTTTTCCCGATGATATTATCGGAATAGATCTTGACCCCGGGATAAAGTATAGTGTTGTCGCCGATGGTAGTGTTGTCGCCGATATAGACCTGGGGATGTATTTTGACATTGTTCCCGATCAGGACGTTCTCGCCGATATAAGTAAATTCTCCTATATAAAGGTTTTCGCCCAGGCGGGCCGAATCCGCAATAACGCATTGTTTGGAAATGCCCTTCTTATTATCCTTTATCTGGTTGTACAGTTCCAGCAGCTTACCGAAGGCCACTTCAGCACTATCAACCCGGATAAGCGTTGTTTTCACGGGTCGTTCAGCAACAAACGATTTGTTGACGATGACCACCGATGCTTCGGTTGTATAAATATACTGGGTGTACAACGGATTCGAGAGAAAGGAGATGGAGCCAGGGGTTCCTTCCTCAATCTTTGATACTTTACTGATGGTTGTATCCGGATTGCCTTCTACCAGTCCGCTGACCAGTTCGGAGATCTGTTTTGCAGTGAATCTCATGTTTGCAGATTAAAATTAATTTCGGGCTGCAATTTACCAATAATAATTTGCTGATTAATGGAAATGTCTGTAATGAATTACCTTTGTATTGTGAACGTAAAAGATCATATGGGTATTCTGGACCGGCTAAACCGGTTTATTTCATCTTGTTCAGGCGTACAAACCCTTAATGAATTGGCAGTAAAGGTAGAGCAGGCGCTTGACGATCTTATGGAAATCGAATTTTCAGAACTCTACTTTTACGATTTTCATGAAAGCCGGTTAAAATTGCTTGTTGCTAAGGGGTTCAATGATGATGAGCGGCTAATTGCCGAACGTAGTGCAATGGAACGTCATCCGGGAAATGTTTTCCGCACTAAAACAATTTTAAATATCCCTGATACGGAAAATGATCGGGATCAAAGGTCTGTTTCCTTTTCAAATAGTGTTCTTGTGCGCTCATGTGTATATGTTCCTGTAATGAACGGGGAACAGGCTGTTGGAGCATTCGGTATTCTGAGCTCAAAGAAAAACCAATTCAATAATGAAGCTTTAACCATCTTATCTTTTATTTTCAATATTGCCGGAAGCATTTATGGCAATATCCTTATGCAGGCTGAACTCAGGCTAACATCTCTGATCGCCAGGGAAACCGATAATGCCGTGATCATTACCGGCAGTGATGGTCTTGCAGAATGGGTAAACCAGAGTTTTGAACGAATTTCAGGATATACACTCGGCAATATAAAAGGTATCATACCCGGCAAACTACTCCAGGGGAGAGAAACTGATCCCTTGATAGTGAAGGAGATAGAAACAGCAATAAATAAGAGGGAATCCATTGAAACAGATCTGTTGAATTATCATAAAGATGGTCATCCTTACTGGGTCAGGCTGCAGATTCAGCCGGTCTTTAATACAAACGGTGAACTTACCAATTTCATTTCGATCCAGCGCGATGTAACAGAACAAAAAAAAGTCCGGACCGATCTGGTGAAAGCCATTAAAGAAGCTGATGCGGCGAATGCGGCAAAAAGTCTGTTTCTTGCCAAAATGAGCCATGAAATACGTACCCCCTTAAATGCTGTAATTGGCTTGTCGAAGCTGATGCGAGGTACTCCTTTGACACCGGATCAAAAAAACCTGAACGACAAACTGATCTTGTCGGGCGAGAATCTGTTGGGTACTATCAATAAAATTCTGGATTTTTCAAAAATAGAAGCCGGGAAAATTGAGCTCGAATCTCTTCCTTTTGATTTGAGGGATGTTATGAAAAGGGTAAACAGCGTTCTGGAACACTCTGCTGAAGAAAAAAAGCTTACCCTCACAACCCGGGTTAGTCCTCAAATACCTTTTGCACTCATTGGTGACCCTGCAAGGCTGCAGCAGATCCTGACGAACCTCGTCAGTAATGCAATCAACTTCACAACTACAGGTAAGGTAGAGATTTCCTGCGAACTGATCTCCGCAACACTTACAAATGCCGGATTGCGTTTTTCCGTGGCCGATACGGGTATTGGTATCAGCAAGGAAAACCTGAAGCATGTGTTTGAAAATTTCAGGCAGGAAGATGAAAGCGTTAACCGTTTATACGGAGGTACGGGTCTCGGGCTGGCGATCAGCCAGCAGTTGGTGAACCTTATGGGAGGCGAGCTTAAAGTGGAAAGCGTGAAGGGCAAAGGAAGCCGTTTCTACTTTTTCCTCCAGTTTCAAATAACCGATGCCCAAGAGCTTCAGAAAGTCAGGAGGACGATATTTTTTGATCAGCATATACTAAATAACATCCGGATCCTGGTTGTTGAAGACAATGAATTCAATCAATTCATTGCCATATCCATTCTTGAAAAATGGGGCGCTTCGGTGGATGTTGCTGAGAACGGACAGATCGCTGTAACCAAACTCTGGCTGTCAGATTATGACCTGGTGCTGATGGATATGCAGATGCCAGTAATGGACGGTCTTACTGCTGCCAGGATGATACGTGCCGATCTGAACAAAGAAACCCCGATCATCGCGTTAACCGCCGACGTTACCAGGGAAGCTCTTCAGAAAGCAAACCAGGCGGGAATGAACGGCTATATCTCCAAACCCTTTGATGAAGAAGATTTCTATATCAAAGTGCTGAAAACCGTGGGAAAGGAACCGGCCTTTGTAATTGAAAATGCCAACCCGGAACCTTCGGGAACTGTTAAGAAAAAAGAAGAGATGTACTATGACCTGACCAAATTGTCAAGGTCAATGCTCAGCGACAGTATTCAGATCAGAAATATGCTGATGAAATTTAATGAATTTATTCCCGATTACTATAATTCATTGCTGAAAGCATACGAGAAAAAGGAATATGCAGAGCTTCATGCAGCAGCGCATAAAATTCAATCAAGTATTGATCTCCTTGCAGCCAAGTCAGTAAGGGACATTGTGAGGGAGATTCATACTTTTTCAACTGCCGGGAGTGATCACGAAGTGTTGGAGAAACTGTTTGAACGTCTTAACGGAATTTTTCCTGTCATGATCTCACAGGTTCAGGAACTCATCAAAGAAATCCCAAATGATACGACCACAGGCCAATGATTTCCCTTGCAGCCCTGGAGCTGTTCTCAAGGGCTTCGGCATCGGGCAATAACCTGTAAATCGAAAATGGCGATTTCACAACCTCAAAATCAGCAGGAGCAGGTATAATAGTAAAATCTGAACGGGAAAAAAGCCAGTATGCCCGATTCATATGCATCGCCGAGGTAACCAGCAAAATTGTTTTTCCCTTTACCGGCTTTACCATCTGAATGACTTCCTCAACGTTTTCTACAGTATTCCGGCTGTTCGCCCCGATCGTGATGGCTGCCGCGGGCACGCCCAGATTAATTAGAAAGGTCTTCATTCCCAGTGTAGACGCGCCTGACTTGATGAAAGGATCGGCTCCGCCACTCAAAATGATAATTCTTGATTTACCTGCATGAAACAGCTGAGCAGCAAACAATTCACGGTCAGCGGCACGGTTCAGGTCTATGAGTGGTAATTCCTTGCCTGCAAAACCTCTTACACCCCCCCCCAGCACAACAATGGCATCGGCAACGGGGAACTCTTCAGCCTTACGGTAATTGTATTTCGATTCAAGTCTTCCTCTTATAAAATCACTCCATACAGGAGTACTCCATAACCACAACCAGGAAAGTGAAAACAGAAAAAAGAAGACCGCTGGTTCTTTTTTTTCAAAATAAAAAAAAACGAGCGAAAGTATCAAACCCAGAAATGTCAAGCCCAAAGGCATAACAAGCTGGGAAACAGACTTGTAAAACAAAAAATTTATTTCGGTCATATATTTCAACGTAACTTTACTTTCCCTGTATCTCATCGTTTAGCTGCTTTTCCAGAAATACAAAATACTGAAGAAATTTTTGGATCAGTTCATTTAGCTCATCACTCTCCTTCCCCGTTTTACTGATATCGTTGATGGTTTGAATCAGTTTGCGCATGCTGTCATTTGATACCAGATCAATGGCCGATTTTAATTTATGGGATATTCTGCTTATGGCATCAATATCATGATTTAACGAGGCCTCCGATAGATCTCTGATATATTCAGGCGTAACTTCCAGGAACTTTTCAACCATTTTTTTCAGCATCCCGGTATCATTTCCTACCATCTTGACAAGGCGTGAGATGTCGCAGAGTTGAACTTGTTCTATTTCTTTGGATGGACGTTCAGTTGTTTCTTTTTCTACTCCCAGAGCTAATTTGATTTTCTTGTATAATTCATCCTCATTAAATGGCTTCGAAATATACCCCTGCATCCCTGCTTTTGTGCATCTTTCCTCAATTCCCATCACAACATTCGCTGTCAGAGCGAGTATAGGGGTTTTCAATTTCAGTTCCTGTCTGATAATGGCAGAAGCAGTAATTCCGTCCATCACCGGCATCTGAAGATCCATCAGGATAAGATCAAAGGATTCATTACGCAGTTTGTCCAAAGCCTGCTGTCCATCTTCGCAGAGAACTGTTTTAGCTTTCCATTTCTCAAGAATTGCTTGTGCAATGAACTGATTGAATTTGTTATCCTCAACCAGCAGTAAAGTAGTCCCTTTTAATGAATATGTCTTCTCTGTCAGTTGTTTTTGATCAATCCCATGCTTCGTCTCTAATCCCTCGCCAAGTTCGATAGTAAAGAAAAATTTACTTCCTTTATTTCTGGCGCTTTCAACCGATAACATGCCTCCCATGAGCTCAACCAGCTGCTGGCTGATTGCCAGCCCAAGACCAGTCCCTCCGTAAATGCGTGTAATGCTCTCATCTTCCTGCTGGAAGCTGTTGAATATTTTTTTCTGGTTTTCGAGGCTTATACCGATACCGGTATCTTCTACCAGGAAAAAAATCCTATGTCTGCCATTTTCACTTCCGATAAGTTCACATCTTAATTCTACCATTCCTTCCTGGGTAAATTTGATTGCATTACTCACAAGATTATTAAGAATCTGCTGTAAATGCAAAGGATCACCTTGAAGAAACTCAGGGATCCGTTCATCAATTATATAACTGAGTTTAATCCCTTTTTCATCGGCCCTGAATTCATTTGCATCATAAATCCTGCGGAAAAGTTCATTGAGATTGAAATCGGTCTTTTCAATCTCGATCTGCCCGGATTCAATTTTTGAAAAATCAAGAATATCATTGATAATACTGAGAAGTGTTTCCGATGAAGTCTTCATGTTATCAAGCAGCTTCATCTGAGGTTCGGAGACTCTCGATTCAAGCAGCAGTCTGACCATGCCAATGATGGCATTCATCGGAGTGCGGATTTCATGACTCATATTGGCAAGGAAGCGGGTCTTTGCAACACTGGCTGCTTTTGCTTCTTCGGTGGCTTTTTTTAATTCCCTGTCGGCCTTGATCCGTCCTGTAATATCACGCGCAATACCTGAAGTTCCAAGGATCTGGCCATCAGGATCGATAATGGGAGCCCGATATATTTCAAACCAGGCCTTTTTCCCGTGAAATTCAAGTTGTTCCTCAATAATTTTCAGTTCTCCGGTTCGCAGCACTTCCTTGTCCTGATCAATGAAACTCTGAGAAATCGACATTGACCATATATCTTTTGCTGTTTTTCCTATCGGATTATCATGTTCAGTAAAACTGAAATAGTCGAGGAAAGGCTGGTTGACCAGCAGGTAGCGGCCCTCGAAATCTTTCAGCCACATCAGGTATGGAACATTGTTAAAGATCGCCCTCAGGTATGCCTCCCTTGTTTTGAGGGCCTGTTCTGTTCTTTTTCTGTCGGTGACATTACATAGAAGATCGGCAACTAACTGTAATAAGGTAACTTCTTCCTTACTCCATTTTTTTACTGTTTTTACCGAATCAAAGCCCACAAATCCCAGGCACTCTTCTTCCAGTACCATGGGAACTGTGATCAGGGTTTTTATTCCCTGGGGCTCGAGCATCATTCTGTATACATCCTCTTTCTCCAGTTTAGTCACATCGGGCACTATCAACATCTCGCTACGCTGATGGGTCTGAACCCATGATGAATATGATTCAAGAGGAATCATTTGCAGATGATCCTTTTGGGGAGTGACTCCCCGGGCACACCATTCATGCGTGTTCGACATAGTATCCGAAGCAAAATCATAGGTAAAAATGTATACCCTGTCGACCGTGTTCTGAGCCCCTATCAGAGAGAGTAACCTGTTAACGGCTTCATCACTGCTATCCAAAGGAATATTGATGAATTCAGCAGCCACCTGGGTAATAAGATTCTGCTGCTGAAGTAAGCCTGCCAGTTTTTCTTCAGCTTCCTTTCGTTCAGAGATATCACGGATGCTTCCTTCGATGAACTCAGGTTTGCCATCCGCGCCGGTGATCAAATGACTATTTATGGATACCGGTACATGGCTGCCATCCTTTTTAATAAGCACATTTTCATAATCATTTACCGACCCGTTTGTCAGTAGCAATTCTATCATTTTATTGCGGCTCTTAAGATCAGCATACACCGCATCCACTGTTTTACCTATTAGTTCCCCGGGCAGGTAGCCGGCTAACTTGTAAACCGAGGGTGAAACGACAAGAATATTCCCTTTCAGGTCGGAACGATAGAAAAGGTCCAGGAAGGAATTAAAAATAGATTGATATTTATCTGCATTTTCCTGAATTTCTCTCTCCGCCTTCTTGCGCTTCGTGATATTGTGACTGATCCCTATGATCCCCATGATCTTTCCACTACTGTCGAAATAGGGAATTTTATTTCCTTCAAGCCAGATCTCCGAACCGGATTTCGTGGTAACCATCCCTTCCTCATGAATCATCGGAGTCTGTGTGCTAATGATCTGAAGATCTTCTATTTTGGTCTTCTGTGCTACATCTTCCGGGTAGAAATCTGCATCTGTTTTGCCTAAAATTTCTTCGACAGAACCAACGCCAAGCAAATCAGCTTCCGCCTGGTTCAGCAGTATCTTTCTGCCTTCAAGATCCTTTACGTAGACCGGCTCTGGAATATTATCGATGATAGTGCGCAGAAGATTCCGCTCCCGGTTTAGCGTTTTCTTCGTATTCTCGAGTAGGCTTACCTCTCCAATTGTGTGGCATGTATTCGACAGGATGTCAACAACCCGACACATTAATTCAGGAAAACCTTCATCAAATCTGCTCTCCCGCGAAAGAATAAAAAAACCTCTTCCCTTCATTGGAAAGATATAGTGAAGCTGGTCCTTCTCAACTACCCGGTATCCTGAACCACTTATGGATTCCGCCTTTTCAGAAAAACCGGATGCAGACAAAACACTTAATATACGTTCTGGAATAGCAGATTGACTTTCAGGATATTCCACTTGTAAGCCCTGTTCTGAAAACCTTAGCACTAATGCGGTTTTGCAATTCAGTATTGTAATGAATGCAGGGACCGCAGTATCTAAAAAACTTTTCAGATCATACTTGTGTTTTTCAGCATCACCTCCTGCTGCTAATGCCAAATTCAATAGCATCTCTTGAGAAATTTTATCTGTCTGGTCTGATCTCATCTTTTTTTCTTTACCTTTATCGGGATTGAATATCTGTTAGAATAATAGAAAATAAATGTTTTTGAATTCGCTTTCAGGCACATCAAAAGTAAATAATATCAATTAACATTAAACCAAATTTATACCATGTTTATTCTTTTAGTGGAAGACGATCCGTTTTACGCAACCATGATGCTGGGCCTTCTTCATAATAATGGATACGATAATGTGAAACATCTTGATAATGGGATGGAATGTCTTCTTCAGATTTATGAAGATACCGTTCCCGACCTTGTGATCATGGATCACCAGCTTGGAATGGTTAACGGTGTTGAGGTACTGCAGAAGATCAGGGCGTATAAACCAGATTTAAAGGTGATATTCATGTCGGGGCAGAAAGATGTAAAAATTGCTGTTCAATCGATTAAACAAGGAGCAAAAGACTATATTACAAAAGATGAACATGCATTCGATAAACTTCTGGTTATTATAAAAGAAGTTGAGTCGGATATGCAGGCTAAGTCAGCGAACAAGCCGGTAAAGAAAATCATTTCGAATGTAAAAAAATTCCTTACCGATACGGAATGAAATAAACCCGAGACCGTTTTTTGTTGTATTTTAGCGAGCATGAATCCTTTTTTTGGGTTTAACTATTAAAGGAATATGCAAACTGTCTTTTTTTTCCGCAAAGCCAATGCCCCCTGGCACCACAGTATTGAAGAGCTGTTTGATACTATCATTTCTGCCTTGCCCGGACGTGTTACTCCCCAGCGTTATGTAATGAAGGAGAACAGCACCGGGCTGTGGAAAAGAGTTTATAATACCATCGACGCGGCCCGGCATCAGGGAGAAGTAAATCACATCACCGGAGATGTACATTATATCGCCATCCTGATGAAAAAATATAAAACCATTCTTACTATTCATGATCTCAGGATTCTTTCATCGGGAGGTCGGCTACGCATAGCTGTCCTTAAATTTTTCTGGTTTACACTTCCTGCAAGGAGGGTCCGTTATATCACTGTGATTTCCGAATTTATCAAGAAAGATCTCATCGAAAAAACCGGTATTGACTCTTCAAAGATCCTGGTTGTACACGACTGCATCTCGCCCGATATAATTCCTTCACCCAGGAAATTCAATGCATCGAAACCGGTTATACTACAAATCGGGACAACCCCGAACAAGAACCTGCACCGGGTGATCCCTGCTTTGGAACGACTTGATGTTACGCTGATCATCATCGGAAAGCTCACCGATGAGCATCTGGCTTTGCTTAAACAGCACAACATCACCTGGGAAAATCATTTCAACCTGCCCTACTCAGAAGTGCTTGATCAATACCGAAAAGCTGATATTGTCCTGTTCGCCTCCCTGTATGAGGGATTCGGGTTGCCAATACTGGAGGCCAATGCCATCGGCCGGCCGGTCATTGCCGGCAATAATACATCCCTTCCCGAAGTAGCCGGCGATGCAGCACTGATTATCGATGCAGAAAACACCGAAGAAATCAGGCAGGCTGTTATTCAGCTGATATCCGGCGAAGCATTACGCTTGAAGCTGATCAATAATGGTTTTGAAAATATTAAACGCTTTCATCCACAAACAATAGGAAACAAATTTGCCGATATTTATGCGCAAATAGTAACATCATGACATGAAGAAAATAATCTCCTTTACCGATTATTACTGGCCGGGATATAAAGCGGGTGGGACCATTCGTGCTTTTATGAACCAGGTGGATTTTCTGAAAAACGAATTCGAATTCTTTATCGTTACCCGTAATACCGATTATACCGAGACCACTCCGTATGAGGGAATTACTCCTGACCGGTGGACTGTGATTGCGCCGAATGTGAATGTATTTTATGTTTCAGACGCCAATCAAACGTCTAAAACATTTTCATCAATCCTTAAGGAAACAAGGTATGATATGGTTTACATCCACCTGTTGTTCGGGTTTTCCTATTCCATACTTCCGCTTCTGCTAGCAAAAAGGCAAAAATACAGCCATATTATCATTTGTCCTCACGGAAATCTCGGGTCAGGAGCTCTTGCAGTAAAACCATTCAGGAAAAAACTGTTCCTCGGAGCCGCGAGGTTGACCGGATATTACAATGGCACGGTTTTCCACTCGGTAACTTCCCATGAAACAGCCGACATCCAGTCTCATATCGGTAAGAATACACGGATCCTGCTGGCCAGGGAACTTCCCCGGAAAATTTCTTCCCCTCCGTTGCGTAAACCAAAAACCACGGGCAAATTAAGCATGGTTACAGTAGCCCGTATTTCCCCCGAAAAGAACCAGCTGTATGCGCTGGAAATACTCAGGCAGTGTAAAGATCATGAAATCCGTTATGATCTGATAGGCCCCGTTTACGACGAAGCTTACTGGAATAAATGTAAAAACCTTATCGAATCAATGTCCCCGAATATAAAGGTAAATTACAGGGGGAGTATCAACAGCGAAAAGATACCAGATGAGCTTCAGACTTATGATTTAATGCTACTGCCGACGACCGGTGAAAATTTTGGTCATACAATTTTAGAGAGTTTTATGGCAGGTTGTCCGGTAATCATCAGTGACCGTACTCCATGGAAGGACCTTGAAAACGCAGGGATCGGCAGGGATATTCCTCTTGAAAATCCAGGTGGTTTCAAAGAGGCGGTTGAGTTTTTCGCTTCAATGGACAGCCCGGGTTTCGAAACTTTTTCAGCAAACGCTTTCAGATACGCACAGGCCTATGTTTCAAATCCTGAAATGCTTTCCGAAAATATAAACCTGTTTAACCTCTGATTATGCGAACCGATATCTCAACCTACGATAACAGTTCTTACAATCCCGGGGGGAACCCTCTTCAACGGCTGGCATGGTATTATGTGAACGTCGTCTTTTTCAAATCTGCCATGATTCCTTCAAGCGGAGTAAAATGTACCCTGCTCCGGCTGTTTGGAGCCAGGGTTGGCAAAGGCGTGAATATTAAACCATCGGTCAATATCAAATACCCCTGGAGGCTCAGCATCGGGGATTATACATGGATTGGGGAAAATTCATGGATCGACAATCTGGATGATGTGGTCATTGGCGCCAACTGCTGTATTTCACAAGGTGCGATGCTGTTATGCGGCAACCACAATTACAGGAAAAGTACGTTTGATCTTATCACAGGAAAAATTAATCTTGACGACGGGGTTTGGATAGGTGCATACAGTATTGTATGTCCGGGAATACACTGTAAATCCCACGCGGTTCTTGCAGTGAATTCAGTAGCCACACGCGATCTCGAACCCTATTCTATTTACCAGGGAAACCCGGCCGTTAAAGTAAAAGACCGGATTTTCGATTCTACCGGGAACCCAGCACAGCAAGGCTAACCCGGGATGTAACCTTTAACAAGAATATCCGCTATGAAAATATCAATTATCACGATCACATACAACAGCGAAAAGACCCTTCGCGACACCATGGATTCGGTACTGGGCCAGTCTTATAAAGACATAGAGTATATTTTGGTCGACGGGAAGTCAAAGGACGGCACCTGTGATATCATCCGCTCTTATGGCGACCGGGTTTCGAAATTCATTTCCGAAAAGGACAAGGGCCTGTATGATGCACTCAATAAGGGAATCAGGATGGCAACGGGAGATGTGGTCGGATTCCTGCATTCCGACGATATTTTCGCCTCCACCGAAACTACAAAAATGATAGCGGAGGCATTTATCAAATTCAAGGTTGATTCGGTTTATGGCGACCTGGTTTATGTTGATCAGAACGACACCGACAAGATCATACGGTTCTGGCGTTCTCGCAGGTTTTCAAGGGCCCGGGCTCTCACGGGTTGGATGCCACCGCATCCAACGTTTTACGTGAAGAGAGAGATTTATGAAAAGTACGGCGGGTTTAACACTACTTTCCGCATAGCGGCAGATTATGAGTCAATTCTGCGTTTTCTTGTAAGATTCAGGGTAAGCACCTTTTATATACCCTTAGTGCTGATACGCATGCGGGTGGGGGGTGAAAGTAATAAAAGCATTAAAAATGTGATCCGGAAAA
Organism: uncultured Bacteroidales bacterium; assembly: GCA_903916595.1. Taxonomy (GTDB): domain Bacteria; phylum Bacteroidota; class Bacteroidia; order Bacteroidales; family FEN-979; genus CAIRDP01. Next base: position 72,879 of record CAIWXI010000055.1, on the reverse strand, counting down.
GTCTCGAAGACATTCGAGCCATGCATATCAACGGTCTGATTTCATTCGCGGCCCTGTTTAATAAAAATGCATCGAAATTCAAACAATTCATGCCCCCCGAATGGGTGAACCGACAAATGTAAAACTCTCTAATATCAGCCTATGTCCAGATTTGATTTATTCAATAATTTCTTTAGTGATAAAGGCACCGATGAGTTGCTGTTGTCGGGCGCAGCTTTGGGAGTAAGCTTTATCATCTGCCTTATGCTGATACCCGTTATCATCAGATTATCGACCAGGTATAACCTGGTAGATAAACCAAATGAGCGAAAAGTACATAAAGTCCCTATCAGCCGCTTAGGCGGTCTGGGCATTGTTTCAGGCATAGTAGCTACCATTCCATTATGGTTTATTTATGGCAATTCCTACTTTTTGCTTCATCTGATCGCCGGAATGATTATCCTTATAACAATAGGTGTAACTGATGATCTGCGCGAATTAACTCCAAAGGTCAAATTCCTTGGCCAGATCATCGCAGCTCTGCTTCTGGCCCACGCAGGCTTGCGGATCGACGACATGTTCGGAATTCTGGGGATTAACCATCTGCCACATATTATTCAATACATAATCACAATTTTTATTGTGACAGGTATCATCAACGCGTTCAACCTGATCGACGGGATCGACGGACTTGCGGGCGGTCTGGCGCTTATCAATATGACCGGATTTTTTTTCCTGTTTTTCATTTCGGGCGAGCATAGTCTGGCCTTAATCTCTGCTTCAACTGTTGGAGCCCTGCTTGGTTTTCTGAAATATAATTATCATCCGGCAAAAATTTTTATGGGCGATACAGGTTCGATGATTCTGGGCTTTCTCCTTTCGGCCGCGGGTATACTTTCACTTGTCATGAGCCGTCACGTTACTTCCTATTTTAATTACAGCGAAACTGCAGTTATCGTGTTCAGCATCTTTCTGCTCCCGGTATATGATACCCTTCGTGTGTTTACTGGCAGGGTCCTCAATAAAAAATCGCCCTTCAGTCCCGACAAAACACATATTCATCACCTGTTGATGCAAACCGGATTCAACCACCCTAAATCGGCAAAAGTTCTATACACCGCAAATATTGTAATTATTGTTACCGGATTTCTGCTGCGCTCCGAAAAATTGTCGCTGGTTGCTCCGCTTTTGATACTTGAAGTGATTTTGTTTTCGGAATTTCTGACCCTGTACAAACTCATAAAGGCGTTATTCATGAGTCGGAAGCTGCAAAATAAAACCCTCAGAATGAAAGTCGATAACCGGCTGTTAATGGATAATCTGGAAGATAAAGATGGAAAAGATTAAACCCACTATTTTCATTGTTGAAGACAATGAAATGTTTGCTGAAACCTTGCGTGTTTCACTTGAAATTCACGGATATTCGGCTCAAACTTTCAGTTCAGGCGAACAAATGATCTCTTTCTGGGAAGAAGACCCCGACATTATCCTGCTTGATTATTTTATTGAAAGTGAACAGGGTGTTGCCATGAACGGAGATAAAATCCTGCGCTTCATCCGCAGAATTAGTAAAAGTCTCCCGGTTATCATCCTTACTTCGAATACCGATATAGATCAGGCTACCGGGATGTTAAAAAAAGGAGCCGTTGATTTTATTGTGAAGGATGAGGATCTGGTCCCAAATCTTACAAAAACATTAAGCCAGGTTCTCGATTCCATGAAGTTACGCGGGGAAATGGCAAGAAACAAACAACAGATAAAAAAATACAAGCAACGGTTTCTGGTCATTGTATTGATCCTTGCCCTGGCCGCAATGACCCTGCTGTGGCTGTATTCATAATGGAATGATCAATTTATTTTCTTCATTAAATAATAATTAACTAAATTTGTTGAAAAATCAGCATCCCCTGCTGATTAACAGGATATTATTATTCTGCCCATGGCCATTCGGACAGTATTCGGAAATCGTGATAGCCGGGAAAAAAAATCCCTTGCCAATAAAGAGTATTATAAAACTCTGGTTGACAGTAAAAAGGAAGCCACATTTCTTACCGATACAGACGGGGATTTGTTTCTTCTGAACAATAAAGCACAACAATTGACAGGCTATTCAGAAGAGGAAGCTAAAGAGTTTCATGTAAGGGATATTTTTATTACTGTTAAAAATATTGACAATCCTTTCGATTCACGGCAATTTTCAGAATTTACAACCAGGCTGTTTCTGCTTGATACCCGCCGCTACCTGATTCCCGTCATGGTTGATTTCAAGGAAATCGAAGGACAGAAATTCCTCTGTACCTGCGTTGAGATCGCTGATAAGGAGATTGGCATGACTCCAAGGGAGATTGCGGTTCCGTTCCAGGAAGAACTTCCGCAGGGGGCGAAACTTCTACCGGGGAATGAGACTCAGATTCGCTGGCCCGCTGATTTTGAGCACCAGATCAGAAACCAGCTGAATAACATGCTCGGATTTGGTTCTATCCTTGCAAGAGACCCGGCTATATCAAAGGATGAAAAATTATCAGGCAATCTGGATTCAATTCTTAAAAGCGGAAATCATCTGAAAAAATTGCTTAACCAGATCAGTATTGGTGAAAAAGATTCTTATGAGGTTGTTAAATCACTTGTAAAACTGGCGCCTGTTTTACAAAAAGCAGGAATCCTTCTCGATCCTGTTGCACGACAAAACAACATCAGCATCAGGATAAAGCAGACTGATGACTTAACCGTGTTTTCCGATGAATTACTGCTTCAGGAGCTGCTAAAATTTTTGCTTGAAAAGGCCCTGCTTTATACTCGTAATGATGAAGTACTTTTGGAAGTCACCGAAGATCACAAGGCCGGAAAGGTAACTATTGCAATCGACAACCTGGGGCAGGATATTCCTCAGGGGATTATCAATTTTATCAAAAGGGAAAACGGAAATGAAGATTACGACCTCAGCAACCCGGTTATCGCTCAAAACCCTGAGATCAAAACTATGCTGCATTCCCTCAACCGTATTAACGGTAAAATAAAATTTGCTACCGGAGCAACCATGGGTGAAATTGCCCAGCTCATCCTGCCGCTTGCTACAGAGAATGAAAATACCGACGATCTTTCGGCTCTGGAAGATGCCATCCGCAGTAAATCATTAAACATACTCATCGTGGAAGATGAGAAATTCACCGCCAGGATACTGAAGATGTATGTTGAAGATATTTGCGATGTTTCATTGGCTTATTCTGGTAACGAAGCTCTGAATATTGTCGAGATCTTGTACAATAAAGGGGTCATATTCAATGCAGTGGTCATGGATATTGGCTTGCCCAAACCCTGGGATGGCATACTGCTGAAAAAAGAGATTGAGAAGCGATGGCCCGAATATCATTCGGTGCCGTTTCTGGCCCAGACTGCTTTTACTGCAAAAAGTTACATCGACCGGATTGCCGAAAATAAATTTCAGGGACATTTGCTTAAACCCATCACCCGGAGTGACGTACTTCGCTTTATCAACAAGAGGTGCAAATAGAACCGGAAGTATATTTGCGGGCCTTGTCCACGGTCTGTTATTCTGATTTTAATTTTATGTAAGTTTGTTACCTATTAAGCTCGAACGTAAATAATAAAGGGATCATTTAATATGTTATTCCATAGAAATCGTCTGCTTCAATTTATCGTTATTTCGACTCTTCTTTTTTTCTCTTCATGCATTCCTCAGAAGAACCTTCTGCTGATGCAGTACGATAAGCTGATCGACAGTACTTATGCAAACCACTTTAACGGAAAACAATTTGAAGATTCGATCTACCGGATCCAATCGAATGATTATCTGTACATCAGCATTACTTCTGTTGAAAAACCTCTTACCGAATTTATTGAGCCCGTTGCAGGCATCAATTATTTGAATGCTGAGAACCAGGCGCTTGTGGGGTACCATGTATATGAAGACGGAACTATTTATTTCCCTTATCTGGGAATCATTAAGCTGGGAGGTCTTACTCTTCGTCAGGCACGAGATACTATAAAGGCTCATGCTGGCTCTCTTGTTTCGCGATGCCGGGTTGAACTTACTCTGATCAACAACACGATTTATATGCTGGGGGAGTTTACAAAACAGGGAACCTATAATATGACACGCAACAAACTTTCGATTTTTGAAGCGATTTCACTGGCCGAAGGTTTGACCGATTATGCCAAGAGGGGAAAAATAAAAGTGTTGCGTAATGAACATGGAGAGAAAAAGATGTACGTTATTGACCTCAGGAGCGGTGGGCTGATCAGTAAAAATATGTTTTATGTATATCCCAACGACATTATTTACGCCGAGCCTATGAAAGCAAAATCGTTTGGTATCACCCCGACATTTTCATTGACCGTACTGATGTCTCTGGCATCATTGGCAGTTTTGGTTCTGACATTAACAAAATTATAAGCTGTGGGAAAAGCCAGTTCCGGCCTGACAGGCGGGCTTGATTTCAAAAGGGTGCTGAATAAATATCTGAGAAACTGGTATTTGTTTGTCTTTGCATTGATACTGGCTTGTGTGTTCGCAATGGTAAAAAACAGGTATGTTATTCCCATTTACAGCCTTTCCACATCGGTTCTTATTGAGGATAAAAGCAATAAATCGGTTCTTGAACAGCGAGGTTCAATTTCGGCTGATCCTCTCTTTCTGAATTCAAAACTAATTGATAACCAGATTGCTATTTTAAAGTCTTTCTCCCAGATCAGGCTGATCATTCAGACTCTTGATTTCCGTATCACTTACTTTGCGAAAGGGAAGTATATCTGGGAGGAGATTTATAAACGCAGTCCGTTTATTGTCAGGCTTGACTCGAACCATCAGCAGATAAAATCTGAACAATTTAATCTTAAATTCATCGGGGAGGATAAATTTCAGATATGGTCTGAAAATCCTTCGCTTCTCAAAGATGCGAAAACATACCGGTTCGGCGACCAGATTGCCGGTAAAGACTATTCCTTCTCGGTGGCATTGAAAGACAGTATTCATCCTCAGGATTACTATAACCAGGTATACGGATTTATTGTTAATGACATCAACCAGTTAACAAGCCAGTACCGGAATAAAACTTTAATTGAGCCTGCAAAAGAAGCATCCGTCATTATCATTTCCTCTTCGGGTCCGAACAAGGAAAAAGAGAAAGATTATCTTAATGAGCTGACTCGGATGTTGCTAACCACCAATATGGAAAAGAAAAACAAGATACTGACAAACACTATCGAATTCATCAATGGTCAGGTTCGTCAGATGGGTGTTGACCTTGATTCGGCCGCCCATCAGCTTGAAGAATTCCGCAAAAGCAATAAATTCATGCAGTTGTCGGCCAAGGCTGCAATGATTCTCAGCGAGATGAACAATGATTCGAAAACCAAGGCCGGTTTTATAGCTGACCTGAAGTATTATGAATATTTGCTGAATTACCTGCTAACCCACAGCAGGTTTGAAGATGTTGTGATGCCTTCTACTGTTGGACTAAGTTTGCCGCTTTTTTCTGATCTGGTATTGAAATTATCGACGGTCACTCTCGAGAAAGATAACCTTATCGCCAATTCTTCCAGGAAGAATCCATATATCCTGACGCTGGAAGAACAAATCCTCAACATGAAGACTGCATTGATCGAAAACATGAACAGCGTCATTGCAACTACTAAAACAAAAATTAATGATACTGACAAACAACTTCAGGAAAAGGAAGCAAAGTTCGCGGAACTTCCCGGGATCGAACGCGAATACCTGCAAATAGAAAGGAAATATAAAGTATACAATACATTGTATGATTTTTTGCTCCAGCGAAAATCAGAGGTGGAAATCCAGCGTGCAGGAAACATGCCTGATCATGAAATTGTAGATTATGCCGGCGACACCGGAATAAGCATTGTTTCTGCCAGCCCAGGTAATGCGTATGTTAATGCCATTATTTGGGCGCTGCTGATCCCTGCTGTTTTACTGTTTATGATTGTGTTGTTCAACAACCGTATTATGTCGCAGGATGATATCGAAGCTATTTCTGATTTACCCATAGTAGGAGTACTTATCAGGAACACCGACAAGCGGACGGGGAAAGCCCTTCTTCATGCAAATTCTGTGTTCACCGAGATTTTGCGTGTCATTAAAATCAAGCTTAACCTCGACCCTCAGAAAGGAGAACAGGTAATTGCCATCACTTCTTCTTTTGTTGAGGAAGGAAAGACGTTTCTTGCCACTAACCTGGCTTCGATCTATGCGCTTGCCGGGAAACGTACCCTTCTGCTTGGTTTTGACCTCCAGCGGCCTAAAATTGCAGAAACATTTAATCTTACACGCAGTGAAGGTATCACAAACTACCTCATCAATGACATTCCTGTAAATCAGGTCATTCAGAAAACGGTTACCAAGAACCTGGATATTTTACTTTCAGGACCTGTCCCGCCGAATCCCGACGAGCTGATCGAATCGGAGAAAACCCGGCAGATGTTTACCGAACTCCGCAAGATGTACGAATTCATCATCATGGATACACCTGCCATCGGTTTCGTGGGAGATGCTTATTTGCTCAACCGTTATGCTGATGTGACGCTCTTTGTTGTCAGATATAATTATTCGATAAAGAAACAATTTGCTACTTCAGTTACTGAAGCTGTCGAAAATAACATGAGGCGGCTGAACATCGTTTTCACTGATGTGAAACAGAAGATTAAAGTACGAGATATCAGTTTCAATTCATTTAATCCTGATAAAAGGCAGATGAGGTTACGGATAATTCCTGGAATCCGACAGTTTTTCAATGATCTTAACAGGAGATTTTAATTGGAATTTTTATAGATTTACATAAACATACAGCTATGAGTAAAGTTGCATTAATTACCGGAGTCACAGGACAGGATGGAGCATACTTGTCGGAATATCTTCTTAAACTTGGATATATTGTTCATGGAATCAAGCGAAGGGCCTCACTCTTCAATACCGACCGTATCGACCACCTTTATCAGGATCCCTTCGCAACGAACAAGAATTTCTTCCTGCATTATGGCGATATGACCGATTCGACCAACCTGATCAGGATAGTGCAGGAGACCCAACCCGACGAAATTTACAATATCGCGGCCATGTCGCACGTGCAGGTTAGTTTTGAAACTTCTGAATACACGGCCAATGCCGATGCCCTGGGCACTTTAAGGTTGCTGGAAGCTATCAGGCTGCTGGGCCTTACTAAAAAAACCAGGTTCTACCAGGCTTCTACAAGCGAACTTTATGGCCTGGTGCAGGAAGTCCCCCAAACGGAAAAGACTCCCTTCTATCCCCGCTCCCCTTATGCCGTGGCCAAGCTTTACGGGTACTGGATCGTTGTGAACTTCCGCGAGGCATACAATATGTTTGCCTGCAACGGAATATTGTTCAACCACGAATCACCCATCAGGGGCGAAACTTTCGTCACACGTAAAATAACCCGGGCCGTGGCAAAAATCGCTCTTGGTCTTCAGGAGACGATCCACCTCGGCAATTTGTCGGCTAAACGCGACTGGGGCCATGCAAAGGATTACGTGAAGGCCATGTACCTGATTCTGCAGCAGGAAACCCCTGAAGATTTTGTGATAGCAACAGGCGTTACCACCGAAGTACGGGACTTTGTGAGGATGGCATTCAATGAACTTGGAATAGTCGTTGGCTTTGAAGGTGAAGGAGTGAACGAAAAAGGCATTGTGAGAGAATGCCTTGATCCCGAATACCAGGTGGCGCCAGGGAGTGTCGTAGTAAGTGTTGACCCGAGATATTTCAGGCCTACTGAAGTAGAGTTGTTAATCGGAGATCCCACAAAAGCCAAGACAAAACTTGGCTGGGTGCCGAAACATGACCTTGCCTCACTTGTAAAGGATATGGTGGCAGGTGACCTGCGGCTGATGAAAAAAGATAAATACCTCAGAGAAGGTGGTTTTGATGTAAAAAACTATTATGAATAAGAGCGATAAAATCCTTGTGGCCGGTTCGGCAGGGATGGTCGGAAGCGCCATCATGAGGAACCTGATCAGGAACGGGTTTACAAACCTGATAGGGACATATTTCAGGAATGTTCCTGACAAGCATTCAAATGTCCGTTACCGGCGTGTCGATTTTCTTGACCCTCATGCTACCGGTTATCTTTTTACGGAAGAAGAACCGGATATCGTATTTTATGCTGCGGCTAAAGTCGGGGGTATTGTTGCAAACAATACATACCGGGCTCAGTTTTTGTACGACAACCTTCAGATACAAAACAACATCATCCACACATCACACATGACACAGGTGAAGAAGCTGCTGTATTTGGGCAGTTCCTGCATCTACCCGAAAAATTGCCCTCAGCCCATTAAGGAAGAGTACCTTCTGACCGGGCCCCTGGAATATACCAACGAACCCTATGCTATCGCCAAGATCGCCGGGATGAAAATGTGTGAGAACTACAACCTGCAGTATGGCACAAATTATATTTCGGCCATGCCCACCAATCTTTATGGTCCCAATGACAATTACGATCTGCAGAATTCTCATGTTCTTCCCGCGCTGATCAGGAAATTTCATGAAGCAAAGGTCTCAGGATCATCGCATGTCGATATCTGGGGAAGCGGAGCACCTCTTCGTGAATTTATGCATGTCGATGACCTTGCCGCAGCTTCTGTCTTCCTGATGGAAAATTATACAGGGAATGACTTTTTTAATGTCGGATGGGGGAAAGACATCAGCATTAAGGATTTGGCCGGTATTATTAAAGAAGTTGTCGGGTTCAAAGGTGAACTCGTTTTCGATCATTCAAAACCCGACGGAACGCACCGCAAACTTCTTGATGTTTCCCGGCTAACGTCCCTGGGGTTTACTCCCACAATCCAGCTGAGGGATGGAATTGCAGGCACCTATGAGGATTTTATAAATAAACATGGCAAGGAATTTTCAGGCATCAGACTATGAACACAATGAACAACCAACAGCAGGCAAACATACTTCCCGACGAATGGACTATGATCCTTCGGCCAAAACGCAGTCTTCTCGACATCAACCTGAAAGAGCTGTGGCAATACCGCGACCTGATCATGCTTTTCGTAAAGAGGGATTTTGTCTCCAAATTCAAACAAACAATACTGGGGCCCTTATGGTTCATTATCCAGCCTTTGCTCACCACCATTATGTTTACAATCATCTTCGGGAATATTGCCGGAATCCCTACTAATGGAATACCCAAAATATTGTTCTATATGACGGGGATAGTGGGCTGGACCTATTTTTCAACCTGTCTGAACGAAACTTCCCAGACATTTATCAAGAATGCTTCCATTTTCGGAAAGGTGTACTTTCCCAGGCTGGCTTTACCTATCTCGGTAGTTATCTCGAACCTGGTGAGTTTTGTTATTCAGTTTGTATTCCTTTTATTTTTTCTGGCTTATTTTATGATAAAAGGGTCCAATGTGAGTCCGAATTATCTCGTTCTTTGGATTCCTTTTCTTGTGTTACTTATGGCCGGACTAGGACTGGGTTTTGGCATTATTATCTCCTCGCTGACCACCAAATACCGCGACCTGACCCACCTTGTGACCTTCGGAGTAACGCTGTGGATGTATGCTACTCCAATCATTTACCCTTTATCGGGGATACCTGAAAAATACAGGATCTTCGTGCTTGCCAATCCGATGACAGCAGTTGTGGAAACCTTTAAAACAGCATTGCTTGGTGTTGGGCAGATTAACTATCTGCATCTGTTATACAGCTTCTGCTTCACTATTGTACTTCTTATCGTAGGTGTGATCATCTTTAATAAAGTTGAGAAAACCTTTATGGACACCGTTTAACACAGCTGTTCATTCAGCTAAAATCATTTAAAATGCAGAATGTCGTTATAAAACTCGAAAACGTATCCAAACAGTACAGGCTGGGAAATGTTGGTACCGGGACCTTAAGTCATGACCTGAACCGTTTTTTTGCAAAAATTGCAGGCCGGGATGATCCTGCCATGAAAGTCGGGGTTGCGAACAAGCTCGATACCGTCGATGGCCGTTATGTTTGGGCCCTTCAGGATGTGAACCTCGAAATCTGCGATGGAGAAGTCCTGGGAATAGTAGGAAAAAACGGGGCCGGAAAATCAACCCTTTTGAAACTTATGTCGAGAGTCACATCCCCTACAACCGGAGATATTAAAATCAAAGGGAGGATCGCCAGTTTACTCGAAGTAGGTACCGGATTTCATCCAGAACTAACAGGGAAAGAGAATATATATCTCAACGGAGCCATCCTGGGGATGACCAAAAAGGAGATCACTTCAAAGTTTGATGAGATTGTAGAATTCTCGGGCGTTAAAAAATATGTGAATACCCCGGTAAAACGATATTCATCAGGGATGTATGTACGTCTGGCTTTTGCAGTCGCCGCCCACCTCGAACCGGAGATCCTTATCGTGGATGAGGTCCTTGCTGTGGGGGATGCTGAATTTCAGAAGAAAGCAATCGGTAAAATGCAGTCGGTTTCACGCAGCGGGCGTACTGTCCTGTTCGTCAGCCATAACCTTACCGCCGTTGAACAGCTATGCACTAAAGGCATACTGATGCAGAACGGCACCCTTAAAATGGAAGGCAAAGTGCATGATATCACTTCGGCTTACAAACAAATGTCGGTCGATGAGAATGAGTTGCGCAGAAGCGGCACCAGGGTTATTGAATTTCTTGATTATAAGATGTCGGACCTTTCGGGTAAAACGATAGATGAAGTGTTCCTTGGGGATCATTTTTCGGTTACAGCTAACGCCAGGTCCAATGAACAGATCGATATCTGCGATATGACTCTTGATATCAGGAATGACTCCAACGAATTTATCGGCCATATTACCAATGCCGACGACGGGTTTGAGATAAAAAACATCACAAAAGGCAAGACCATCGGCTTATCGGTAACTGTAAAGAACATCTCCTTTTCACCCGGGACATATTACATTTCACTATGGCTCGGGAACTCATACGGGACCTTCGATTATATTGAGAACTGCATACGGTTTACAATCAAACAGGGTGATAAATTCATCGGAAGGCCTTTCCCGTTCGATAAAAGAGCTAAAACCGTGCTGCAGTCCACCTGGAACTTTAAATGATCAGCAGTATGGAATCCCTGCCAACACTGAGTGTTCTGATGCCGGTTTATAACGGCATGGAATATCTCATACCTGCTATCGACAGTATCCTGGCCCAGACTTACAGGGACTTCGAACTCATTATAGTCAACGACGGCTCCACCGATGGCACACAGTCCATTATCGAATCCTACCTGGATCCGCGCATCGTGGCCATATCCCAGAAAAACCAGGGTGTTGCACGATCCCTGAATAACGGACTGGACCTCGCTCGCGGGAAGTATATCAGGCGGCATGACGCCGATGATACCTCCAGCCCGGATTCCTTTCAGATTCAGATCGATTTCCTGGAGAAGCATCCTGAGTATGTGATGGTCTGCGGCCAGCAGGCTTTTATGACCGCCAGCGGAAAAATTGCCCGGCGGTTTCGTTTGCCAAATGCTGGTTTTTTTAAAGGGAGGGATGTGGTTGATCTTGAATTCAGTCATTTTACCATCAGCAGCTCAAGTCCCGTAGTTCACGGTACCGCCTGTTTCCGAAGGGCGGAAGTAATACAGCTGGGGAAATACAGAACTGAATTTACCGTCTCGGAAGATAACGATCTCTGGCTTCGGCTGCTTGAAAAGTACAAAATCGCTGTGTTGAATGAATGTTCCTATTTTATGAGGCTGCATGGTTCATCGGCGACCCAGCGGCATGCCGGCAAGATCCAGCATTTCCGCCAGCTGCTCATTGATTATTCGGTTCAGAGGCGGCAGACCGGCACCGACCCGATCATGCGGGGTGAACCTGTGGCTCCTCCTCAATCTCCGCTTGCTCCATCCCCGGCCCCTCAGGCTCCATCCCCGGCCTCTCAGGCTCCATCCCCGGCCCCTCAGGCTCCATCCCCGGCCGATGTTGGGAAGAAACAGACTCCGCCCGTTTCAGGCGGTAAACATTTTCGGGATGACCTCGATTATATGTACGGATTGGTTGTAAATGCAAGGGACTGGCCCCAGGTAAGAAAAATCGGGGGCGAAATCCTGCGTGATGGATGGAAAGATGTTCGCAGCTGGAAGATGCTGCTTTTCCCCATTTTTGGAGACCGGCTTGTAAATACCGGCGTGGCTGTGAAATCATTTTTCCGGCCTAAAAACACCTAACCCATTGACTCAGATCTAATGTCTCCAGACAACCCATACATATCAGTGATCATACCTAACTACAATCGCGGAGATTTGTTGGGGGAAACACTCGGATCACTTGTATCGCAGGATTACCAGAACTGGGAAGCCATTGTAGTCGATGACGGTTCGGATGATAACAGTGAGGAAACTGTAACAAACTTCATTCAGCAAGACCGGCGTATCAGTTTTTACAAGCGTGACCACATGCCCTCCGGCGCACCTGCGTGCCGGAATATCGGTATCGGTCGTGCAAAAGGCCATTTCCTTGTTTTTTTAGATTCAGATGACTTGCTGAAACCATTTGCGCTTTCGCAGCGGGCGGCGATAATCCTTAAAGAACCGGATTATGATTTCTGGGTCTTTCCTATACTTATGTTTCGTAAGGATCCTCAAAAAGCAAATGTTCTGTGGAATGTTGATAACGGCAAACAGGATCTTCACCGTTTCCTCATCCTTGATGCACCCTGGCAGACTTCAGGACCTGTATGGCGGAAAGAGGCTGTTGAAAAGATCGGAGGTTTTACCGAAGGACTCGCCTGCTGGCAGGATGTGGATTTTCACCTCAAAGCGCTTACTTCAGGATTGAAAGGAAAGAAGTTTTACCAAGAGCAACCCGATATTCTATACCGCCAGCATGAAACCCAAAGCGTAAGCCAGGGTGAGATAAGCTCCCCTGCAAAACTGAAAAGCCGGAGGGAGATTTTTATAAACCATACCGCTTCACTTTTGAAAGTATTGACCCCTGAGATCAAAGAAGACCTGAGGCTGCTGGGAGGAAACATCGCAATCGGTTCGGCCAAAGCAATTAATCCGGGAATCTGCCGGTCGGTGATCAGTTTCGGATACAGCAAAGGGATCTTTTCAACAGGAACCGCACTGAAACTTCTGCTGATCCAGCTTTTTTACTTTTTACGGTTAAATAAAATATCCTCTCTCGACAGGATGATCTGGCAGTTTACAAAAGTTTACCGACAGGATTCAAACATAGGCAAACATCCATATATTCAAGCAGTCTGAAATGGAAACAAACCCGGTTAACGATCCTTTGATTTCGGTTGTCATCCCTGTGAAAAACGGGGCCGATACGCTGAAGTCCTGTCTTGACGGGATATTCAGTCAAACCCTTGCCGATAAACTGGAGGTGATCGTCATTGACTCAGGTTCCACCGATGGTACTTTGGAACTGCTCAGAGGGTATCCTGTAAGAGTTCACAATCTGCCTTCCAAAGAATTCAATCACGGAGAAACCCGCAATCTGGGTATCAGCCTGGCCCGGGGAACCTTTGTCGTGCTCACTGTGCAGGATGCCACCCCTGCCACCACGAACTGGATCGAACTCATGCTGCCTCATTTCGACAACCCCGAGGTGGCCGGAGTTTGCGGACAACAGATCGTTGGTTGCTATCCTGACAAGAACCCTCTGCAATGGTTCCTGCCGGTAAGTGAAGCCGTTCCCAGGCTGGTACAGTTTACGAATACTTCTTCGTTTACTTCTCTGCCGGGTAAAAAGCAGCATGAATACTGCAACTGGGACGATGTGAATGCAGTCTATCGCAAATCTATCAAGGAAAAACTGCCGTTCAAAAAACTGATGTTTTCAGAAGACACCCTCTGGGCCAAAGATGCGCTTTCGCGAGGATATGCCATTGTATACGATTACAGATCGAGGGTGTACCATTACCATCATCAGAATTTTAATTTTTATTTTAAACGCACCTACATCATTTTATACCAGAACTATAAATTCTACGATTACATCCATTTTCCGAAAAACCCCCTGACCTGGATTCCTCAGATCGTTGTAAGGCTGGTAAGGAAAAATCTTCCTTTTAAGGAAAAGCTCAAATGGATCCGATATAATTTGATCCTGGTGACAGCCGCATGGTCGGCTGCCCTGATTTTTTCTCTGAATGCCTTTTTCCGGGGGATGAATGGCGTTGAAGCCTCACAAAAATATTTTGTGGGCTATCCTCCCCAGGGCTCCCAGGCCGGGATAAAACAAAACAGAGTATGACACAGAATATGAAACCACTGGTGAGTGTGCTTATGACCACCTACAACCGCGAGAAATACCTCGCTCAGGCGGTCGAGAGCGTACTTGCTTCAACCTATGAGAATTTTGAACTGATCATTGCCGATGACCAGTCAAAAGACAGCAGCCTGGCCATTGCCCGTGATTTTGCCACCAAAGACTCCCGGGTAAAGGTAGTCCTGAACGAAAAAAACCTCGGCGATTATCCTAACCGGAATAAAGCTGCCAGTCTTGCTACGGGCAAATACCTGAAATATGTCGATGCCGATGACCTGATCTACCCCACCGGACTTGAAGTCCTGGTAAGCGGAATGGAAAAATTTCCCACCGCAGGCTTCGGCCTTGGATCTCTTCCGCAGGATAAATTCAGGATTTTCCCTTTCATGCTTACACCCGCTGAAGCTTATCACCGTCACTATTTTAAAGAACAGCTGTTCCATAAGGCTCCCTTGTCGGCAATCATCCGTAAGGATACGTTTGACGCGGTGGGTGGATTTACCGGCCGGCGTTACCTGGGGGACTTTGAAATGTGGCATATCCTTGCAGCCCGGTTTCCTGTAGTGCTGATGCCCCATGGCGTAGTTTGGTACCGTGAACATGAAGAACAGGAAATGCAGGATAACCGCAGCGATTTCACTATTCCATTCAAATACCTGCTGTGCGCCGAAGAAATGATCAATCGTGCCGAATGTCCTCTCTCACCTGAAGACCGTAAAAAAGCCCTCGGTAAAATACACTGGAACCAGGCTCGTTACATCCTTGGGGTCGGCAAGAACCATTCTCGCAAAACCATGCAGGAGTTACGCAAGCAGACTGGCTTCTCATACCTGAAACTGTTCAAACTTGCATGGAAAGAACCAAAATTCTAAACTATGAAGACCATTCTTAACCTGATCAGGATAAAACTTTCCTACCTGGGGCACCTCGGCAGGAGCCTGTCAAGGTTCTTTTTCTGGAACCTCAGGCTGGCCCAGGCAACACTGGGGAAAGGGATTAAGATCACTTTCCCTGTAGTGGTTGAAGGAAGCGGCAAACTTACTATCGGCGACAGGGCTGAACTGATGAAACGGGTGTCTATCGGACTCTCAACAGGCAGCCAGGTGATCATCGGAGGTGGTTCACGGATTCATTCTGAAACCAACATTCATGCAGGGAAAGACACCATGATCAGACTTGGAGAGAAATGTTCTGTGCTGACTCATGCAACTTTGCGCAATGGCAAAGGCGTTGAGATGGGCAACGGAAGTTCCATTTCGAGCTACTGCAATATATTTCCCCGTGAACCGGGCTATGACGGCAGGTTCATCATGGGCGAAGGATCAAACATAGGCGATAACACCATCATCGACACCAGCGACGATGTGATTATAGGGAAAATGGTTGCAGTAGGCCCGGATTGTATTTTATATACTCATGACCATGACTATGTTTCGAATCCTGATGCGGCATGGAAGGGTGGGGTAATAACAGGGAAGATTATCATTGAAGACGGCGCCTGGGTCGGCGCAAGGGTTACCTTGCTGCCGGATGTCTCTATTGGAAAGAATGCCGTTGTCGCTGCCGGTTCCGTTGTTACCAAATCGGTTCCTGCCGGGGAAATCTTTGCAGGCATCCCCGCGAAATTTATCAAGAAGACACATCCCGATGGCTGAAAATACATTACCCCTGGTATCTGTAGTGATCCCTGCATACAACTCTGCAAAGCATATTGAAAGCACGTTGGTTTCTGTATTTAACCAATCATACCCGAATATTGAAATTTTTGTCGTCGACGATGGTTCATCTGATGATACCATTTCAATCGTCAGCAGATATGTGCCTGAAAAAGTCACGCTCGTTTCCCAAAAAAACGGTGGCGCCTGCCAGGCACGGAACACAGGTCTGAAACTCAGTAAAGGCAAGTACATTCAGTTCCTCGATGCCGACGATCTGCTGAGTACCGATAAAATTTCTGAACAGGTTAAAGAGCTTGAACTATATCCCGATCATCTTGCAGTATGCACCACAGTTCATTTCCGTGATGGCGCTGATCCTTATGCCGAGCCTTTACCCAACGAATCTCACTATTTGTACAACACCTCCGATATACCTGAATTTCTCGCCCGGCTTTGGGGCGCCGATGGAATTCTATGGATGGTCCAGACCAGCGCGTGGCTCAGTCCGGCTTCATTGATCATAAAATCAGGCCCCTGGGACGAATCTGTCTTACTGGATCAGGATGGTGAATTCTTCACTCGTGTAATGCTGGCAGGGAAGGGGATAAGGATGTGCAGAGGAGTTAATTATTACCGAAAATTTGTCTACGGCTCCAATGTCGCGTCAAGGGCTCATAAGCCCGATAACCTGAAGAGCAAACTCAGGGCACTGGATCTTAAAAGCAGTTATGTTCTGCAAAGAGGAGATAATCCAAGGCTGAGGCGGGCAATCGCCAATCAATACATGCAGGTGGCCGGCGAAGCATATCCTGCTTTTAAAGATATCTGCCAGGAGGCCCTGCAGAAATGCAAAGCCCAGGGTCAGCCTCCGGTGATCCCTGTTTTTGGCGGAAAAACCATTGAAACTGTAAAATTCATTCTGGGCTGGAAAGCCGCCCGCTGGCTTAGCTATCATTTGCACAAACTTTAACAATATGTCGGGAAAGAAACGTATATGCATCCTCACTCAGAGTCACCTCTGCCGAAACCCCCGCGTGGTGAAGGAAGCCAATGCACTCAATGAAGCAGGTTATGACGTTACCATTCTGACCACATTTGCACTGGATAAATTACTGAAGGAAGACAAGACGCTGATCAATACCCGTGAGATTAATTATAAAGGGATCATCAATCTGATCCCCGGACAGGCGTCAGGATGGTCAATTCTTAAACACAGACTGGTCAAGCGCCTGGCTGAAGAACTGGCAGGCCGGTTTAACATTGAGACCATTTCAGCAGCCGGTTACGGATATTGCAAGAACCTTCGCGGAGCGAAAGCCGAAAACGCTGATCTGTATATTTGCCATGAAGAGATCTCAACCATCATGGGCTGTAAACTTATTGAAGCCGGATATAAAGTTGCCTTCGACTTTGAAGACTGGTACTCTCACGCATTTTCAGGCGAGTCGGGCAAACGAAGGCCTTCAAAGTTGTTTGAGAAATATGAGAAATATGCTCTGAAACATGGCTTGCTGTGCTATACCACCTCGCATAGCCTTTCATCCGCCCTTGCTGAATTCGCAGGATCGGAGAAGCCCCGGGTCCTGAATAATGTCTTCCCACTGGCCGAAAGAAATCAAAATGATCATCTGAATAAAGATAAAGGAGGCAGCACTGTATTCTCAATACATTGGTATTCCCAGACCATAGGCCCCGACCGCGGACTTGAAATCGTGGCAAAGGCACTTGCTCTGGTTCCCAATCCTGTGGAATTGCATCTAAGGGGCCTTCTTACCGGAAATTACAAAGCGGAATTTGAAGGGGTGTTCCCTTACAATAAAGGGCATAAACTCATTTTTCATGACCTGGTTCCCCACCTTGAACTTACTTCACGCATCATGGAGCACGATGTTGGCCTGGCTTCTGAATTATACGAACCGGTGAACCGTAACCTCACAATTGTAAATAAGATCATGCAATACCTGCTTGCCGGGATTGCTGTGATTGCTTCTGATACCGATGGACAAAAAGAAGTGGCTGGCAAAGCGCCCGAATCGGTATTTCTGTATTCACAGAACAACCCGGAACAGCTTGCAAAACAAATCAGCCTTCTCGTATCAGATCATGAAAAACTTGAGTTCGCCAGAAAGACTGCTCTACGTATCTCAGAAGAATATTTCTGCTGGGATGTTCAGAAATCCTGGTTGCTGGGATGGATTAAAAACATAATCTGAATGAAAAAGCTTCTCATCATTTCACCCAGCTTTCCTCCTGTCAATGCTGCTGATATGCAAAGGGTAAGGCAGAGTTTGCCGTATTTCGAAAGCACGGGATGGAAGCCTACCGTTGTTGCTGTTGATCCCGGCCGGATTGAGATGGCGCAGGATGAGATCCTTTTGAAAACAATCCCTGCAGGATCAGAAATTCACCATGTGGATGCATTTCCTGTTGGCCTCACGCGTAAGTTCGGACTGGGCAACCTGGGTATCCGAAGTCTGTGGTATTATTACAAATGGGGAAAACAGAACCTGAAGAAGAACAGTTTCGACCTGGTTTATTTTTCAACTACCATGTTTACTGTTATCGTATTGGGCCGGATCTGGAAAAAAAAATACAGGATACCCTTTGTTGTTGACATGCAGGATCCCTGGAGAAATGACTATTACCTGAAATTCAAACCTGCTGAAAGACCTAAAAAATTCTGGTTCGATTATAAGCTGAACAGTAAACTTGAAGCCTGGACTATGCCTCATGCCGATGGCCTGATCTCTGTGGCTCCCGGGTATATTGAAACCCTTAGAGAGAGATACCCTGCTCTTAAGAGTGTTCCGGCCCTGACATTGACTTTCGGCGCCTCCGACATTGATTTCAAAGTGCTGGATTCGGTTAACATCCTAAACCGGTATTTCAGGAAAGGTGAGAATATAAACATTGTCTACGTTGGGGTTACCCCTCCTCCCATGGCCTATACCATTCGTGCCTTGTTCAAATCGGTCAGCGATAACCGCATTAAGGATGAGCTCATTAACCGTATACGGTTCTTTTTCCTGGGAACAAGTTACGCTCCCAGGCATCTTGCCCGGGAAACCGTAATGCCTCTGGCAAAAGAGTTTGGTATTGAAGATATTGTATTTGAAGAAGTTGTAAGATTACCTTATTTCGAAACACTTACCGTTATTAAGGATGCGGATTTTGCTATCATTCCGGGAACCCGGGATGCAGATTATACCGCCTCGAAGTTATTTCCCTATATTCTTGCGAAAATCAATATCCTTGCTGTTTTTCATGGCAACAGCAATGTCTCAAAAATAATTGACTCCCTTTCGGCCGGGGACTACATTACTTTTACCGATGAATCAGTTGATGAATTAAGTTTGAAAATAACGCCGAAACTAAAGGAAATTATCAGCAGGCTGCCTTTTCAACCTCAGACAAACTGGGATAATTTCAATCAATACAAGGCTGATTTTAAAGCCAGGGAGCAGTCGAAGCTGTTCGAACAGGTTCTGGAAAACCGACAAAAGAAAAACTGATGAAAGAAAAATCATCTTCAAAGACCCGGGCCATGCTGATCGCTGCCAGATGTCTTAAAGTGGTCGACGGCTTCCCTTTCAAACAAATGTATGGTGGCATAGGTCAGATTCTGGCATTCCACAGAGTGATCCCCGAAAATAAGCGGGAGCGTATCTGGTCAAATTCATACCTTGAAGTAACCACCGATTACCTCGAAAAAGTGATATTATATTACAGAGCCCACAAGTTCGATTTTTTAAGTATGGACGACCTGGTTTTAAAGGGCTTTCATGCAAAGAATAAATTCGTTGTATTTACTTTTGATGATGGCTTCAGAGATAACCTTTACCATGCGCTACCGGTTCTGCAAAAATATAATGTTCCTTTGAATATATACATCACCACCGACTTCCCCGATAAAAAGACGATTCTCTGGTGGAATGTTGTTGAGGATGTAATCCTGCAGAACACCGATCTTTCGTTTGAATGGTTTGGTGAAAAGATGCAGTTCCGCTGTTCCTCATCCGCCGAAAAAAATGAAACCTTTGGAAAGATCCATAGCCTTATCCAGGAAGGCAGTGAACTTACGATAAAAGAAAGAGCCCTGATGTTTTGCCGGATATTCAATACCGATCCCTTTAAATCGATTGGGGAACTGGCTTTAAGCTGGGATGAAGTAAGACAGATGAGCAGGGATAAGCTCGTAACCATGGGTGCACATACCGTGAGTCATCCGGTTCTGTCCCAGCTTACCGGGAAAGATTCGCTAGAAGAGATCAAACGATCAAAACTGAGAATTGAGAAGGAAACGGGGACAGCGGTCAAACATTTTGCATATCCTTTCGGTGGGATAAAAGAAGCCACCTCCCGGGAATATAAACTAGCCGCATCCTGTGGTTATGAAACCGCTGTAACTCTTATTTCGGCAAGCATTTCAAGGGAGCATGAGCACAAACTGTTTGAGCTGCCCAGAATTGCGGTTGGTATGTCGATGAATGAAGAAACTTTTGACCTGATGCGTTTTGGTGTTATCCAGATGATGCGGAATTAATTATTCTAATGAACCCTGCGCTATAATCATGAAAAAGAAACTTGCTATTATAAGCAGTCACCCGATCCAGTATAATGCTCCTTTGTTTGCAATGCTTGCAAATTCGGAGAAGCTTGAACTCAAAGTGTTTTATACCTGGAGTCAGAGTAAAGATTCATTGTTTGATAAAGATTTCGGAAAGACCATTCAATGGGATATTCCTTTGCTTGAGGGCTACCCTTACGAATTTACTGACAACGTTTCGAAAAATCCCGGACCCGGTTCCTTCCGTGGAATCGTATGCCCCTCTCTGAACACCCATATAACCGAATGGGGCGCTGAAGCCCTGCTTGTTTACGGCTGGAATTACCATGCCCACTACCATGCCATGCGTCATTTTAAAGGCCGTATCCCGGTGTCGTTCAGAGGTGATTCTACTCTGCTGGATGAATCGGGAGGAATTAAAGCTGCAATTCGAAGGATGATCCTGAAATATGTATACCGGAGCGCTGACTTTGCTTTTTATGTGGGGGAGAACAGCCGTCAATATTTTTTAAAGCATGGATTCAGTGAGGGTCATCTGTTTTTTGCCCCGCATGCGATCGACAACCGGCGGTTTAGCGACCCTTCAGGCAGGATGAGCCTCGAAGCTGAACAATGGAGAACTGAACTGGGCATTAGGACTGGCGATATTGCTGTACTTTTCGTCGGGAAATTTGAAGCGAAGAAAAATCCGCTGCTGCTTATACAGTCAGCAGTGAAACTGAATAGAGAGGGGGTTCATTACCTGTTTGTGGGGAACGGCCAACTTGAACAGCAGATGAAAGATCTCACAGCGGGAAAAAGCCAGTTTCATTTTATCCCCTTTCAAAACCAGAGCAGGATGCCAGCGGTTTATTACATGAGCGATATCCTCGCATTACCGTCTCAGGGGCCGGGCGAAACCTGGGGACTGGTTGTGAATGAAGCGATGGCCTGCGGAAAGGCTGTCCTGGTGAGCGATAAATCGGGCTGTGCCATCAATCTGGTTGAGCAGGGTAAAAACGGTTATATCCTTGCTTCAGGGGATGTTGAGCAATGTGTGGAACTGCTTGATAAGATGACGGCTTCGGCTGAGATCGCCCGGGAGATGGGAAAAATTTCGAAGAAAATAATCTCAGACTGGTCGTTTGAAGCTGAGTGCAAAAGTTTTGAAGATCATATTTTCAGTTCCATTAAATAAGCCCGCAGGAATGTATTTGTCCGATCGCAGCATACGATTATTAGCGCTTGGTCTTGTGGTCTTCGCATACCTTCAGGTTTTTACCGGTCTTTATTATATGTCGGAACTCGGTATCGCGCTGTTTGCGGGACTAGCAGTGAAGTTCTTACAGGATTTAGGGAAACGTATTGAGATCCGCGATCTGATCTCGTTCATGTCGGTATTGCAATGGATTATCGGTCCTGTCATGGCTTATAATATCCTTCCTTACGACGAGCTCTACTATATGGCTGTTCCGGAAAATGTGTATATGGATTTCGTAGTGCCTGTCTGCTATTTCATGGTTCTGGGTTTATACCTGCCGCTGAAGGATGAGCGGATCGTGAACCATGACGATATCCCGCCCTTGAAAGTATACCTTAATGAACATCCGTATCTGGGCTATATTCTTGCTGGAATCGGACTTGCTGCAGGGTTTGCAACAAAAAGCCTGCCTTCAAGTCTTACATTCCTTATGTTCCTGGTAACAAACCTTCAATATGTGGGAGTGTATATGATTCTATTCAGTGACTCCAGGTTCAAATGGCTGGTTTTTGCAGGTATTCTGGGGCTTGCCAGTTCAGCAGCCATTCTCGAGGGAATGTTTGGCGAAGTGCTTCAATGGTTAATGCTTTCATTCCTGATCATTGCTATGGTTACAAAAATTCCGATGTGGGCCAAAATAGCACTGGTTTCTTTCGGAATCTTTGCTACAATGCTTGTTCAATCAACCAAAGAGGAGTACCGTTTGGCAACATGGTACGCCAGCAACACAAAGACCAATTCGGAGATCTATAAAGAGATCATTATGGTCCGTTTATCCAACCCTTCCAGTATTTTCAGTCCGGGATCAATGGCCAATATGGCAGCCAGGCTAAATCAGGGGTGGATCATTGCACGTATAATGGGCCACATCCCTGAAAAGCAGCCTTTTGTAAGGGGTGAAACCATTAAAACGGCCTTGTATGCATCGCTTCTTCCACGATTTCTTGCACCCAGCAAGGCAAAGGCCGGCGGCCATGCAAATTTTGAAAGATTCACCGGCACCGTTCTGCCAGAAACCACGAGCATGGATATATCACTTGTTGGAGAAGGATATGCCAACTTCGGACTCCTGGGAGGAATGGCTTTTATATTCTTCATTTCATTACTGTATAACTGGGTGATAGTTTACGTGGTTTCATTATCCAAAAACAATCCTACTCTGATCTTATGGATACCATTCTTGTTTTTCCAGGTGATGAAGGCGGAAACGGATTTTGCTACTGTTATTAACTATCTTACAAAAGCTGCCATTATAACTTTTCTGACTTTTTACATTACTAAAAAGATCCTTGATCAGAAATGAAGATCTCTGTCATCACCATCTGCCATAACAGCGAAACATTCATTGCCCAGACCATACAATCGGTATTGTCCCAGACACATCCCGATATTGAATATATCCTTGTTGACGGGAATTCGCATGACAGGACCCCGGAAATCATCCGCTCTTTCGGATCAGGGATCACCAAATGGGTGAGCGAACCTGATGAAGGATTATACGATGCGCTGAACAAAGGGATCGGCATGGCAAGCGGTGATGTGATTGGTTTTTTGCATTCCGATGATTTCTTTACCCATGAGAAAGTCCTCGAAAAGGTGGCGGAAGTGTTCGCGCATGACAATCCTGATTCGGTATACGGGGATATTCAGTATGTAGACCAGGCCGACATCAGCAAAATTCTTACAAACCGCAGATACGGGAACTGCCGGCTTTGGAAATTTAAATTAGGCTGGTCACCACCTCATCCCACATTTTATGCGAAACGTGAATTTTATAAGAAATACGGGGCTTTCGATACCAGCTTTGATATCGCAGCTGATTATGATTGCATACTTCGTTTTCTGGTAAAAAACAGACTCAGCGCTGCATATATTCCTGAAGTGATGGTAAGAATGAGAGTTGGGGGCGTAAGCAACCGCACTATGAAAAATGTGAGAAAAAAATGGAGGGAAGATTACCGTGCCATGAAAAAAAACGGATTTGGAAACCTGTTCACCCTGTTCCTGAAAACCATGAGACCTGTAGCCCATTTTATTAAGTCCCCAAAATATCTGTTTGAATGAAACATTCAAAGGATATCGTCAGAGCGCTTATTGCAATTCCTGCTTACAACGAGGAGCAGAACATCCAGAATTTACTGGCAAAGCTGGGGACGTGGAAAAAGGATGTCGTCGTGATCGATGACGGCAGCGAGGACAAGACTGCAAGCCTGGTCAGAGAAAGTGGGTTTACTTGTCTCTCAAGAGAGTCGAACCTGGGCCTTTCCGAGTTTTTCAGGACCGCGAAAGAGTATGGATTAAGGCATGATTATACTCATCTTATTGCATTGGATGGAGACGGCCAGCATGACCCGCAATATATTCCGCAGTTTATCATAGCCCTGGAAAAGTACGACTTGGTTTCGGGGAACCGTTTTCATGATCTTTCAGGTATTCCAGCAAGTAAAATTGCCTCCAACATGTTTGCCGTTCACCTGTTTAAACATTTTCTTAACCTGACTTTTCCTGATGTAGCCTGCGGTTTCAGAGGGATCAGACTGACAGACCTGCCCGATAATTTAATCATGTCCCAGTTCGGGATCATTTACGATATGCTTATACAACACGCCCTGTCGGGAAAACAAACCGGATTTGTCGGGATTTCTGTAATATATCATAACAGTGACCCGATGAATACGAAATCTTCCGAAATTTCAGGATTGTTATCTGCAGTGAGCTTATATACCCCTTCCTCTGAACTCAGGATATTGATGGAATCGCTGAAAAACAAAAACGACTTCAGGATCTGTCTTTCCGGTATTAATTTTCAAGCCTGTTATCAACCCCCGGATGCTTATTTGTTTACAATGCCTGATTTATAAAGATGAAAAAAGTTTCTGAGAAATTGTACCCGGATTTTGTTTTCGTATTTTTACTGTCAAATATTTAATCAGTACTGAAGATGCTTTTTACTTCGCTTCCCTTTGTTTTATTCTTTGTTGCTGTCTTCTCATTATACTGGTTCGTTTTTAACCGCAACCTGAAACTTCAGAATTTTGTACTTCTTATCAGCAGCTATATCTTTTACGGATGGTGGGATTGGAGGTTTCTACTCCTGTTGTTTTTTATATCGCTTTCAAATTATTTACTGGCAATTGAGATCAGGAAAAAGGAAAAGAAATCACAACGTAAACCCTATTTCTTAGCAGCACTGATAATCAATATAGGCACCTTAATAATTTTTAAATATTTTAATTTTTTTATTGATGGCCTGGCCAGCCTTATTTCCTTGTCCGGTGTTAAAGTAAGCATTGTAACTTTCAACATTATTCTGCCGCTGGGAATAAGCTTTTACATTTTTCTTTCTATAAGCTACATCATTGATGTTTATCAGAATAAGCTTGAGGCTGTTCGAAACGTTTTTGATGCATTGCTTACGTTTAGCTTTTTCCCGATAATCCTTGCCGGGCCAATCCATCGTCCGATAGGGTTGCTGCCCCAGATTCAGACCCTGAGAATCTTCGATAAGGCCCGTGCAGCAAGCGGCTTAAAACAAATTCTCTGGGGCGTTTTTATGAAGATGGTGATTGCCGATAATTGTGTCGGTTATGTAAGCTCGGTCTTTCATGATTTTGAATCCTATAATGGCAGCGCACTTGTACTCGGAGCATTTTTGTTCACAGTTCAGATTTATGCGGATTTTGCCGGATATTCCAATATCGCTATAGGAATAGGCAAGTTACTTGGATTTAATATTATGCAGAATTTCGCCTATCCTTATTTTTCAAGGGATATCAGGGATTTCTGGAAAAGATGGAATATGTCGCTTACTACATGGTTCAGGGATTATACGTTCCTGCCTGTCGCTTATTGGGTTTCCGGAAAAATAAAATCCGAGAAATTCTACTTTATAAATACTGAATTCCTGATTTATATTACAGGGATTACAGTAACATGGATGCTGACCGGCTTGTGGCATGGCGCCAATTATACGTTTATTGTCTGGGGTCTGATCCAGGGTGTTTTTCTGATTTTTTATCATGTAAGCGTAAAACCCAGGAAAAGGCTACTGAAGCGAATACACCTCAGCAATAATAACAGTATTTTCATTTTTATTGAGACTCTGTTCACGTTGACAATTATTATGTTTTCCTGGATTTTTTTCAGAGCGGATAACGTTGGGGATGCATTTAAATATATTTCCGGAATTTTTACAAGATCTGTATTTTCAGCTCCGGATATAAAAACGGACCCTGTGTTATTTTTTCTGATTGCTTTATTTTTTATTGTTGAATGGCTT
Organism: uncultured Bacteroidales bacterium; assembly: GCA_903916595.1. Classification (GTDB taxonomy): domain Bacteria; phylum Bacteroidota; class Bacteroidia; order Bacteroidales; family FEN-979; genus CAIRDP01. The sequence goes on along the minus strand of CAIWXI010000055.1, from coordinate 46,895 downwards.
GGCAGAAAACAGGAATACGCCATCGCGGGGATTGGCTTAAAATGGCCGGTTCTATTGAGATGGTGCCTATATTGCATAATTATTTTCCTGATCGGTATGTTTATGTCGACAAATGAATCGCCTTTCATTTATTTTCAATTCTAAATTGTCATAGATGAGATCGTTTTTAATGAAAATATTTTTATTCACTCTCTTTACAGTTGTATTTTATTGTTCATCGATAATTTTATGGGGTGAGCTGATTCATAATCCTTCGTATAAGAAAAACATGCATTATTATATTGGTTATTATAATGCGATGTCTTTCCGGATCAATGACATTCCTGATTTTAAAAAGGTAGATATTTTATTTCTTGGGTCCTCGCATGCCTACAGGAGTTTCGATACAAGGATTTTCAGTGATCATGGTTATACTTCATTAAACTTTGGCTCCAGCGCTCAAACACCCATACAGACTGAAATGCTGCTGGAAAAATATCTTGGTATTCTTCAGCCTAAACTGATAATATATGAAGTTTATCCGTTTACATTTTCACTTGATGGCCTCGAATCGGGTCTGGATCTTCTTGCCAGCGACAGAATAGATTTACAAACAGTAAAAATGGTGATTACCCTTAATCAGGTCAAGGCATACAACACCTTGATATATGCATACTACCGTCAGATATTCAACAGGAATAAGAAATTAAAAAAAGTATACACAAGCGGAGATAATACTTATATACATGGCGGTTTTGTTGAAAGCAAGTTAAAGTATTTTTCTGGCCATGGCAGTATTACAAAAGACAAGCTGATCTTTAACAACATGCAGCTTAAGGCATTCACAAAATCCCTGGAGCTTATAAAAAGCAGAGGGATCCCTTTTATTTTAGTTCAGTCACCTGTTACCAAGTTCAAATATCAATCCTGGATAAATACGAAAGAAATAGATTCCTGTTTCTTAAGCAATGGGATTATGTACAATTTTAACAATTTACTTAACCTTAATGATAGTCTGGATTTTTATGATGCTGATCATTTAAATCAGAACGGGGTCAAGATTTTTTGCGACTCAATGATCAGAATTATTGACCGAAAGGGATATGTTAACAAAGCAAAGCCGGATAACAGGTAAAATAGAAAACCATCATAAGATTCTGAATGGAAACTACTGCCTACTATCACCCTTCAGTTGAAGCAGTTCCCCTTCATGTGGGGATCATTCCCGACGGAGGCCGCCGGTGGGCAAAGGCTCACGGCTGCTCCCTTGGGGAATCATATGCCTGTACTCGCTCTTTTCTGCAGCTTCTTGTTGAAATGTTTTTCAATAAAGGGGTACAGGAGCTCAGTATTTATCTCTCGAGCATTCAGAATTTCAGAAGAGAACCGGAGGACCTGGAACCCTATCTGGCGATCTTGGAATCCTCATTGAACAATCAGATCACCCAACTTGCCAGGCACAGGCAATTAAGGGTTGTAATAGCAGGGAACCTCGACATTCTCCCGGCTTCTCTGAGGACTGCAATAGAATCGATCGAGCAGCAAACGATCAATTATTCTTCAGGCCGGATCAACCTGCTGCTGGCCTACGATCCGCATGAAGAAATAATTAAGGCTGTAAAAAGTTCAGGTAATATGAATGAGTTTATAACCCATTTACAAATCACAACACCTGTAGATCTTGTCATCCGCAGCGGAGATGCTCCCCTGCTCAGCAACTTCCTTCCTCTTCAGTCAGCCTGGGCCCGCCTGTATTTTACCGATAAATTATTTAATGATCTTACGGCGGAAGATGTGCTGCAAATCCTCCGGCATTTTGAAAAAATTAACAGAAAATTCGGAAACTGAATTCTATGATGATTTTTTTTGTGATTCGTGGAAGGCCTTGCCCAAACGATCCAGACCTGATGAACAATCACGGTCGGGAAGGCAGACTTCGATAAATACAAGTTTGCCGGTCTCAGCTACAGCAGTTTTCATTGCAAATTCCAGCTCTTCCTCGTTTGTAACCTTGAACGTCGACACGAACGATCCATCGCCAAAGACTCCTGGCAGTTTTGAATACTGCCACATCTGTATATCGTTGTAAGGCCCGTCTTTATGAAGGTAGCGTTCGATAAGATAACCGTCGTTGTTGATGATCACGATCACGGCAGGGCAGCGTTCCCTGATCAGGGTTGAAATTTCCTGAGCCGTCATCTGGAAGGCCCCGTCGCCGGATAAGACGACCGGCCTTTTTCCGGGTCGCGCCAGAGCCACGCCCAAAGCTGCAGGAGTACAATACCCTATAGAGCAATAATAAGCCTGCACGATAAAGTTCTCTGCTTCTTCGATATGAAATTCCGGGCTTGCGCAAAAAGCATCCCCGGGTTCTGCAAGGAGTACCATCCGGTCGTCGAGATGGTAGTTAATACATTCGTAAAGCCTTGCCGCGGAGAGTTTACAGTGAGGTTCAGGCACAAAGGTCTCGTTTGGGCGGTATGATTCAGCCGGGTGGGAAGCGAGGTAGGAACGGGGCTGAGCTACCAGCGACAGTTCCCTGATAAAATCGCCCAACTGGACCTGGTGATAATAATGGTTCCCTATACGCACCTGTCCTCCACCCACGGTAATCATCCGCCGTTCATCGAGCTTCATGCTGAACAAACCCGTATCAAGGTCTGTCATCCAGGTCCCGAGTGAAAGCAGGCAGTCGGAATCTTCCACCTGACCGCGAACGGCCGGGCGGCTCCATCCTCCCTGGTAAATGCCGACGAACTGGGGATGAAGCTCAGGCAATACCGATTTACTGCTAAGCATAGTGGCAAATGGAATTTCAATGCTTTCAACCAGGCGAAGGGCCCCGGCTCCAAGTCCGAAGCGGAGTAGTTCCACGCCGGCCAGGATCAGCGGATTATTAGCCTTTTTAAGCATTTCCGCTGCTTCTGCAACGCACTCTGCAAGGCTATCGGCTTTGGAAACCGGGGGTTTCGAAAACAGCATATCCCCGGGTGCCCGGCAAGGGACATTAACCATGTCGGAAGGAAGCTCAAGGTAGGCTGGAAGTTTGTTTGCCATGCAATTCCTGATTACCCGGTCAATCTCGTCAGGAGCCGTGTCGGGATTGGTGAGAAGGGCTGCATCTGTTGTAATTTTTTTGAAAATATCAAGCTGAAGGTAATAATTGGAAATCAGGTGATGTACCATGGCGCCTGATTCCCTGCGGTGTCCCGGGGGTGCCCCGCTGATCACGATAATGGGCACACACTCTGCAAAAGCGCCTGCCACGGCATTTAAAATACTGAAACCTCCCACGCCATAGGTCACCACCGCGGCTCCAACCCCGTTAAGACGGGCATACCCGTCGGCCGCGTAACCGGCATTCAGCTCGTTGCAATTTCCAACCCACTGTATAGGACTCACAACAACATCGTCAAGAAAATCGAGGTTATAATCTCCGGGAACCCCGAAAATGTGCTTTATTCCTATCTCCTGCAGTCGATGCAGAATATAACGGGAAACAGTATAATTCTCATTCATAAATTCTTTCGGTTGATTAAGATGATGGATGTATTACTTTTTCTGAAACAAAGATAGGTATCTTTGCAATTCCATTAAATGATAGGGGATGATTTCAGTTGACGGGCTTACAGTTGAGTTTGGAGGGACAACACTTTTTAAGGATATATCCTTTGCGATTAACGACAAGGACAGGATTGCGCTCATGGGTAAGAATGGCGCGGGAAAATCTACTCTTCTTAAAATAATTGCAGGCAATAAAACACCTACACGAGGCAAGGTGTCTTCACCTAAAGACGCTGTAATCGCTTACCTGCCTCAGCACCTGCTTACGGTCGACAGCCGCACGGTTTTTGAAGAAGCGGCCCAGGCCTTTTCGCATGTCCTTGATATGGAACGCGAAATCGCAGAGCTCAATAACCAGCTTTCAACCCGTACCGATTATGAATCGGCCGGATATTATGAACTGATAGAACAGGTTTCGTCCTTAAGCGAAAAATTTTATTCCATGGCAGAAACCAACTACGATGCTGAAGTAGAAAAAATACTGCTTGGCCTGGGGTTCGTTCGGGAAGATTTCACCAGGCCCACGGGCGAGTTCAGCGGGGGCTGGCGAATGCGCCTTGAACTTGCCAAGATCCTGCTCCAGAAGCCCGATTTACTCCTTCTTGACGAACCTACTAACCACATGGATATTGAGTCGATCCAATGGTTCGAAGATTTCCTTATAAATAGCGCCAAAGCCGTGATCGTTATCTCTCACGACCGTGCCTTTGTTGATAATATCACCACCCGCACCATCGAAGTGACCCTGGGTCGGATCTATGATTACAAGGTGAATTATTCAACATATCTCGGCCTACGTGTTGAAAGACGCGAACAACAGCAAAAACAGTATAATGAACAGCAGAAATTCATTGCCGACAACCAGGATTTTATCGATAGGTTCAAGGGGACCTATTCGAAAACCAACCAGGTTCAGTCAAGGGTTAAGATGCTGGAAAAGATCACTATAGTTGAAATAGACGAGGAAGATACCTCCACCCTTCGTCTCAGATTCCCGCCATCACCACGTTCGGGGAGTTACCCGGTGATACTCGAAGGGGTTTCGAAAAGCTATGGAGCTCATACTGTATTCGCGAACGCTTCGTTCAGTATTCAGCGCGGGGAACGTGTTGCATTCGTGGGCAAAAACGGGGAAGGCAAATCAACCCTGGTAAAGATCATGATGGGCGAAACCACTCACGATGGTAAATTTACCATCGGCCACAATACCATGATCGGGTATTTCGCACAGAATGAAGCATCGCTGCTGAACGAAGAAATTACGGTATTTGAAACCATTGATGACGTGGCCAAAGGCGATATCCGCGCCAGGATCAGAGACCTTCTCGGCGCTTTCATGTTCGGGGGTGACGACTGGAACAAGAAAGTAAAGGTGCTGTCGGGCGGAGAACGCACCCGGCTTGCCATGATCAAGCTGCTGCTTGAACCGGTGAACCTGCTCATCCTTGATGAGCCTACCAATCATCTTGACCTGCGCACAAAAGATATCCTGAAAAATGCGTTGAGAGAGTATGATGGTACGCTCATCCTTGTTTCTCACGACCGTGATTTTCTGGATGGCCTGGTTTCGAAGGTCTACGAATTCGGCGACAAACGAATAAGAGAACACCTGGGCGATATTCATAGTTTCCTTGCGAAGAAAAAACTCGAAAACATGCGCACATTATCATAATTATAAAATTATTAACCGAAATTTGAACATCTAAAAAAACCATGAAAACACATTCTAAAAACATGCAGCGACAAAATTGTCTTTCATCGGCCGTATTGAGGCTTTTTGCATTGCTCTTTGTACTGGTGCTTGGAACATCTGGTTTTGCCCAGCAGGGAGGCCGTGGACAGGGACAAGGTGGACCTACCCCCGAAGATCGTGCGAAACGTCAGACCGAGATGATGAAAACACAGTTGAACCTTACTGCAGCTCAGGAACCAAAGGTAGCCGACATCAACCTCAAATATGCAAAGAGAATAGGAGATGCCAGGAATATCGCAGATACGGCCGTTCAGCGCAAGACTATGAAGAACTTCCAGACCCAGAAAGAGAAAGATCTGAAAGGTATTCTAACAGATACTCAGTTTAAAGAATACCTGAAAATGGTTGAAGAGATGAAAAACCGCCGTCGGGAAGGGCCTCATTAATTATTCAAGCATCTGCCGCTTTACCAGTTCAGCGAATTTTCCGCCTTTTCTGAGCAGATCTTCATAGGTTCCCGATTCTTCGATACTTCCATGTTCCATCAGGTAAATCCGGTCGGCATGCTGAACCGTAGTCAGACGATGGGCGATAACCACCCTCGTGGCCTGGAGCGTTTCAAGGCTTTTACTGACGATATTCTGGGTTTTATTATCGAGTGCGCTGGTAGCTTCATCAAAGAACAGTATACGGGGCTTGTTCACGATAGCCCGGGCGATCATGATGCGCTGACACTGACCGCCTGAAATAGTGCTCAATCCCCCTGTAATCATGGTGTGCATCCCCATCGGCATTTGCTTGATGTCCTCGTCGAGGCCCACATTCCGGGCTGCTTCCCACGCATCTTCAAACGTCGCGTTACCCATGCCGGTGATATTGGTGAGCAGGGTCCCCACCGACAGCTGCGATTGCTGAAGCACTGTTCCGGCCTGCCTTCTTATTGATGCAGGATCAAATGCTGAAATATCCTGGCGGTCATAAAATATTGAGCCGACCTCGGGTGATTCAAAGCCAAGCAGCAAGCGTAATAAAGTCGATTTTCCTGAACCTGAAGCTCCAGCAATAGCTACGAATTCTCCGGGCCGGATGTGTAAAGAAACATCATGAAGCACTAAGGGCAAATCAGGCTGGTATCTGAAACTGACATTGGCAACCTCAATTTCGCCTGAAAGTTCCCTGATGTCCTCCTTCAGGGCGATATTCTCGGGCAGAGCCTCCAGTATCGGGCGTATGCTTTCGAGCATCGGAATTGCCATGAAAAACGAAATGACGGCCATTCCAAACTGAAAGAACGATACAACGGTCATAGTCAATGCGGTGTAAAATCCCATGAACTGACCGGTCGAGAGTGTATCTGGCGGCTGCCAGGAAATAACCGCAATAACAAACAGTGTGATTACAAGGGGCACTACCATCGAAAACACGGAGACCACCTTAAACAGCTTTCTTACTTCATAGGTTTGTCTTTTAACCACCGAGACCTTCATGGCCCATTGCGAAAAGGCATGGACTTCAGCGCCGGCGATCTTTATCTTGGAGATACTGGATAAAAACTGGATCAGCATACCGAAAATCCTGCCCTGAAGCTGAGTGATAATTTGCTGACGCTTTTGGATCTGCTTCCCGAAATAAAAAATAAAGAGAAGGGATATGACCAGGAAAAGAAAAACATACAAGGTAAGAGCAACGTCATAAAAAAACAGCAGGAAAAAGTTAAACAGCATGAAAACTGCGCCAAGCACACTGTAAATCACGGTATCGGAAAGTGTTTTACGCAGCATCATCAGGCCGTTTGCCTTATTAGCAAGATCGCCGGCCTGGTATCTCCTGAAAAAGGAAACGGGTAAATTGAGCAGGCGGTCCCATAATGCCGATTGCAGCGAAAAATCGAGCTTTGTTTCTATCCTGATCATCGCGAAACTCCTCACCATCTGAAACAGGGAAATAGCGACAATGCTGAAAAAGATGACCATCGAAAAAACGTATAACTGCCGGTAGTCGGATTGGGGGATTACAGCATCAAAGATGTTTCCCGTCAACACCGGGATAAGTAAGGCGAGGAAGCCGCCTGCCAGTCCCATCAAGATGACGAGAAGGATATCCCGGAAGCAGTTCTTCAGCCCAAACCTGATCAGATGCATGCCTCCGATGGGCTGATCGGGGAAAGGACGATAAAACTGTTGAGCTTCCGGGGCCAGCTGCAGGGCTGTTTTCGAAGTTAAAGGCTGTCTTATATTTTCACCCGGGCTGATATATTCATATTTCCCGGGAGATTTCGGGATCAGGGCAACAGGAAGATTTTCATCTGTTGTCCAGGCCAGCAAGGGTCCATGGTCCTCTTCCCACCACTTGCCTGTGAGTTTTACTTTTCGGGCCCTGAACCTTGAAGAACGCAAAATGTCGTTCAGGCTCAGCGGAGGGGCTTCCTCACTTCTGGGTTGTTTGGGTGTGGTGATGGTAATCCCCGAATAATCAGCAATAATGCGGCATGAGGTGAGCAATGCATCGTAACCGGTATCAATATATGATTTTCTCAGCTTCTCATTGATAACCGAGGCAATGTTAAGGAGAGCCGAGGAACGTACCCTTGAGCTATGAACAGTTTTCTCGTTCAAACGGTTGAAGTCGTCAACAGCAGTGAGACGGGTAATGAAAAATTCACAGAAAAAAATTACTGCATAAAAATTTTCAAGGTAATTCCAGAGCTCTCCCAGCAAGTAAATGTCGGCTGTTCGAAATGACCTGATTTCAGAAGTTTCCATGGTCTGCAGCCAGGAATCCTGTGAAACCGGGAATTTCAGGTGTTCCCCGGATTCCATGATTTCCTTCATCCCCAGAAATAAGGCGTTTCCGGAAAAGAATTCCGTCCATACAATTCCTTTTCTTGAGCGGATCTTCAGATGGGCATCCACGCTGGCCGGAATGGGGGCTTCAAGCAGCAGATCAGTACGCGGGTTGATATCTTTTGAAATAGCCAGGGAAAGATGGGTGATCCAGAGTTCGAGTATCCCTGTAAAAATTGCAGTAAACTCAGTCCGGCTCCACAGCTCTTTGACCTGATCCATACTGATCATAATGATTTCCGCATCCGGAGAAGGAGAGGCAATCAAACTGCGTTCATCGCCCGAATGCTTGCTGCTGATGCCAAAAAGAAATTCCCCCTGGCGGGCTGAGAAAAAATAATTCCTTGAACCACGGGGCTGCTCATGGTCGAGCCTGACAGAAAAAACATCTGCGTAACCATGGGCAAAATACCAGGCATACTCAGGCTGATTCAACAGGAAAGACCGGTTCCCCCCGGTTTTTACCGTTTGGCCCTTGTTGCGAATTGTTGCAGAAAACAGTTCTTGCGGCATGGCAGCTATCCTTATTCTTTGATCAGTTCGTTATATAATCCCTGCTGGATTATCAGTTCCTGGTGGGTTCCTCTTTGCACTATCCTCCCCCTGTCCATCACGATGATTTCGTCGCAGTCACGGATCGTGCTCAGGCGGTGAGCGATGATGAGGCAGGTGCATCCTTTTTTACGGATATTGATATCTATCATCTGCTCTGTCTTTGCATCCAGGGCACTGGTGGCCTCATCAAGTATCAATACAGATGGTTTGGTGGCAAGCGCCCTTGCAATTTCGATCCGCTGCCTCTGACCCCCGCTCAGATTCCTCCCGTTTTCGGATATCATGCTTTCATATGCTCCGGGTCTGGCCGCAATGTCTTCATGAATGCAGGCGTCTTTAGCCGCCTGTATTACATCTTTGTCGGCAATGGTCTGATCCCAGAAAGTAATATTCTCCTTGGCAGTTCCTTCAAAAAGGAAGAGGTTCTGATCGACCATGGAAATGGAATTATTCAGGGTAGTATGAGAAAAGCTCTCTCTGGGTTTGCCGTCAAACAGTATCTCTCCTTTCCATGGATCATACAATCCGCTGACCAGGTTGGCCATGGTCGACTTTCCGCAACCGGTCCTTCCAACGATAGCGACCCTGGATCCCGGGTTCAGGTGCAGAGAAAAACCAGTGATCAGGGGCGAATCCAGCGGGCTGTAACCAAACGTCACATCCTTAAGTTCAACCGATCCCTGCAGTTTTAAAACTTTTCCGGCTTTTTGAGATTCAGTTGCATCAGCATCCGGCTGGCCTGTAGGATAATTATAAACATCCTCTATCCGTTTCAGCCCTCCCTGCACATCCTGCAGTGCGCTTCCAAGGTTAACCAGGGCTACGATAGGCTGATTAAAACTGGCCATCAGCGACTGGAATGCGACAAAAGTACCCACAGTTATCACCCCGCTGATAATATAATGTGACCCGAGAAACAGTATCACCAGGGTGCTCAGAGTAGTAAGAAATACAGGGATTACCTGCAGGGTCTGGGTAAGCACCCCCAGTCTCTGCTGGATGTTCAGCAATTTTGCCTGGTAGCCGGCCCAGCGTGAGAAAAATTCCGATTCGGAAGCTGTTGCTTTTAATGACTCTATCATCTGCAAACCTGAAGAAGAAAGCCCGAATAAACGGCCGTTATCCTGCAGGAGTTTTTGATTTGAATCAACCCGTTTCCTTGAAATATATCTCAGTGCGAGAAGGTTTACCAGTGAGATGAAAATGGCAACCGCAGCCAGCGGAAGGCTGTAATAACACATCAGGGCCGCGTAAAATGCGATCATGAATAAATTCAGGAAAGTATTGCCAAGCTGCCCCGAAAGCAGCATGGCAATCTGGTCGTTGATGTTTACCCGCATGGTAATATCACCGGCCGGCCGCTGGTTATGAAACGACATTGGAAGATGGAGTACGTGCCAGAGAAATTTCGAGGAATTCTTAAGTGAAAGACTCATTTCCAATCGTACCAGGCTATGCTGCTGCAACCACGACAACAGAGCACGTAGTATGGTAGTAATTGCAATGCCTGTAAGCAGGGGAACGATCCAGGCTTCCGTATGCCGGATCAGGATCTGGTCGACAAATATTTTTGAAAATACCGGGATGGCCAGTCCGGGGATAATAAGGGCAAGTCCTACAAGGAAAAGGAACAACAGGCTGTTTCCATACCCTTTTAACCATTTCAGCAACAAGGGAAGAAACTTCGTTTTTTCGCCTTCTTTCTGAAATCCGGGTCCGGGTTTAAAAGTCAATACCACTCCTGTAAAGGATTCATCAAAGGTTTTATAGTCCACCGTACGTGGGCCGGAAGCCGGGTCGTTTAGGTAAACTTTGTTTTTCCCAAACCCTTCGACAACCAGGAAATGGTAAAAATTCCAGAATACGATCATCGGGAGAGGAAGCTTTTTAAGTTCTTCCGGCTCTTTTTTATAAGCCTTTACTTCCAGGCCATAATTCCTTGCTGCTTTGGAGATGTTGCTTGCCGAGCTCCCGTCGCGTGATACACCGCAGTCGACCCTCAGCTTTTCGAGGGGAACATTCTTCCCGAAGCAGGCCAATACGATCCCCAGAGAAGCTGCCCCGCATTCCAGGGCCTCCATCTGCAGAACCGTGGGAGTTTTAACCCGCCTTATACCTGCAAGCCGGCAGTAAACTGAATGAAGGAAGTGAATCGGTTCAAAGCTCATGCAGAAGAGTATGATTAGCCTGATCAGTTTAAAAGATAAGCAACCGGACTTCGGCGGGCCACTGTGGTAACAGTGCGGCAGGATAGGCCGTTTAATGAATGCAGAGCCTCCTTTGCGCGGGCCGTTTTCCCGACCGTATCGATAATCAGGCTTGCCCTGACTTCATGGAAATCCCTGTTGCTGAGTTGCTTCGTTATTTCCTCATCCGGAAAATATTTTTGGATTGAATTTTTCGAAACCGGGTAATCAGCAATAAAATTGATCACCGCATTTAAAAATTCAGGAGGCACTCCCCCCTTATCAATTTGCAGGTTGGAAACCATCCCCTTTTTCAGCTTTGAAACCTCCTGTTCCTCCACAAAGAAGATCACCTCGGGAAAGGTCCCGGTATGGCCTTCATTTCGCATCATCTCAAGCACTGGAGCGCCCGTTTCAACATAAGTGCCTTCCCTGACATTCAGTCCGGTGATTTCGCCCGGGCAGGAAGCGAAAATAGTTACACCTGTTTGTTCGTGCAGCTGGAGAATCATTAACAATTTTTGGCCCTGGGCAACCTCATCACCGGTCTTACAGAAAATCGAATCAACCTGCCCCGAACAAACCGATACTACCTCCCGGGGCAGCTCCCGGGTCTTGATGATCCCGAATCCTTTCACATACTGCGTTACCGACCCAAGGATTCCCCAGGCCAGCATCCCGGCAATAACAACACCTATACCTGCAAACATCAGCCATGTCCTGGTCGGGTTGACCTGCAATAATTCATCCAGGTCCTCGGGGGTCATCATTTTCTCAAGCGACGTTTTTCTGAAAATCTGCCGGCCAATCATATCAGAAAGGAATAATTATTAGGAACAAATATAGTTTTTTTTATTAATTATCATAGACTGCCTTTGCAGAATCTTAATAAATGTATTTATATTTACTCCCGTTAATCTCAACCACATGAACCTGAGAAAAGAAATCGAACCAAAGCTCATCGAAATGTCCCTGAAAGATATGGATTTCAGAAAAAGACTTATTGACAACCCGGCAGCAGTAATTATTAATGAAATGGGTGTAGCAGTTTCTGAATCAGTAACCTTGAAAATTCTCGAAGAAGACCCGGGCACCATATACCTGGTGCTGCCTCGTCTGGCTTCAACTGAAGTTGACTCGGAATTGACCGATGCAGAACTGGAGGCAGTTGCCGGAGGCTATGTAAATGATTATAGCTGCTCTCCTATGTGTTTTTACTAGGACCGGCCCCGCCATTGCATGAAGCGATTGATTTTATTGCTGATTTTTTTTCTATCCGGCTATTTCGTTTTTACCCAGGAGAAATCGGCCGACTCCTGTCTTTTACTTTCTGAAGGCTTTATCAATTCAGGTAAATCAGACAGCGCCCTGTTTTTTTTACAGAAGTCTTTTGAGCTTTTCAGGTTATCAGGAAATTACCTTATAGCAAAAGAAAAGCTGCTGCAATTCAGCAAAAAGCATGATTTCGGAAAAACATTAGCCGGCATGTCCATGCAGCGGAATCTTGCCAACATTTATCAGATGCTGGGCGAATATGACAGTTCTCTGGCCTGCTATGATCATGCGCTAAGCATAGCCCGGGAACTAAAAGAACCACTTGACATCGGAAAAATTTATACTGATATCGGAACTACTTACTATTACATGGGCAGATTTTCCGACGCGTTGAATTATTATGAAAAGGCAAGGGAAATACTTCTGCCTGTAAATGACAAGCCGCAAATGGCGAAGCTATACAACAACATGGCTTCCACCTATAAACAAACATCATTCTATGAAAAAGCCACAAAATACTTTCTCGAATCAGCCAGGCTGAAAGAGGAGCTTGCCGATTCAGACGGCCTGGCGGCAACCTATAACAATCTCGGTTTGGTATATTTTGACTGGGACAATAATAAAATGACCAGCTTGTTTTTGAAGAAAGCCATCTCAATTAACCTGAAAAGGAAGAACAAGAAATACCTGGCCACTAATTATACTGCTCTTGGAGATCTCTACGTAGACCTCAAACAACCGGATTCAGCCTTATTTTATCATCGGAAATCTCTTGAGCTGAAAAAAGAAATCGGCAATAAATACGGGATCGTAATTTCCCTTCACTGTCTGGGAGATGTATATGCTGATTTGCTGAAGAACGAACCAAAAGCAATTGAATATTATGAGCAAGCCCTGGCCCTGGCCAATAGTATCGGATCGGGCGCTGAGATTGCCAGCTTGAACGTGAGCCTGGGTGAAATCTTATATAATAAAGGCAATCTGGCAGCTGCGACCAAAATGTTCCGGGAAGCATTCGACTATGCCAGTGAGGAAAATTCACTTGAAATGATACAGAAATGCAGCCGCTATTTGACCGAAATAAGTATAATCACCGGCGATAAATCTGCTGCCAAAGATTTTTTTTCGAGATACCGGATTGCAGGTGACAGCATCTTTAGCGAAGATAAAACCAAGGCAATTCTTGAAATGCAAACCCGTTTTGAAACAGAAAAGAAAGAGCAGGAAAATCTTTTATTGCAAAAAGCCAACAATCTTCAGAAATTACAGATAAAATTCTTAGCCGGAGTTGCTTTTGTACTTTTAGTGCTGGGTTTTGTGATTTCGATGTTATACCGGCAAAAGAGCAGGGCATTCAGGCAAATCGTCAGGAAGAACCTGGAAATCGTAAAAACCGAGAAACAGATTGAAGCCCGGAGAAGCATAAGCATCTCTGATGATCAAATCATGGTTATCCCTCCGGATAATGAAATTGAAAACACTACCCTGGGTCTGTTGGTAAAGTTCAGCCGGTTAATGCAGGACGAAAAACCTTTCCTTGAACCAGGCCTCACTGTAGATGATATCTGCAGGAAATTAAACACAAACCGCACTTACCTTTCGCACATGATCCATGATAATTACAAACAGAACTTCAACAGCTTTATAAACGAGCTGAGGATCAAGGAGGCGAGGAGGCTTCTTACAGAATCAAAATATGACCATCTCTCCATAGAAGGCATAGGGGAAATGGTAGGTTTCAGTACAAAAGTTACGTTTCATTCTATCTTCAAAAAACAGATCGGTATAACGCCTTCTTATTTTAGGAATTCCATTGCCAGCAGTCGTGAAAATGAAGATAATCTTTCTTAGATGCTTCCTGCAACCCACATTGCAGGTTTTTACAATTTCTTACTCCTTTTTACAAATCCTTACTTGTTTTATTTTGAAACAAACTGTCCTGCAATTATATTTGTTGGAGTGAAACAAAAAAACCATTTAATCCTTCAGTAATAATTATTAAAAATCAACGCTATGAAAACACATTCTGCTTCTTCGGGGAACTATTATTCCCTTTTCATGTTGCTGATAATACTGCTCCTGGCAAGGGGCGTCTATGCCCAGAACCAATCATCTTCTTCGGCTAAAAAGCCAGATCAAAACTCATTCACACCAACAATACCGGTTCACCCTACCATAGTGGGGACCGGGACTTTCCTGGGTGAAACCCGTCCTTTACGCGATCTTCCTGCATTAACTGCTGATGAATTCAATGCGCTGAAACTTAAAAACAGCAAACGGACAATTAATGAAGAAAAGTCGGAGCGTACCTATCCTTTTGCTGAAACAGCCCTCCCAAAAGGTGAGGACGGGGCCTGGCAGAAAAATATGGGAACTCAGAAGCTTTTCCGCAGTCCGCTGAAAAATTTTGAAGGACAGGAGTCAGGATCCCGGCCTTCCGACGATAACGGGACCGTTGGTAAAAACCATTACATGCAGACGATGAATGACACGTATGCTATATATGATAAAACAGGCACACTTGTAGCCGGGCCTACTGATATGAACCTGCTGTTTGGCAATAAGCCGGGAGCAAACCGGAACGACGGTGATCCGGTCATCCTGTATGACGAACAGGCCGATCGCTGGCTGGCCACAGAATTCTCGGTGCCCAAAGACGGGACCCCGAATTATATTCTTATGGCCGTATCCTCAACAAACGACCCTACGGGAACCTGGTACCCGTATTCTTTCAAGGCCGACATAATGCCCGATTACCCTAAATTCGGCGTATGGCAGGATGGGTATTATATGGGGGATAATAATAATAGTGGGGGAAGGGATACCTATGTTTATGAGAGGTCGAAGATGCTGGTGGGAGATAGTATTCCCAAGTTTTTCGGAATTAAAAATCCCTATCGTCCGGGCGGAAGCGGAGGATTCAGGGTTGTTCCTCCTGTAGATAATGACGGACCCTTTGCTCCGGCAGGATCTCCCGGCATTTATATTGCCATTAACGATGATGCTTCCAGCGGAACCAAAGACCAGATTTGGATATATGAACTGGCTGTGAACTGGACCGACACGGCGGCATCGACATTCAACCGTGTTCAACAACTGGATGTGACACCCTTTAACAGTAACTTCGGCAGTAACTGGGAAGATATCAGGCAGAAAGGAACCACCCAGAAAGTTGATGCCGTGCCCACTATTATCATGAATGTGCCCCAGTACCGTAACTTCGGATCGTACCAGACCATCGTTTGCTGCCACACTGTAAATATAGATCAGAAGGGCCAGGCCGGGATCAGATGGTATGAATTGCGAAAAACCGGCAGCGACTGGAGCATAAGACAGGAAGGCACTTATGCCCCTGATACAAACAGCCGGTGGATGGGCAGCATCATGTTGAACGGATCCAACACCATAGGGCTGGGATATTCGATATCCAGCGATGGCGAATACCCCGGGATTCGCTACTGTGGTCAGTCCGCTACCGCTTACCTGGCCGGTAACTCTATCCTCGACATTGCTGAAGATACAATATGGGTGGGTACTACCTCACAGTCCGGCGGTTCATCGCCAGAACGCTGGGGTGATTATACATCCCTCTCTGTGGATCCTTCCGATGACCAGACTTTCTGGTACACGAATCAGTATGCAACAGGAGCTGGTACTCCCAAGACAAGGATCGCTTCCTTTAAAATAATTGACCCCCTCGGGGTTTCCAACCCGGCAGGAAGCTCGGGCAACCAGGTTTCGATCTACCCGAATCCCACAATGGGTATTTTCCGGATCGTACCATCAAATGAAAGCTGTTTAACGCTGAATGTCCTTGTTGAAGATCAGTCAGGCAGGGCCATCCTTGAGAAAAAATTCAGCGGAAAAAAAGAATATAGTATTGACCTTTCCCAGGCTTCCCAGGGAATCTATAATATCGTAATTAAAACAGCCGACTGGATGGAGACAAAGAAACTTGTCGTCAAACGATAATAAATAATAAAATAAATTCATAGAGAGCCATGTCAAATCTCAGAAAAAAGCTTGAAGAGCAAATCATCGAAAAAGCGATGAAAGATGATTCATTCCGTAAGAAGCTGATTGATAATCCAAAATTAATTTTCGAACTGGAGACTGGAATAAATCTTCCGGAAACAATAAAAATAAAGATTCTGCAGGAGGATCAGAAAACCGTTTACCTTGTTCTTCCTCCCTTTCGGGGAGATGCTGCTGAAGACGAACTCACCGAAGCAGAGCTGGCTTCAGTTGCCGGGGGGACAGGTTGGGGGGGGCCCGGCCAGGGATCATAGCCCCGGCCAGCACGGTGAGCGCTTTTCGGGCAAAAAATTTTTATGAAACTTTCCTTCGCCGATCATATCGAAATCATTTCCACCCCCCTTCATTCCACCTTGATGGGGGGTGGCTGCATGGACTCATTGAAAGAGCTATGTTCACTTTTTCCTTTTGACCTGTCGCGCGATTTTGGCTTTGAAAGCCGGCTGGGTGAGCCCGCGGCCGCCTGCGATTTTTCGTTTCTGATCGGGAAAGACACTGAAGGGGCAAAGATACTGGCCGGTACCAGTCCAATGTCGGATCTGCATGAAAATTTGCTCGCTGATCCCCTCTGGCAAAGAATAAGGAAGTTTTTTATTGCATGGAATACCCAGGGACATCTTTTAGATGTCTCGGTAGGGTCCGTCTGGCTTGAGTTTGACTTTGACGGAATATCGTATAATCGCTGCCCGAATATTTTTTTCGGGATCATTGTTGACGAAAAAGCAGGCCGAAAAGCCCAATCTGAAGGAACCCTCCGTGTCCTTGATGAAATCTACCGGATCATTACCGGTACTCCGTTCCCGGATGAGATGGCCGGAAGTCTGAGAACAGCCGTCCATGCACTTCCCGAACATGCAAATTTATACCAGACCGGTCTGATGATCCCCAGGTATATGGAGGCAGTGAGGCTGGTGCTGACAAAAATAAACGCTGTGCGCCTGGAAGCTTACCTCCGGGATATCGGCTGGCCGGGTGATTTTCAGAAAGTCAGGTTCCTGACCGATCGATATGCCGGCCTTTTCGATTACTTCGCCTGCAATATCAATACAGGGAAGGAGATCCTTCCATATCTGGCCCTGGAGATGCTTTTTAACAATCTCAGCCAGCCCCGGTTTAATCCGGGGTGGGAGGCTGCGCTGGATGTGCTGGAATCGGACAATTTGGTGACCTCTGGAAAACGGGAGGCCCTGCTGAGCTTCTGCGGAAAAACAAAGTGCAGGTTTCCCTATCCGGCAAACTATATCAGGGGTCTAAACCACCTGAAAATTGTGTACAAAGAAAATGCACCTATTGAATGCAAGGGCTATTTCGGAACCATGATACGCTAGGGAAAGTCCGGAATCATCGACCAGTCCTTGCCCTGATTGAACTTATAGCCCCGGCCTGGCCTTATCAATGGGAGTTTTTCCAATGCCAAGTGAATTTTCTCCGGCCAGGAAAAGATCATTCCTGATCATTTTGAACTTCGCTTTCAGTTCTTCTGCCGCAACAGGAGAGTGCATCCATTCCAGACCCTGGTAAAGTCCTGCCGGAACCCGGCTGAATTGTTTAAGGGCCTTGTCCCTTACAGAAACCGCTGGCAGGTCAATCCTTATGGAGGCCCCTCCCAGTGTCAGATTGAAACAGGAAGGAATGTCAGCGATCTGCGCCTCATTCGCGAGGCCATCCGACTCTGAAATCGCTTTAAGCCTGTAGGCAGTACGTCGCAGCTCTCGCGAAAGGGATTCCATGGTGGAAGAAGGTTTTTCATAATTACTGCCGTTCCGCCCGATATTTGCAGTCAGATAGACCCTGTTGAAACCTATAGGCGGAGGAGCCCCCAAAAGGCTGAACAGATCTTTTGGTTCCCGTCCGCGCCATATACTGTTAAACCGGAAGGCAACCCGGCTGAATTGCAATAAGAGATTCACCTGGGCCATGACGGCTTTCTTTTGCGCATACTTCAACACATCACCCCAATGAAAACTGTAGGCCGATGCAATACTTACGATATCGAACAGATCTTTAGGGTTATCACGATCCAGAATGGTTTTGAGTTTTTTAACCAGCATGTTCTTCATATTATCCACAGGAACCTGCCCTGCCATAAACGGCAACCCCAATTGTTCGGAAATGTCGTTTGAAATACTGATCTTGAGCTTTTCGCTGCCCTGTATCCACAGGTGGAAATATCGCGCGTAAACTGCTGGTTCGTCATCAGTAACATGGCATTGTGTTTTCAGCACGTCAACTACAGGAGCAGCCTTTCTCTCAAAGCAGGGTAAAATGTTAGCTGAAAAATCCAGATCGTAGGTGAAGCGATGGTTCAGGTAATACCTTGAGAGGGCAGCGCCACCCGAAAGATAAAAGGGCCCGAAACGGCCGGACATAGCGCCAAGCACCTGATCCTGCGTGATATAAAGTTTAGCATACTTTTCGGCTGGGGTCGAATGTTTCATAGTGCTTCCGGCTTTATCGTTCCTGAATGGGTCTTCTGATAGAACACCAGCGAATCGAGTACGGCTGCCGTGGTAAACAACGACCTGTGATCGGTAACCACGGTGCCCCAGGCAGCTCCTTTTCCATCAGGCCAGCTCCCGGGATCGACCGGTATTTTCATAAAAGGCGGAGGAACCTGCAGCAAGGCAGAGGGTTGCCACGATCCGTTGTCCTGCTGCCGGCTGATGAGCCATCGGGCAACCGCCCCGGATTTTTCACGGGTCTTGTCAACCTCCCCGGCAAGAAGCAGGGTCTTTAAAGCCAGGGCTGTGGCAAAGGGAGATCCCTCACGAAAGATATCATTTGAAACGAAAGCTTCCCTGCCGAAATGCTGCATCGCCCAGGAGAACGCCCGGTCAATTGCATCGCGGTGTTCAGTCATTCCTGCGACAAGCAGGGCCTCCGTCGCAAGAGCTGTGGCATAAGCGGAATCGCTCCACCAGTAACCATTCCAGTTCCCGGCGGGAAGCTGATGTTCCAGGATGTAGGGTAAAAGGATGCTGCTGAACCCAGGAATCCCTGCAGCCGCGGCGGTCACACAGAGGTGTGAACCCGTCCATCCCCGGATGTCCTCTTCAGGCGTGGCGCCAATCAGTTTTCTAAGCTCTTTTTCAAGGATGTATGTGGTGATCCCGCCATCTGTTAACCAATGCTTCAGAAGAAACTCCTCCGCTGCCTTTGTCCTGAACTTCCCATCCAGGCCGAGGCTTAGAGCAAACCTGATACCCCATACCGTGCTGTCGGCATCCTCGGGGGTGAGCAAGTTATATCCCCATCCCCCGTGACCGGTGAACAGTTTTTGAGCGGCAAACACATTCCAGACATTCTTCGTTTCCCTTATGACACGGTCATCACCAGAGCCGGCGAGGACTGAACCTACAAACCCGGTGACCCACCCGCTGCTCTCCCCGATGGGAAGGCGGAAATCGGACCACAGCCCTTGCCCATCCCTTGAACATAACAGAAAACCTATTGCGCTGCTGATGGCTTCAGCAATCAAAACTTGAAGAGCTCCAGTCATTGGTGTTCAATGCGTAATCAATTTTTTTCCGGTCAGGCAGCAGACCCTTGCAGAATCAAAAGTAAGCTTTATTTTTTCCGGATGACGATCTGCCTGTGAATAATGCCGCTGACAGTTGTCACTGCAAGGATATATGTTCCATCCTGAAGGTTAGTAACGGACATGCTGCAGCCGGACTTAAGCCCGGTAAAGTTCACTGTGGTAAGCTCGCATCCAGTCACGCTGAACAGCTTAATTCCTGATAAGACTGCCCGTTGGTCTGCTGATTCAATAAAGAGGTAATCAGTAACAGGATTGGGGTAAACCATGACTTGATCAGGCTGCGTTTTATCATTTACGCCAAGCGCGTTCCTGCTTATCCGTACAACTGACTGGTACGTTCCTGTCTGACCGGGGTAATATGGTTCAACGTCGAACATAATAGTTCCGCCGTTGTTCATTGTAATATCAGGAATGGTGTCATCATAAGCCTCAGACCAGGTTATGCCGTTGGTGGAATACGACCAGAGTGCATCCAGGGTATATACCTGGTCAGGGTCATTATAAGCATCAACCAGATTGCCGGTAATAACATAATTATAGCCTGCAGGGAGAGAAAGTGTGTAAAAGTCAAAATCTATGCCTGTATGGCAGTTTGCACCAACAGTATTAATAATGGCCGGGTTTGTTGCGAAACTTACCGGCAGGGAAGAAGCCGTTGCGGAAGTGTTATTGGGCTCATACTGATCGGCGATCAAAGGAACTGCATTGACCTGGATTTTAACCGGGTTTGCATAAGCGGTGGATCCTATCAACTGCCAGTCCGACGATCCGGCGGGCTGAAACAGCATAGCTATAAGATAGCTGCCGGGCTGGACATTGATGCTGGATGTACTGAATGTCAGACCCATGGTGTGCTGGTTCACCGGGAGTGTGAAATTTGTCTTCTCGCCTATAAAATTCACATAATACCCTTCCATGTCGTAAATCGAAAGGTCCAGAGTGCCGTTAAAATCGGTGGTTCCGTGATTGACGATGTCGGCCTGCACCGATACTGCATCTCCCTGTGTCATATTTAAGCCGGGGCTTATGTTCATGGCCGCATACATTTCGACGGGGTTGGTGTTTATGACCACCAGCCGTTTATTGTTGTGGAAGGCATTGGTATCGGGAACAATGATCCAGTTTGTATCGGCCGACCTGTACATAATACCCACGAAATACGTGTTGGGAAGCATGGAGGTGAGCCCGGGGTTTGTGAAAGTTGCACCGTTTGGCAAATGGCTGCCGGCGGTGAGTGCAACTCCCTTGATGGTCTGGACTTCATGAATAAAGATCCCGTTGGTATCAAAGATACAGGCTGAAATATCGCCGCTGAACGTCGACTGGCCATTGTTAATGATATCGGTGTGAAAGGAGAGGGAATCTTCGTAATTGATGATGTCGGATGGGCAGGTGACCGCTGCATTTAATGCAAGCTTGAAAAACCTGTCTCCGCCTCCCCCCGAAGCCGGCTTACGAATCCCGATAACAGCTTCCTGTCCGTTGGTGTAATTCCCGTTGCCCCCGCCGGTCCCGGTCCCACCCGGTATCAGAGCTGTAAGGGCGTAAAATCCGTCGTAACTTCCCGACCAGCCCCAGTTGAAGTGGAACTTATCACTGTCATCATAACCGTCACAGACAAAGCAATGCGCTCCCCCTGCATAGACCATCGGCCTGCTGGCATTAAGTTCGGTTTTCAGCAGGTTGATCCACTCGGTGTTGGTGTAATTTGATTTCGTTTTGCCCTGCAAAGTTGTGGCATAACCGAAATAGTCTTTCAGTGCATTTTCAGCACATTTCGGATCGTCGGTAGCAACGACGTATGCTGCACTTCCTCCCTGGGCACTCACGTTGTAGTCCATTTTGGCACCCACCCCGCAATGATACATCAGGGTGGCCACGGCAGTGTTTGCTGTGGTCACGTTGTTGGGCATGGCGGTCCAGTTATAAGTCGTTGCCCCGAAATTAGCCGACAGGGTTCCATAACGGGTGGTGCTGTAAGAATAACTTCCGATACCGGTGGTGGGATAAGCATGATATTTCATGACCTGGGCCATAGCTGTGGCAACACATCCGGTTACGGTCCGCTCAGCAGCGGTATTATCGTACGGACATAGATCATTATAGAACGGGTCCTGACCCCAGATGGTTGTGATAAGAGCATTAACTCCGGTTGCCGACTTAAGCGCATGGCCCTGCAGAGGGCCTTTGACCAGGGCGGTCCATTCCGACTGAACTTCAGGAGCCTGATCCAGGTTCGTGCTGATGGCATGACTGATCTCATTCTCATACCCCTTCAGCCAGCCTGCAACATTAGGTGGAATGTTATCAGCAGAGAAACTGGTTTCATCGGAATAAGCCAGCACCGGAATGACAACATCATCCGCCGAAATAATGATAAAACCATAGGCGCTGTTTATATTAAAAACATAATATAATGGCGCTGAGGATGCCTTCATTGCGGAGGTGTTGTTTTCCGCAGCCGTATAACACAGGCTCAGACCTCCGGGAATTCCCTGTGGAAACCGGGTTGGCATTGAAGCCAGGTAATTTGACGCAACATTTTTTGCACGGTTTACTTCAACGGTTTTTCCAAACCCGCTGCTGATCAATACCACAGCAAACAGGAGAGACAGGATTATTTTTTTCATAAAATTTTTGTTAATGTTTGTTTAAAATAATATGGGCTGTTTATAGTTCTGCATAGAAACAGTCTTCGTATGGTAAAATTAATATCAGCCGTATCATGTTTCAAAACAATACAGGTAAGGATTTAAAAAAAGGAGTAAGAAATTGTAAAAATTCCGACCAGGCGGTCTTAGCGGGATTATTCTGGAATATTTATCTGCAGACGACATCCAGAAAAGTACATTGGTTTTCTATGACTGAAAATGTACCTTTCATTTCGTAAATAACGTCGTCAACAGCATAATAGTCATAATCGCCCGGCGGAAGATTTAAAGTATACGTTCCATCCTGACCGCAATCGGGACGGCCTTTGAAATAGAAATCCAACTGACCGACTCTTGATTTCTTTGCTCCGGCTTCGTCATAATAATAAACGTAAATATCTATCTGATCAATCCGTTTATCTGAAGAATAAAAGCATATTTTTCCTGGTTCAGACTTTTTCTGTGTTACAGCTGTATTTGAATTAGTCTGAGTGGGCTGATTATTAAATACATCTTTTGTTCCATTCTGATATTTTATCATTAAAACGTCCTTTTTAATGGCCGTATACGATGGTCCGTCTAAATTACCCCACTTTTTATATTTTATATTGTCATCGGTTACCTCTATAACTTTAGACTGGACTTCGTCTCCGTTTTTATAAACCAGGATGTCCTGAGACTTTAAATTGCTGATCAAACAGCTGAGACTGATAAAAAGAAATAAGAATTTGGTTTTCATATGATCTGGGTTTAAAGTTTTCAGATAAAAATATAAGCTTGGAATGTACTACTCACATTCACGGGTAAAAGAGTCACAACCACAGGTATGACAAAAAGAGAACCCTGTAAATTGCCCCCCTCCTGCTATCCTTTCCAGCTCAGTTTCATCCAGTTCATTTTCATTTAGTTGAGACGGAATAAATGGAAGGATCAGGTACACTGTGTGAGGATCCTCTTCGAGAATTCTCAGGTTGAGGGATGGAGAAAGTTCAAACCCCGTCATTTCCTGAATGACTGCTTTCGGGTTTTCAAGAAGCCGCTTCCTGAAATCGGGATCTTTCATCGCTTTTTCGATGAGCTGCATTTCAATGACTTGTTTTGTTTTCATATGTTTATTAATCATGCCTGGAAAAAACGCTCGCATTGACCAGCCTTCGCCGGAATAATTTGACCATGCCATTTTATTGATTGATAATAAGGTAAGGTGGTAAAACAAAATCGGCAGAAGGTGGTCAGTATAACCGGCCTGTCCATGAACCTGCAAAACTCTTATTTGGATAATCCTTTTGAGAGAAATTTACCAAAGGATATGCCGGCTTGCTCATAACATGCCTGCAGGCGTTGGCCGACTGCAAAATCGAAAGTCATATCACCGTAAGACATCTGGACCTTTTTAAGTACATTATTCATTTCAACCGAAGCAGCTACCTTTGAATGATCTGCTGTTTCTACAATATCGATCACCAGGTTGATATATGCTTCCTTTTTTGACATCCCGATGTTAAACCCCACATTAACAAGAATAGTTTTCACTACCAGCGTGTACCTGGCATCGGATGCATTTTCTTTCGCGACTAATCCTTGTTTTTCAAGTTTATCGTTGAGTTCCTGCAGGAAAGCCGGCTGAAAAAGTTTTTGACGGTCATCCTGCCAGGCCTGGGCCCAGCGGTCCCCGTCACCTGGTTTTTTTGCATTGAGTTCTGAGGTTTTTTGTTCTACATACTCCTTTTCAGTAATACCTTTCTTTGACATGAAGGGGTTTACCGGATTGCCAACGGTCACGTTTGAATAATCAAACATTACATTCAGAGTCGTTTCACCTTTTAATGCCCCCAGACTGCCGGAAGTTAGTTTCTGGGCGACCCCCATTGTTGCTGAAAGGAGGAGTCCGCAAATAAATAATCCAATGTTTTTTTTCATGTCACTTTGTTTTAGGTTCAAGTGTATATTGTTTAACTGGATTTCTCCATTAATATCATCAACAAAGTAATAATGACAAATCCTGTTCTCCAAGAAATACAAGTAAGAAAATAACAATAGGAGTAAATAATCGTAAAAAACTGTTATAATGGCCTTCTTTTGCGCCTCTGTGTCTTCTGATAGCATACCAGCAAATGGAGCAAGCTGCTGTGGTAAAAGGGAGCGACCAAAATTTTTGAAACTACAACCCTTTTATCCTGTAATTTTGCAGTGAAATAAGGAAAATAAAATCAATGTATGGATCAGAAAAACTCCCGGAACAACGGTCAATCGAGACCAGTTCTTTTTCTCATTGCCTTTTTCTGTTTGACAGGTTCAAGCTGCATATGGGCTCAATCATCATCCCGGTTCTGTTTTAACAAGTACGCAAACGGTAAAGGCGATACCCTGAATTACCGTCTGCTATTCCCTGATTATGATACTGTGAGGAAATATCCTCTCGTCATTTTCTTGCATGGTTCAGGTGAACGGGGAAATGATAACGAGGCTCAGTTAAAATGGGGTGTAATGAATTTTGCGACGGACCAGGCAATGGTCATGCACCCGGCTATTGTCATTGCTCCTCAATGCCCGGCAAACCAGGAATGGTCTAACTTTGCCGAAAATGAAAAAACCGGGGAATTGAGGCTTCGGCCGGATCCGTCAAAACCAATGGAACTTGTATTGGAACTGATTCATCAGCTTATAAAAACATTTTCGATCGACACGAACCGTATCTATATTACCGGGCTTTCGATGGGAGGCTATGGAACCTACGATGCGATTGAGAGGTACCCACGTTTATTTGCTGCTGCTGTTCCCGTTTGTGGAGGTGGTGATGTCTCAAAAGCTGCATCTGTTGCACATATTCCAGTCTGGATCTTTCATGGATCAGAAGACGCCGCTGTAAATCCTCTTTATTCCCTTGATATGATTACCGCTTTGACCAGGGCCGGGTCACGTGCAGGGCTTACTTTTTATCCTGGTATCGGCCATTTTGCATGGTTGGCAGCTTACAGCGATCCTTTGATGATGGAATGGTTATTCAGCCAGCATAAGTAAAAAACAATAATAAAGTCATGAGAACAGCTTACTTACTTTTTATAGCTATCGCAATTGGCTTATTGTTTGCTACCGGCTCCTGCAATTTGAAAAAGAAGAGACAGCTGGCAAAGGGAGCCGACATTCACCTCCATGGCGCTATTAACCAGCACAGCAAGCTGCCATTCGACAGCAACCTGCTGATCGCATTCTATAAAACATATCCTTTACTGAGCAAATACGAACCGGAAGTTCTTGGCGTATACCGGCAGCACCGCTTCAACCACATCTGGTATGACAATCACGGGGTCGTGGAATTTGGTCAAACACTTTTCGGGAAGATTAAAGACCTTGATGTGGAGGGTGTATCTTCAAAATTCCCTTACCAGCAAAAAGTTGACGGAGTCTTTGAAAATGAAAAGGAGAATGCCTTATCGAAAACAGAGACCGAGCTGATGCTCACCAATCTGTATCTTTTCTATGCTGAGAATGTATACGAAGGGCTGGATGATTCCACGACCATGGCATTGGGTTGGTTGCTCCCCCGAAAGGAAGTCTCATACAGCGCCTTGCTCGATTCAATCAAATCCGACCCTGTATTGCTTAACCGCGCCGACAGTGTGTTGTTCAACCAGTATTACAAACTGAGGGATGTGCTCCAGGAATATCGTGAAATTGAGAAAAGGGGAGGATGGAAGCCGATTGACCTGAATCCAAAGTTAAAAGCCTATAAGCCGGGTGATACTGCAGAAGCGATCCTACAGATTAAGGAACGCTTGTTCGTTACCGGTGAAATGAAACAGAACAACAAAACCAACAAATACGATAGTGAGCTGGAAGAGGCGGTAATGGAATATCAGCGACATAACGGCAATATTCCCGAAAAGTTAATTTCCCGGAAACATATCAGGGAGATGAATATTCCCGTTAGTGAGCGCATCAAAAAAATCATTGTCAACATGGAACGATGCCGGTGGATTTCACCCGAATTCGCGAAAGTGAAAGAATATATCGTCGTAAACATTCCCTCTTTCAGACTGAACCTGATCCGCGATGGGAAAAACGATCTGGAATCACCGGTGGTTGTGGGGAAAAATACAACGAAGACGGTTATTTTCAGCGGGATGTTAAGCTATATTGTATTCAGTCCTTACTGGAATCTGCCCCAAAGTATCATCAACAAGGAAGTCAAACCGGGGATGAAGAAGAACAAAAATTATCTTGAAATCCATAACATGGAATGGAACAATGGTCAGGTACGACAGAAACCAGGAAAGAACAACTCACTTGGGCTGATCAAGTTCATTTTTCCGAATTCCAACGATATTTATATGCATGACACTCCTGCCAAAAGCCTCTTTGGAAGGGAAAGCAGGGCATTCAGTCACGGCTGCATACGCGTTGGAAAACCTCGTGAGCTTGCTATTGAGATTCTCAGGGATGACCCGAACTGGACCCCTGGAAAGATCGACGCCGCGATGCATGCCGGGATAGAGAGCAGCTACTCGTTGAAAAATAAAATACCTGTTTATATAGCCTACCTTACTACCTGGGTAGATCATCAAGGTAAGATAAACTTTTATGAAGATATTTATGAAAGGGATGATCGCCTGGCCGAATTGTTGATTAATGAATAAAAAAACGGCTGCTTCAAAAATGGAGATTATTCATTATACGATTATCTTTGTACAATGAAAGATTATTTTTTTTACATTTTATTGCTGCTGATCCCTGTCATTAACAATTCAGGTTCCAGAATTCTGGTTCCTGCCATGGAGGAAAAGCCTGATCTCTATGCTGCGTTGAACCTGTCGGCAATGGGTCTTAAAAAGGAAGTCTTTCAGCTTGCCCTGAAAGGATACCATAAACTTGAAACCCTTGGCAAATTTCAGAACAATTATATTTTGACCATCATCGACTTTTCCCAATCGAGTAAAAATAAACGGTTTTATGTGATTGACCTGCTTCACAAAGCGCTTTTGTTCAATACATACGTGGCCCATGGCAAAAACACTGGAGGCGAATATGCAGACCATTTCTCGAATGTTTCAGGTTCCTGTCAAAGCAGCCTGGGTTTTTACATTACGAAAGAGGAAATTACGGGAAAAAGTGTCGGGCTGTCGCTGATCCTCGATGGATTGGAGAAGGGGTTTAACGACAACGCCATGAAACGCGAGATCATCATCCACGGGGCTGATTATGCCACCGAAAAATTCATCAGGAAGAATGGTCGGCTCGGAAGAAGCTTTGGTTGCCCGTCCCTGCCTCCCGATCTGGTCAAGCCGGTGGTTGAGACTATCAAAGAAGGTAGCTGTTTATTTATTTACTATAAGGACGACCGTTACATCAGAGGATCAGCGTTTGTTAATTAGAGATCATAAAGAAAGGAGAAGATTATGTTAGAGTTTTTTTCTGCCAGTACAAGGGCTGTTAATGCAAAAAGAGGCATTACAGAATGCATGGAGTCTGCTCTCGGCAAGGATATGAGTGATTGCGATCTTGTTGTTATCCATGCGTCGATAGGTCATAATTTTTCAGAACTTACCAACCAGGTTAAGCAGCTTGCACCCAATGCAAGGGTCGTCGCAGCTTCGTGTTGTGGGATCGTCGGGAAAGAGGGAGTAAGCGAATCAATGAAAGATATCGCAATCATGGCTGTACGTGGAAAAGAATTTGCTATTTCATACTCCGATGGAATCTATGGCTACAATTCCTATGAAAAATGCCATGAAATCGCCACGGATCTTTATGCGCAGGATAAAGATATCAACATGATCTATTTTCTGGCTTCAGGCATTGATATTGATAATGATGCCTGCATTGCAGGGATTGAATCGGTATTTGGTGAGAAAGTGACCGTTTTCGGCGCCACTTCATCCGACAACATGCATGGAGTAATAAGTTATCAGGCTGTTGACGAGAACGTTTTTGAACATTCGGCTTTTATGGTTGGATTTTCCGACCCCGGTCTCAGCGTAGATACCCAGGCAACTCATGGATTTGTAGCCATTGGCGAACCGATGGTCGTGACTAAAGCCGAGGGCTATAAAATACTGGAGCTTGATGGTAAACCGGCCTGGACTGAATTTTTAAACAGACTGGGATTACCTGAATCTGCAAGTTGCGGAGACTCGATTCCTATAGGGGCTCTGGCCGAAGAATTGACTCCCGAACTTGCAAAAGAATACGGAAACCGTCACATACTCAGAGTTGTGACCCACCATGCAGGCGATGCAATTTTATATGCCACAACAATTAAGGAAGGCACCAGATTATGGTTGACTACCCGCGATGAGGATTTGATCTTCAAAGAGATGGATCTGATGGTGAATATGATGGTTGAGAGAATAAAAGGGCGAAAACTGCTTGCTGTTTTTCATGCGGACTGCCTGGCCCGGGGAAAATTCCTTTTTAACCGTGTGCTGAAAGAAGAACTTGTGAACAGAATGCAATTCCCTTTTTCAGTTGACGGTGAATGCCCCCCCTGGCTCGGGATGTATGGTTTCGGAGAATTTGCACGCCTCGGTGGTAAGAATATGTATCATAATTACACAACTGCCCTGTATGCCATATACAGAAAATAAAATAACGGATATTGGAAACTGATGATTTTCAAATAACGAAACCGGAATTCTCGGGAACATACGAAGATCTGCTTAAAAAATATACCGATCTGCAGCTGAGAGTTACTAGGTTTTCAGCGGTCGAGCAACAAATGATCAATATCAGAACCAGACTCGACCATGAAATTACCATGCATAAAAGAATGCATGCTATCAATAAAAAAGCGCTGCTGGAAATGTCGGATAACGAATTCTCAAAATTCATTGCCGAATCTGTGGTCGACATTTTTGAAGTGGAAGTGGGCCTGACTATTATTATCGACACAGACTCCCCTGACCTACAGTTAGCCGGGATCGAAGGAGCATCGGTAGCAGAAAAAGACTTTCATAAAATACATACTGTTTTATCTTCACTGTGTGAATCAAACGCTTCGGGAAATATCCTTACAATAGAGCCTTCCGACTATGAATTATTAAGTCCCATCCTTCCATTAAAGCAGACTTATGGAATCAGGCTAACCGATCTGCAAAATAATATTTCTCTGTTCATCGCCGGGGGTATTCTCGAATCAGGAGTTCTGCTTTATGAACCTTTGGATAAAGACAGGGATATAATTTTCAGTCTGTTTGCTCAGCAGATGCTGGCACAAGTTGTAAATCGTAAAAAAAACAAAACCATTATCAGGCAGGTCGAAAGAATTGAAACATCCGGTAAAAGGTTAGCCAGGATCACCGATAATTTTATCTCTTTCGGAACCATCCCAAAGGAAAACATTGACCTTCTTACAAAGTTGTGCGGGGAGTTGATGAAGGCTGATGTTGCTGCTTATTTCCGCCTGGATCAAAATTTTATTCATTGTATCGGAAATTGTGAAGCAGACACTAATGTACACCATAGAGGCAACTGTGAGCTGTGTTTTAATCTGTTCACAAACCTTAAAGATGATTCATTTTTATTTTATACTTCGGATGAGATTTCACGTTTAAAAAAACGGTATACCTGCAATTTTCACGAAATGAAAACATTTATCGGATCTGCCGTTTTGTTGGAAAATAAACCGCTGGGTTCGCTCGCCATGATTTACTGCAGAGATTACGTGCCGGATGAAAACGACAAGCAGATCATGAAGATTATTTGTGCCGGTATCGCTGTTGAGGAGCTGCGTAGCATTTCTATTGAGAAACTGCGTCAGCATGAGCAGCTCCTTGCTTCGGTGGTTCAAACCCAGCAGGAAATGATATGCCGTTTCCTGCCCGATACTACTCTTACCTATGTAAACAAACCATACTGCAAGGCTTTTGGTAAAAACGAAACTCAATTGCTCGGGATGAAAGTTCTTGACTTAATTCCTGAAACTTTGCATAAGGAAATACTCGAACAACTCACGCAGATAAACACGAACCATCCATCACACACATCCAACCATCAGACTCAAATGCCTGATGGCAGTTTTGTCTGGCAGGAATGGACCGACACCGCCATCTTCGATAAACAGAATCAGGTGATTGAATTTCAATCCATCGGACGGGATATCACCCAAAGCAAGCAGGCTGAACAGGAACGTATTGCCCGACAGGTTGCGGAAGACTCAAACCGGGCGAAAAGCATGTTTGTGGCCAACATGAGCCACGAGATACGCACCCCGATGAATGCTATTTTAGGATATTCCGATATACTTGAATCCGATCTTACCAATAAAGTGCATAAGGAATACATCGCATCCATTAAAACCAGCAGTAAAAATCTTCTCACAATTATTAATGATATTCTCGATTTATCAAAAATCGAAGCCGGGAAACTGGAACTTCATTTTGAAATTGTCAGCACTGAACTTTTCTTTTCGCAATTCCAAAGAATCTTCTCCCCGGGATTTGAGAGAAAAAATATCGCCTACAAGCTGGAAATAGCTCCATCGACGCCTGCAGGCTTGTATATTGATGAAATCAGGCTATCGCAAATCATTTCAAATTTGATTGGTAATGCCATTAAATTCACCGATAAAGGCAGGATCAGACTAAAAGTGTATCCCGAAAACTTAAGGATTGTCGAACATTCTCCTTACAATTCCGACACTTTTGCAAGCCTGGTAATAGAAGTGCAGGATACGGGAATTGGCATACCTGTTGGGCTTCAGGAAAATATATTCAATGAATTCGTACAGGCGGATGACAGAAAAACACAAGGGACAGGACTGGGGCTTGCGATCACAAAACGGCTTGTCAGTCTTATGGGCGGATCGGTAAGCCTTACCTCTTCATTGAACAAGGGCAGTACGTTTAAGGTGATCATCCCTGAAGTGGCTTGCCATAATGATATTGAACGAAAAATGCCCGAGAATGATTTCAGCCCCGAGTTAATAGTATTTGAAAAAAGCTTAGTTCTGGTCGTTGATGATAATAAAGAAAATCGGAATTATCTGAAAGACGCCTTGAAAAATTCAGGGATTACCGTAATTATGGCTTCGAACGGTAATCAGGCGCTTACTATAGCCAAAAAGGAACTTCCTCAGCTGATCATTGCCGACATCAGGATGTCAAAGATGGATGGTTTCGCATTATTGAAACTGATCAGGCAAGATGAAGCCCTCCGGCATGTTCCGGTCATCGCCTATACAGCTTCGGCAATGAAAACCAGTAAGGTCCGCATTTTTGAAAATGATTTCGCCGGTTTATTGTTAAAGCCTGTTCTTGTAAGCGAATTGTATAAAGAATTGTGCAGGCATCTGCCTTATACATCGAAGGAAAAACAGCCTGCTGGTCCTACTCTTTTGAATACTGATTATAAGGAGGATGTTTATAGGGTAAAGGAACTTGTTCAAGCGCTTGAAACCGGGTTTACAGAAAAATGTGCAGCCTTTGCAAACCGGCAACCCCTTGCTGAAATAAAGGAATTTGGCGACGGCTTAATAACTCTTGGCAATACTCATAATGCAAAAAGTATTATCCGCTTCGGGGAAGAAATGATGCATGCTGCAAATAACTTTGATATCGAACGAATCCTGGTGCTCATCAATAAGTTTCCCGAACTGGTAAATAAATTAAAGGCATTACTTTAGATACAGCCGCCCAACTATGGATGATCATACAACTGTTACAAACCGTATTTTGATCGTGGATGATAATCCGAAGAACCTTCAGGTCCTCGGGAAATTCCTTCAGAATGAGCAGTATGAATTAGAGTTTGCGATTAACGGCAGCGCTGCTCTTGAATGGTTGGAGATAAAACCGTTTGATCTGATATTACTGGATATTAACATGCCGGGGATGGATGGATTTGAAGTATGTAAAAAAATAAGATCCGACCACAAAATGGATAAAATGCCGGTTATCTTTCTCACTGCTGAAACCTTCAGGGAAAGTGTTTTAAAAGGATTTGAAATAGGCGCACAGGATTACATCACCAAGCCCTTCGACAGCAGAGAGTTGATCATGCGGGTTAAAACACATTTATCCATTAAAAATCAAATGGAACAACTCGAAAACCTGAACCAATCGCTTGAAGTAAAGGTTCTTGAAAGGACTGCTGAATTAAATAAAGCCAAAGAGAAGGCCGAAGAAAGCGACCGGCTTAAATCAGCCTTTTTGATTAATATCTCCCACGAAATAAGGACTCCGCTGAACGGTATATTTGGCTTCTTACAATTACTGGATAAGGTGGATCTTGATGAAGCAAGAAAAAAAGATTTTTCCACTATGGTTCATTCAAGCGGGCAGCGTTTACTTAATACTATAAACGACATCATAGAGTTATCAACTATTGAAGCAGAAAAATCGATACTGTCATTTTCAGAAGTAAATATCATGGAAGTTATGCAGTTCCATTATGAGTTTTTTATGCCCCAGGCTGAGGAGAAACTACTGGAACTGATTATTGCGGAACAGATTACAGGAACCTCCGCCATCGTCCAAACCGACAAGCTCAAACTGGATCGTATTATAACAAACCTGCTAAAAAACGCTATTCTTTTTACTTCGCAGGGTACCATCGAATTTGGCAATTACCTTGATAATGACACTATCGTGTTTTATGTAAAAGATAGCGGTATTGGCATACCATCTAATCGGATAGAAGCTGTTTTTGATCGATTTGTTCAGGCTGATTTGAGCTTGAGCCGGGGGCATGAAGGTGCTGGAATTGGCCTATCCATCGCAAAAGCCTACGTTGAAGCACTTAAAGGGAATATCTGGGTTCAATCGGTAGTGGACCAGGGCAGCACATTCTTCTTTTCAATACCTCACCGATTGTTACAATAGGCTCCGGAACACCTCAGCTATTCCGCTCGAAATTGCCGGCATTGATAAGCCAGATCACAGGATTTTGAAGGAAGTTGCCAATGCTGAACGGCTTGATCGCCCTCAGGTTTTCAAACGTGAAGTTATGTATCAGGATCTCTTCCGGCGAAGTTTCCGCTGGAGGCAGCTCCAGACCCGATAAATGAATCGTGGTCCCGATATAGGCTTTCTTTCCGTCGCCTTCCCTGAGCAGGTCACCAAACATTTTCAAACCGGTTTTACTGATAATGCCTGCAAGGTTTTCGTCATTGGCAAGGAAAATACTGACCGTAGGTGCGCTTTTATCAAAATTAACCACTACCCTCAGGGTTATGGAGCCCGGTAAAAAGATGTTTTTGATCAATCCGTTAACCGCTTCATTTACCTGGCTGAATGTAAGCAAACCCGGAGAAGCAAGTTTGAGCATGCCCGTGAGGCCTGAACCAAACGACAGAGCCTCGCATACCGGAAAAACAGCCTTCGCGGGACTGGATATCATCCTGAAGTCGGGATCCCCCAAATTCTCCGGAGGCAGAAAAGCAATACCTTTTTTTGTGGAAATAAAGAAATCCGGACAACCCGAAGCCCCGGCCTCAGTTGCAGATAGCGATCCGAAACCTACCGCGTAACCGAGTTCGTCGATACTTGTGTCCTTCCTTGTGTTAATGTATTTCCCCTTGATCCTGTCATCTCCCTCAGGATGGTATATCAGCCTGTGATGACCTATTGCAATCTCGCTGACCCCCAACTTCCTCAGCCTGCCAGCTTCTAAAAGCGCCAGGGCTGCATCAAGAGTGGCTTCGAAACGGAATATGCTGTCAAGTCCGGCAATCTCAAAAACCCTGAAAACTTCAGGAGCCACTACGGCCAGAAAAAGTTCGCTTTGTACCGTCAGCATCTTCTTCTTTGTCTTTAAAAGTATCCTGATCCCTGCACTTGACACGTAAGTACATTCCGTCATGTCAATGACGAGATCCTGTTCAATCCCGGTCAATGCCATCAGCGTCTGATCCAGTTCATTGCTGTTCGTTGCGTCAAGCCTGCCTTTAACCTTTACGTAGCGAAGGCTGGCATTCGTAATTATTTCCATGATCATTGTATTGATAATTAGACAATTTAGCCGGCAGAACCATGAGTTGCTTGCTCCGATATTTCCAACTAAAATACTACTTTTACAGCGAATAAAAAATAAAGTATAAAGCTATTACACAAACTTACTGAAATTTTCTATACGACCAGCTACAATATGGCAAATCTGAGGTTTATGATGTACTGCTGATGTAATATTGATGTAGTAGTCAGTAATGAGTTGCTGCATATTTGATGCACCTGATTATTTTTAATCGCTTTAATAATAAGATATGTTTGCCAATAAGTTATAAACTATCATTGCTTAACTTAGTACGATGAATAACAAAAACATTTATCTGGGAAACGCTAAGATAAATTACAACAGTGTTAAGGTCGAAGGCCGGTTTGTGGTACTTGAAAACGAGAAATTCTACAAAATCAGCAACAGCAACCAGATGCCCGATTTCTTTATGACCATTGTGAGTAGCTCCGATCACTGGATGTTCATTTCGAGCAACGGCTCGCTGTCGGCCGGAAGGAAAGACAGTAATAACGCTTTGTTCCCCTATTATACTGTCGATAAAATATACGATGCCAAAGGCATTACCGGAAGTAAAACATACCTGCTTGTAGGTATGGATGAGAAAACGTATTTATGGGAACCTTTTTCAACCGAATCGGAAAAAATTTACACAATTGAACGAAATCTTTATAAAAACATTTACGGCAATAAAATCATATTCGAAGAGATTAATGCTGACCTGGGTGTGGGGTTTCGTTACGGATGGTTCAGCAGCGAGAAGTTCGGGTTCGTGAAAAAGTCGGTTGTCAGCAATCTGAATGCCGTTTCAGTTAATGTAGATGTACTCGACGGGATCAGAAATATTCTGCCGAATGACGTGGATTCCGATTTCCAGAATACATTCAGCTGTTTACTTGATGCCTACAAAAAATGTGAATTGATCGAAGAAACCAGACTCGGATTATACATGCTGAGCTCTATCCCGGTCGATCGCGCCGAACCAAGTGAATCCCTCAAAGCTACAACGGTCTGGTCCTGCGGATCGGATCAGTCGGCAAAGGTCCTTCTTTCAGACAGGCAGGTTGAGCCTTTCAAACAAGGTCAGGCTGTTGACACAGAAACCGACATAAGGGCCGTCCGCGGCGCATATTACGTGAATGCAGGCTTTAAGCTTCAGCCAAATGCCCAAAAAGAATGGATGATCATCGCCGAAATAAACCAGGAAAGCGGAGATGTTGCAAACCTCAGTCATGCCATTAAAACCAGGAATAACATAAAACAATTGGTTGAAGCTGATATCGAAAAAGGAACATCGAACCTGAAGCAAATTGTTTCCAAAGCCGATGGAATGCAAATGGGCCATGATGAGTTAAGCTGTGCCCGCCATTTTTCCAATACCTTATTCAGTATAATGAGGGGTGGAATTTTCACTTCCAATTACACTCTTGATAAAACAGATTTTATCCTGTTCGTGGGGCAAATTAACAAGGATATATCAGTAAAACATAAAGCATGGCTCGATCATCTTCCTGTAACGATAGATTATCCTGAACTGATTCGGCTTGCCGAAAGCACCTCCGATTTTGACCTGATCCGGATCTGCCGGGAATATCTGCCCCTCACCTTCAGCCGCAGGCATGGCGATCCAAGCCGCCCGTGGAACCAGTTCTCAATTGAAACAAAAAACCCGGATGGCTCGGTAAAATTAAATTACCAGGGAAACTGGCGCGACATTTTTCAAAACTGGGAAGCTCTCAGCCTTTCATTTCCTGAGTTTATCGAAGGCATGATCAGCAAATTCGTCAATGCTACAACTGCCGACGGCTATAATCCGTACCGCATAACCCGCGAGGGTATGGACTGGGAATGCCCTGACCCGCACGACCCCTGGGCTTACATTGGCTACTGGGGAGACCACCAGATTATTTACCTCCAGAAATTTCTCGAGTTATCCGATGAGTTTCATCCGGGCGCCCTGGATGCCTTGTTGAAAAAGGAAATGTTTGTATATGCTAATGTACCTTACCGCATAAAACCATATGCCGAAATTGTAAAAAAGCCGAAGCAAACTATTGTCTTTGATTTTGCCTTAAATGATAAAATCAGGGACCTGATAAGAAAAACCGGGGCTGACGGCGCTTTGCTGAGAGGCAGGGATCATCAGATCTACAGGGTTAACCTGACTGAGAAAATCCTGGTCACCCTGTTGGCCAAGATCAGCAATTTCGTACCCGAAGCCGGCATCTGGCTTAACACCCAGCGGCCCGAATGGAACGATGCCAACAATGCCCTCGTGGGCAACGGGGCTTCGATGGTTACCCTTTATTATTTAAGGCGTTTCCTGAAATTCTGGTCCGAAAAGCTCAATGAGTATGACAGCAGAGAAATACCTGTTTCAGAAGAAGTCGAAACATTATTCAACAGGATATTTACCCTTTTTACTGAAAATACAGCCTTGCTCGGAACCGGGTTTTCAAATGCCGAAAGACGGCGTTTTACCGATGGTCTTGGTGAAGCGGGAAGCGATTACAGAAACTCTATTTACGAAAAATCCTTTTCGGGCAGGAAAAAGCCTGTGCCGGTCAAAGCCTTGTGTGATTTTATCCGGCTCTCTTTAGATTATATGGATCAAAGCATAAAAGTTAACAAACGCAGCGACGGACTTTATCATGCTTACAACCTGATTTCATTCTCCGAGAAAAGCATATCAATCAGGCATCTGTACGAAATGCTCGAAGGACAGGTGGCTGTTTTAAGTTCCGGCTATCTGTCGGTTCAGGAAAGTCTTGAGGTGCTCGATTCGCTGAAATGCAGCAGTTTGTTTCGTCATGATCAGTATAGTTACCTGCTTTATCCCGACAGGCAATTGCCTCTTTTTACCCTGAAAAACAATATCCCCGCCAGCAAGGTTAATGAATCAAAACTTCTGAGCAAATTAATTGACTGTTCCGATTCCACAATCTTAAGTAAAGATGACCTGGGTGATTTTCACTTTAACGGGTCATTCCGTAATGCTGCCGTTCTTGAAAAAGCCCTGGAACAGTTGGATCCTGCTGCATACGGCTCGCTTCTTGCCGAAGAAAAGGAAAAAGTCCTGGCAATTTTCGAAGAGCTTTTCGACCACCAGTCGTTCACCGGCCGCTCGGGCACTTTTTATGGGTACGAAGGATTGGGAAGCATATACTGGCACATGGTTGCTAAATTATTGCTTGCCGCCCAGGAGTGCTGGCTCAAAGGAGTGTATGAAGGCGATGATCGTGCTTTGGTTGGCAAAATCAAAGATCACTATTCCGAAATTAAGGCAGGAATAGGCTTACATAAATCGCCCGGCTTATACGGTGCGTTTCCAACGGATGCCTATTCGCATACACCCGGAAATGCAGGTGCGCAGCAACCAGGCATGACCGGACAGGTAAAGGAAGACTTCATATCACGAATGAGAGAAATAGGGGTTCATATACAGGATGGAGAAATTGTATTCCGGTCCGGATTGCTTGATCCCGCTGAATTGCTGAATCAGGATACTACGTTCGCATACTTTGACCTGAAGGGAGAACAGCAGCAGATCATCCTTCAACAGGGACAACTGGGATTTACTTTCTGCCAGGTCCCGGTTTTATACACTGCCTCAAACGAAGATAAAACTTCTGTCACATTCGCCGACGGAAAACAGATTTCTATAGAAGATCATACCATCGGGAGAGAAATGAGTTCAAAAATATTTCAACGTACAGGAGAAATCGTCCGGGTAGAAGTTTCATTTAACACCCCTCTTTAAACACTAACTATGGAACATTACAAAACAAACCCGAAAGATGTTGTACCACTGGGGCAAAAAATTGCTTTTGGATCAGGCCATTTAACCAATCAGTTATTACCCGCCGCTTTGGGGGTTTTTATGATCGTTCTGGTCTTGTCATTAAAAATGAATCCTGTTCTGGCAGGTTTACTGGCAGCTTTACCAAGGCTATTTGATGCTTTGATTGACCCGGTGATGGGATTTGTTTCTGATAATACTGTTTCCAGATGGGGAAGACGGAAGCCCTATATTTTTATCGGGGCTTTTATCGTAGGAATAGCCTTTGTGATCATGTGGCAGTTATATCCTGAAAATGGTCAGACCTATAACTTTTTCTTCTTTCTGATCATGTCGTTGTTTTTTTACGTTGGGTATACCATTTTTGCAGCACCTCTTATTGGATTGGGATATGAAATGACCCCCGACTATAGTGAAAGAACACGATTGATGGCAATTTCCCAATTCATGGGGCAGATCGCGTGGATGATCGCTCCATGGTTCTGGGTTATAATTTATGATAAAAATATTTACGCTAGCGCTCCGGAAGGGGCCCGTAACCTGTCGATCTGGGTTGGTGCTTTGTGCCTGATATTAGGAATCATGCCGGCCTTGTTTTGTAAGGAAATCAATCAGGAACGTTTAACAAACAGGATCAATCTGTCTGTTAAAGAGTTTTTTAATAATATGAAAGTCCTTTTTAAAAGCATGAAGCAGATCATAACAAATAAACCTTTTTTAAAACTGTGTGGTGCGACATTTTTGATATTTAACGGATTTCAGACCATTGCCCAGTTCGCTTTTTTTATCATTATTTTTTATTTGTTTAAAGGCGACACCACCGCCGCCGGACAATGGCCTGCATGGTTCGGCACCTTAAGCGCTATTGCAACAGCATTTCTTGTAATTCCTGTTATTACCTTTATTTCAACAAAAGTCGGGAAGAAAAATGCTTTTATTATTTCCACCCTGATTTCCATTGTGGGATATTCACTTAAATGGTGGGCATTTGATCCGGCCAATCCATGGTTAATGTTTTTACCCCTCCCTTTAATTTCTTTCGGAATAGGCGGCTTGTTTACTTTAATGATGTCAATGACGGCCGATGTATGCGATCTGGATGAATTAAATAACGGAATGCCAAGAAAAGAAGGAACATTCGGCGCTGTCTACTGGTGGATGGTTAAACTGGGAACTGCCCTGGCTTTGCTTACCAGCGGAATAGTGTTGAACCTGGTCGGATTTGATCAGAATATAATGGTCCAGAGTACTGAAACTATTACCAGACTCAGAATTGCAGATATCCTTATTCCATCAGTGGCCGGAATTCTGGCAATTCTGGTCATGTGGAAATATGATATTACCGAGAAAAAAGCACATGAAATACGGAAAGTGCTGGTTGAGCGAAGGGGCGAATTATAACCGACGCCGGTAATTCCGGAAAATCAGATGAAAAAAGCCTTAATCACATTTATTCTTTTCCTGCTAACAATACCTGTTCTTCCGGCACGGGCTGATAAAGTATCGGTTGTGAACGACAGTAAGGGATCCAGACTATTGGTGAATGGTAAGGTTTTTATGATTAATGGTATGAACTGGGACTACTTTCCGGTTGGCACTAATTATACCTATAGCCTGTGGAAACAACCTGATGATTTCATTAAATCGGCACTTGACACCGAAATGCCTTTGTTAAATAACATGGGTGTAAATACCATTCGTGTTTATACCGGGATTCAGCCAAAGTGGATCAGGTATATTTATGAGAAATATGGCATTTATACAATGATAAATCATTCTTTTGGGAGATATGGTTTAACATTAAACGGACAGTGGGTTAAGAATACCGACTACGCTGATTCACGTGTACACGATTTGCTTCTCAGTGAAGTCATTAAAATGGCAGAAGATTATAAAAATACTCCGGGTCTGCTTCTGTATCTGTTGGGTAATGAAAACAATTACGGTCTTTCCTGGCAGGGAGCCGAAACGGAAAATATTCCGGCGGAGCAAAGACCATCGGCTAATCGTGCCAAAGCTTTGTATAAACTGTTTAACGAAGCGGGTCTCGCTTTGAAAGCCATCGACAATTCTCATCCGGTAGCAATTTGTAACGGAGATCTGCTTTTCCTTGATTTGATTGCCGGGGAATGTAAAGATATTGATATCCTTGGCTGTAATATGTATCGCGGTGTTTCTTTTGGAAACGCATTTCAGAAAACAAAGGAAGTATTGAAAAAACCAATCATGTTTACCGAGTTTGGTGCCGATGCCTTTAATTCTATCAGCAATCAGGAAGATCAGCAATCCCAGGCTTACTATCTGACGAATAACTGGAAAGAAATCTATATAAATGCAGCAGGTTCAGGTAAAGCTGAAAATTGTATCGGCGGATTTACTTTTATGTTCAGCGATGGCTGGTGGAAATATGAGCAAACCAAAAACCTGGACATTCATGATACCCATGCTTCCTGGGTTAATGGCGGTTACAACGATTATCAGCCGGGAAAGAACAATATGAATGAGGAATGGTTCGGTATATGTGCGAAAGGTCCTACAGATGAGAAAGGGCATTATCAATTATATCCCCGTCTTGCATATTATGCATTACAAAAAATTCATAAAAAAGATACAACAATGACATATATACTGAAAAACAAGAACCTTGAAATTCAGATTGATCTGCCATTGGCAAATTATATGTCTTCAAGATTTGACTGGACCGGGAAAATTGTATCAGTGACATACAAAAATATCAGTATTTCAGGCACGGAGAAAATGAACGTTGATGATGACTACAAATACGGGAAAGGTTTTTATAATGAGTTTGGAATTGACGGGGCTGTTGGCTATGATGAAACCAGGCAAGGTGAGTGGTTTCATAAAATAGGTGTGGGCTTACTGAAAAAAGATGGAGGGGAATATTCGTTCAGCAGGAATTATGAAATCCGGCCGGCCGTTTTTGAGGTTACTGCTAAACCAGACAAAATAATCATCTGCTGCAAATCACAGAAGGTAAATGGTTACTCCTACGTTTTAACCAAGGAAATCGAATTGGCTGAAACCGGTTTTATCATCAACTATCATTTAAAGAATACAGGAGAAAAAACCATACAGACGAATGAGTATGTCCACAACTTTTTAGCTGTCAATAAGGAACTGACTGGCAGTGATTACAAATTAAAATTCCCTTTTCAGATAAAGCCTGCATTGTTTGAAGGAAATGTAAATCCTGAAAAGAAAGTTGACATCGGGCAAAAAGAAGTTACCTTTAACGGGACTCCCGACGAACAGTTCTTTTTCGGCAATCTTTCAGGCAAAGAAACTGTTGATGCGAGCTGGGAATTAATAAACACTGAAAATAAGATTGGCATTAAAGAGACCGGGAGTTTTAAAACAGCAAAGGTGAATCTCTGGGGTTGGAAACACGTTATCAGTCCGGAGTTATTCTTTAACATACATGCTGAACCGGGCAAGGATGTTGAATGGTCGAGAACGTATACTGTATTTGAAATACATTGAAATGACATCAGCAAAGTTATCAGTAAAAGAAAAAATCGGTTACAGTCTGGGTGATACTGCATCTCATTTCGTATGGGATATGGTTGGATTCTGGCTTTTGTTTTTTTATACCGATGTGTATGGAATTTCTGCAGCAGCTGCAGGGACCATCATGTTAATTGCCCGTTTCTGGGATATGGCTATCGACC
The DNA here is from genome assembly GCA_903916595.1 of uncultured Bacteroidales bacterium. Lineage (GTDB taxonomy): Bacteria > Bacteroidota > Bacteroidia > Bacteroidales > FEN-979 > CAIRDP01. The sequence continues at coordinate 5,139 of CAIWXI010000055.1, read as the reverse complement.
CGGTTATCGGCGTGATTTCCGACAGAACTAATACGCGATGGGGAAAATTCAGGCCCTATATTTTGTTTGGCGCCATTCCATATGCGGTTTTGGCAATTCTCACTTTTACAACACCTCATTTGGGCGAGACCGGTAAGATCCTTTACGCCGCAGCAACTTACATCCTGCTGATGACGGCCTATGCCGCTATAAACCTGCCTTATTCAGCTTTGGGAGCGGTGATGACCGACGACACTTATGAAAGAGCCGGATTGAACACCTATCGTTTCATCGCAGGCTTCACCGGGCAGTTTGTTGTGACCGGGCTGGCGCTGACACTGGCCGAGTTTTTCGGTGGTGGCGATAAGGCACAGGGGTTCCAGTACACCGTCTTTTTGTTCGCAGGATTAAGCCTGGTATTCTTTTTTATCACCTTTAAAACAACCAGAGAGCGGGTTCACCCTCCGAAAGAGCAGGTGAATTCACTGAAAGAAGACGTTGGAAATCTGTTCAAAAACAAAGCCTGGATCGTACTGGCCCTGGTTGGCATCATTTCATTCATCATGTTTGCCATGCAAAATGCGGCTATTGCCTATTATTTTAAATATTACCTGGGCCGCGAAAACAATGTGCAGCTTTTCAATGTAATTGGCACCATTGCCCTGATTGTTGCATTACCCCTGTCAAAACCTCTGGCAAAACGCTTTGGAAATAAAAATGTATTCATAGGCAGTTCGTTGATTTCAGGCTTGTTTTTTATCCTCATATACCTGCCGGGAGTAACCGACCTTACAACGATCTATATTTTCAACATCATTGCCAAGATGGCCTATGCTCCTGCTGTTCCTTTACTCTGGACCATGATTGCCGATTCGGCCGATTACGGCGAATGGACCACGGGCCGGCGTGCCACAGGATTGTATTTCTCGGCCGCCGTATTCGCACAGAAAGCAGGATGGGGAATCGGGGCAGCCATTGCAGGCTGGATCTTGGCCGCCTCAGGTTTTGTGGCTAATGTGGTTCAAAACGATACCGCCATCACTGGCATTAAATTGCTGGTTTCGGTTATCCCCGGCATATTATACATGTCGTGTGCAGTGTTTATGATCTTTTACAAGATAAACACCAAAACCACCACTCTGATGAAAAAAGAGCTGGATGCCAGGAGGGCACAGGAATAATCGCAAGCCTCCCTGCTGTTTGTTTAATAGGGCCACCTGAGTATAAACCGGTCGGTCATGTACATGTACTGGGCAAACTTATCCCAGTAATAACCCGTCGGACCATGCATTACTTTCCAGAAAATATAATCAGCCTGGTTCAGGTCATTGTTGACATTGAGACGGCGCGGCGGGGAATTTGCCGGGAGTGATTAAATTATTTTTAAATTCACTGCAATAAAACCATCCCGGCCCGTCTATAACATCATGGAAAAGGAACTTCAGAAAAAGTCGTTGGACCGGTTCTTCAGAAATGAATACCAGAAGTTGGTGAATTTCATTAAAAAGAACCTCGATGATCGCTATTATGAAGGTTCTCCGGAAGACATCATACAGGACGTTGCACTGGGTTTGATTGACAAACTTGACCTGGATACTCAAATCGGGAATCTCACCGGCTATATCTACCGGTCGGTAAAGAATAAAATTATCGATTCCAGGAAGAAAAAACAACGAACTGTTTCGATTGAGAACTTCACGGACAGAAAAAACGGGAATTATTTACTTAATACTTTGACGGATGAAACATTAGAGGAGAATGATTATTCGAACATAGAGCCGGAAATATTGCAGCAGGCTATTTCACAACTGAGACCTGACGAGCAGGCCGTGATCATTGCAACTGAGTTCGGGAATCAAACCTATGAAGAACTTGCAGAAGAATGGGATGTTCCAATCGGCACCTTACTTTCACGGAAACATCGGGCTCTTTCAAAATTACACAAGATATTATTAAACAATAAAAAATGAAAATCATGGAAACAATTGAAAATAAATATGGAAAAAGACATTGTTGTGGTGGAAAACACCGCATCTGGTGGATAATACTGGGAGTCCTTGGATTTATCGCCTTCACCTTGCTTTTCGGAGCAGTGGTTATGTGGCTCTGGAACTGGCTGATGCCTGTCGTTTTCCACCTTGGCGTGATCACGTACTGGCAGGCTGTTGGGTTAGCTGTACTCGGCAGACTCTTGTTTGGCAGTTTTCATCATGGTAGTCCAGGAAACAGAGGCCGGCATAACTTTGGGCCATGGAAACACAGGTATCACATGAGTGATGGCAGTAACTGCAGGGATTATTCCCATGGTTCAAAATGGAGCCATTATGACCAGTATTGGAATGAAGAAGGAGAGAAATCGTTTAATGATTATTTAAAACGTAAAGGTGAGAACACGGTAAAGGAATAATTCTAACCGCATTATGATTTCCGAACAGTGGTTTCTGCCCATTCTGGCTTTTTGAATATCCTGAAAAGCCAGAATGGCAGCATCCAGACAAGAGTCCCGATGATCATCATAAGAAAATATCCCCAGAAAGAAATATTGGTGACCCCGTCAGGACGGTTCAGTGCCATGATTCCCGAAAATACCGTGGAAATGAAACCCAGGCCAGCTATGATCCAGACTCCGGGTTTACCTCCAATAATTTTAAAAGGACGGGGGGTATCAGGTTGTTTGTAACGCAATTTGATAACGGCGGCAAAAATCGGCAGGTAATAAATACATAAGAGTGTAGTGGTATAGGATGAAAACACCCAGTACGCTTCATTGATCCCCGGTATAACTGCCATTGCAACTGCCAGAAACGTAATGAGTATGCCCTGAACCATCAATGTGCCGACAGGAGAGCCATGCTTATTTACTTTTCGGAAAAATTTTGGCAGGGTTCCTGACTTTGAAATCGGCACCATGCTTAATAAAGGTCCGAGCATCCATGTACTCATCAGGGATATTCCGCCAACAGCGAGCAGGATCGCCATGACAGGGACGGCCCAGCTCATTCCGAATGCCGAGAACATGGTCTCTGTAACCTGGATCACGCCTCCGTTCAGGGAAATATCCTTCAGGGGAATAACAATCGCGATGGGCAGTGTTCCCAGAACACTTAGAACAAAGATGAGGAGAGTAGCAAGGAACATGGCTCTGGGATATGATTTCTGAGGATTTGAGACCTGGCTTGCATAGTAGCCCGACATTTCGATGCCGGCAAAGGTCAGGATGATTGCTGATGAATAAACAAGGGCGCCCACATTTAGCTTCGGGATAAGGCCGGCCCAGGTAAACGGCGGAAGCTGGCTGGGTCTCCCGGTAAAGATCCATGCCAGGCCAAGGAAGATAAGCACAAGAGAAGGGATGATTGCACCCAGGAGCGTTCCGGCTGAGCTTAATTTTGCTGCGATAGCCGGACCAAGGAAATTGAACAGGGTCAACCCCCACCATACGACAAGCATGACGACGGCCAGAAAAACCTGGTTAGGCATTCCAAGGATATGGGCGTGAGGGTCGGGGCTGAAAATATAAGCTATCGAAACTGCAATAAAAGAGAGTACCGTCGGATACCAGGGGATATTCTCAACTACCACTGCCCAGATTGCCATGAACCCGGTTTTTGTATTGAACGCTTCCTCAATCCATGAATAAATACCCCCTTCACTGGGCCAGGCGGAGGCCAGTTCAGCCGAAACCAGCGCCAGAGGAAGAAGAAAGAGAAAACAGCCTACAAAATACCAGGTGATCAATTGCCAGCCTTCGGCGGCCATGCTGGGATAGTTCCTGACAGACAAAACGGCTGCGACACTGATCATCGACAGCATCAGCATGCCCATGGTCTTCTTTTTCGGTGTTTGTTGGAGATCGCTCATTTCACTTTGTTTCATCTTTTATACAATACATTCTGTAAACTCCATTCTCATTTTCGATCCCGTGAATATCATGTTCGAACCCGGGAAACCGATTATCAAAATCCTGAAGTGTTTTTAAATAGGCTAATACAGGCTCATTCAGGGATCCGGTGCGTTCACCACCCATGACCAACGGGATTCCCGGAGGATATGGAACAATCCCTCCGGCCATTATCCGACCCTGGGCCTGTTCAAGAGAAACCCTTTCCACATTGTTTTTAACCAGGTGGCGGTATGCCTCAGCCGGTGTCATCACCGGTACGGGCAAGGCAGAAAATGCTTCATCCAGCAGCTGCAACTGTCTTGAATCACGTTTGAATTCATGCATCTCATTCGCAAGCCGGGGCAGTGATTTCCCGCTGTAAACTCCGGGATATTTTTCAACCAGGTCAGGAAAAACATCCTCCAGCATGGCATTTTCATCATACAATGTTTTAAAACTGAAAAATCTTGTGGTCAGCGTTCCCCACTTCCCCTTGGTTATCCCCATTGAAAAGAGGAACAGTACACTGTAATCGCCCGACTTTTCATTGATTATCCCTTCGCAATCCAGGTATTTGACCAGGATTGCAGCCGGTATTCCCCATGACGAGAGGGATCCGTTCCGTTCAACACCTGGTGTAAGAACTGTGACTTTAATAGGATCCAGCATGGCGTATCCTTCATCGATATCTCCGAAGCCATGCCAGCTTTCTCCCGGATGGAGCACCCAGCAGCCGGGGTCCTTTGCAAGTAGTTCCACCGGGGCATCAGCAAAGTTGATACGCTTCCCGCTAGCCGGATTGGTGACCTCATCGGGTTGCCACATCTCAAACCACCAGTCTTTGGTATTATCACTCATGATCTTCCTGCGTATCCTCGCCATGGTTGTACGGAAGGTAACAGCTTCCATGATGCTTTCATCGGTAAGGGCCTTACCCATCGGGCCTTCCATCATCTTTGCCGAAACATCACAGGAGGCAATGATGGCATAGGAAGGTGATGTGGATGTATGCATCATGAATGATTCATTGAACCTGTTGTGCTCTATAGGCTCACGCCCTCCTTTTACATGCACCATCGAAGCTTGAGAAATTGCAGCCAGCAGCTTATGGGTTGACTGGGAGGCAAACACTGTGGGAGCATCGGGATCCCTTGCCCCGTCCCTCATCGCGTGGCGATCTCTGTACATAGTGTTGAACCTGGCATAAGCGTACCAGGCTTCATCAAAATGAAGCCGCGGAACTACTTTCCCCAACAATTGTTCCACTTCCACAGCAT
>CAIWXI010000054.1 GCA_903916595.1 uncultured Bacteroidales bacterium | reverse complement strand
TTTCTTCTGATCGGCCCCAGGGACACGATGATCAAAAGCACCAAGCCTGTTATCGCGGTAGGTGCCACGCGCACAGGTTGCGGCAAAAGCCAGACTTCACGCCGTATCATCGAGATCCTGATGGCCAAGGGGCTTAAGGTTGTCGCCGTGCGCCATCCGATGCCTTATGGCGACCTCGTTGCCCAGAAAGTCCAGCGTTTTGCCACAGTAAAAGACCTTGCAAAACATAAATGTACTATTGAAGAGATGGAAGAGTACGAACCCCATGTTGTGCGTGGAAATGTGATCTATGCCGGGGTTGATTACGAAGCCATTCTGAGGGCTGCAGAGAAAGACCCCAAGGGGTGTGATGTGATTCTCTGGGACGGTGGCAATAACGATTTCCCTTTTTACAAACCCGACCTCATGGTCACTGTTGCAGATCCTCACCGCCCGGGAGCTGAAGTAAGTTATTATCCCGGTGAAGTGAATATACGTATTGCCGATGTGGTGGTTCTGAACAAGATTGACTCAGCGTCAATCGAGAACATTACCGCGGTGCGCAATAACATCCGCAAACTGAATCCCAAAGCAATCGTCGTGGACGGAGCTTCTCCCATACGCGTTGATAATCCGGAGATCATACGCGGCAAAAGAGTACTTGTGATTGAAGACGGCCCCACCCTCACTCACGGTGAGATGAAGATCGGTGCAGGAGTTGTTGCTGCCCAGAAATACGGCGCTGCCGAGCTCGTTGACCCCAGACCTTTTGTAGTTGGCAAGCTGGCCGAGACGTTCAGGATATACCCGAATATCGGCACCCTTTTACCAGCCATGGGTTACGGCGATCAGCAGATTAAGGATCTGGAAGAAACCATCAATAAAACGATATGCGATTCGGTTGTAATTGCCACGCCTATCGACCTTAACCGACTGATCAAGATCAAAAAACCAAACACCAGGGTTTACTATGATCTGCAGGAGATTGGCCAGCCCGACCTGGTGGGTATCCTGAATGATTTTTTAAAGAAAAATAAAATCAAATAATTAATTAAATCCCGGTTCAGGCCGGGATTTTTTTTGCGACCTTTGTTCATAGTTAAAGAGCGATGTATGAAGAATAAAAGTTTAGTATCCATCAATGATTTCAGCCGGGAGGAACACATCCATATCATGGATCTGGCAGGGGCTTTTGAACGGCGTCCGAAACAGCGGATTCTCGAAGACTTCGTTGTAGCCACCCTGTTTTTCGAGCCCTCCACCCGCACCCGGCTTAGCTTCGAAAGTGCCGCAACCCGTCTTGGAGCCCGGGTGATCGGCTTCTCTGAACCGGGGAGTTCCAGCGTTCAAAAAGGCGAATCGCTCAGAGACACCATCAGGACCGTGAGTAACTATGCCGACATAATTATCATGAGGCATCCAAAGGAAGGCAGTGCCAGGTTTGCCAGCGAAATAAGCCGGGTTCCGGTGATCAATGCTGGCGACGGGGCGAACCAGCACCCTACACAAACGCTGCTCGACCTGTATTCGATCAGGAAAACCCAGGGAACACTCGACAACCTTAATATTGCTTTTGTAGGAGACCTGAAGTACGGACGCACCGTTCATTCACTTACCATGGCACTATGCAATTATAATACGACCTTTCATCTGGTTTCCCCTTCAGAGCTGAAATTACCAAGCTCGGTCAAAATGCATATCAAGGAGCGTAAACTGGGATATCACCAGTATACCGACATGAGCGAGGTGATCCCGAAAGTGGATATACTTTATATGACCAGGATACAAAAGGAAAGGTTTCAGGACCCGATGGAATATGAAAAGGTAAAGAACTCCTACATTCTCCGTAATAACCTGCTCGGCGATGCCAAATCGAACATGAGGATACTTCACCCCCTTCCCAGGGTCAACGAGATAACCTATGATGTTGACGATAACCCCAAGGCCTATTATTTCACCCAGGCTTTAAACGGGGTTTTTGTCCGCCAGGCCATACTGGCAGCTATACTTGGAGTGGTTGAATAATAAATTCAGGAATCATGGAAAATACAGAGCAAAGAAAAGAATTAAAAGTATCGGCCATTGAAAACGGTACGGTAATCGATCATATCCCTGTACAGAGTGTTTACCAGGTTTTGAGGATACTCAACCTGATGGAATTTAACGATCAGATCCTGATCGGAACTAACCTCGAAAGCCGGAAAATGGGCAAGAAAGGCATCATCAAGGTCAATAATAAATTCTTCAAAAGCGATGAAATCAATAAAATCGCCCTGGTAGCTCCCTCGGCAACACTTATCCTGATCAAGAACTTCAGCGTTAGCGAGAAAAAGAAGGTGGAGATCCCGGCACAGGTAGAAAAAATAGTGAGATGTTTCAACCCCAACTGCATCACTAATGTAGAAGATGTAATTACGCGTTTCGAAGTGGTTAATAAAGTCGACCTGAAGCTGCGGTGCCATTATTGCGAAAAAATCACGGCCAGGGATACCATGACATTCAAATAAGCGTTTCTCTGTTATGAAACCGGCTCTGGTAGTTTTTTTCTTTCTGATGATGATCTTGCGGATTGAAGCACAGGAAACTATCGCGTTGCCGGCGGCTGCTGCCGAAAAAGACACGGTCAAAAATCAGCGTTCAAAGGCAGCCCGTACCCGGATCAGTAAGCCCGAATATCACATCAGTGTGGGAATGGATTTTTCCACTTCTTCAGGTTACGGTTCAGGGTTTACACAATATGTAGTTCCCACCGTGAGCATTCCGCTGGGGAAGAGATTTATGGTGAGCGGGGGCATTGCTGTAGCCAATACGAATTATTTCAATGCTCGTCCGCTGTTTTCGGGAGATGCCTTCCAGCCTTACAGTGGAAATTATACCAGTCTTACCGTTTTTGCAAGCGGCACGTATTTCGTGAACGACCGTCTTACTATCAGCGGGGCGTTTTACAAGGAGATTCCGATCGCGGGGAAACCGCTTTCCTATTCACCATATAATACTGCTACAGGACAAGGTTCACAGGGATTCCGTGTGAACGCCCAGTATAAGCTGGGTGAACATGTATTCATTCAGGCCGGCTTTGAGATGAACCAGGGCAGAGATCCATACAACCTTAGCCGGTATCGGATACCAGGTTTCGAACCTGTTATTTTTCAGTAAAATGGTCCGAGATATATTTCAGGGCTTCGCTTACCGCGAGGGCGATGGTACCGGGACCGACACGCACATAAAATTCCTCTTCAAAACCAGGCTGCCTCAGGAACACAGGTCTGCCTGAACGGCTGCACCTGACCACACATACCGTTTTACCTTCAGCCGGTTCAAGTTTGGTTTGTATATTCGGGCTAACATCGGTACCGAAGGAGGTCCTGATGAGAGTCCACAGATGAAGCAGGAATTTATCGGTGTTCGGGAAGCGGTCACTTTCAATCCCTTCAACACTACCATCGTCCCTCACTCCAATCAGTAAAATCCCCCCGTTGGAATTCAAAAAAGCCGAGATGGTCTTGAGGCAGGCCCGCTCGACCTGCTGGTTTGTTTTGCCGGCCTTGATATCCCACCTAAGTGTAGATTTGAACTCAAGGTCCTGCCCCTCCCCTTTCCCTATGATCCCTGCAATGCCTTTTAAACGTATGGATTTATACGAATCAATAAAAACCTGGGCGCAATAGCTGTCGTGAAGGATCCCGGCCACTTTCGGAAGGAATCCTGAAGGATCATGTTTATCCTGTGGTATGGCGTATGGAGAAACCGGAAAAGCGCCAGATAAACGGAGATGGATAGCTGAGAGCGGGTTCGCATACTCCCTCCCGCTCACATATCCGCAGGAAAATAAAATTGGCAAAACAACTCCCGAACGGTGAGTAAACGAAAGCAGGTTCACAGCCGCTTTCTGATAGTCGGGTAAACCGGAGTAGACGTTCTTTAGAAAACTGATCCAGTCGCTTATTTTTTTTCCTTTAAGCATGGTTTCCCTAAAGTCGAGACTGAAAAGAGAAAAAGCTTCCAGGGCTCCGCTGATGCCCCAGAACATCATATTAAACAGCACGGGGTCATGTTCGGGCAATGACTGCAGAGAACTTCCCTGGCTGATCTGGCTTGCGGTAATGCTACCCTGTCTTAGCTGAACAAAGGGATCGAGACGGCACAGTTCATCGAACTGTTCAAGAAAGGGGTCTTTGCCTGATGAGATAAAATCGGTGTGGGCCGACAGCAGGGAAAAGAGGCTGAACTCCTCGTTTGTGATACTGTTCATGAGGCAGCATTCGATGATCATCTGCCTGAGCATTCTCTGGTTCTCGTCTTTGACCTCATTCCCTCCGGCCGTAAGCAAGGGTTTATTGTTATAATATACCAGGTGATCGTCATCGCGCATCACCAGGTCGATCAATCCTGCATCAAGTGGGGATATATTCATGTTATGTA
>CAIWXI010000053.1 GCA_903916595.1 uncultured Bacteroidales bacterium | reverse complement strand
TACGTGGCGCGTGACTCGTACATCGTACATCATACATCGTACATCGTACATCGTACATCATACATCGTACATCGTACATCGTACATCGTACATCGTACATCGTACATCGTACATCGTACATCGTACATCGTACATCGTACATCGTACATCATACATCGTACATCGTACATCGTACATCGTACATCGCACATCGTACATCGTACATCGTACATCGTAAATCGTACATCGCGTAAATCGCACATCCGATATCTGCAGATAATTCTTACCTTTGCCTCTCTAAAACCACATAACGATGCCTGACACAAAAAGACACATTATTGAGAAGGAAAGCGTAGTTGTGAAGTTCGTCGGTGACTCCGGCGACGGCATGCAGCTTTCCGGATCTGTATTTTCCGATTCCGCAGCTATGGCAGGGAATGACCTCGCAACTTTCCCTGATTTTCCGGCTGAAATAAGGGCTCCTCAGGGTACCGTTGCAGGTGTTTCCGGCTTCCAGGTACATATGGGCTCTGAAAAAATATACACTACCGGCGACCTCGTCGATGTTCTGGTTTGCATGAACCCTGCCTCTCTCAAATCCAACATTAAATGGGCCAAGAAAGGAGCGACAATCCTCGTCGATACCGATTCTTTTGATAATAAAGCCATCGAGAAGGCGGGGTATAAGCTGAGTCCTCTTTCCGATAACAGCCTCGAATCCTATAACCTCATCAAGGCTCCGATAACAGCCATGACAAAAGAAAGCCTGAAGGATTCAGGAATCGACAATAAAACAGCGGAGCGTTCAAAAAACATGTTCGCCCTGGGCATACTGTATTTTATTTTCAACCGGGATACAAAACTTGCTTTCACCTACTTCGAGGAGCGTTTCAAAAAGAATCCGAAAATTGTCGAGATCAACAAGATCGTGATTCAGGCCGGATACAACTATGCCGAAACAGTCGAGGCACTGGAGTCGGTCATCCAGGTTGGCCCTGCCAAGATGGCTAAAGGCCGTTACCGCAATATCACCGGTAATATAGCTACCGCCTGGGGCCTGCTTGCTGCTGCTGAAAAATCGGGACGCCCCCTCTTCCTGGGTTCCTACCCTATCACCCCGGCTACCGAGATCCTGATGGAGCTTTCAAAGCATAAATCACTCGGGGCAAAAGTATTTCAGGCCGAAGACGAGATTGCAGGTATCTGTTCGGCCATCGGCGCTTCATATACCGGTTCTCTCGCATGCACAACTACCTCGGGCCCGGGCCTCTCACTTAAAAGTGAAGCCATCGGACTAGCCCTTATAACAGAACTTCCGCTGGTCATCGTTGATGTACAGCGCGGAGGCCCTTCAACAGGACTGCCTACCAAATCAGAACAATCGGACCTGATGCAGGCCCTGTTTGGAAGAAACGGTGAAGGCCCTATTATCATTATCTCAGCCTCCACACCTGATGATTGTTTTTACAAGGCCTATATGGCAGCCAAACTTTCGATGGAACATATGACACCTGCCATCCTTCTTACCGATGGCTACCTGGGCTTCGGATCGGCACTTTTCCGTATCCCGAAAGTGAAAGACCTTCCGGCCATCAAACCTCCTATTGCCGAGGCTAATGACCCGGATTACAAACCGTACAAACGTAATGCCGAAACCCTGGTCCGTCAATGGGCTATCCCCGGCACCGAAGGCCTCCGCCATCGTATCGGGGGCCTCGAAAAAGAAAATATCACAGGCGTGGTGTCAATGGACCCCCAGAACCACCAGCTCATGGTTGACCTCAGAGCTGCCAAAGTTGAAAAAATCGCTGATTTTATCCCCGAACAGGAGATCGACGGCGAGAAAAAAGGAGACCTGTTGGTCGTAAGCTGGGGTGGCACTTTCGGAGCTGTCCATTCAGCAGTCAAACTGGCACAAGATCAAGGCAAAAGCATCAGCCACGCCCATTTCAGCTATATCAGTCCGCTCCCGAAAAACACCGAAAAAGTCCTCAAAGGATTCAAGAAAATCGTTGTTTGCGAGCTCAACAGCGGGCAATTTGTGAACTACCTGAGGATGAAATTCCCCATGCCGAACATCACCCAGTTCAATAAAGTTCAGGGATTACCATTCATGATCAATGAGTTAACCGATAAATTCAACCAAATCCTGGAGGAGAAATAATATGGATTTCGTAAATACAACCATTGAACGTTCCACCGTTCAATTGTCCAAAGCCGATTTTGAAAGCGACCAGATGGTAAAATGGTGCGCTGGTTGCGGCGCCCATGCCATCCTGGCCGCAGTGGAAAGAGTATTCCCTAAAATAGGTTACCGCAAGGAAAATTTCTGCATGATCTCCGGTATCGGCTGCTCATCTCGTTTCCCGTATTACGTAAATACATATGGTATCCATGGCATTCACGGTCGCGCTGCAGCCATCTCAACCGGCGTCAAAATAGCCAATCCAAAACTCAGCGTGTGGATGGCTACCGGCGACGGCGACTCACTGGCCATAGGCGGGAACCATTTCATTCACGTCATCCGCAGAAACGTAGATATTAATATTCTTCTTTTCAATAACCAGATCTACGGACTGACCAAGGGGCAGTATTCCCCGACCACCCCTATGGGCAAGGTCACCAAGACTTCCCCCCAGGGAACTATCGAACACCCTTTCAACGTGGGTGAACTCGTTATGGGAGCACAGGGTACATTCTATGCCCGCGTTCCCGACAACAACATCGGCCTGATGACCGAGGCCATGTTCGAAGCAGCCAAGCACGACGGCACTTCCATCATCGAGATCATGCAGAACTGCATCATTTTTGCCGATAAAGCGCATAACGATGTGATAGGCAAAGAACACAAAGATGAAAACATGCTTAATGTCAAGAACGGCCAGCCCATGACCTGGGGAAAGAACAACGAAAAAGGACTTATCCTCAAGGATACCCTGCTTGAGGTTGTTGAAATAGGTAAAAATGGGGTGACTGCGGATGACATCCTCGTTCACGATGCATACAGCCAGGATCCAGGAGTCCACCTGATGCTTGCAAAGCTTGCTCCTCCTCATTTCCCGATGGTATTCGGGGTGATCCGTTCTGCTATGTTCCCTACCTACGACGATATGGTGGAAGAACAGATCAAATATGCCAAGGAAACCAGCAAGATTAAAAATGTTGACGATCTGCTGAACAGTGGCGACACCTGGGAAATTAAGTAATCTGCGAAATGAGACGACTAGTTTTTATTTTATCCTTTCTTCTGGCCTTAAACCAGGCAGATGCCCAGGACTGGCAATGGCTTAACCCAAAACCATATTCAAATACACTGAATGCAGTTACTTTCACTGACTCGCTTACCGGCTTTGCTGTTGGCAGTCAAGGTGTTATTTTGAAAACCACCAATGGAGGAGAGGCCTGGACTAGCCTTCCGATGGTGACCTTGAACAACCTGCTTTCAGTTACTTTTTCCGATGAATTTAACGGGTTTGCCGTCGGTTTATATGGTACGATGTTAAAAACGACTAACAGCGGAATGACCTGGAATACACTTGCTTCTGACATCAATAAAAATCTTGCTTCGGTCTGTTTTCTTAATGCCGACACAGGATATGCAGCAGGTGCTCAGGGTCTGATAATTAAAACTGTTGATGGAGGGGCTCACTGGAGGATCCTGGCATCAGGGGTCACGAGTGACCTTAATTCACTGTTCTTTATTGATAACACTACGGCCTTTGCCACGGGCGACAATGGCGTTATTCTCAGGACCGATAACGGGGGAGAAAGCTGGTCCCGCCAGATTTCCGGTAATATCGTTAAAATGAATGCCGTGTATTTTACCAATACCGACACAGGCTATATAGTCGGGGGTAGTTATCCCCTGGCATCCGACGGTATCATTCTGAAAACTGTGAATGGAGGGGCAAACTGGGAACTGAAATCATATGGCCTGAGTTTCCTCCCCATGAATATATGTTTTACATCTACCGACACGGGCTATGTTACAGGGTACGGCGGCATCCTTAAAACCACCAATGCAGGAAACTCCTGGACCCTGCTGAATACAGGACCTTCAAACCTTCTTACTTCAAGTTTCTTTACCAGCAATAATACCGGCTTTTCTGCCGGGGACGTCGGAACTGTGCTGAAAACCACCGATGCGGGTTTGACCTGGAGTTGCAAAACATCCGTCACAACCCAGAATCTTTTTTCGGGATTTGCTTTTTCCTCTCAGGTAATCTTCCTGGCCGGTTCCTCAGGCACAATCCTTGAGACTTCCGATGCCGGGACCAACTGGAACTTGTTGAATACAGGCACCACTGCCGATCTGAAGTCGATCTTCTTTACAAACATTATGACAGGCTATGCCGTTGGCCGGAAAGGAAGAATAATTAAAACAGCGAATGCAGGCACTTCCTGGGATACCGTGAGCTCGGGGACCAGCAATGACCTGAATGCCGTTTATTTTAATGATGCCGATAACGGTGTTATCCTGGGAAGCGGGGGCATGATACGCAAGACTTCGAATGCTGGTGCAAGCTGGACTGACTCTTATACTGGTCTTACTTCTGCCTTGAATTCCTGTTTCTTTACTGACCCCGATACAGGCTATGCCGTTGGGGCAGGCGGAAGCATTATTAAAAGCTACGACGGGGGATCAAACTGGAACCTCCTTTCATCTGGATTTACCAATGCATTGCTGTCTGTTCTTTTCAGGAATGCCGATACGGGCATCGTTACGGGAACTGCAGGCCTGATCTTGTATACAACGAACGGCGGAACTAACTGGACCCAGCTGAACCGGGTAAGCGATGAGGATCTTTTTTCTGTTTCATTTCCTTCAAGAAACATTGGATTTATTGCCGGGACCCACGGGACCATTCTTAAAACAACCGATGGGGGTGCTAATTGGTTTAATCTGTTCTCTGAAACAACCGTCGACCTTCACTATATAAGTTTTCCTGATAACCTTACAGGATATGTTGCAGGGAATACCGGAAGTATATTAAAAACCATCAACGGAGGCGTGGGAATAGAAGAGAAAAAGCCGGGGATCCTTATTAATGTGTTTCCCGATCCTGCCAAAGACCTTATCACTGTTGAGATTCCCGGTCCTGCGGCAGCTGCACTTCAAAACGGCTCTATATTTATATATAACCTGATGGGCCGGCTGATGCTTAAACAAACCGTCAGCAGCAGCAAGACCAGAATTGACATCAACTCCTTACCATCTGGCTTGTATCTGATCAGGGTTGTTCAAAATGGAGTTGCCGGTTCAGGGAAGTTCATCAGGGAATAAAGATCATTGCATTTTATCTGCAGCGCTTAAACCAAGACATCCTTTGCTTTGTCTATGATCAACCGTTACACAGCTTTTATTAAAAGTAAATATCTGTTTAAAAAAACAGACCGTATCCTTCTCGCCGTTTCGGCAGGAATTGATTCGGTGGTTATGGCCGATCTGTTTCATCAAGCTGGCTTCAATTTCGGTATTGCACATTGCAACTTCGGCCTTAGAGGAAAGGAAAGTGACGGAGATGAGACTTTTACTCAGAAACTGGCCCGACAATATAAGGTTCCATTCTTTACGACCCGCTTCAACACTTCTGAGTTCGCATCCTCACGTAAGATCTCCATCCAAATGGCGGCCAGGGAACTCAGATATACATGGTTTGAAGAGATCAGGTCAGCAGAAAAGTTTGATTTTATTGCAACTGCGCATCATCTCGATGATCAGGTTGAGACTTTTCTTATCAACCTCATCCGCGGTACAGGGATATCAGGACTGCACGGTATTTCTGCAAAACAGGGTTTTATCATCAGGCCCTTGCTTTTTTTGTACAGAAACGAAATTGCTGAATATGCCCGTGAAAATCGAATCCCATTCAGAGAAGACAGTTCGAACAATGACGACAAATACATCCGCAACAAGATCCGGCTGAACATCATTCCCCTGCTTGAGGAAATAAACCCTGAAGTCCGCCAGACAATAACATCGGAAATAAAGATACTCGGGGGATGGGAAGATATAGGTAAAAAAGAAATTAAAAGAAAGATCCCGGGCATTTTAAAACAACGAAAAGAAAACACCATTATTGAGCTCGATGCCCTGAAGCAATCTCCCCATTATGAACTGATTGCCTGGGAAATCTTATCATCCTTTGATTTTAACTCAAGTGTGGTCAGCAATATCCTTGCCAATATCGATGGCAGCAGTGGCCGCACGTTTCTATCGCCAACTCACAGACTGGTGGCCGACCGCGACAGTCTGATCATCCAGCCGATAAAAAGCAGCCCGGATAAAACCGGGAGAATGATATCCGATAAACGAAAAAATATTTCCTGGCCTGTGAAACTCAGCTTTTCGGTGCATGAGAACATACTAAACCTACCCATTCCTCCAGGCAAAGAATTCGCCAGCCTCGACTACGACAAACTCGTCTTCCCGCTTGAGATCAGGAAATGGAAAGCCGGCGACAGCTTTCATCCATTCGGAATGAAAGGAAAGAAAAAAGTAAGCGACCTGCTGATCGATGAAAAAATTTCGCTACCCGACAAAGAAAACACTTACGTTCTCTGCAGTTCCGGCAAAATCGCCTGGGTTGTAGGCCGACGCATTGACCAGCGCTTCAGGATCACTCCGAAAACAGCCAGGATTTACGCGATCTTGATGACTGATGTCTGATGGCAGATATCTGATATTCGATTTATTTCACCATTTCACCATTTCACCATTTCACCATTTCGCTTACCTTTGTACCCTAACATACCCAACCGGGAAACCATGAAAAAAATCCCTCTTCTTCTTTTCGCACTGGCCTTGCTGCCGGCACTTGCATTCTCCCAGGTCCTTGAGCCGGTAAAATGGTCGTTTAGGCTTGAACAGACAACACCCGGTGAGGCTACTCTCCTGCTGATCTCAAATTCCGACAGAGGATGGCATACCTATTCACAGGAAGTTATTCCCGATGGACCCGTGGCCACTGAATTCACCTTCACGAAAAGCCCGGATTATGAACTTATAGGAAAAGTTGCTGAGCCTAAAGGCGTAAAGGAAAAAGACCCCCAGATGAACAATATGGTGCTGACCTATTTCCCTGATAAAGCCATTTTCAAACAGAAAATAAAGATCCTTTCAAAAAAAGATTTTACGATCAAAGGCAGCGTATATTTCATGTGCTGCAACGACCGTTCCTGTATAGCCCCTACAGAAACCGAGTTCGGGTTTGCGGTCAAGGGGAATCCTGAAGCCTCCGGAGTTGTGCAGGCTCAGAATGAAAAACCCACGCCGGCCGAACCAGGCACAACATCCGCCGTGAACACAGCAACATCAGCCGTAGCCACAACAACTCCCGACACCTGCAAGACGACCGGTACCAAGACCTGCTGCAGTGCGACAAAAGACAGTACCACCATAGGCCAGTTCAGCTCCAGTGAGCCCGGAACCGGGGCAAACGATTCACTGCTTTTCTTTTTCCTCATCAGCTTCCTTGCCGGCCTTGCAGCGATTGTGACTCCCTGCGTATTTCCGATGATCCCCATGACCGTTACCTTTTTCATGAAAGGCGGCGAAAGCAAAGGTAAAGGTCATATGCAGGCTATAGTTTACGGCCTTTCAATCATTGTAATTTATACCGTTATCGGCACCATTGTTGCCGTCACTCTTGGGGCTAATTTTGCAAATTTCCTGAGCACTCACTGGATACCCAACGTGTTTTTCTTCCTGATTTTCATGGTGTTTGCCGCATCCTTCCTGGGCATGTTCGAAATCACTCTACCCAGCTGGCTGGTAAACAAAGCCGATAAGCAGGCCGACAAAGGCGGGTATACCGGTGCATTTTTCATGGCCTTTACCCTCGTGCTGGTCTCCTTCTCCTGCACTGGCCCCATAGTAGGCGCTATCCTCGTGAAATCGGCCAGCGGCCAGATACTTCAGCCCATCATCGGGATGCTTGGCTTTTCACTGGCCTTCGCCCTGCCCTTTGCCCTATTTGCCTTCTTCCCTTCCTGGTTGTCGGGACTGCCTAAATCGGGCGGATGGCTCAACTCGGTGAAGGTCGTTCTGGGCTTCATCGAAATCGCTCTGGGCCTTAAATTTCTGAGCATTGCCGACCAGACTTACCACTGGCATATACTAGACCGTGAAGTCTATCTTGCCCTGTGGATCATTACCTTCACACTGATGGGATTATATCTTCTTGGAAAACTAAAATTCAACCATGATTCCGACCTGCCTTTTATCAGCGTTCCCAGGCTGCTCATGGCTATTGTTACTTTCTCATTTGTGGTTTACATGATCCCCGGTATGTTTGGCGCACCGCTGAAAGCCTTATCGGGTTATCTGCCTCCCGAAACTTCACTAGACTTCGATATTACGCGCATCATACGGGAAGAAGTCAAAGCCAATGCAGGAAGAGGGGGTGCCGCCGAAAATCCATTCACTCTTTGTGAAGAACCTAAGTATGGCAGCTTTCTGAAACTGCCCCATGGGCTCGAGGGTTATTTCGACTATAAACAGGCTCTTTCATGTGCGAAAACAATCAACAAACCTATATTTATTGATTTCACAGGCCATGGCTGCGTGAATTGCCGCGAAATGGAAGCCAATGTTTGGTCGGCACCTCCTGTACTTAAAAGGCTTCGCGAAAAATTTATTGTCACGGCACTGTACGTGGATGATAAAACCAAGCTCCCTGCTAATGAATGGATTACAAGCAAATACGATGGCAAAGTAAAGAAATCCATTGGTAAAATCTATGCCGACCTGCAAATCTCAAGATACCATATCAACTCCCAGCCTTACTATGTGCTTCTCGACACTTCGGGAAACCTTCTGGCCCCGCCGCGTGCCTACAACCTTAAAGTGGCTGAGTTTGTGAAATGGCTTGATGGAGCGCTCGAGAACTTTCAGAAACAGCAAAAAGAATAAACCGGATGAGGAAACTGTTAAGCATTGTATTGCTGTTAGCGTCTACCTGTCTTACAAACAAGCTGCAGGCCCAGACGGAACCTTTTTCCCTGGTGACTGATGCGGGCCTGCCCAACCTTGCTCACAGCTGGGTGTCGTGGGGCGATTACGACAATGACGGTGACCTTGATGTGGCCATCTGCGGCGATAGCGCCCTGATCCCCAAAGCATACGTGTACCGCAACGATAACGGCATATTTACCAATTCAGGCTTTGTCCTGCCCCAGCTCACCAGCGGAAATGTTGAATGGGGCGATGCCGATAATAACGGCTGGCTTGACCTGCTTATCACCGGCACGGATATCAACAGCAATGTAAAAGCCTTTATCCTTACCAACTCTGCCGGCTCTCTCAGCGCTGCTCCTGTAACTATCGCTTATGCAGTTTCTAACGGCCAGGCTCACTGGGGCGATTATGATAACGACGGATGGCTCGATATCCTTATGGCCGGTAATAATCTCTCGAAGATACTTCACAATAACGGCTCCCTTTCATTTTCAGATATCGCTGCTCCGCTTCCGGCTGTGACCAATGCCTCCTGCAACTGGGTCGACTATAACAACGACGGCCAGCCCGATGCTTTTATCTGCGGCCATGTGGACGTTGGTGATGTGTCGAAACTTTTCCGAAACGACCATGGAGCTTTTACTGAAGTCAGCACTCAGCCCATAGGCATTCCCGGGCTCAGCTATGGCAGCTCGAAATGGGCCGACCTTGACATGGATGGCGATATGGATCTTCTGATCTCAGGCGTGGATACCGCCTATAGCTATATCCTTATCTATAAAAACATGGGCAATGATGTGTTTGAAATGATTGATAATTATACCTTCAACACGTTTTCAACCAATATGGATATTGCCGATTACGACAATGACGGACGGCCCGATTTTATTATCAACGGAAAAATCACTTCCTGCGGAGGAAGCGCCATCACTCTGCTATATCACAATGAAGGCAGCATGATGTTCAATAATCTGTATACCGACATAAGCGGTATTGCAGCTGGCGGAACAGCCTTCGCCGATTATAATAACGATGGCTTTACCGACCTGCTACTCTCGGGTACCGATACCTATGGCGAAACCGCAACCCGTCTGTACCGTAATACTTCAGGCACAACCCTGTTTTTCACCAACACCCCTCCCCTTCAACCTGCAAACCTGAGTGTACAGCAAACCGGAAATTCTGTAACACTCAGATGGAATAAAGCCTTCGATTCAGAAACACCGGAACAAGGCCTGATGTATAACATTCTTATTGGCAGCAGCCTCGATTCAGCCGATGTTTTCAGCCCCATGTCCGACTGCTCAACAGGATTCCGCAGAATTGCCTCCACCGGCAATACCAACCAGGATACCAGCTGGACCATCAGCGGCCTTGAGCAGGGAACCTATTACTGGAGGGTTCAGGCTATCGACAACGGCTTTATGCCTTCGGAGTTCGCCCCCGTTCAGTCCTTTGCCTTCACCCCCACCGGAATCCCTAAAAACAGTAATTCCGAACTCAAGGTCTATCCAAATCCCTGCAACGACAAGCTGTTCATTAATAATCCTGCTTCTGCCGATATAACTGTCTCGATCTATGACAGCCGCGGTACCCTCATTATTAATTGCCACACGGCGGATGGCATCGACGTTTCAAAACTTCCGTCAGGACTTTATTTTGCACGAATCCAGACTAACGCCCATGACTATCATAGCACGTTCATGAAGAGATGACGGTTATCTGATAAATTTCACCATTTCACCATTTCACCATTTCACCATTTCACCATTTCACCATTTGTTTACCTTTGCCTTCACATCTAGCACAAGAACCCCATGGACCCATTCTCATATCTCAACAACCTCGACACTGCTGTGATGGAGGAACTCTTTGAGAAATACCGCGAAGATCCTGCATCGGTCGACGAATCATGGCAGAAATTCTTTGAAGGATTCGAATTCTGTCAGAAAAATTATAAGGCCGAAGCAGGTGAAGCATACCTGTATCCCAATGAATTCAAGGTAATGAACCTGATTACGGCCTACCGCCAGAGAGGTCACCTTTTTACTAAGACCAACCCTGTTCGTACCAGACGAAAATATAGTCCTACCCTCGACGTAGAGAATTTTTCTCTTGATAAGGACGACCTGCTGAAGCATTTCCAGGCAGGCAAGGAACTCGGTCTGGGTAACGCGAAGCTCAGCGACATCATCGCCCATCTGCAGAAAACGTATTGCGAATCAGTTGGCATAGAATATTATTATATCCGCAGACCCGAAGTGGTAGAATGGTTTATCTCGAAAATGGAGCCAGGACAAAACACTCCGGCTTTCTCTATTGCTGAAAAAGGCCTTATCCTCAGAAAACTTGCCGAAGCGGTGCTTATGGAAAAGTTTATCCACAAGAAGTTCCCGGGTCATAAGAGCTTCTCGCTTGAAGGCGTTGAATCTCTGATTCCTGCCCTGGACGCAGTAATCGGTAAAGGTGCGGAACTCGGGGTCACGGAATTTATACTGGGTATGGCTCACCGCGGAAGACTGAACGTGCTTGGAAACATTATGCACAAACCCTTTGACCAGATATTTTCTGAATTTGAAGGAAAGGAATACAGCGACGACGAACTGTTGGGTGATGTAAAGTACCACCTGGGTTTTTCTACCACAGTAGCTGGTAACCGGGGGCAGCAGCTGAACCTCACGCTCTGCCCTAACCCCTCTCATCTGGAAGCTGTTGACCCGGTGGTTGAAGGGCTTGCACGAGGACGAATCGATCGCACCTATGGTGGTGATAACTCGAGGCTTGTTCCCATTCTTATCCATGGCGATGCCTCCATATCGGGCCAGGGGGTGGTGTATGAAACCACTCAGATGGCCGACCTTGATGCCTATAAAACCGGGGGAACCATACACCTGGTCACCAATAACCAGATCGGATTTACTACGAATTATCTCGACGGAAGGTCCAGCGTGTATTGTACCGACGTGGCCAAAACTATCCAGTCGCCGGTATTCCACGTGAATGCCGATGACGTGGAAGCCGTTGTATATACGGTAAGGCTTGCCATGGAATTCCGGAACCAGTTCCATAAAGATGTATTTATAGACCTTTTGGGATATCGCAAATTCGGGCATAACGAAAGCGATGAGCCCCGGTTTACACAGCCTGTTCTCTATAAAATAATCGAAACTCATCCCGATCCTCTGGAGATCTATATCCAGAAGCTGCAAGATGAAGGAACAGCTGGAAATTTCGACATTCCCGAGATGCGAAGCGAAATAAACGCCTCGCTTGAGCGTGCTTTCCAGTCGTCGAAAAACATCGAAAAAGCTGATATCACTCCCTTCCTTGGCCCACTGTGGAACGACATCCGCAGAGCTGTACCTGAAGATTTTACCAGCTCCCCTTCCACGGCCATAGCAGAGACCACTCTAAGGGAGATAGGCGATAAGCTGACCTTTCTCCCCCCGGGCGTGAATTTTTTCCGTAAAATAGTGAAGCTGCAGGATGACCGAAAGGCTATGCTCGAAGGTGAAGGCCGGCTCGACTGGGCCATGGGCGAACTACTCGCTTATGGCAGCCTGCTGGGCGAAGGCCATCCGGTGCGGATCAGCGGGCAGGACTCGCAACGGGGAACGTTTTCGCACCGTCATGCTGTACTTACGGTGGAAGATTCTGAAGAAAAGTTCATCCCCCTTGATCATATCAGTGAGAACCAGCCGCCATTCAGGGTGTATAATTCCCTGCTTTCAGAATACGGGGTACTGGGATTTGAATATGGTTTTGCTTTCGCCAGCCCCGAAGGACTTACAATATGGGAAGCCCAGTTCGGCGATTTCAACAACGGCACCCAGGTGATCATCGACCAGTATTTAAGCAGCGCTGAGGATAAATGGAAAGTCATGAACGGGCTTGTTCTGCTTTTGCCCCATGGTTATGAAGGCCAGGGTCCTGAACATTCAAGCGCCAGGCTCGAACGTTTTCTTACTCTTTCGGGCCATTATAACTGGCAGATTGCAAACTGCACAACACCTGCCAACCTCTTCCATATACTAAGAAGGCAGCTTATGCGCAGGTTCCGTAAACCTCTGGTGATTTTCACTCCAAAGAGCCTTCTGAGGCATCCTCTTTGCGTTTCAAAAATCAAAGATTTCACTCAGGGTGGTTTCATGGAAGTCATTGCCGATACAATGGTCGATAAAAACATGGTCACCAAACTGGTCTTCTGCTCTGGTAAAGTGTATTACGACATCATCGAAAAGCGCAGCCAGCTTGGAATACAGAACGTGGCGGTGATTCGTCTCGAACAGCTATACCCCCTGCCTGAGAAAAGACTGACTGAAGTCGTTGCAATGTATCCTAATGCGAATCATTTCGAATGGGCTCAGGAAGAACCTGCCAATATGGGCGCCCTGAACTATATCATTCAAAATATCCCTAAACTTAAACTTGATTTTGTTGCCCGGCCACCCAGCGGAAGCCCTGCTACAGGCTCATCTCAGCTTCATAAGGTACAGCAGAATCTTCTGGCTGAAAAAGCTCTCGGTAAATGCACTTGTGAATTTGCATATGGCAGTTGCAGATTGCATTGTGCCGAGAAATGATTCTATTTCTTTGAATCAGCATCATTATGTATTATCTTAGCATTTCAAAAACAAAAAAGCTTTGAGAAGGTTTTACGTTTTTTTTTGTTTGCTCCCTGTAAGCATAAACCTTAAAACAGGTATCTATTTCATCACACTGATCACGAATGAAACTATTTTGAAAAATCAGAAGATCATCATTAATTAAACTCTTCGTCTGACGCATCAAAAAAATATCAGAGAGAAGTATAAGAAAATTTATGGCAATTGAGATCAAAGTACCCAGTCCGGGTGAATCCATAACCCAGGTTCAGTTGGCTAAATGGCTTGTGGCCGAGGGTGAGCAGGTTGAGAAAGACCAGGAAGTAGTTGAGATAGACTCCGACAAAGCTTCATTTCCCGTGGCCGCGCCCGAAGACGGGATCATTAGGTTGAAAGCCGCCGAAGGTGATGATGTCGCTGTTGGAGCGGTAATTGCAATAATCGAACCATCGGCAGCTTCAGGCAAACAGCCAAAGAAACCGGAAGATGCCAGACCGAAACAAATTACGCCGCCGGTCAATCCGGGAGAACTGAATAAACTGCATGCCTCTCCTCTTGCAAGAAAGATCATCGAAGAAAAGGGAGTGAACGCACCCGAAATATCAAAGGCTTTTCCGGGTAAAAAAATTACCCGTTCTGATGTGGAGGATTTCGTGAAAGGCAGGAAGACCGCTGTTCTGCCATCCGCCTTTGGCAATTCCAGAAAAGAAGAAAGAAAAAAACTCACCACGCTGAGGTTAAAACTTGCAGAAAGGCTGGTCGCCGTCAAAAACCAGACCGCCATGCTCACTACCTTCAACGAGATCAACATGACCGCTACACTTAAGCTGAAAGATACGTACAGCGAAGTATTCAAACAAAAATACGGTGTGGGTATCGGGCTGATGTCGATGTTTGCAAAGGCTGTTACTATTGCACTTCAGGATTTTCCGCAGGTGAACAGCATGATCGATGGGGACGAACTGCTAAGTCCGAAGTATGTAGATATCGGCATTGCAGTAAGTGCACCCAAAGGGCTGGTGGTTCCCGTGATCCGCAACGCTGAATCGCTAAGTCTGGCTTCATTGGAGAAAAAAGTAAAGGAATATGCCGTGAAAGCCAGGGAGAATAAGCTCACTATCGATGAAATGAAAGGCGGCACTTTCACCATTACCAACGGGGGTGTTTTCGGCTCCCTGATGTCGACTCCTATTCTGAACCCACCCCAGAGTGCAATCCTTGGTATGCACAAGATCATGGACAGGCCTGTTGCAATTGACCGGCAGGTGGTAGTGGCACCGATGATGTATATTGCCCTTTCGTACGACCACCGCGTAATCGACGGTCGCGAATCGGTTGGTTTTCTGATCAAGGTGAAGGAACTTATCGAGGATCCGTTGAAAATGCTCGCGATCGGAGAAGACCCGCTCACTCATCTGCTCGACTTGTAATACTTCAGTAATCATGAGAAAAATCGTTGATTTCCTTGTAATAGGCTCTGGTATTGCCGGCTTATCTTTTGCACTCAAAGTGGCAAAACACGGCAAGGTCTGCATACTGACGAAGTCGAAAATGGATGACACGGCCACAAGCTGGGCCCAGGGCGGGATTGCGGCGGTGATGTATACTCCCGACTCGTACGAGAAACACATCCAGGATACCCTGATCGCGGGCGACGGTCTCTGCGATGAACATGTTGTGAGGTTTACTATCAGCGAATCGACAGAGCGGATCAGGGACCTGGTTCGGTGGGGAGCGAAATTTGACAAGACTAAATCGGGAAAATTTGACCTGGCCAAGGAAGGCGGGCATTCCGAGTACCGTGTGCTGCACCACAAGGACAAGACCGGAAGAGAGATCGAAGATACCCTTCTCGATCAGGTAAAACGTCATCCGCATATAGAGATTCTTGAAAACCATTTCACCGTTGACCTGATCACCCAGCACCATATGGGGATTGAAGTGAATAAAAAGACCAGCGATATTACTTGTTTTGGTGTTTACGTTATTGATCCGCGTACCAGGCTGGTAAATACCATACTTTCAAAAATTACCCTGGTCGCAACCGGCGGAGCGGGCAACGTGTATACTAACACCACCAACCCCCTGATCTCTACGGGCGATGGCATCGCTATGGTTTACAGGGCGAAGGGAACGGTGGATAATATGGAATTTATACAGTTTCATCCGACATCGCTTTACTATCCCGAAGAGAAGCCGGCTTTTCTCATTTCTGAAGCGGTAAGAGGTTTTGGAGCCATCCTCAGGACCCGTGAAGGCAAGGAGTTTATGTACAAATACGACTCCAGGCTTGAACTGGCCCCCAGAGATATCGTGGCTCGCGCCATCGACAACGAGATGAAGATAAGCGGAGATGATTATGTATGTCTCGATTGCCGCCATCTTCCAAAAAATGAACTGATCAGCCATTTTCCGACCATCTATGCAAAATGCCTGAGCGTTGGAATCGACATGACCAGGGATATGATCCCGGTGGTGCCTGCGGCTCATTATACCTGTGGCGGTATCCGTACCGATGAGCTCGGCCGCAGCAGTATTCATAACCTTTACGCTTCCGGTGAATGTGCCTCAACCGGCCTTCACGGCGCCAACCGGCTTGCCTCTAACTCCCTGCTGGAATCTCTGGTATTCTCACAACGTTCAAGCGTAGATGCTGTCAGTAAAATTAATTCCATAAGCATACCTGATGGAATTCCCGACTGGAACGCTGAAGGCACTGTGCTGAACGAGGAAATGGTGCTGATCACACAAACCCTGAAAGAGGTTCAGAGCATCATGAGCAATTATGTTGGCATTGTGAGGTCTAACCTGCGACTGCAGCGTGCTCAGGACCGGCTGGAGCTTCTTTACCGGGAGACTGATGAGCTTTATAACAGGTCAATCCTGACAAGAAAAATATGCGAGGTCCGAAACCTCATCAACATAGGGTATCTCATCATTAAAGCTGCAAGGGCAAGACATGAAAGCAGGGGATTGCATTATTCCCTCGATTATCCCAGGGTCTCGGAAAGAAGATAGTCATTCTTCATCACAATATTGAAAACAAATACAAGCTTTCTATGGCACTGATCAAGGCAGTCAAAGGCATTCTCCCAAAGTTCGGAAAGAACTGCTTCCTGGCCGATAATGCCACGATAACAGGTAATGTGGTGATGGGCGATGACTGCAGTGTGTGGTTCAATACTGTGATCAGGGGAGATGTGCATGATATCCGTATCGGCAATAACGTGAATGTCCAGGATGGGGCTATCATCCACTGCACTTACCAGAAATGGCCCGTCACTATCGGGAACAACGTTTCTATCGCACACAATGCCATCATTCACGGATGTACGATTCACGATAATGTGCTGATCGGTATGGGAGCAATCATTATGGACGGGGCTGTGATCAACAGCAACTCGATAGTCGGAGCCGGGGCGCTGGTGACCGAAGGAACCGTGGTAGGGTCAGGATCTGTATGGACCGGGGTCCCTGCCCGCAAAGTAAAGGATATCGACCAGGCTCTCCTCGAAGGCCAGGTGAACCGGATCACGAAGAATTACAACAGGTATGCTTCCTGGTACGACGACGACCCTTCGTGCTGGAAATAAAAAACCCGGAATGAACCGGGCTTATCAGATATCGGATATCGGATTTCGGATTTAATTTGTTATTCCAAGTTTCTTCTTCACCAGGGGCATTACATCGTCGGAAGGTTCGCTGTAAAGAACCACATCTTCAATGGAGTTGATAACATAGGTATACTTATTCTCTTTGGCAACTTCCTTTACGGCAGCTTTTGCCTTTTCAATAAAAGGTTGAACAAGTTCCTGCTGTTTTGCCTGCATATCAGTCTGTGCTTTCTGCTGGAAGGCATCGATACGGGCCTGGAGGTCCTGAAGTTCTTTCTCTTTGGTTTGTTTAATCAGATCAGACATAGTAGCCGACTGTGACTGATAGTCCATGTACTTATTTTCAAATTCCGATTTCATGGCATCCATCTGGTCTGTAAGTGTTTTCTGATATACCTGGAGCTTAATTTTAACGGAATCAATACCAGGCATGGCCTGAAGAAGGGTATTGAATTCAACGTGCCCGATCTTAATTGTATTCTGAGCCTGGGCAAAGGCTGACATAAAAATAACTAGTGCAACAACGGCAAAAATCTTTGCTAACTTTTTCATCTTGTGCTATTAAATGGTTTATACTCTGATTGGGACTGCAAAATTATTAAATTTTCGTGAAAGTCAAACTATTAAGACATACCTTATTTTTTTCCGGCAGGGTTTTGTGGTGTTGGCTGGCCGCCTCCGCTGTTCTCAGCAGGTTTGCTTGTAGCCTTGCCCTTGCGTCCTGATAAGCTGGCTCCCAGTTTGTCGAGAACATCATCGCTTACGTCATACTTGGGATTTGCGAATAGTATGGAAAGACTGCCACCCTTGTCGAAGATCACGGCATAATTATTACCGGTTGCAATCTCCTGAATAGCGTTGTATATCTTCTCCTGAATAGGTTTTACAAACTCCTGCCTTTTTTTGAACAGGTCTCCGTCTTTTCCGAATCTTGTCCTCTGCAGTGATTTTGCTTCCTTCTCGGCATCAATGATCTCCTGCTCCTTTTTCTTTTTCATATCTTCAGGAAGAAGAACCGCCTGGGCCTGGAATTCCTTGTACATTTTGTCAACATCAGCAAATTTCGCATCGATCTCCTTCTGATACTGGTTACTCAATTCCTCAAGCTGGGCCTGAGCCTCTGCGAATTCAGGAATGTTATCGAGGATGTACTGGCTGTCGACATATGCAAATTTCTGAGCCTGGCTGCTGAGCGATACCAGCAGAAAAAACGCAATTGCTATTAGTGCTGACTTTTTCATATATAAGGTATTAATTTTTTATCGTTATTTCACCATTTATTCACGAATTGTCTATTTTATTTGTGTTCATTACGGCTTCGCCGAACACCATTTCACCATTTAAATTAGTCCAGCGATGAATTGATTGAGAAATGGAACTGACTGCCATTTGAGCCCGGAGCATTCGGGACCTTGTCGAGACCATACCCCCAGTCAAGTCCCAATAAACCAAACATCGGCAAAAACACCCTAACCCCAACGCCTACCGAACGATACACGTTAAACGGATTGAACTCCTTCCACGCTGACCAGTCGTTACCTGCTTCCAAAAAGGTAAGTGCATAAATCGTTGCAGACGGATTCAGTGAGATAGGATACCGTAGTTCAAGGGTATATTTCGTATAGCATACTCCCCCCAAAATCGTATTGGGGTAACCCGGGGTAAGGGAGTTGTTAACATAACCTCTCATCCCGATCAGCTCCCTGCCGTCCATGTTGTTATATCCTGAAAGACCATCTCCCCCCAGATAAAACCTTTGGAAAGGGGTAATGCCAAGGTCATAGTCGTATGCTCCCAGCACTCCAAACTGAACTCTTGGTGTGAGTACCAGTTTCTGGATCAGGTTGATATACCAGGCTCCTTTGAATTTGAATTTCCAGAACTCAACCCATTTATATTTCTCATTTACCGTCATTGTTTTGTAGTCCACATTTCCCCTGAAAAGAGAATACGGGGGAGTAACTTCACCAGTGATTGCAAATTCGGAACCACTCCTGGCAAAAATCGGGGCATCCACACAATTTCTTGAAAGTACTACTGAAAAGCTTAAGGCATTATAAGTACCATTGCCTCCACCGAACGAGAAAATAGATGAATAATTCTGGGTGGTATATTTATTATAATTAAATGACTCGTACAGGGTAAAATAGTTATCAGGCCATTTCAGCTGGGAACCCAGCCCGATAGATACCCCATCTATCTTGAAAAAGCCAAACAAAGGATCGTCGTTGGCAAGGCCGTTAGTATAGCGTGAATGCACGTATGAAAGGCTTAAAGCCAGAGGTTTCTTGCCACCAACCCAGGGTTCTGTAAATGAGAATGAATAACTGTAATATCCTTTCCCGTATGTCTGAAACCTCACGCTGAGTTTTTGTCCGTCGCCCGCGGGAATCGGTCTCCAGGCTTTCAGGTTGGTTATGTTTCTGAGCGAGAAATTGTTGAACGACAGGCCAAGAGTGCCGATAATCCTTCCATATCCCCAGCCGCCTGAGAGTTCAATTTGGTCGGCCGAGGTTTCCTCAACCCCATATTCGATGTCAACCTGGCCTGCATCGGGTTTGGGATTCACATTCGGGCTCAGTTTTTCAGCATCAAAATATTTTAGCTGAGCTAACTGGCGCTGGGAACGAATCAGGTTATCACGACTGAATAACTGACCCGGCCGGGTCTGCACTTCCCTTAGTGCAACATGGTCGTTGGTCTTGGTATTACCCTTTACTGTTACTTTGTTGATCGTTGCCTGAGGCCCTTCATGCATTCGGATCTCCAGGTCTATTGAATCATTCTCTACTCTCACCTCAACAGGAACCACATCGAAAAACAGGTATCCGTCGTCCATGTAAAGCGAACGGATATCTGCCCCGTTCGGATTATAAGATAAGGCCGTTTCAAGTGATTCCTGATCATATACATCGCCCTTTTTCAGTTTAAGGAAGTGGCTAAGCACATCGGAAGTATACTTGGTATTTCCGACCCAGCTGATATTACGGATGTAGTATTTAGGACCTTCTTCTACCCAGATATCAACATTAATAGAGCTTTCATCAAATTTCGAAATAGAATCTTTTATGATTCTGGCATCACGGTATCCGAGAGAGTTATAGCGCTTGATGAGGTTCTGCTTGTCTTCCTCGTAATCTTCGGGAATGAATTTCGACGATTTGAATATTCTAAGCCGCACATTTTCAATCCCCTGTTTTTCAACATCATTGGCGATCTCTGTAAAATCGAGCGTAGCCGCGTGATATCCCGCGTCGACCAGCATCCCGCTCAGATTGTTCATCGGATTGAATAAGCTTTTTTCCTTGGTCTTTTTCATAGCGCCCATCGCAACTTCATTGTTGATCTGAGTATTGCCATGCAGAGTGATATCGTATATTTTTACTCTTTCGTTCTTATTAATATTGATGAACAATACCACATCATTAGCAGCGGCCGTGTCTTTCTTTTGCTGGACATTGATCTGAACATTCAGAAAACCTTTGTCGGTATAATATTTTCTGATGATGTTCTTGGTTTTCAGAATCATGTTATCAGTAACATATTCACCCTTTACCAGCCTGATTTTCTCGCGTATCTCATCGGCATCTGATTTTTTTATCCCGTTGAACTGGAATTTCGATAGCCTTGGGCGTTCTTTCAACCATATATCGAGAAAAATCTGGTTATCCACGATTTTGGTGACGGATATCTGGATATCCTCAAAAAGGCCCTGCTCCCATAGTTTCCTCACGGCGCCGGTGATCTTGTCGCTGGGGACCTTTATTTTTTCACCCACGGTGAGCCCCGACAACATGATAAGGACATTACCGTCAAGGTACCGCACACCGCTCACGGTGATCCCACCAATCGTGTATTCTTTCGGGTTGGTGTAGTCCACACCGGTCTGCTGGCCGATAGTAATCTGGGCCCTGGACAAAGGCACGAGTAATATGAGTAGCAGGAAGAGAATCAAAAATCGTTTATCCATCCTATCGCCTATGCATTTTTTGTTCGAGTTTATTGATCTGTTCGCTGGTCATTCCAAATCTTCTTTCCCTTTGCTGAAAATCGACAATTGCAGCATAAAAATCCTCCCTGGAAAAATCAGGCCATAATACAGGAGTGAAATATAATTCGGCATAGGCTATCTGCCACAGCAGGAAATTACTGACCCTGAATTCGCCGCTGGTCCGGATAAGTAATTCGGGTTCGGGAATATTTCGTGTTGTGAGGAATCGCGTAAAAGAGAGTATGTCTATATTTTCTATTTCCAGTTTGCCTTCCCTGACTTCATTTACAATTGATTTGACTGCTTCAATAATCTCCCACCTGGAGCTGTAACTGAGCGCTAATACAAGCGTGAGGCCTGTATTGCCCGAGGTGGTCTTGATAGATTTCATCAGCTCCCTGCGGCTTCCTGCAGGAAGGCTCTCGAGGTTACCGATGGCTTCCAGCTTGATGTTGTTCTTCATCAGGGTGTTCATCTCTTTGTGCAGTGATTTCACCAGGATGCGCATCAAAGCGTCAATTTCATATTTGGGGCGGTTCCAGTTTTCAGTAGAAAAAGCATACAGGGTAAGGTAAGCTAATCCAAGTTCTGCCGCGGCTTCTACTGTATTCCTCACCGAATCCACTCCCCTTTCATGGCCGAGAGTACGCACAAAACCCTGCTTCTTAGCCCAACGCCCGTTACCATCCATGATAATGGCAACGTGAGCTGGCAGCTTGCTAAGGTCAATCCGGTCTTTTAAACTCGCCTGGGCCATGGTTCCTTTAATGTTCTAAATCCCTGCAACGCTTGCGCGACACAAGATTAAATTTATAAGTAAGCGTTATACCACTGAATGAATACCAGTCATTATTTCTTGGATTCCCTCTCTCCATGCCGGGGTCATAGCTCCTGGTCGGGTCGGAAAGTAAGCGTGATGGATCATCCTTGTTGATTGTTGATCCGACCATGTAATAGGTCGTACTCACGTCATCAAGATAATCGGTAAAGGTTTTGTGCATCTCCCAGAAAACCGCCAGGCCAAGCCTGCGGGCAAGGCTGATCTTCACACCAAGTCCAAATGGTATCCCGAAAGAATAAGTTTTATAGGGTGTCCTTCCCTGGTACCCCACGTTTTGCCCTTCTGTTCCAATGGTTTGCAGCGAAACGCCCCCATTTTGAGGGTTAAAAAGGAAAAAAGAAAATCCCGCGTAAATATAGGGAGATATCCAGTTCTTGCGGCTTCCAACATAAAAATCGAAGAAGTTAAATTCAGCTACGGCCGAAATATCAGTCACGGGACTTGAAAAGGAAAGATCCCTTTCGGGCAGGAATTTCGACTGTGTTGAATTACCCTTGACATTCCCCCGGTACGCACTAAGCTTCACCGCCCAGCGATCGTTGATATTATACCTTGCAAGAATACCATAAGCTATATTATAATTCATAAATTGTTTACCGGGATTCAGATCTCCAAGGTAATACATACCCCCGCCATAGAGTCCGGCCTCCATGCTCTGGCCGGAGATGTGACCTCCAGTCATACAGAATATACCGACAGCCAGCATTTGGACACATCCTCGCAGTATGGATGGCCAGCTTTTTTCTGTCCGCATTTCTCCAGGTAAAAATATCATGATTTTCAACAATCTATTTAAACGTAAAAAGATCGGCTTTATTGGATGAGCGACGTTAAGAATTAAATCTAATTCCGAACATCAAGCCCCCAGTTTAATTTATCCCTCAATGTATTGAAAAACGATGCATTACGAAGCCTCAGAAGATTAACCTTGAATCCAGCTTTCCTGATCACGAGTTCAACAGGGTTTTCAACCTCCTGAATTCGGGAATCAAGGCTTACGAAAAAAGATGTCTTTTCTCCGCCGATCCGGATTCTGATCTCAACATCATCTCTTATGACAACGGGCCTTACAGTAAGGTTATGGCTCGCGATCGGAGTAATTACAAACGAACCTGCATCCGGTGCGATGATAGGCCCGTTACAACTCAGCGAATAAGCTGTAGAGCCTGTAGGAGTTGAAACAATAAGGCCATCAGCCCAGTATGAATTCAAAAAATCGTCGTTAACCCGGGCATGGATCGTAAGCAATGACATAGGTTTCGCCTTGGATACCGTAAGCTCGTTCAAGGCAAAATTAAACGGCAGGAACAAACCGTTCGAGGTCTCCAGTTTCAGCAAAGTACGCTGGTCAATATCGTATTCAGAAGCGAGGATGGCGTCGAGGGCCGGAATTATCTGTCCCTTCGAAATACCCGACAGAAAGCCAAGCCTACCCATATTGATACCATTGAGCAAAATCCCGGAATCTCCCACAAGAGTCACTGCGTCAAGCATTGTGCCATCACCTCCTATCGAAAATAAAATGTCGGCCCTGCCCTGGATCTCAGCCTGGGTAGAAAAAAGCAAAGGTTGGTCGGCAAAATGCAGCTTTCCACCTATCGCCCTGAAAAACGGCTCATAAAAATACAGCTGCCCGGCATTCCCAAGCTTATCAACAAGAGTCTGCAATATCGGTAAAACCGTCTCTGCAAGATGTTTTCCGTAAACGGCAAAGGTCATCAGAATGGCTGAATTTTAAACAGTGTGCAAAGATACGGGAAAAAGGGATTCAAAAAACCCCTAGATTGGGGCAATAAAATGAATGTAAACGCCAGCTTGGCCCATGAGATTCATGGCTCCTTCCACGCCGATCACCACATCGTAATATGTAGTAAAATCCAGTCCCAGCCCATACCCTAACATAAACGCGTTCTGCAGGGAATTAAAGGGGATATACACATTGTTGAGCCCATAGGCCTGCTGACGGTAAGCATATACATAACCCATATCTACAAACACGTTGGCATAGAGTGCCAGGGGGATGGTGTTGAACTTGGGAGTGTTGATAAAATTAATTTTTTCAACCCTCTCGGGAAGTATTGCGAACTTGAAATTATTTTTACAAAGAAGATAATGCTGTCCGTCAACGACATAGTACTCATATCCCCTTACATACTCCCGATTGTAACCCAAACCCTTTTGCAGATAATAGGGTTGCTGCGCCTCCAGACTCAGCTTGGCCAGGAGTGAAAAAGCATAATACCAGCGCTGCCGCAACTGTAAATACTCGCGGAAAAGCGATTTGATATACGTATTATGTGCAAACCGATAGGGCATGCTATGGTTGAATTCCACATCAAAATACCATCCTCTGAGAGGATAGAATTGCACATCCCTGTGATCGTTCTTGTACTGGTACCATAAACTTGTAAAATTCTGATTGTTGTTGTAAGTCAGAGAGAAACCCGGGACATGCAGCAGGGTATCCTCGAGATAATAATGGCTGTAAGCGAGCCTGAACGTGTGTATCACATAGATATTCGGCCTGAGCAACAGATCCCCAAAAGCAAATGACAGCTGTTTCGGATAAGAAGCTGTTCCATTGTAGTATGACGGCTGATTATTAATAGTCTGGACAGCCACCTGGCGGTTCAGATCCAGATCGGCCCCGAATATAATACCCAGGGTTTGCTTTTTATTTACATAGGGAATCTTATAAGTAAAACCATACTTCTGGTTGAACCCGAAATGAGTAATGATCTTAAGTGTTTCATTCCTGCCTCTAACATTGTTCAAGGTAAAATCAACGCCATAGGTAAGCATGCTCCAGTTAAAGGTCTGCAACCAGGCATTGATATTCTGGTCAGAAAGCTGGAAATAAGGTATAGGCCAGACATACCAGCGTTCGATGACCTCGATATTTAAGTTCATCCTGTTTGTTACGGAATCGATCACCGTGTCGAGGGTCACAAAATTAAACAGCCTGGTGTTGAAAATATTCTCCCTGGCATGATTGAGTATTTGTGGCAGGTGTTCTTTTTGAAGCGTATCCCCTTCTTTTATTTTTAATTCACGGAGGATGACATTCCTGTGAGTGATACGGTTTCCCGAAATCCCTATTTTACCTGTTATCACATAGGGATCCTGGGCTCTCAGGGAGGTTGAAGATACAAGAAAAAGCAGTACCATGGCCTGTTTCAGCAAGCGGCTCAAAGCTGTCGCCGGCCATCCCATAAATCAGATATTTAGGTAATTCATCAGAGAATCGAATCGGTCCTGCAAACTGTCGCCGAAGGAATCCTCCTTCGACCAGCTGGCTTTTACCAGATAATTGTACCGGTAAAAAGTCTGGAGTATTGAACCTATATCAACACTGTTCACCTTGATGGTAATATCAAGTTTCGTGGAATCGGGATGTGAAGTGATATAAAGGCTAAGTATTTTGGCATCGTTCGATTCCACGATCCCGGCAATTTCGGTAAGCACATAATCTTTCTGATTTACTTCAAGTACTATAATACCCCCCGGGATGTTCAGGGAGGCAATAGCTGAAAGTTTTTGAACAAGCGAACCAAGGGAGATTGCACCCAGGTATTGGTTTTTTTCATTCAGAACAGGCAGCACGCTGAGTTTTTGTCCCGACATCACAAGCATGGCGTCATACACATGCTGATGTTCATAAATGTAGGGCCTGCTGATCGAGAACCGGCTGTCCCAGATAGCTTCATCAAACTGTCCCCGGTTATAAATATCCGAATCGCAAATCAGACCTAACAATTCAAGCTGACTTACAACAGGAAGTTGTGAAACACGCAGTTCATCCATCAGCCCCAGGGCATCCGAACCTTTATCGGAAGGCCTCAGCGCGATCACATTATCGCTTATCAGGTCTTTAGCTATCATTGAGGATGCTAAGATAACTATTATATCTCAAACGGCTCACTTCTCCGCGGTGGAGGGCCTTCTTGACCGCACAGTCGGGTTCATGTGTATGTGTACAGTTTTTATACTGGCAGTATGGCAGAAATTGTTCCATCTCAGGGAAGCATCTCGGGATCTCTGATTTCTCAAAATCAATCAGGCCGAATTCCCTGATGCCCGGTGTATCAACAATAAAGCCTCCAATACTTAATTCATGCATCTCGGCAAAGGTTGTAGTATGTATTCCCTTCCGGTGAGCTTCAGAGATGATCCCTGTCCTGATGTCCAGACCTGGCTGTATCGCATTAATCAGAGCCGATTTTCCTGCACCGGAATGACCGGAAAACAGGTTTATTTTCCCCTGAAGTACCGATTTAAGCTTCTCAAGGTTCGTTCCGGTTAAAGCCGAGACAGCATAACACGGATAGCCTGCTTTTTCATATATCTCCCTGAGTTCATCAAGTCTGTTCATCAATTCAGGCCCGTACAGATCGGTTTTGTTAAACACCAGACTGGCTGGCACATAATAGCCGGAGGCAGTCACCAGGAAGCGATCTATAAAACCCGTGGAGGTTCTTGGTTCCGCAAGTGTAACAATAAGATAGGCATGATCGAGGTTAGCCGCGATGATATGGGAAATTTTCGACAGCTTGGTTGCCTTTCTGATGATATAATTTTCGCGTGGATGAATCGTTGTGATCAGCCCGGTTCCATAACGGGGATCAGGCTCGAATACGACCCTGTCGCCAATCGCCAGCGGGTTGGTATGTTTGATATCCCTGATCCTGAACTGCCCTTTAAGCCTGCAGTTCATCTTGCTGCCATCTTCAAGGCGTACCTTGATCAGGCTACCGGATGATTTTATGACTAAACCCTCCAAGTAACAGTATTTTTAGGGTGTTTCTTCAGTGATAACTTATTTGCAAATAATTTGCTCATTATAAATTTTCTTGTAAAATTATAAAAAATCAGTATTTTTGAACGAAATAAAACACTAGCCATGATAAGACCATTAGCATATTACACCTTAGCCTTCGCGCCGGTAGTAGCCCTTGTGATGTATTTGTACCTTGGGCGCAAATATGGAAAAGCCTTTCAGAAGGCAATGCTTCAAAGTTTCCTGGCCGGGATTCTCGGGGTAAGTGTTCTTGCTGCAGCCA
Organism: uncultured Bacteroidales bacterium; assembly: GCA_903916595.1. Lineage (GTDB taxonomy): Bacteria > Bacteroidota > Bacteroidia > Bacteroidales > FEN-979 > CAIRDP01. The sequence continues at coordinate 12,437 of CAIWXI010000053.1, read as the reverse complement.
AGCTTCTTTCGACACTGCTCGGGCTTAACGACCTGAGAAGCATGAAGAGGCTGCTATTTTATTCCTTCATCACTATTGGCTTTGCATCTGAACTTGGCAAATTCATTCTTTACCGCTATTATATAATCCCCAAAAAAGTCATTGATAAGCCCATCCATGGCATAACTATGTCTGTGATGACTGCCATGGGCTTCTGTGCAATTGCATTGCCTGGTTTTTTCCTGAACCTTTTCCCTACCCAACCCTCCTATCCGGTTACCTTGTATGCCTTTATTTTCGTACCTGCCAACATCATTTTTGCAGTTGTGATGGGTTTCTTTGTAGGGATGGCGAAATTTATCAAAACCTATTTCATGTTCACCATTACTGGTTTGTTCGGAGCAGTTTTTTTCCATGGACTGTTCATTTTCACTCTGATGACACAGGATTTCAAGCTTCTCACCCTGTTTACCTTTGGTTCCACTATCATTGTATTCATTCTGGGTATCAAAGCGGCGCTTACTGAGCCTGAACCTGACTGACCGAGTAGAGTTTTCCCGGTTTACAACGTACTACATTTTCAATTTCAAGGTTTAACATAGCCACCGCCACTCTGTTTACCGGCATCTGGCACTTGCGGCTTATTTCGTCGATCGTGAGATCTCCCTCTGAGCTTAGCAGCGAAATCACTTTCTCTTCATCTATGGTGAGAGGTATAAAAAGTTTTGGCTGAGGCGGAGTGATATTTTTTTCAGTTTTTTTCCAGCCCATTTCAAAGATAAGGTCATCGGCATTTCTCACGACATCGGCTTTTTTCAGCTTCAGCAGGAGATTGCAGCCACCCGAATACCTATCGGTAACCCTGCCGGGCATGGCAAACACGTCGCGGTTGTATGTATGCGCTATATCGGCCGTGATGAGAGCCCCACCTCCCAGGGCTGCCTCCACAACTACAATAGCCTGGCAGAGCCCTGCAATGATGCGGTTACGTTGAGGAAAATTCTCCCGGTCAGGCTTGGTACAACTAAAGAATTCGGTGATCAACCCGCCCTGGCTCAACATTTTTTCGGCCATGGCTGTATTATTGCCTGGATATATCCGGTCGAGACCATGCCCGAGAACTCCCACTGTTTTCAAACCGAAGTCAAGGGCCGCTTTGTGTGCATGACTGTCGATCCCAAAAGCAAGTCCGCTTACAATCAGGGGATCTTCCTCCCTCAGTCCCTGAATAAGATCCCGGGTCAGTGACTTCCCATAATCGGTAGCTCCGCGAGTCCCTACCACGCCAATTATCTTTTCTGTATTCAGATCGGCAGTCCCTTTGTAAAACAGGTATACCGGTGAATCATAACAATCGGAGAGCCTCCGGGGGTAATCCGGATCCTGGAAAAACAAGACTTTCAGCCTGTACTTGCTGATGAATCTCATTTCTTCTTCGGTCCTTCTCCAGATATCCTTGTCACCCAGACCCGCACTGATGGTTTTTACCATTCTCAGGTCCAAAGCAAAATCACGATAATGCTCCAGAACATTCTTTGCACTTTTGAATTTGCTGATAAGCATTTTCCCGTTAACACTGCCAATGCCCGTGATCTGCGTCAGGGCAAGAGTATATTTTAATGTTTCGTCATCCATTTGATTTTTCCTTTACCTTTATCCGCCATTTGCCTGAAAGTGATAGGTCTTTGCACTATTTTTTTTCTTATGACTTCTGATCCCATAGCCCTTGTATGTCCCCTTGACTGGGGATTAGGACACGCAACACGTTGTATTCCTGTAATTTACTCACTACGGGATCAGGGAATAAAAGTGATTGTGGCAGCCGATGGAAGACCCTGGGATTTTTTTCATAACGAATATCCGGAGCTTGACCTTTTGCGATTTCCCGGAACGGAAGTTCGGTATCCCTCCGGCTCCAATATGGTCCTGGCGATGGCAGCAAACATTCCCCGCCTGCTTAACGGTTTCAGGCTGGAACATGCCTTTCTGAAAAAACTGGTAAAAGAAACAGGGGCCAGACTTGTGGTTTCCGACAACCGTTACGGTTGCTGGCATACGGGAGTGAAATCTGTATTTATGACCCATCAGCTGAATATTCAGGTGCCTGAAGGCTTGCATTGGTCTGCACATCCCCTGCGTAAAATCACTTCGGCCTTTATCGGTAAATACGACGAATGCTGGATTCCCGATGTGGAAGACGAAGGAGGGCTATCGGGCCGTCTTTCCCATTTTTCGGGCCTGCCCGGCCACTGTCATTTTATCGGCCCCCTCACCCGTTTTTCCTCGCGGGGTCCAGAAGCAGATGAGCTCCCCTGCCCTATTGCCGATATCGTGGTTATGCTCTCGGGGCCAGAACCCCAGCGCAGCATACTCGAATCGCTGGTCATCAAACAATTAAAAGAAACATCCCATACAGCTATAATTGCCGGAGGCCGCACAGAATCTACAGACCGTGAGATCATAGATGGTCGCATATATGTTTTTCCACATCTTGAATCAGCCTTGATGAAGTATTACCTCGGCCATGCCCGGTTTGTGATCTGCCGCAGTGGTTATTCCACGCTCATGGACCTTGCAGCCCTGGGCAAGACGGCTATACTGATCCCAACGCCTGGTCAAACCGAACAGGAATATCTGGCCAGAAGGCTTTCTAAAAAAAAGATTCATTATTCGGTCTCTCAGAAAAATTTCAATCTCGGTGCAGCGCTTGAAGATAGTGCCGGATTCACCGGAGTTCTGTTACAGAATGATTTAACAGCACTGAGACAAAGAGTAAAAAGAATGTATGATCAGGCTGCCATCAGGCGGGCCCGGTAAACCAGGTAAATCCCAAGGGATATAAGAGGAATGCTTAGAAGCTGCCCCATGTTAAGCAGCATACCCTGTTCAAAACCAACCTGGGGTTCTTTCAGGAACTCGATAAAGAAACGTACTCCGAAAATAAGTATAAGGAACAGTCCGAACACCAGGCCGGGCTCAGGTTTCCCGTTTTTCACATAATACAGCCTCCAGAGAAAAACAAAAATAACCAGGTAACACAAGGCTTCATATATCTCGGTCGGATGACGGGGGTCGAGAGCTTCGGCAGGATTTGCTGCCCTCAGGAAATAAAAACCCCAGGGAAGGGTCGTGATATGACCGAATATCTCTGAATTCATGAGATTCCCCATCCTGATAAACATGCCCGCTAAAGCCACAACTATAACTACCCGGTCGATGGTCCAGAGAAAGGTAAGCTTGTTCCTCACACCAAATATCCAGATCGCAAGCATGATGCCCAGGGCCGCACCGTGGCTCGCCAGTCCGCCTTCCCATACTTCAAAAATTTTTATAGGATGCGAGAGATACCAGGCAGGTTCATAAAAAAGACAGTGGCCAAGCCTGGCCCCTAAAACAGTTCCAAACACCATATATGTGGTGAGGGTATCCAGTTTTTCAACTTCTATGCCTTCCTTTTTAAAAAACTTCAGCATGATGAAATAGCCGAAGAAGAAGCCGGATGCGAATAGCAGTCCGTACCACCTGATCGCCAGGCCCCCGATGTGAAAAACCTCGGGACTTGGGTTCCAGTGAATGTATGAAAGCAGATGTATCATTAATGTTGATTGTTACGTGGTACGTGATGCGTGATACGTGATACGTGATACGTGATACGTGATACGTGATACGTGATACGTGGTACGTGATACGTGATACGTGGTACGTGATACGTGGTACGTGATACCTTACTGGTAAGATTTTAGTTTCTTGTTAAACAACGCGTCCATTTCCGCGGCAAGTTTCGTTTGCTTGTTGTCTTTTGCAATCATGGAGATCCTTCTCAGCATTCCCATATTCGTATTGATATCGCTTTGGAAATACTGACGGTAAGCCGGATCATACGACATATAATAATCGATGTTCTGGGTAAGGATCTGTGAAACCCTTTTCATGATTTCGTTGGCTTTCAGGGTATCCCCGGCCCTGTAATACACCTCGGCAAAAGGAAGCATATACATATCATACGCGATTTTGGAATCGGGGAAATTATTCAGATAAGAGTTCAGAAGCATAACCGCTTCTTTCTTACGATTCATATACACCAGCGACTGGGCAACCCGCATGGCATTCGTTTTGGGTCGCACCGAATTGTTCAGACTTTCCGGATCGATATACACATCGGGATCGCTGAGATTACCCCATTTGCATTTGTTCATCAGGATATCGTATGATGTGAGGGCATCAATGCCCCCCATGCCCTGTATATAATCGATTGAATCGGCCAGTACAGGCATGAACTTGTAAACAAAGCCTGTAACGCTGCAATATTTTTCGACGTTAAAAACATGGCTCACACTGCTTGGAGATGCGAAGTACAGAGGCCGGGTCCAGTTATTTGTAGCAACAAAATCAAGCAGCATAATATCATTTTTGTACAGCTGATTTCCCCGGATGGTCCAGAAAATAGTATCGACCATTTTATCTTTCAGGTGAAGTGGAACGATGCCGTTTCTTATGCAGGCTTCCTTATCTACCGCTATCTTCACATTCCTGGAGGGGATATATTTGAGTTTTTCCCCGTTCTGCAGGGTAAGAAACGTCTGTGGATCATCGCTTTTGATAAAGTCGATTACATCCTTCAGATTTACATATCCTTTAACGCCGATATCATAGAAAGGTATGATGTCATTTTTGCCAGCACCGTATGCTTTCCGGTTTAAGGTAAACGGAAGAGGATTCGATTCATATATCTTCTGATAAAGCTGGTCGATATACCATCCGCCGGAGGCTAACATATAATTAACAACCCTCACATCGGTACGTATTCCCTCAACTTCCTGATCATACCATAAAGGGAAAGTATCATTATCGCCATTGGTGATGAGAACCCCCTGGGGATCACAGGAATTCAGATAGTTAGCTGCAAAATCACGACAAGAGTATTTGCCGCTGCGATCGTGGTCATTCCAGTTCTCCTTGGCCATGTTCGCCGGAACAAGCAGGAAACAGAAGGCAAAGACAAGGATAACCGACAGATATTCTTTTTTCAGGTATTTCTGAGCCAGCTGTACCAGGTAAATCACGCCAAGGCCAATCCATATAGCAAAAGCGTACGTAGATCCGCAATAGGAATAATCACGTTCACGGGGTTCAAAAGGTTTCTGATTCAGGTACACCACGATAGCCAGTCCGGTCATCAGGAAAAGCATAGCAATTACAATAGCTCCCCTGCTTTCCTTTTTGGCCTGGAAGAAAAAGCCTATAAGACCAAGTATGAGAGGGAGCAGATAGTATTTGTTTGTTCCCCAGTTCTTTTTGCTGTCGGGCAGATTCAACTGATCGTGGCCAAGCCTCAATTTGTCGAGAAACGGAATGCCCGTGATCCAGTTCCCGTCTTCAACTCCTCCGAAGCCCTGCACATCGTTTTGCCGTCCAGAGAAATTCCAGAGGAAATACCTCAGGTACATCCAGCCTACCTGGTAAGTAAAGAAATATTTCAGATTATCAGAGAAGGTAGGTTTGTTCAGAGTTTGTGATTTGCCATCCTCATCAGTGATCGTGATTGGAACACCCTCGCCTCCCCATTTTTTATAAAAATCGAGAGTTCCCTTGCGGTCCGATTCACGGCTCCATATCCTTGGAAAAATAGTCATGAAACGTGAATCATAAACAGGGATTGTTCCTTTACGGTCATCCACAATAACATATTTGTGTGTTGCTGAATCATGGGCATACACCGGACTGCCATCTTCATACCCGACAATCGGAGCATTGTAATATTGTCCGTAAAAGACAGGCCATGTTCCGTATTGTTCGCGGTTAAGATAGGAAACCAGACTCACAATGTCTTTCGGGTCATTCTCGTTGATGGGAGTATCGGCGTTGGCCCGGATTACCAGTACCAGGAAGGTTGAATAGCCAATCAGCAGGAATGCAAAAGAAAGAATAATGGTATTGATAAGCGGGCGGTTAATCTTGCGAGTATAATAAAGGCCCCATACGATAAGACCGACAAGAAGAGCAAAATAGAATATGGTACCACTCTGGAAAGGTAATCCGAAGGAGTTCACAAACAGGATCTCCAATTTTCCGGCCAGGTTAGGGAGCCAGGGGATCACGAAATACATGATGAAGGAAAGTATGACTACCGAAATAAGAAAAGTCAGCAGCATGCCATTCCGGGTGGGTTTGTATTTTTTGAAATAAATAACATAAGCCAAAGCAGGGATGGTAAGCAGGTTCAGCAGATGAACACCGATAGCAAAACCAATCATTAATGCAATAAAAATAATCCAGCGTGAGGCATGTTTCTGGTCAGCTACCGATTCCCATTTCATGATGGTCCAGAATACCAGCGATGTGAACATGGCCGACATGGCATAGACTTCACCTTCCACGGCCGAAAACCAGAAAGAATCGGTAAAGGTGAATGTCATAGCACCTACGAAACCGGCCGCAAAGATGGTCCACATGCGGCTGTTGGTCATTTCACCGTCAGCAGCAACGATTTTGCGTGCAAACATGGTGATCACCCAAAACAGGAAAAGAATGGTAAATGCGCTGCATAAAGCCGACATGGCATTCATCATCATGGCCACTTTAGAGACATCCCCGAAGGAAAACAATGAGAAGATCCTGCCGATCAGCTGTAATGTGGGTGCTCCCGGCGGATGGCCGATTTGGAGCTTATAGGTTGTTGAAATAAATTCACCCGGATCCCACCAGCTGGCAGTAGGTTCTATGGTAAGCAAAAACACAACTGCTGCAATAACGAAGGTAATCCAGCCAATGATAGTGTTCAGTCTCTGGTATTTATTCATGTAATAAAAGTTGAATGGGCTGCGAAGGTACAAAAATTGCCCTAATGATAAAAAATTGCTACTTTTGCACCCGATTTTCAGATAGTGAAATTGTGAAATTGTGAGTTGGTGATTCGAAATTCAACATTCAATATTCGTTATTCGAAATTCAACTGTCCCATGGTGTAATGGCAGCACTAGAGATTTTGGTTCTCTTGGTCTAGGTTCGAATCCTGGTGGGACAACTCAAACAATAGCTAAATGCCTGTATTTCTTGTAGATACAGGCATTTTCTTTTTTTGTCATATTTTGTTGACTCGTCCCGAAAGCTTTTGTATATTTGATTAGGGCATCCAAATTCAGTGACCAAAATACAACCATCATGGAAACGACCAAAGCCTACGAGAAACTGGGACTGGCTCAGTATGGCGCGTTATGGCATTGCTTATCTGCACGCAATTACCACGTATAAGAACGGCGGCAAGACAATGACGAATCTCGGTCCTCTGGGGCAGTTAAACGGCCTTACTTTGTTCAACCAGCATCATCTTTTCGGTGCGGTGATCAACGCAACAACAGGCGCCCCTTATCCAACAGATCTTTCAAACAGACGTTCCTTATTTTTTGACCTGCGTTATGCTTTCGAGAATTTTTCGACCCTTGCTCAGATATCTGATTATATGAAGGATACGAAGAAACTCTATTTGTACAATCATTCGATTTTGTTAGCCGATCCGGCAACTGCAGGCGTCGTAGAAAATCAGGTAAACAATAGAAAAGATGACGGAGCCCCGGGAAATCGCAGTTTCAGAACAGAGTCATCCTTGCTGAACGACAGTTTAACTCAGGCTCAAACCTGGGGTATTCCCGGTATTTTTGCAGCTGTTAACGATTTTCGCCTGCCGAACAATTCCTGGGATAAAAACAACCTTGAAAACACAACACGCTGGACCTCTTTCAGAAACAAATATGCGGGCGTTACTTCAGGCCAGCGTGTTGATATTGAAATGCTGAAATCCATTACAGGATATCCGGGAGATAATAGCAGCGGTAAAATGACTGAGGGAGCGATTTTCACATCCGAAATGCAGCAATTGTCGGATTCAACCTATCCTATACCTGCATTGGTTGCCGGTGCCAGCTTACCGGGATTTTCGAAGGCTTATACAACAATGCAGTCTGTAATAATGGATATGAAAACCATGGAACTATGGATCCACTTTGTTCCGCCAACTTACTTTGGGGAAAAACCTCCATTACGTCCAACCTATCAGAAAATTCCGAACCCGATTTATTGAAAAATCTGAAAGAGGCCTTGCCTCAACATTTAGCTTAATTTGGCACTGATAAATATTTTGTCTCATTTGCTAATTCTCCTGAAATGAAAGAAGCCACCCTTTTGAGGCAGCTTCATATATTAAGCGGAAGAAATGTTGAGGTTATTCGAAATCGGCTTCGGCAGGAATAACAGGAGCTAAGTTCAGGCTTGAAATCATTTCACAGGACATTTCATCAAACGAAGCCTCAGTGGGATTGCTGGGTGCGAGGTAAGCAACGTCAACAGTTAATGAAGCATCGTCGAAGTCAGCTTCGCATGGAACTGTCGGAGCAAGACTCGTCATCGATACAGTAGTAGCTGCATTTGCAACCGGCACTGATATATTGTCATTGCTTGCGAAAAGTACATTTGCTGTGAGTGTCAGAACTGCTGCGATTATAATTGTTGTTGCTTTCATTTTGCTTATAGTTTGATGTTGATGAAGCAAAGATATGCCGGATCGCAGGTGTGGAACAGCGGTTTTCGGCTGGCAGTGGGTAAAACCCGATGAATGCAGGTTGGGAGTCGGTGAACTTACTGATTATCGTTTCCTGAGAGGGGATTCAATGTTGCAACCGTTTTGGATTCAGTAATTTGACGTGTGAAGAGTTGCTGACCACTGAGGCTCATTATACTTAGATGGTTTTGAGTTGAGATAGATGATGTTTCAATGGTAATCTCGGTGGATGAAGGATTAGGGTAAATTTTTATGGTGTTTGATTTTGAATCCAGATCAGTCAATCCCACAGGAAAGCCTCCGCCATTAATGGTTCTTAACATAGTTCCATTATCGCCTACCGTATAACCCGTATCCGCATCTGGAAAGTAAACCGACCACAAATTAGAAGATGTTCCACTTGTTAACGCAGTCCAAGTTGTCCAAGCGTTGACGGTTTTCAAAATTATATTACTGCCCACTGCATAACCTGTGCTGGCATCAGTAAAGAAAACTGACTTTAATTTGCTGAAGGTTATCCCGCTTGACAATGGATTCCATGATGGCCTCCGATATGATATTCCTCACCCGGGGCGCTGCTGCCGAATATCCATAGGAAATGAATTTCTGCATAAGCCAGGTTGCAACCTGCTTACGGTTCGGGTGAAGAGGGTAGCGGGTTCCATAGTCCTGGAGGTGCTGGATGATCGTACGCAGGCTATCGGCTTTGACCTGCTGCATCAATGAAATGATAAGCGGGTTTGTATAATTCCCACTCTGCACAGATTGTGAAGATTGGGCAGAATGCCAGCTTCCGGTCAGAGGGTTGCCGGCAGCTGATCATAGATCTGGGCCTTGCCTGAAGAAGAGTTTAGAGTAAAAAGGCACGTTAGTGCGATAAAGAGAGAATAGAGTTTAGTTTTCATGGGTATATAATTTGAGAAAATAAATGTAAGCATAATGTGGCCGGAGAACTAAGCGAATTCGGTAAACGACTGAAACTAATCGGTGAGCGGATAATTTCGGCGTGTATGCGGCTGTTAGGAAAATAACAATACATTTGCGTCCTGAATCTGCGAAAAACACTTAGAACAAACTACGTATATAACTAAACCAACTCATATGAAAACCAGATTTTTCCTCAGATTTATCGCAGGCATGCTTTTGCTCTCAAGTTTGCCTTTACTCTCGAATGCCACTGAATCATTGACTTCAGGACTGGCACCTGCAATCACCGACGACCAGCATTATAACCGGGCTATTCACATCATGGCGATGCTACTGGTCGGGTTCGGGTTTCTCATGGTATTTGTGCGCAAATACGGGCGTTCGGCCCTTACAGCCACTTTTCTGCTTGTCAGTATTTCCCTGCCGCTGTACATGGTGATCAGCAGCAAAGGGACTGGCATTAATGAAAATGACATCCGCAGACTTATATTGAGCGAATTTTGCGCAGCCAGTCTCCTGATCGCTGCAGGTGCGGTGCTCGGACGTTTAAAGATGCAGCAATACCTTCTCCTGGGTTTGCTTTTTGTACCATGTTACATGCTGAATGAATGGATGGTGCTTGAAGGCGGATTTGGACTTGTTGGAGCAGGAAGTGTTGTCGATACCGGGGGATCCATTGTTATCCATGCTTTTGGCGCAATTTTCGGCCTTGGTGTTGCCCTTACGATGACCACGAAGCAGGAATTTGAGAAAACGATCGAAAGCGATGCAGTCTCTGACCGGTATTCCATGCTTGGAAGTATGATATTGTGGGTGTTCTGGCCAAGTTTTTGCGCTGCCCTTGTGACTCCCGAACAGATGCCACTTACAGTTGTGAACGTAATCCTCGCACTTTGCGGATCGACTATTACCACCTACCTGGTCTCAGTGTCGCTAAGAAAGAAAATCAGCATTGCCGACATCGCAAATGCTGCCCTGGCAGGAGGTGTAGCGATAGGATCGGCTTGTGCTGATGCCACCCATTCAGAAGCAATCATCATTGGTGTTGTAGCCGGAGCCATCTCGACCTTTGGTTTTGCAGTCATTCAGGCCAGGCAGCAAAAGCTGATGAAAATCATCGATACCTGCGGGGTTACAAACCTTCATGGGATCCCGGGCCTTATCGGGGGTTTTGCCGCTTTGCCCATTGTAAAAGGGCTCGAAATAAAACAGCAGCTTCTCGGAATGGTTATTACCGTAGTCCTGGCTTTCTCTTTAGGCATGATAGCCGGCAAGATCCTCCCGCTTTTAGGCCGTAAGACAGAAGCTTATGAGGATGCTGATGAGTTCCTTGATGCCGCAGAATAAGCGGGGATTATCGTGCTTAAATATGAACAAACTGAATGTATTTTCATATTTTTGCGCATTCTTTTTCCCATCAGCCTTTCACATTCAAACTAACCTGCGATGAAGCCGTTTCAGCCTATTGTATTTCTTTCGGTCTTACTATCACAATGGGGGTGAGTTATTCTTCTGTGCCCGTAGGGAGCAATGTTTGTTTTGTGAACAGTTCACAGAGGCTGGAACTGGCAGTGAATTATGGTAATTTTTCGGGGAAATACAATATCAGTGCGAGCTCGAAAATTGCAATTATTAAATAGGGGGGCGGGAAAATCAACGTTTCGGCTTCCTTTAGAATCCTAGTCCGGCAACTTCGGTTCTTAAATACTCTAGCTATCCTGAACTATCACCTGATTAAGGAAGAACTTTAAAGCGATCTGCTTCAAGGAATGACTTCGGACCTCAAGGATATGATTTTAATGGAAACGGTTAAATTTCAGTAATTGAGGATGCTTCAGCATCGGTATAAGTAGCCAAAGCAGCGCTGCAAGGAATTTCAAGAGACATCTGCCACTGTTGATGGCAGGGCCTTTGTAAGCGATGGCAGGATATACATGGATATACCATCCATGCAGGGTCAGATTGCAGGACTCGGCATCCTTCTGGCAATGGGCGCAGCATAGTAAGGTTAATTCCCTTCTTTCTTGTCAAATTATTAAGTTGTAACCTTTCCCGCTTACCGGCCGGTTATAACCCTGAATGGAGGGTATTGGCGGGGCTCTGTCTGGGCCCAGACAAATTACATGGTCCTGCGTGGTCTTACAAACTATCACCGGGATTCCCTGGCTTATGAAATTGCCCTGAACCACCTTAATAATGTTGTTGAAGTATTCAACCGGACCGGAACACTTTTTGAGAATTATGCCCCTGAATTATGCTCCTGATAAAATCCAGGGCAATAATAAAAAGGATTTTGTTGGGTGGACCGGACTGGCTCCGATTGCAGTGTTGATAGAATATGTTTTTGGGATCAGGGCGGATGTCCCTGATAGTTCCCTTACATGGGACATCAGGATGACCGACGAGTTCGGTATAAGCCAGTTGCCTTATGGGAAGGATGGGTTGATAAAACTATATTGTCAGAAAAGAAAGAACCTTAAGGAGGAACCTCAGGTTAAAATATCTTCCAATGTGTCGTTCAAGCTGAATTTAATCTGGGCTGGCGGAAAAAAAGTAATCGGGATAAAGCCCGGTAATCTATAGCAACTCCACAATTGACTGAACTCATGATCCTCTTTTGGCCAGGCCTGAGTATTTGACGGAAGTCATCCCCTGAAAGCAATTTACCTTGGAATTCGCCGTGTTCCTACCCTTCGGGGATCATCGAATTAAAATTGCAACTGGTTTTGCACCTGCGAAATTAAGTATCGCATTATCGCGTAACTGCGTGATAATTTTCATAAAATTATCAATACATTAACCTTATCGGTATAAAATATATTTTTCACTAAAAAATAACAGTAGCGTTGCGTATAAATTGTTAAATGTTCTTTGAAAGTCTTGATGTATCTTCGTTTGCTAAGGTTTTATGACGGCGGTGATTTGAATTTGATTTTGGTTTCCTTTGTGCAAAATATTCAGCATGAACAAGGGAAAG
>CAIWXI010000052.1 GCA_903916595.1 uncultured Bacteroidales bacterium | reverse complement strand
GTGGGATGTGAGGGATTCGAACCCACGACCTCATGCGTGTGAAGCATGCGCTCTGAACCGACTGAGCTAACATCCCGAAGGCCATGGCAAAGATAGTAAGTAAGGAGATATCGAAGTAAAGAAGTTGCGAAATTATTCCCCGCTTACTTCATTAATTTCCAGGTCATCATTATATACTGTTCCTGACGACACCGAAGGGGCGGCATACAATCCGAAATGTGCCTGTGCGAGAAGCCCGTTTCCGTCGGCAATTTTTGCCGAGGAAACCAGGATCCCGTTCTGCCATACTTTTGCATACCCCTTTTCTGGCCTCGTGTCGATGTAAATTTTAATATTTACCCATTCCTTCTTTGGAAAGGTCAGAGAACTTGTCTGAAAATCCCAGATCTTTTCTCCTTGTAAGGGAACGTGCATTAAATGAACAAAGCCTTCGCAGCTGAGATTTACAAGAATGGTCCGGGACCAGTTGTCGGTACTGTCGGTGGTTAAAGTTGCAAAGCTGAACCATTGGTTCTCGGGGGTATGAGCAACCAGATCCATTTCAAGCCATACCCAGAAAGAAATATAGCAGGGAGTGTGAAAAACACCTCCCGCTGTCTTTTGAAACTGGATTGTGGGATAAGCGCGGTGATTATTATTCTGAGAAGCGGTATTTTCAGGATTTCCCCCATAGATCCATGCTTTATGTGAATAGTTCCCCGAATGAAAAAGTTCTGATGTCAGCTGGTGAGAAGAAGTATTCATATAATTTTGAGGCACTATATAGAATCCCTTAAAGTCGTCAATGCTTTCAAACGAAGTCGAAAAAGTTAGCGGAGAATTCACTTTGGCCTTTTCAGTTTTCCGGCAGCCGGAGAACGCTGAAAGCATTAGCAGTGAGAACAAAAAGGTTCTAATAAACATTTGAAACAAATTCTTTCATTACCTCCCCTTCAAGAGGCTCAATCTTTTCAAAGTTTCTCCAGCGGAAGTTGACGCGACGGCCGCGTTTGTCCCAGGAATAAACATTGTCGAACATCTTACCGAATCTGATCTTTGCTGAATCATAATATACCGCGTGGGCTATCTGTTCGCCGGTCTTGATGTCATTGCCAATAAATGCGTATTTAATATGCAGCAGTATTTTCCCATTCAGCGCATCGGTCAGGGCCTGGCGAAGCTTCTGAGCTCCAGGGTCGTCCAGGTAAATATCATAATATAATATTCTTTCCAGATCGGCCATCTCTTCGCTATACTGAAAGATTCTCACCCTTGAATTTTCCTGCACGATCCAGGCCTCAAATTTGCCTTTCATGTCGATGATGGCCCTTCCTTTATTGCCAAGCCGGATTGAAAGGAACCACTTATCCTTGCGTAGCCGGATATAGATATGGCGTGTGGTAAAAATATCATCCCTCCGTCTGATCACAAAATAAACCAGGAATCCTGAAAAAATCGAAGTAAAAAAAAGAGAAGAAAACGCTTCAGTCATCAGGATATATCTTCCGGAAGACGTTAGCGGGTAAATATCGCCGTAGCCTATGGTATGAAAGGAAACGATACTGAAATAAATGGCTTTATGGAAATCTATGGGCTCATAAACCCTCTGGATAGGTTTGTAAAATCCAATGCTCCCGGTCTGGTAGTAAAGGATTGCGAAAAGAAAGATCAGGAAGGTATAAATTGCAATGGTGATAAAAAGAAACGAGAAGATCTCACGGGTTTTGGCAGTGAATTGCATGGTTGGAGGGTTGAGAGATCAAAGATAATAAAGTAGCGAGATAGCGTCGCCATTTCGCTACTTATTTGTACCTTTGCACCCCAATTTGAAAATCATGGCCTTAAACAAAGTTAGAAATATAGGGATTGCCGCTCACATCGATGCAGGCAAGACCACCGTAACAGAACGTATCCTGTTTTTTACCGGTACGACCCGTAAAATGGGAGAGGTCCACGACGGACAGGCTACCATGGACTTCATGAAGCAGGAACAGGAACGCGGTATCACCATTGCATCTGCAGCTATCTCCTGCACCTGGAACAACCATGCTATAAACCTTATTGACACCCCGGGCCACGTTGACTTCACGATTGAAGTTGAGCGTTCGCTGCGTGTTATTGACGGGATGATTGCCGTTTTCTGCGCGGTTGGCGGAGTTGAGCCCCAGAGCGAAACCGTCTGGAATCAGGCCGACCGCTACCGGGTACCCCGCATTGCATTCATCAACAAGATGGATAGGACTGGAGCCGATTTTCCTGCAGTCGTTGAGCAGATGAACAAATACCTTGATGCCAATGCATATCCTTTTCAGGTTCAGATGGGAGAGGAAGAGAACTTCGAAGGCATTATTGACGTGATCGAGCGCAAGGCATACAGATTTGAGGAAATGGAAAGGATTGAGATCCCAATCCCGGAAGAATATAAAGTGAAAGTCGAACAGGCCAGGGTGAAAGTTGTTGAGAAAGTAGCTGAATTCAATGAAGACATCATGCAGATGTTTTTCGACGAAAAAGACGTCCCGGCCGACTTGCTCAAACGCGTTGCCCGCGAAGCCACCCTTAAGCTGCTGATCACTCCGGTATTCTGCGGAGCCGCATACAAGAACAAAGGCGTTCAGCTGATCCTTGATGCGGTAACCGACTACCTGCCATCACCGATTGATAAAGGCGCAGTCACAGGAACCGACCTGGATGATCCTGAAAAACTGCATACCTGTCATCCTTCGCCTAAAGAACCTTTTTCGGCTCTTGCCTTCAAGCTTATTCACGATGCTTATGTAGGACAGCAGACCTTCACCCGCGTATTTTCAGGCACCCTGAAAAGCGGTATGCAGGTGTATAATTCAACCAAGCGAAAACATGAGCGTATCGGCCGTATTATGAAGATCCATGCAAAAGAAAGAGAGGAAGTTGCAGAAGCCGGTCCTGGCGACATTGTAGCTCTTATCGGCCTCAAACTCACTAAAACCGGAGACACCCTTTGCAGTGACGATCATCGTCTTCTGCTCGAAAACATTCATGTTCCGCCTTCAGTGATTGAATTGAAGATAACACCTGCAAAACGCGGGGACCAGTCAAAGCTGGGTGAGGCTCTGCATAAGCTGACTTCGGAAGATCCTTCGTTCAACGTCAGGTATGACGAAGAAACCGAAGAGACCGTGATTGCAGGAATGGGCGAGCTTCATCTCGAGATCATCGTCGACAGGCTCAAACATGAATTCAAGGTAGATGCTATCGTTGGCGAACCTTCTGTTGCCTTCCGCGAAACTATCACCCAGGAAGTGCTATCGAATCACAGGCATGTGAAGCAAACCGGTGGCAAGGGTCAGTTTGCCCATACCGTCATGCGTATCGAACCCAATCCCGGCAAGGGCTTTGAGTTTATAGAGCACATCAAGGGTGGCGCCATTCCCGCCGAATTCATAACGTCGGTAAGAAAAGGACTCGAGAAAAGTCTGGATAAGGGTATCCTTGCAGGGTATCCAGTTGTTGATGTGCGGGTAACCCTTCTCGACGGCAGTTTTCATGCCGTTGACTCATCCGATATGGCCTTCCAGACCTGTGCAGCCGTCGGATTCAAGCAGGGATTCATGAAAGGAAATCCTATTTTGCTTGAGCCTGTGATGAAAGTCGAAGTAAACACACCCGATGAGTATATAGGCGATATCGTGGGTAACCTGAACCGCCGCCGGGGAAAGATCGAAGGCATGCGCCGTTACCGTAAAGGATCGCAGAAGATCAATGTATATGTCCCGCTGATGGAGATGTTCGGCTATTCCAACCAGCTCCGTAACGTCTCGTCAGGCCGCGCAAACTATGCCATGGAATTCTATCAGTACCAGGCCCTGCCGAAAGCGATACAGGAGGAAGTTCTGAAGAAGATTGCGGAGGAGAAGAAATAGTGAAATAGTGAAATGGTGAAATGGTGAAATGGTGAAATGGTGAAATGGTGAGATGGTGAAATGGTGAAATGGTGAAATGGTGAAATGGTGAGATGGTGAAATGGTGAAATGGTGAAATGGTGAAATGGCGAAAATCGTAAATCGTAATTCGTAATTCGTAAATCGTATGCGTTACAATACACTTGCAAACACAGGGGTCCTGGTATCGGAACTCTGTTTGGGAGCAATGACTTTTGGAGGTAAGGGATTCTGGACCAATATCGGAAAACTGCCCCAGGAAGAAGTCACCAACCTGGTTAAGATCGCAATTGAAAACGGGATAAATTTCATTGATACTGCAAATGTGTATTCCGAAGGACTTTCAGAGATCTTACTCGGCAAAGCACTGAAAGACCTGGGACTACAGCGGCAGGATATATTCATCGCCACCAAAGTAAGGGGGCGGATGGGAGAAGGTGTAAACCAGGTAGGTCTGTCCAGGTTACATATTCAGTACAGCGTTAATGAAAGCCTGCAAAGGCTTGGGCTCGACCATATCGACCTGCTTTACATCCATGGCGTTGACCCGATTACTTCACTCGAAGAAACCATGCGTGGACTCGAGGAAGTCGTGCAGTCAGGCAAAGTGCGTTACCTCGGCATCAGTAATCACCCCGCATGGATGGTCGTCAAAGCGAACTCTATTGCCGGTCAAATGGGCTGGAACAAATTCGTAGCCCTTCAGAATTACTACAGCATAGCCGGGCGCGACATAGAACGCGAGATCGTTCCGATGGCTGCAGCCGAAAACCTGAGTATCATGCCCTGGAGCCCGCTGGCCGGCGGATTCCTTTCGGGTAAATTCAGCAGGCAGACTCAAAAAGCAGGAGACAGCCGCAGGGACGCATTTGATTTCCCACCGGTAAACAAGGAAAAAGCGTATGACATCATCGATGTAATGCAGGATATCGCCTCAGCTCACAATGTCAAGGCAGCACGTGTGGCCCTCGCCTGGATGCTCCGAAAAAAAGGTGTTACAAGCATCATCATCGGCGCTAAAAAAGAAGAACAACTCCGCGAGAATATCGCCTCTACTACATTATTATTGACTGCGGATGAGATGTCCCGTCTGGATGCAATAAGTGAATTGAGCAAGGAGTATCCCGGCTGGATGGTAGAACGGCAGATAGCAGATGGCAGATAGGGGATTTACGAATTACGAATTACGATTTTCACCATTTCACCATTTATTCACGAATTGTCTATTTTATTTGTGTTCATTACGGCTTCGCCGAACACCATCTCACCATTTCTTAAGGGAATAAACCCCAACCCCAAACAGATACAGCATACACGCAATCAGCACATAAATCCCGGCGGCGACCGAACTGATGTCGCTGACCCAGCCCATGAGCAGGGGGATCACAGCACCGCCGCTGATAGCGCTCATCATCAGACCCGAGATCTCGTTGCTGCGGTTGGGATATTTTTCAACTGCGATGGAAAAAACAAGAGGCCATATGTTTGCAACGAACATTCCGATCAGGAAAACCAGCACCCAGGCTGCGGCAGCCGAAGGAATGGCCAGTATGGCGATCAGGGCAAGTATACCCAGGAATGAGGTCCCCATCAGAAATTTACGGGAAGATATTTTTGTAAGAAGCAATGCGCCTGCGAAAGTACCCAGCATACGTCCGAAGAAATACACGCTTCGCCCCGATTCAGCGGCCGTCTGTTCAATGCCGAAATGCTTGATCAGGAACTGACCCGAGTTTGAATTGAAGCCCACGTCAATCCCTACAACAACGAAGATCGACATCACCATCATGAAAATAAAACCGTTGCCAAGCAGGCTGAATGCCGAACCGAACGTTACCTTGATATCTTCCTGCTTACGCTCATCCACCCTGGTCATCCCTAACCAGATCGCAGTGAGTATCGAGACCAGCCCGAATACCAGGAAAAGCAGTTTCCAATCGCCGAACTTCAGGGCAAAATAACCCGCCAAAGGGGCGCCTATCATTGAACCGATAGCCTTGACGAACTGTGAAAAACTCAGGAAACTCGAGACCCGGTTTGACGGCACCACATCGACCAGCAAAGGGTTGGCCGAAACCTGGACAATCGTATTTCCTATCCCTAACAGAGCGAAGCCAAACAGCACCATCGAAAAGGAATAGATAAAGAAAGGCACCAGCAATCCGAGCGCTGTCACAAGAATCCCAATGTTCAGCATCAGGCGTTTGCCAATCCTGGCCTGCATAATGCCCACCGGGACAGAAAGCAGTAAAAACCAGAGAAAGGCGGCCGAAGGGATAAGCTGTCCGAGAGTCGCGCTCAGACTCATGTCCTTGCTCACACGGTCAACGCCAATACCCACCAGATCTACGAAGCTCATGACCACAAAAGCCATCAGCACAGGCATCAGTTTGGGAATGTTTACTTTTTTAGTTTCCATTTGTTTTTTGTTAGGGAGTTCAACTTACGGCAAATATATAAAACTCCACGGGATATTCCCCGCCTCTCTTCGGCGGGGCCCGGGCCAAGAGTTCCGCCCTGGGTTTAATACCGATTTAATCAGCAAGCCCGAAAGCATAATACAAGGGCAGGAAGATCAGTCTCTGTTCCTTCATAGTACCATAAGGAGCGCCCGACAGGACATATCCAGGCCCGAGTTTCGGGTATTGCTCCAGTATAAGATGCAAACTCCGGAGCTTTCCTGAAGCCCCTGCCTTTACCTCCACAGGACTTATCTTCCCTTTTTTTAAGATCAGGTAGTCAACTTCCGCTGAACTGCTTTTTTCTTCCCGTGACCAGTACCATAGCTGCTCCTGATGAGCTGAAAGAAATTCCTGTCCTGCAAACTGTTCAGCCAGTGCTCCGTTGTACATCGCAAGCAAATCGTTCTTCAGGTATTCAGTGCCGGTGCGGAGTCCGTTAAGGCAATGCATTAAACCCAGATCAACGGGCAGGGCTTTAAATCTTTTATCAGAAGCCATTATGCCAAGAGGAAGGGATGCAGGGGAACTAGCCGATACCCTGTTTACTACTCTTGCCAGCTGAAGAAGTTCCAGTGCTTTTTTATTGGTCGGGCCGGTAAACTCAGTGGCAAGCTGTGTGTATTTGATCTGATGCCCCACGTTCCTGGCCACTGAGCCAAGCACCTGGTTCAGGCAGTGTTTATCGGCCATTGGGTTGTACTTTGAAAAATCCTGGCGATAGGTACCAACAAGATCAGTTTGGATCTCGTACACATTTTCCAGGCTGCCCGAATTGCGCCATGTTTCAACGCAAGCAGGCATTCCGCCAATGAACAAATATTGACGTAATTGTTCAAGAAGTTCAGAATGGATCGCGTCGGGCAATTTCCCGGGAGTCGAACGGATCAGGGCCGCCATTTTTTCTTTACCCAGGGCCCAGAGGAATTCATAGAAATTCATAGGGCCCATGTTCATAAGATTCACCCGGCCAACAGGGAAACTGATGTCTTTGAGCGCAAACTCCAACAGAGAGCCGGCTGCAATGACATGCAAGCCGGGAAGCGATTCGTAAAAGTATCTTAGAGCCATTATCGCTTTCGGAGCAGCCTGGATCTCATCGAAAAAAAGAAGGTCTTTCCCGATGGTGATCTTAGTGTTTAGAATGATTTCAAGTTCGCCGACAATCCTTACCGGGTCAAGATTACGGTCAAATATTCCAGTCCACTCGGGATGCTTCTCGAAATCTACAACGTGAGTTTTCCCCTTGAATCCTTTTTTTCCGAAGTCTGATATCGTATAGGATTTGCCAACCTGCCGGGCCCCCCTCACGATGAGAGGTTTCCTGTTGCCGGAGGTTTTCCAGCTCTCAAGTTTCTCCTGAAAAAGACGATCCATACTTTGTCAATTTAGAAATACAAGGCAAATGTAATAAAAAGCTTTTAGAAATACAAGGCAAATACTAAAATAACCGGTTGTTACTTCCCTGTTGCAGTATACTGCTCAATCACGCTGATGAGGCTGCGCTGGCAGACCTTGCAGAAATGAATGTGGCGGGTATACATGATACAGTCCAGCTGCGAACGGTAAAGGCCTTTGGGGGTGTAACCTGCTCCTTCAAAAGCGCCCACGGCATCCTTGTATTTTTCTTTTGAGAAGTATTCGTCCTCCTGCTTGTACTGCTTCATAAACAAGGCCTCCATGACTTCTTCGGGTACTTTTTCTTCCCTCAGTTTTTTCCTTTGCTGCTGGATGTCATTCCCGAATTTATCAAACGCTTCCTTGTTCCATGGGGTAGGAAGGGGTGTGGATGGATCAACAAGGTCTTTCCATTTGAGCTTGTTCTTGTCGGGCATGGCGGTGATATTGGTTTCCCAGGGCTCAAGCTTGATATCCGGCGCCTCATAAGCAACAGCCGAACTGTAGTATTCATCGGCAAGACCTGCCATATGATGCCCAAGTTCATGCACCATGATGTAATCGGCGAATTTGTTGTCGCTCGATACGGTCGTGTACAGGTTGTAAATCCCACCGCCTCCGTAAGTGCGTTCATTCACCAGGATCACCATGAAATCGTAAGGTACCTGGGAAGCCACATTTCTCACGGTCTTGTTATCATAAGTAAGAGCATATCGCTCCGAATCGAATGCGCCGTATTGTACGCTCAGCGGGGTGCGTTTGAACACTCCCGGATGCGGCTTGCAAACTCCCGAAACTTCAGAGGGAGTTTCAATGGCGCGTATGTTGATGTCTTTGCTTTTTGACTTAAAAGGTTCCTGCGCCATCAGCACAGCCGAAAGCCGTTTTGCATCGTTTTTGAATTTTCCCATCTCGGCTTTGGTATACCCGTCGCCCAGGATCACGATATCGACTTTTTCGGCAGCCGGACCGTTTTCCTGAATCACGTCAACAACATCGGTGTGGGTGAGATCTGCAGGGTTCACCTCTCTTGACGACGGATCCACATCCGCAGTCCATATTGTTTTGAATTTATTGGTCTGCGGATCGCGTTTTCCCATCAGCACAGTTAGTATTTACGACCCGGATCTCTGTTTTGGCCGAGTCGGTTTTGACTGTTGCAGTTTGTTCTTTGACTGGCTGATTGCATGAGGCCAGCATCCCGCATCCAGGATCCAGGATGCAGGATCCAGGATGCAGGATGCAGGATCCAGGATGCAGGATCCAGGATGCAGGATCCTGGATCGGCGCGAAGCGCCAGCATCCCGCAAAAAAAAACCGCCGTGATTTGTAACTTTTCAGCTAATCATGCGACATATCATTAATAAGCATCAGGTATTCATTTACAAACAGGAGGTTTTATGAAGAAATCAGCGTTAGCAACACTATTATTTTTCACATTTATCATGCAACTGCACGCCCAGGAAGGGATGTGGCTGCTTAACCAGATCAACCAGCTCGATCTGAACAAACAAGGACTGCTGATTTCACCCGACCAGGTTTACAGCAAGGATAAACCTTCTGTTTCCGATGCCATAGTTCAGCTGGGCGGGGGCACCGCATCGTTTGTATCAAAGGACGGACTGCTTATCACCAATCACCATGTGGCTTTTGGCGCCCTTCAGAGAACGTCGACCGTGAACAGCGATTACCTGATCAATGGCTTTCTGGCCAAAACCAGGGCCGACGAGATCAAAGCTCCGGGATACCGTGCCATGCTTCTCACCGAAATGCGGGATGTAACCAACGAAATTCTCGATGCAGTAAAGGGAATCAGCGATCAGGCAGAAAAAAACAAAAAGATCAAAGAAAAAACAGAAAGCATCACGTCGCCTTACACCAAAGACAAAACCGATATTGATGCGGAAGTGTCGCAGATGTATAACGGACGACAGTATATTCTTTATGTTCATAAAGTGTTCAAGGATGTGCGTATCGTGTATGCCCCGCCTTCTTCAATCGGCAATTACGGCGGTGAGACCGACAACTGGATGTGGCCCCGGCAGACTGGCGATTTTTCATTTTTAAGGGTGTATTGTGCTGCCGACGGATCAGGTAAGGAATTTGCTGCGGATAATGTTCCGTATCATCCCAAAGTGTGGTTAAAAGTGGCTAAGGATTTTCTGAAGGATGGCGACTTCAACTTTATCGTAGGATATCCCGGGCAGACGACCCGTTACCGCTCATCTACCTCGGTGTATTATAACGAGCATTATAACTACCCCTTTGCGATTAAAAATTTTCAGGAGATCCTCGACCTCTGCGACCGGCTTACAAAAAACAACCGCGAAGGACAGCTCAAAGTGGCAAGCCTTACCAAGGGACTGGCCAACGTGATGAAAAATTACCAGGGAAAGCTTGATGGCATGAGGAAAACCCATTTCTATGAAAAGAAACTGGAGTTTGAAAAAGAATTTGTAAAATGGGCAAACAGCAATCCGCAAACAAAAGAAAAATACGCCGGTATCCTTGCAAAAGAAAAGGATGAATACAAGCTTATCGAAGTGACGAAAAACAGGGACCAGGTGTTTCAGAATTTCCAGGGACTTGCAGGCACTCCATTGAATATTGCAGGGCAGCTTATTTATTTTGCCGGGCAGCGCGATAAAGCCGAAAGTGAGAGGGATCCCGACTTTACTGAAGAGGCAGTTAATCAGACTATCGACGGACTGCAGTACACCTTTGCAAATTATTTCGAGCCGGTCGACAAAGCCCTTATGCTGCGCGCTCTTAAGATGGCAAAGGAACTTCCTCAGGAACAAAGGATCACGGGGCTGGAATATGTGTTCACTGATGACCTAAAGACCCTGGAGCAGTTTGTGGACGATGCATACAAATCGTCAAAACTCGCCAACCAGGATTCTGTGAAATCACTCTTCAAAAAAACCACAAAAGAACTTGAAGCCCTGAACGATCCTTTTATAAAAATGGCGTTAAGCCTCGAGCCCTTGTCCATCCAGATCCAGGAAACCAGCGGTAAGTTCAATGTCAATGTCACGGCCCTCCGCAAGGTATACCTCGATGGTTTATTCGAGTGGAAAGGTACAACGATGTATCCCGATGCCAACGGCACCAAACGCTTTACCTGGGGTAAGATCAAGGGTTACCGCCCGGCTGATGCGGTTTGGTATGATCCTTTTTCTACCCTCGAAGGCGTAGTTGAAAAGAATACCGGCGTTGAACCTTTCGATGCACCTCCCGCCCTTGTTGACCTTTATTATAAAAAGGATTTCGGACGATGGGCCAATCCAGCCATGAAGGATGTTCCGGTTGCTTTCCTGAACCAGTGCGATATCACCGGAGGTAACAGCGGAAGTCCTGTTATGAATGCCAAAGGCGAGATCTGCGGCGTGGCTTTCGACGGCAATTATGAATCGATGATAAGCGACTGGCAGTACGATTATGCCCTTCAGCGCTGTATTTCGGTGGATATACATTATGTGCTTTTCATTACCGGGAAGATAGGGAAGGCAGGGTTTTTACTTGAGGAAATGGGAGAGGGGAAATGAACTCATTTCAAAGGAAGCAAACTGTCTGCGGATACAATTCATGGTTCATTATCATTCTTCTATTCATGGATTTTCCCGGCGGATTTTCGCAGGTCACAGGAAATCAGCAAAGAATTTATTTTATCAGTGATTGTCAAACGCCAATGCGGGTGGAGAAAATTATCGGCAGCCCATACAGAAACGAAGAAGCCAGGGATAGTCTGTTTGCAGACATAAAACGGCAACATCCAAAGAATTTGTTCATGCTGGGCGATTTGACAAAGAAGGGATCAAAGGAAAAAGCCTGGGTGTCTTTAGATATTTTTCTAAATTCATTAAAGAAAATAAACACATCTGTTTATGCCATACCGGGGAATCATGAATACATGGGAAAATCTGCAGGGATGCGAATGTTTAAACAGCGTTTCCCTGAAAAATATTTGTACGGATATGTTGTAATTCTTGACTCTGTTGCGATTTGCATGCTGAACTCAAACTTTAAGCGACTAACAAAAAATGAATTATCAAAGCAATTGAAATGGTATAAATCTGTCATCGATTCTCTGGATACCGCTCCGGGTATACAGGCCATCATCGTATGCACACATCATGCGCCATGCAGTAATAGCAAAGTAGTTGGTTCAAACAAACCGGTTACAGATATGATCGTACCCGAATTTGAAAAATCAAAAAAATCAAAACTTTTTATAAGTGGTCATTCCCATAACCTGGAATATTTTTCTGATTCCATCGGAAAGCATTTTCTTGTTATCGGCGGCGGTGGCGGCATAGCACAGTCCTTAACTTCCATGAGTAAAAGAAAATATCATGATTTGCTCGAACAGGATGCAAAACCCGTGTATTTCTACCTTGTGATTGAAAAGCAAGGAAATAGCCTGAAACTTATTGCCAGGGGGTTTAAAAAAGATTTCAGGTTTTTTGAATCAGAAATTGGAACGATAAACCTTAATTAACAGGGCAAAACTCTTTAAGAAGCCCGGAACATTATTTGTTTATAATCCATATGTATCAATAAGATACACCAGTCCCGCCATCGCCGCGGCTCCGAGTTCGAGCTCACGCGGATTCACTAAATCATAGGTGTCATTTGCGCAGTGGTGGAAGTCGAAGTAACGCTGGGGATCGGTAACGAGGCCAATCAGAGGGGTTCCCTGTTTTTTCAGAGCATGGATATCCGCTCCGCTGCCGCCTTTTTCAAAAAACCAGAGATTATACGGCTTGAACAAAGGTTTCCAGCTTTTGATTTTCTCAATACTTGAATCTGAAGCATCTACTGAAAAGCCCTGGGGCACAGCTGCACCCCGGTCGGCTTCAATAGCGCCAATATGTTTTTCGCTTTTCTTTTTTGCTGCTTCGGCATAAGCGTCAGCACCTCTCTGGGCGATTTCCTCGTCCATAAAAGCAACCGCACGTAAAGTATGTTTAGGCTTCATTCCGAGTGCCTGGTAAATCCTCAGGATGTCTATCCCCTGAACCACTCCGGCCCCGTCGTCATGCGCCCCCTGTCCGATATCCCAGGAATCAAGATGGCCGCCAAATACGATGATTTCTTCGGGATGCTCGCTCCCCCTGATCTCGCCAATAACATTTGAGCTTTGCACTTCGGGCAGGTTAATGCAGTTCATCTTCATGCTCAGCTTCAACGAAGGATCGTCCTTAAGCCAGGCCGATAAAAGGTCGGCATCATTGGTGCCGACCGCCATAGCCGGGATGGCTTTCACGCTGTCGGCATAATGCAGAACCCCGGTATGAGGGAAGTTGTTGTGAACCGGGGCTGCCGAGCGCACGATGACTGCAAGGGCTCCTAACCGGGCCGCCTGCATTGCCCCCTGGGTGCGTTGGTCCACCGACCTGCCATAAGCCTCGAAAGGGCTGATGCGTGAATCATCGGCGGCCCGGTTGAAAAACACGATCTTCCCCTCAATACCCGAACGCCCGATGGCCTTTAATTCGTCGAAATTATGAACCTCGACGACCTTTGCTTTAATACCTGCATCACCTGTGCCTATTGAAGTTCCGAGGGCACAGACATGCAGTTCCACGCTGCCTTTTTTTTCGGAAAAAACCGTTGCTGTTTCAATAGTTCCCCTCTCCCAATGTTTCACCATCACCGGCTGAAGAAATACCGTGTCAAGCTTCATGCCTTCCATCACTTTCTTTATATATTGAACCGCTTCCTCAGCTTTGGCAGTGCCGCAAATCCGCCCGCCGATCTTCGTACAGAGATAATCGAGGTTCTTATAAGCAACAGGATTCATCAGGGCTTCAGTATACATCTTCCTCAAAATCACCGAATCCTGGTTCTGGGCCCTCGAAACCTGCATGAATGCAGGCAGCGTCAGAATCAGTGCAAATAATACAGGTTTACGCATGGTATTTTTTTCAGTCAGTAAAAGTATTAATAAAATCACTTAACACAGGCCTTTTTCAGCAGGTACTGGGATCAAAGATGAGCTTCAGGCAGATGACGATGATAGTCCTCAGCGGCCAAGCTGGGCAAAGAATGGAGGTTTAAAAAATCAGTCATCGATCGCTGGTTCAATGAACATATCGATGATAAATTTTCAAAGTTCCTATAGGGATGATGAGTCCGTAATAATCCCATGTCTTCCGCCGAAGGCAGCATCGAAGAGATCGAAAGCATTGCTATAATCCCATGGCTTCCGCCGAAGGCAGCATTGAAGCAATTGCAAGCGCCGCAAATTCATCAATGGGGATCCCGATTTTTTCACATTCCAGGATGTTCTCGCGCTTTACCGAGGCGGCAAACATTTTTTCTTTCATTCGTTTTACGACGGATTTCGGCTTAACGCTGGCCAGCTTTTTGTCGGGATACACATAGGTTGTCGCAAAAATGAGCCCGGTGATGGTCTCTCCTGCCGCAAGTGCATACTGGAATTCGGTGCTTCTCTCTTTCCCCGATGAATACTCATTATGCATGCGGATGGCATCGAGGATCTCAGGATCAACGGTGTAATCTTTCAGCAGGACTTCGGTCTGCTGGCCGTGAACCGAGGCTTCCGCGTTGGTGACTTCCACATCGAGGTCGTGAAGCAGCCCGGCCAGCCCCCATTTCTCCTCGTCCCTTCCAAGCTTACGGGCAATACCTCTCAGCACAGCCTCCGAAGCCAGACAGTGGGCGATCATTTTTTCATTTTTAACATAGCGGTGAAGAAGTTCGAGAGCGTTGTAGCGGTTCAGTTCCATGGGCTGAAAATTTTACGGTTCCACAAAAGTAAACATTAATTTTGCCGGTATGGAAGAGAAAAAAAGTGTGTGGACCGATCATTACAATGTTAGCTGGTACGATACAGATATCACCAAATCCGTGTGAGCGCCTTAGAAAAACTGCGTTAAGAAACCCGATTCCCGATTCAGGAATTCTCATACGCATCCCTGAACGCTGCAGCAAATTCCTCGGCAGTCGTCGGAGTTGTATTGTCGGCTGTACGCTGATGTTCTGAGAATACCAGTCCGTCGTTCATGGCTTTGGAGAATTCAACCATGCGCTCTGCAGCACTCTGGCCCATTCCCATCATCATCATGGCCTGCTTTGCATCATTATAAGGGAACTGGATATATCTCAGTGTTGGGTTTCCGATGGCAGCGCCATAGATCGACGTGATCTCTTCGTAAGAATAATCGCGGGCTCCCAGAACGTAAACAAGGCTTTTCCCTGTAAAATCAAGGGCCAGCAGATGTTTCAGTCCAACAGCTGCAATATCCCTGGTGGCCACCATCGGTATCTTAAGGTCGGCTTTTACCGGAGTTCCCAGCATGTTCATCATCTTCACCATCGGAGCCATTCCAAGTCCGTTCTCAAGGAAATACCCTGCACGCAGATACAGCACAGAAATACCGGTGAGTTCATTGAAGACTTCCTCCATTTTCTGTAACCCCTGCACTACGCCTGCCCCGGAAGTGAGGTGAGCGCCCAGACTGCTAAGGGCCACCACATGCCCTATGCCAGAACCTTTCAATGCTTCAGCTACAGCCGTAACATGCGATACCTGCATCTGGTAATAATCTACCGCCTGTGTGTCAAGCGGAACAAGGGTGTACAGTGCGTCAGCTCCGTGGAAGACCTTTTTCAGGAATTCCACATCACGGCCGTCGCCCTGGAAGAGCACGGCACCCTGATCGGTGAGTTCTCTTGTCCTTGCAGTATTGCGTGCAATGATGCGAACGTTATGTCCCTTCGCGAGCAGCCCGAGGGCAATCGGTTTACCTGTATGGCCGGTAGCGCCTAATACTACATATGTTTTCATGGTCTAAATATTAAATTTATTGTAACACAAAGATCAGGAATTTTCGGTTTTCTCAGCAATACGGGTGGTCTTTTATAACCGGAATGGGTTTAGGCAACAGTTTGTGAATATCCTTCAGGTAGGCTCTCTCATCGGCGTCGCAGAAAGAAAAAGCAACCCCTGTGAGCCCGGCTCTGCCGGTACGGCCGATACGGTGGATATAGGTTTCGGGAATGTTGGGGATTTCATAATTAATCACGTGCGACAGTTGTTCCACGTCAATTCCGCGGGCTGCGATATCTGTTGCCACCAGTACTCTGGTGGAACGGTTTTTAAAATTTTTCAACGCAGTCTGACGAGCTGACTGGGATTTGTTTCCGTGAATTGCCGCGGCTTTAATCCCGGCTTTTACAAGGTCCTTGCTCACTTTGTCGGCCCCGTGCTTGGTCCTGGTAAAGACCAGGGCTGTTTCGATGGACTGGTCTTTTAAAATATGGATCAAGAGTGATTTTTTATCAGTTTTACTCACATAAAACAACGACTGCCTTATCAGATCTGCCGTGGCGACAACCGGGGTTATTTCAACTTTAGCGGGGTTTGACAGGATAGAGCCTGCAAGTTTCTGG
>CAIWXI010000051.1 GCA_903916595.1 uncultured Bacteroidales bacterium | reverse complement strand
ATGGCCCATTGAGTGACAATGTACCGAAGGCCTTCCTTGGTTGACTTTCGTACATCACCAAAGAGATTTATGGCATTGTAAATATCCCGGTATGCCTGGGATTCAGAGATATTAAAGGTCTTGGTCAGCATGGATGCGACCTCTTTGTCGCTCCCCTTATGTTCTAAACCAAAGGTGAAGGCTGCATGCCAGCGCCTCTTTACTTCTTCGTCATGAGCTGAAAGCTCATACCCACTGAGGTAGTGCATACGGATACGGTCCATGGCCGTATCATTTTCAAGTTTCCATACGTTCATTTATCTTCCATTTTAGCGTTTTCAATAAGTTTTGCTGCAAATGCCTGAGCCGGCGAAGAACCATTGGCAGCCAGGTCAAAGATTGCTTTGCGAAGCTGTGCTTCACGCAATAGCCGGCCTTTCTTGAATGCTCTCAGGTAATCACCGTCCTCAAGCAGTTCTGTTAACAGTTGCCTATCCACATCCAGGATATCGGCGATTTCTTCGCGGCTAAACATCAGGCCGCTGTACTGCTCGATCTGAGCGAGGCGTTCTTCAAGTTCATCCATTAAAACACGGTTGTTTCGTTTAATTCTTTAAGGATCCAATCCCGATGAAATTCTGCAACAGGTCTTTCGGTGCAGATTGTGCCTGCCTCAATACGAGGGTTGCGGGTATAGTTTGCCGATCCGTTTACTGCAATGCCCCAGGCATCATTAATGATTGAGGTTACTTTGGCATGGCATTTAGCCGGTTTGATGTTGGTCGTTATCTGCTGCAGGAATTGCAGCTCGGCCGGTTTGCGCACTCCATTGCGATAATCAAAGATTCCATGGAGTTCAAGGATATGGCCTTGCTGGATAAAGGAGTGCAGTTGTCGTATCGCATATTCTGAGATTGCCCAGGTAGTGAAATACACTTTGGCCGGACCGGTGATCTGAAGCAGATAAAACAACAGGTCATGAGTTGACCAATCTCCCAGGGAAGCATAATGAATGGTCAGGTCGGGGCTTATCGTACCGATTTTCTGCTGAAGCTTTTCATTGGCTTTACCAATAAAGCATCGGCTGGACCCGCTTGTTTTAACTGATCCACCGGCATCAGGCTTAGGTGTGCTTCTGGTAAGGTCCGACAGTTTAAATAAGCTCACTTCTCAATCTTTTTTTCAATGTCATTCAGTTCCAGCTGATACTTTGCAAGCAGATTACGATGTTTGATCAGGACAGATTTTGTCCTGGCATCCTTGATCAGTTTGTTTTCCCGGCTGATATAGGTCTTCAGGGTAGAGCGGCGCTTGAATACATCGAAGGGTTTGGAACCGGAGTAATCTCTTACCGGAAATATCCTGGCCGGCGGCAGGACTCCATGTTTATTATAGTGATCAAGGCGGTTATACATATCATCCAGGATATCGCCGATATCAAGGATCCGAAGGGCGTTCAGCCTGCATGTCTGTTTATCAACAAGTTCAAGGGTGGCATGAAGACTATCCCATTCTTTGAGGAGCATTGTTTTCTCCTGGATAAGCTGATCAATCTCTGCAGTGTTCTCTCTGCGAGGAATATCTGCAGTAGCTCCCCTATCAGAATTAACAGGATTTTTAACAACCTGAGGATTCTTGTCAGAACTGTCAGTGGTGTTTCTATTTAGTATAATACTCGGCGGTTTTCCCATTTCAGGGGTGCCGGCACTATGTGACAGTTCATAGATAAGAGTGTTTATGTTCTTCAGCGAAGGGCCACTACCGTTTAAAACCCGAAGCAGGGATTTGCTGCGGCCATATTTCTGATATAGAGCCAGACCTTCATGAAAATCATGATCTGAGGCAATCCAGGAATTTATCTCTTCTAACATTGATGCGAAAATAACCTCACTGCAATTGCAGTGAAAGGACAAAAGAAAACCCCGACGAAAGCCGGGGTTCTCCAACCAACCATTAACTAACCTACTAATTATGGAAACTTACCAGCTTTCACTTAAGGGGTCAAATGCAATTGCACCTTCATAAAGGGCCATCGGCATGCTCTGTTTGCATTT
>CAIWXI010000050.1 GCA_903916595.1 uncultured Bacteroidales bacterium | reverse complement strand
CTTAAAGACGGATCAAAAGTAAAAGTTGACGTATTCTTTAAAGGCCGTTCAATCATTTATAAGGAACAAGGTGAACTTATACTGCTGAAATTTGCTCAGGCCGTGGCCGATTATGGAAAAATTGAACAAATGCCCAGGCTGGAAGGAAAGAGAATGATAATGATCATAGCGCAGAAGAAGTAAAGAAATGGTGAAATGGTGAAATGGTGAAATATCTGATATCTGAAATTGTAAATCGTAATTCGTAAATTGTAAATATAAATCTCATGCCAAAAATGAAGTCAAAATCCGGTGCAAAAAAACGGTTCACTCTTACCGGCACCGGGAAAATCAAGAGGAAGCATGCTTTTAAGAGTCACATCCTGACCAAAAAGTCAAAAAAACGCAAACGCAATCTTACTTACTCAACTCTGGTTGATAAGACCGATGCTGCGAATGTGAGGGAAATGCTTCAGAATTAATTATTGTCGAACTTGTACTCAGCTTTAAGATCCTGATCATACCGGGGCGCTGATACAAAAAAATGTAAAACAATGCCAAGATCAGTAAATGCAGTTGCCTCCAGGGCCAGAAGGAAAAAGGTCCTGAAACAAGCAAAGGGGCAGTTTGGAAGAAGAAAAAATATCCTGACCGTAGCAAAAAACTCGGTTGAAAAAGGACTGGGTTATGCCTACCGTGACCGCCGTACCAAGAAAAGGAATTTTCGCGGTCTCTGGATCACCCGTATCAATGCAGGCGTACGCCAGTTTGGTTTATCCTATTCGGTTTTCATGGGAAAAATTGCTGAGCATAACATCGCTCTGAACCGCAAAACCCTGGCCGACCTGGCGATGAACCATCCCGAAGCCTTTAAAGCCATCGTTGAAGAAATCAACAAGTAGAAAAGGCGGCTTTTAATTTTTATCCCTTTTTCGGTAGTAGTTTTCGAGAAATTTTTCTATCTGGTCAACGGAGAGCCTTTTGGCAATGATCTCCTTCTGTTCGTTCAGAATGTAAATGACCGGTGTTGAAGTGATGTCGTACAGCCCATGGTATTCGGGCGTAAGAGTGCGGGGACCGTCTACATTGATCCAATCCATCTTTTTCTTGATAATGTACTTCTTCATTTTCGCCATAGACGTATCGGCACAGACCGAAAAGATCTGAATCCCATACCTTTCCCGGTCTTTTTCGTAAAAGGCTTTCAGCTTGGGCACCTCTTGTTCGCAGTGACTGCATTCCGGGTCCCAAAACAGAATTATGAGCGTTTTGGCATTGACAGAATACATTGACAAAAGCTGGTTGCTGGTATCCTGCATGATCATGTTGGGAGCGCGTTTTCCAAGCAGAAGCGACTCCATTTTTGCAGATTTTTTAATGATCTCTTTTTTTACCGTCTCATTTACCCAGGGCGTCTGACCGGTCACGTAATACGTGTTGACCACATGCACGAAAATCTTGTCAAATCCCATGATCTCCGAGTTTTCATACTGATGGGTCACAAACCATACCATATATTTGAACATTTCGGGATTGATACGCGATTTTTCGATCAGGAAATCGGCCTCATATATTATAGTGTCAGGGGATGACTGCGGAAGAACTTTATCGAAATATTTGACTAGTTTGCTGTGAAATACCGGTGTCCGTAAGGCACGGTCGTCAGTAAAACTTACATCATCCCAGAAATGACTCCTGAAATACCTGTATGCAAAGGCCGAATCTTTGCGGCCGTTAGGCAGGACAGGTGGTTCGGGAACTTCAGGTTCTTTCATAATGTTGATCATAAATGCAAGAAAGGATGCCGGATACTGTTTTACAATATTCAGTTTATAGCGGATGATGACGGTGTTTATTTTCCCGATACTGTCTGACAGCATGCGAACCGAATCGGCATTTTTTGAGTGTTTGTCAACCTCTTTCTGAATGGAATGTACAATATCGTACTCCTTTTTGCTGAATTTCAGGTAATTGTAAAAGAGGGTATTTTCAGGCGACCCTTTTATCGTCATAGTTTTCAGGGCATTGTCCTTGTCGGCCTCCATGCTGAA
The DNA here is from genome assembly GCA_903916595.1 of uncultured Bacteroidales bacterium. Taxonomy (GTDB): domain Bacteria; phylum Bacteroidota; class Bacteroidia; order Bacteroidales; family FEN-979; genus CAIRDP01. The sequence goes on along the minus strand of CAIWXI010000050.1, from coordinate 68,515 downwards.
CACCTTGTCATTATTAACAATAAAGTCAAAATAATTCTTATCCGAAATAATAAATATATAAATGCCCCTGGGAAGATCATCGGGGGAAGTAAATGTACCTCTTCCTGATTTGTCGACCTTTACTGTATCATTAATATAGGTGCCGTTACCGTAATAATTGGCTATTAAGCAGGTTGTATCTTTCAATCCGTTGATATGGAACTGAATTTTGTATCCCTTCTGAGCGACAGCTAATGTTGCGGTAATACTAAGAATTGCCAGTAAAACCAGTCTGCTGTAATATTTCATTGTATTTCTTTATTTTACTGTTTTCTTTGACTGAAGTTCTTTTTCATAAGGCCGGAAAAACAGTTTTACGTAGTAAAGACCGATAGCCTCATTCATGACCTCCCTGAATCCTTTACTTGAATGCCACCAGTCGTAGGGTCCGTAAAACATGTTCGGAAGCGAGATAATACCGACTCTGATGGAATCACCCAGGGCCGACTGGAATAATATTCTGGAACGGGCCCCGTGAACGCTCATTGTCATCAGGTTAACTGCTTTTATATCAGGTCTGTTAGCGTGAAGCCAGTGCTTTAAGGCCAGTCCTGAATTGTAGGTGCGGTCATGCATGATCTCGTCTGTTTCTACAACCACCAGGCGGCTTGAGTCAAAACCCATTTTCTTCAGTGATTCCGCTGCAACTCTTGCAGTGTTTTGATATTCAGACAACAATCCGCCTGATTCGATGGGCGTTCCTGTCGTCACCAGAAGAGTATAATGACCCTGTTTGAATTCTCTTATGGCATCGGCCAAAACATAATCACTCACAAATCCTTCTAAAGCCAGGATATCGGTTTTTTCCCGATCAACCGGCGAGAGTATGGGATATAGATTTCTGAAAAATAAAAAGGAGGGGAGGACGATGATGAGGATTACAGCAATCAAGCCCCAGTAGGTGAGTCCCCAGCGTTCTTTCCTGTTTATCAGCAAATAATTCGTACGCTTCTGTTCCATAGACAATTAATCCCTGAGATGCTCACTTCGTAACAGGTCATTCACTGTCTTCACCGGGTTGAAGGTGATGACAGGCACTTCCATAAATACCGTGATCCAGTGGGCCATGGCCCCATTCCATAATCCGGGACGCTCCAGGGCTTTAAGATTCTTCCCGCCACTCGATTTTAAGGAGATAAAGCCAGTCTCTTCATCAACATAACGGGAAAGATCGAATTTATTGCCACGAAAATCCCTGATGGAACAAACAAGATCAACGGGATTAAAATGAGTTGCTGAACGGAAAATGGCTGACTGCAAGGGATCTTTCATGTTGACCTGTGAAGATTCAACGATCTGAAGCGAAATCCCGCCTTTCTTATCTTTAACCCAATACGGTCCGCCCCCGGGCTCACCTTCATTCTTAACCATTCCGCAAACTCTTATGGGCCTGTTCAGTTTATTGAAGAGCCATTGGATCTGATCTTCCGTTGTGAAGCTGCTAAAATTATCGGGAAGATGTATAGAAAGGTATTTTTTTCCGAATTCAGCGATACCCGCGATGTCATCCGCAGTACAAAGAGAATCCTGAACTTTGCCGAGGAATTCGAAAACGTGTTTCTTTACCCATAAAAGATATCCGCCAATTAATTTTTTATGTAATACCGTGGGCTCTTTTAAACGGTCAGGTACAATGTTGTCGATGTTTTTAACGAAAATCACATCCGCCTCAATATCGTTCAGGTTCTGCAGAAGAGCACCATGGCCGCCGGGCCGGAACAGCAGACTCCCGTCGGCATTTCTGAATGGCTGGTTCTCTTCATCCACTGCAATGGTGTCGGTTGAAGGCATTTGGACGGAATAGCTGATTTCAATGCTTACACCGAGCTTAGACTCGAAGTAAGCCCTTACATCGGCGGCCAGGCGTTCGAACCGTGGCCTGTGCTCAGGCGAAATAGTAAAATGAAGCCGGGCCACCCGGCTGCTGTTGCTGGCATACAAAGCCGCTTCAACCATATGCTCCTCGGCCGAAGTCCTCGAACCTTCGCGATAATCATGAAAACGTATCAGTGCCTTCGGCAGGGAAGAGTACGCGAGACCGTTCGAATTAAGAACATGATCTATAATGGTATTGTAATCATGGGCCTTAAGCAGCTCATCTATAATAAAGCCGTTACGCTCAAGCCTCAGCGATAATTCGCTGTAGAAAGCGATTTCGTGAAGATGACTTATAAAATACCAGACCGAATTAAAGCTTTGATCGCTTGCAAGAAGCTCATCGCCCAAAGGGCCGGCCTCGTATTTCCCGCGGAATTCGAACAGATGCCTGAACATCCTGCTGGCTGCCCCTGAAGCCGGGACAAATTTTACAATACTCTGTCCCTCTACTGTTTGATCAAAATATGTGATGAATTTTTTCTTCTCTTCATCTCCGAAACAAACAATGCCATTTCCTGAAATGGCCGGGCTTACCAGGTCAATAAACGGGAAACCCTGAACGAAATGCGAGATCTGCAGTTCAAGAGCATCAGCGCTCATTCCTCTCTCCCTTATCTGATTTAGGTCGTTGTTGGAAAACATTGAAATAAATTTGTGCAAAGATAGAAAACAGCTTTATCTTTATATAACCATTTTAATATCGGGTGAGTATGAAAAAAATGATCATTATTGTTCTGTTGGTCAACGGATTGACACTATCGGCCCAGATTGCCCCACATAAATATTTTATTGAGTTTACCGATAAAAACCAGAATCCTTATTCTCTTAACCGTCCCGAAGAATTCCTTACACAACGGGCTATCGAACGCCGTCAGATGATGGGGATAGGGTATGAGGAAAATGACCTTCCCGTGACTCCAGCTTATATTCAGGCAATTCAAAATATTGGAGCGCTGATACTTAACCCGACAAAATGGCTCAACGGGACCACTATCTACCTGGCTGATACTACCCTGATCAATGCAATAAAAATTCTCCCCTTTGTGAAATCCGTTGTGAAGAACGAGGTAGTTTACCCTATAGAGAAGGAATCTTTTGATAAATTTTTAATTGAAGATCAGTTAGTTGCTATAGTTGAACCCGTATTGTCGACCAAAAATGCCCTGGGTTATGATTACGGTGAATCCTATGATCAGATTCATATGGTTAACGGTGATGTGATGCAGCAGAATGGCTTTCGGGGTCAGGGAAAGGTCATTGCACAGCTGGATGCTGGCTTCTATCTTGTACCTTCTCTTCCTGCTTTTGATAGTCTTCGTATTAACAATCAGATACTTGGGAGTAAAGATTTCGTAAAAGACGGCCGGCCGATGTTTGACGACCCTACAGATCAGCATGGGATGTGGGTTCTTTCAATCATGGGAGGGATACTTCCCGGGCATCTGATCGGATCAGCGCCCAAAGCCGGCTTCTGGCTCCTGAAGACCGAAGAAAAGCCATATGAATATGAGACTGAGGAATATAACTGGGTATCAGGTGCAGAGTTTGCCGACAGTGTCGGGGCTGATATCATTACATCATCCCTGGGCTATTCGGTATTCGATTCAACATTTAAAGAACATTCCTGTGCCGATATGAACGGGAATACAACAGTTTGCAGCAGGGGAGCCAACATTGCCTTCAGCAAAGGTATCGTTGTGATTGTAAGCGCTGGAAATGAAGGCTATAACGCGAACTGGAAGTGCGTGAGCGCACCGGCCGATGCCGATAATGCCCTGGCTATCGCAGCCGTGGATTCAAATGGTATAAGAGCCGGTTTCAGCTCATTGGGAGTAGATACAGGAGGCCGGGTAAAACCAAATGTAGCAGCCATGGGAGCTCTTACCGTAATTCAAAATTCCGGTGGTTCTGCCTCAAGGGGGAGTGGCACTTCGTTCTCTGCACCTATCATCGCCGGCATGACAGCTTGTCTGATGCAGGCGAAACCTAGCTATTCTAACATCTTTGTTATAAAGGCAATTGAACGATCATGCAGCCATTATGCATCGCCCGACAGCCTCACCGGATATGGTATTCCTGATTTTGTTAAAGCAATGAATATCATGAATATAAATGATATTACCGGAAGTAATTATTTAAATATTTATCCAAGCCCGTTTACATCCGGATGTACTCTTAAGTTTAATTCAGAACATACAGGACCAGCAACGATTCAGCTTATTGATGGGATGGGTACAATTGTATTTAGCAGAAATATCAGGGCGACAGTAGGGGAGAATACCCTGGTTGTTAATGGTTTGTCGGAATTGAATGCAGGATTATACCTGGTTACACTCAATTCAGATTTTCTTCATGCAGTGAGCCGGGTGGTTAAATTGCCGTATTAGGTCCTCAGAATCAGCTTTACATGGTATTATTAGCCCGGTTGTTGATTATTTTCAGCAGGGTTTTTCTGTCTTTGGCCGTTTACAGATGTAATTACAATTGTAAACGATTCTTCATATCCGTTATCTGCTATCTGCTATCTGCTATCTGCCAACAGCCCGGTGTCGCTATCGCTCGCAAATCACACCGCCGCTACGGTGGCTGCGCTCACCTGAGGCGGCTTGTGTGAATCGCTACGCTCGCTCCACCAGATATCTGCTATCTGTTATCTGCTACCTTTTCTCCAGGTTACATTCGTAATATTCGTACATTTACATCATTCTTGGTTAAGGTTACAAAGGTAAATCGCACCAAATCCATATGGTTATATTTGTAAACAATTCGAAACAATCTGTAATATTTTTTTAAATAGTGCGCAAAATCAGATAGATACGTATAAATAGTTAAACTTATAGATTAGCAAGGCCATGATCGGAAGACTTTTAGAATTAATGCGGATAAAGAACATGACATCTTCGCAGTTGGCAGATACGATTGGAGTACAGCGCTCTGGTATTTCTCATTTTGTATCAGGCCGGAATAAACCCAGTCTTGAGTTTATTTTAAAAATTCTTAAGGAGTTTCCGGATGTTAATCCCGACTGGATGCTTTTTGGAAATGAACCTGTTTTCAGAAATGATTTGGCCGTCAAGCCGATTTTTTCAGCTGATTTGTTCAGTGAGTCTGTAAAACAGTCAGAGAAGCCAGAAAAGAAAACAGAAAAAAAAGCGGTATTAATACTCGGAGAGAGCCCTGCACCGGTATTCGTCCCCGGCAGGGAATCTGAAAATAAAAGTAAGGATACAGAAAATAAAGAAAAAAAATCCCCTGAAAAATATGTTGTTTTCTATAATGACAGAACGTTCAGGGAGTATTTTTCCGAATAACCAGGAGACTTTCGTTGAGTATTTCCCCGATTAATTAACGGCACGTCTAAGAAATCAGACCCTGTCTAATTGCGAAAAGTAGAAACTTCCTTCCCTTTCGGCGGTGGCATCGGCGTCTGAGCCATGCACTGCATTTTCGGTCATACTTATTCCATACAATTTTCTTACAGTTCCTGCATCTGCCTTTGAAGGATCAGTAGCGCCGATAAGTTTACGGAATTCGGCAACAGCTTCCTCTTTTTCGAGGATTGCGGCGATAATGGGACCCGACGACATAAAGCGTGTAAGGTCTTCGTAAAAGCTTTTACCATCATGTTCTGCATAAAACAATCCGGCCTGATGCTTGCTCAGGTGTACTAGTTTCATGGCAACAAGCCTGAATCCGGCCTTTTCAATCATTGAGAGGATATCTCCTGCATGCCCGGCGGCTACTGCCGAAGGCTTGATCATAGTAAATGTGCGCTTCCCGGCCATAATAATTTTGTATTAATTAGACGGCGGCAAAAGTAAGACTATTTTTAAAAATATGTACTTTTGTGCCCTCATTCATGGAAAACTATTTATTAGATACGGATTTCATTAAGATCCAGGAGACCCTGGACAAATCCGGCAGCATCATTATAACGACTCATACGAATCCCGACGGGGATGCAATTGGAGCCAGCCTGGCCATGTTCCTTTATCTGTCGAAGCGCGGGTTCATGGTCCATGTTGTCATTCCTGATCTCTATCCTGAGTTTCTTGCCTGGATGCCTGGCGCTAAAGAAATCATGATCTTTGAACAGCATCCCCTCGAATGCAAACAATTGGTGAAAGAAGCAGATCTTATTATTTGCGTTGATTTTAATAATCTGAAAAGACTGAATGAGCTGGGAGATGAGTTCCGGCGTTCGGATGCAGCTAAGATACTGATCGATCATCATTTGAACCCGTCTGATGAATTCAGTTTGAAAATATCATTCAACAAGATCTCTTCAACTTCAGAGCTGATCTATGATTTTATTTGTGAATCGGGTTATAAAAGCCTGATCGACAAACATATTGCCGAGTGCTTGTATACCGGAATTGCCACTGATACCGGTTCTTTCAGCTACTCCTGCAACTACGTCAAGACCTACCTTATCACGGCTGAGTTATTCCGTCTGGGCATTGACGGTGAGCATATCCACAGGCTTATTTACGATACGTATTCAGAAAGCCGTTTAAGGCTGCTCGGATATGCTGTAAGTGGCGGGCTCAGGGTTCTTCCCGGATACCATGCGGCATACATCGTGCTTACCAAAGAGGATCTTGAACGATTTAACTACCAGGTAGGCGATACTGAGGGAGTTGTAAACTATGCACTGTCTATCAGAGACATTAACCTTGCCGCCCTGTTTATGGAGAGGGATGGTCAGGTAAAGGTCTCATTCCGGTCAAAAGGCAGTTTCTCTGTTGACCGCCTTGCCCGTGAGCATTTCGGGGGTGGGGGACATCGCAATGCCTCAGGTGCAAACTGTAACGAGAGCCTCGATGTAACGATCAGCAGGTTTCTTGACTTACTTCCCTCATTCGGGGAAGACCTTATTCATGTATATAATGACTGAGGATGTCTGGTTTTAATCATCCTGTAATTTCAGCGGCTTTCAAGCTTCATACCGGAGCATTATGTGCTATTGCTTTCTCTTTTTTACTCCTTTCCTGTGAACCGGAGACACGTCATGCACGCTCCACTGACCATATTCGTATGATGGATGAAAAACTGATCAGCTATAACCGGCAGGCTGTACAGTCAGAATCTAATGAGATTGAGGATTATATCGCGAGGCATCGGTGGAAGATGCTGAAAACCTCCACCGGTCTACGGTACAATATTTATAAAGCAGGAAACGGTAAGAAAATCATAAAGGGAGCTGAAGTACGCCTCAGGTATAAGCTGTTCCTTATGAATGGAGGAGAACTGTATAATTCAGAAACAGACGGCATCAGAATTATTTACCCGGGAGCTTCCGAAGGGGAAACCGGTCTGCAGGAAGCGCTTCTGCTGATGCGGCAGGGTGACTGTGCAAAACTCATCGTTCCTTCGCACCTGGCATTTGGCTTGCTTGGCGATCTTAAAAGAATCCCGGCTTCGGCAACCCTGGTTTATGATATTGAAAGCCTTGATCCGACTCCTTGAAACCGTTAATAACCTGTGTAAAAGTGTTAATAAGTAGGCTTCGTTTTATTGATCCGGCTGCAGCGGACTTCACTATCTTGTTGAGGCTTTTAATGACTTGCTAATCAATATAAGATGCATGTTAAATTATTGAATAAGAGTTTATTAGTAAATTGAATTAAATAAATTTTCTCAGTATAAACATTAAAAACAATTAAAAACAAACACATGAAAAACAATTTTCTTAAACCGTTGGGGATTTTATTGTTGCTTGCTCTGACGACTTTTGCCTGTTCATCCAAGTATGCAGGATTTGATAAAACGGCAAATGGCCTGTATTATAAAATTATCAAAGAATCGAAAGATACTCTGAAACCAAAATTAGGGGACTGGGTTTCTCTGAACATGAGCTGGCAGTACAAAGATTCGGTGATGTTCGACAGCCGGAAAGCCCAGGGTGGCATGCCAATAAGGTTCCAGGTTCCCGCTTCGGATTTTAAAGGTGATCTTTACGAAGGTATTAAACTCATGTCGGCCGGCGATAGCGCAGTATTCCTCATTAATTCTGATTCACTCTTCAGGAAAACCTTCAGACAACCCAGCCGTCCGAAATTTGTTGACACTAACTCAGTAGTTACGTTTCACGTCAAACTGATTTCAATCGATAATCCGCAGTCTCTGATAAAAAAAGAGCAGGATGAACTCGTGAAATATCTTACAGACAAAAAAATTACTGTACAGCCTGCCGAATCAGGACTATATTTTATTGAAACTGTCGCCGGCAAGGGACTCGCGATTGATACCGGAATGTGGGTTTCAGTTCATTTTAAAGTCCTTCTTATCGATGGGAAGCAACTCTTTTCTTCCTATGACAGGGGAGAACCTATTACTTTTGAATATGGGAAGCGGTTTGATACTCCTGGCGTTGAACAAGCCATCGGGATGATGAAAAAAGGAGGTAAGGCAATGGCTATCGTTCCTTCCAAAATAGCTTTCGGTGAAACCGGAAGAGGGAGTGTGGTTCCGCCTTTCGCAACCATGATTTATGAACTGGAAATTGTAAACGTGCAGACCAGGGCCGAGCATGATAAAGCGGCTGCAGAAGAGAAGAAGAAGGCCCAGGAAAAGCTGATGAAAAACAAAATTGAAGAAGCAGCTTCTCTCGGTAAATACCTGAAAGAAAAGAATATAACAGCCAAACCCACGGCTAGCGGAATTTACTATATCGAGAGAGTAAAAGGAACCGGAACGAAGGCAGCGGCAGGTAAACTAGTAAAAGTTCATTATACCGGAACACTGCTGAATGGAACAAAATTTGACTCCAGCCGCGACAAAAACCAGCCCTATGAATTCACACTTGGCCAGGGCCAGGTGATAAAAGGATGGGACGAAGGCATTGAACTCATGAACGTGGGTGGAAAAGCTACCTTGATCATCCCTTCCAATATGGCTTATGGCGAACGCGATAAGGGTACTATTCCTCCTTATTCGACCTTGGTTTTTGAAGTTGAACTAATGGATGTGAAAGACGCTAAACCTGCAGCTCCTGCAAAATAAGGTTCTGCGATGAGGAGAATCCTGTTGGCGATAATAGTATTGACCTGGTTCCTGCCCTCCCGGGGGCAGGAACTTGTTGTCAATTTTACATTCGACACGGTCTGCCTTACGAAAATCACTCATTTTCAAAGTCTTTGCAAAATTGCTGATACTTCAGCCCAGCCCCGCGACAGTATTATTTCCCTGGCCTGGGATCTTAATGGTGATGGAAAATTCGACGATGGGAACGACACCGTCAACGAGATAAGCTTCGCAACGGCCGGCCTGCATAACGTTGGATTAAAAGCGATCTCCGAAAACGGACTGGCAAAAGCTTTATATAAGCTGGTACCGGTAAATTATCTCAAGCCCCTGTTTACATCATCTTCAAGCTGCACACAGGAACCTGTAAGCTTTTCAAACCACACTATTGTTGAAGGTGATACGGCAGTCTCCTATTTTTGGAGATTTGGTGACGGAACAACGCTTGCAGGGGTGAAGAATCCGGTGCATTTCTACGCAGATTCTGGAATTTACAACGTGGACCTTATTGCCAGTTTCCCTTCAGGCTGTCTGGATTCTATAAAAAACTCTGTATTTGTGGCAGGTCCTCCGACTGTTGTTTTTGAATTCTCGAGAGACACTATTATGATTGCTGGAGACAGTCTCTTTGCAAGTGTTCAGGGAACCTATGACAGTGTTACATGGTCCACCAAAGCTAAATCCTTTTCCATAATGATAACCTCTGCAGGGTACTATTCGGCCACAGTCTACTCATCTGGATGCTTCGCTCAGGCTGGCTTCCATGTTATTGTGAAGGAGCGTGCCGCCGATCCTGTGATTTGCAATATTTTTACTCCAAATGGGGATGGGTATAATGACTACTGGCAAATTCTCAACCTTGATTTTTTTAAACCCTGCCAGGTGAATGTTTTTAACCGCTATGGCATAGAAGTTTTTTCAAGCAGTGACTATAAAAATACCTGGGATGGAACCTTTAACGGAAAACAGCTGGCAAATGATACGTATTATTATTTTGTGCGCTGTATTAACCAGGTCCTTTACCAGGGAAACGTAAATATTTTAAAATAACCAGGGGAACGTCTTAATGATGACCAGGTACCGGATGCTGTTTCTTTTTCTGTTAATTATCCCGGCGATGATTAAAGCCCAGCAATATCCGATATTGGATGAATACCGCATTAACCCGGGTATCCTTGCGCCATCGTTCACCGGGACTGCTTCACTTTTCCAGGTCTATCTTACTCAGCGAAATGAATGGACAGGCATACCGGGAGCCCCGGTAACAGGTGCAGTGAATATAGAAGGAATCCCTTTGAAGAACATGGGCCTTGGAACAAATATTCTTATCAATAAGGCCGGAATAGTCCGGTATTTCTCGGTAAGCCTTAATTATGCCTATCACCTTCAGATAGCAAAAAATCACTTTCTTCATTTCGGGGTATCCCCGAATTTGTACCAGAATTCAATCGATCTTTCAAATCTTATCGTTGCTAATCAAAATGATCCATTACTTAACGGATCGGGTAAAACTACTGAAACGTTTATCAACTTTGGAGCAAGTCTTATGTATTCATTCAAAACACTGAATGTTTGCGTTGCCTTCCCTTATCTGTTTAATAACCGGTCCTTATATCGCGATACCCAGTATTCCAACTACCTTACCATGGGTACTAATTTCCTGCTTTATCTGAATTACACACTTGCTTTTTCGAATGACTGGGGAATGCAGTTTGACGTGCTTTACCGTAATATGCAATATACTCCATGGCTTATCGATGCCGGTGTAATGGTGAAATATATGGATAGTTACTGGCTGGGTTTGTTATACCGTAAAGGAAATGTGATTGTTGTGAATGCAGGGCTCTCTATTGCAAACTCTTTCGTGCTGGCTTACAACTATGAATTTTCAGGCAGTGCAATGATGGGTAAAAGCGGTGGAACTCATGAAATCACACTGGGATATACCCTTCGGTCGAAAGACAGTAAGAAAGTGACTCCTCTAAAGATTAAAGACTACTGAAAATGATACTCAAGGGAATAACAAACGGTCTGCTGCTGATTTGCGCCCTGGGGGTTCTTATACCTGCAGCAGCAAAGAGCCAGAATGCTACAAAGCGGAGCGGAATAGGCTTCAGACTCGATGAAAATCCTCCGGTAAACAAGTTACATTCCTTTGATTCCCTGCTATCAGCTCATGGTCAGAAATATTCCATCTCAGTCACGTCATATATACTTCCACTGGTCCCCCAATATACCGATACCTTAAGAGCTTTTTCGCAACGCGGAATAGAGCTTATGGATAACACTCCGACGCATGCCACACAATTTTTCAACGTGTTAACTTATCAGGATACAAATTTATACAGGAATAAGCCTGGCGTGGATCACATTAATGGCCAGAAAATATGCCTTAAATATACTTCGGATGACACTACTCATCCTCATGGCGAAGGCTATATTAATTTACTCGGGAATATGGTGATCAGCTATAACCCCGGTGAATTCCATGACCTTCTGCCACCTTCTGCCTACTTTGCAGTATATCTTAAAGGACCGGTTAACCGTCTTTGCTTATTCTATAACGTTCAGTCTGTGAATATCTCCGATCCCGACACGCTGTACCTGAAATCGTTCTGGGACGAGACCATTACCTTTGCCGATCAGTGGTTCTTCCGTTATCACAAATTAAAGAACAATGATGTGGTAATGCATGATTCGGCAGTTAATCTCCTTGGCAGACGATCGCTTGATATATTCGACTCGATCAATCTTGGCAGACCCTATACCTGGATTCAGCCTTATGGCCAATATCCCTGGATCAGTCCTGCAAAGATAAAGGCCATACTCGGAAACAGGCTTGGTTTTAAGCAGGCTAGTTCGTTTATTACCCCAACAAGCCTGTGTTATAACGAATACAATCCGCAGAAAATCAAACAATTTGGAATTGGAAGTGAAGCCTTATCAATGGAGAGCTCAACCTTCAGGTTTAACTCGCATCTCATTGCTGATGCAGTTGCCAAACATTTTGTCCTTTTTGATTTAGCCAGGCTCACAAACTCCTACGGAGGCTGGAATGCTTACCTTCAAAGGATGGACAGCCTGCTTGTGTGGTGTTCAGCGAACAACATTCCGATCAGGACTTATTCGCAGTGGAAATCATTGATTTACGACAGTATAGCACAAAAGGTGACAAATATCTTTCCCAGGCTTGACGTCGACATGGATAATGATGGCTGGCCGGATGGATTCGACAAAGATACAACTGTTATCGCTGGCCGGTTTGATCAGACCGACGGAGTTCCATACAGCGGTGGAAAATGTTTTAAGATCAATGGGGGAGGAACGGTTTGCCAGGTAAACAGACTGGCCGGGCTCGAAAAGAGGGCCAATGTATTTCAGATATCTACCAGATCTTCAGGTAACGACACCAGCAAGGTGCTTATTACAGTGAATTTTCCGGAATTTAACCAAACGGTTTCTTTTGAAGTAAATTCAGATTCCACGGCCTGGATGCAATATCAAAATATTGTTTATGTACCTGATTCAGCTACTGTCGCGAATTTTACAATAACCCATGATTCGGCCTATCACGACACGGTGAAAGTAAGCGGTATTCAATTCCGCTCGTCAGGCTTCCTTAATAAATCGAAATATCCTTTACAGACTGAAACAGCAAACCTCCAGTTTCCTTCAATTGACCTCAGCTCTCTGGTGATTGATTCAATTTATCAGCCCTCTGAGATTTCCTGGACTTTCAGGGGAAATCATTCTCTGAGATTTTCAGTTAATGCTGCAGGATTAATGAAAGTCAATAAACCGTATTCATTCTGGATCGGAAGAGACAGCATGTACGCGGTTGCTCAGAGCCCAGACGGGATGACCGACAGCTGTTTTTTCAGGTTCAGGTCCGATTCTGTCCCCACGGGATGCTCTGGCCAAAGTATAACAATCTCTATTCTCGACACGATTACTAGTTCAGATTATATTGTATGGACGTCCTCTCCCTATGATTCTACAATGACCGACTCCACAATTTATAACCCAACGGTCTCTCCAGTGATCAGTACAATGTATCGTGTAATGGTTTATAACCTTATGGGAAATATTAATCGCGACAGTATTTATATCACGCGTCATCCTTTCCCTGTGCCCGCACTTTTTCCTGATTCAACGATATGTGCCGGCACTTCAGTAGTGCTTACAGCAGAGGGAGGCACGCAGTTCTTATGGAGTACAGGCGATACCACTGCTTCCATTACAGTTATGCCCGATACGCTTACTGTATATACAGTCCATGTAACGAACCAGTGGGATTGCTCCGCTGAAGATACCTGTGTGATTCATGTTGAGACGGTTCCGGTGGTAAAACTCTCAGGGCTCTTTAAGCAGTATTGTGCTGATGAGAATTGTGTGCTTATGCAGGGTACTCCCTGGAACGGACATTTCGGAGGAACATCCGGGGTACTTGGCAGTTTATTCTGTCCAAAACTGGCTAATGCAGGGATAGACACTGTATGGTACGGATTAACGACTGAACACGGATGTTATACTGCCGATACGGTTTATGTTACCGTCAACCCGATTCCGGTTATTCCGGGCTTACCCGACACAACTCTTTATGCTAATAAAAGACTCATCCTAAACGCAGGTCCGGGCGCCGATAACTATCTGTGGTCCAATGGTGATACAACCCAGATAACCATTGCCGATTCTGTAAATCATGGATTGGGACTGCTGAAAATATGGGTCTATGTGACCAGGGAAGCTTGTGTTGCAAGAGATACTGCCCGAATCACTTTTATAAAAAATCCTACCGCGATCAATGAGCTAACTTCTGAGGATATGGTATCGGTCTATCCTAATCCTTTCAATGAAAGTATCAGCATCGTCATGAAAGAGAATCCCGGTAAGGGAGATCAGTTCAGACTGTTTGACCTTAGGGGAGAACTGATCACTTCATGTTCCATAATCAGTCAGACCACAACTATACCGTTACCAAATACCGCATCAGGCACATATATACTCCTGCTGAGGCACGGCGACAGGGAGTACTTTGTAAAGGTTGTAAAACGATAACTACCTGATATCGAGGGAATCGATTGCATCGGTGAGTTCTTTCGGCCTGTATGGTTTTGCAAGATATTCATTCATCCCGGCGAGAAGGCATTTTTCACGGTCGGTCATGATTACATGGGCCGTTACTGCAATGATCTTAACGGGTGGTATTGCTGATTTTCTCTCTGTCTCATAGTTCCTGATTATCCGGGTTGCTTCAATACCATCCATTATCGGCATAGCTATATCCATGATGATCAAGTCGTAATGTGTTTCACGAAATTTCTCAAATGCAATTTTCCCGTTTTCTGCGACCTCAACGTGATGGCCGGCTCTGCTCAGAGTAGTGGCACAAAATTTCTGGTTCAGGATGTTATCTTCTACCAGTAGTATGTTTAAGGTCCTGCTCTTTTTAATCTGAAGTTGTTCCCGCTTGATGTTGTTCATGAAGGCTTCCGCATCGCCGACTTCATATAGTAAGGTAAACCAGAAAGTAGAACCACTATCCTTTTTGCTGATCACCCCGATTTTTCCTTTCATCAGATCAATCAGGTTTTTCGAGATTGATAACCCGAGACCGGTACCTTCAAATTGTTTTAGCAGGGGGCTATCCACCTGTGCATATTCCTTAAAGAGGTTTGGCTGTTCTTCTTCCGGGATTCCCACACCGGTATCACTTACTTCAAATTTCAACAGGATATGCCCCGCTGGAAGGCGATCCATGGCACAAATGGAGTCGGGTAAATAATCGGTAAGCCTCATATCGTCAAGCCGGCCCGGATCAATAAGCTCTACTGAAACTACAACAGACCCCTCGGGAGTGAATTTTAATGCATTATTAGTAAGGTTCACCAGGATCTGATGCAAACGAATGGCATCCCCTATAATACATGCCGGTACGGCCGACTGTATCCTGTATGATAGCTCTATACCTTTGCCTTTTGCCCTGAGAAACAACATCTTGATCACCTGGTGAATTTCCTCATGGAGCATGAAGGGCTTGTTTTCAAGTTTCAGCTGACCGGCTTTTATTTTTGAGAAATCAAGAATATCGTTAATGATAGCCAGGAGATTATGGCTGGATATATTGATAACTTCCAGCAGTTCACGTTGTTCCGGACTAAGGTTAGTCTGGTCAAGGATATTATAAATTCCAATAATGCTGTTCATCGGGGTCCTGATCTCGTGGCTCATATTGGCCAGAAAGATAGTTTTGGTATGGTCGGCATCATAAGCTTTCATTCTTGCTATCTCAAGTTCTTTGAGCACCTGAGCATTTTTGCTTTCGAGTTCCAGGATTCGGGACTCCAGCTCGTTTAACTTTAATCCATCCATAAAATCAAAACTTATTCAATTGGTTTTTCATTATCGAATATAATTGCTGCTGGTTGATGGGTTTGGAAATATAATCGTCAAACCCAGACTCGAGCAGTTTCTCCCGGTCTCCGGCCATCGCATAAGCTGTTTGGGCAATGAACGGAATATCTCTGTATTGCTTCCATGTTTTTCTGATTTCCTGCATCAGCTTTACCCCGTCCCAGGGAGGAGGCAGGTTGATGTCGAACAGCATGATATCAAAAAACTTGTTTTCATCGGCCCGGCTCCTGATGATCTTCAGGGTTTCGTCACCATTCACGGCTGCAACAACACGGCCCAGCGCTTTGGTCATCTCGGTGAGCACAAGCTTGTTCATCAAATCGTCTTCAACAATAAAGATGTCAAGGTTATGCAAACCTTTTGCTTTTTTCTTCAGATCATTGTCGGGATGCGTGGTTTCTTGCGCTTGTACTGTTGTGGCCCGCAAGTAAAGAGTCACTGTTGTCCCAATGCCTCTTTCCGACTGAATCTCCAGCGCTCCCTGCATCATCTCAAGCAGGCTTTTAGCCAGAGGTAGTCCCAGGCCTGTCCCTTTGCCTTGTTTTGAGAAGCCGGTAGTATCGCTTCTGTACGGGGCCATGAGCTCGGGCAAAAACGCAGTGTCTATACCGGCTCCGGTATCTTTAATTCTTACCGAGATCCGGTTATCGTTCTTGTGATATTCGGTTGAAATATTGATAAAGCCCTGCTCTGTAAATTTAATCGCATTATCCAAAATAACACTGAGCGCTTTTGACAAGCCGGTCTCGTCGGCAAAAGCTTCAGGAATATTTCCCGGTTTGAAATTCAGTTTCAGTTTTTTCTTATTGGCTTGAAAGAGATATACCTGAATGGTGTTCGCGACAATACCGTTCAGAGAGCAAGGTACCGGCTTCAGGCTAAAGTCATTGGATTCAACCCTGCTGATATCAATAATGTTGTTTAATAAATGCAGCAGGCGGTCACCGCTTTCCAGCACCGCGTGCGCATAGTCGAACAACTCCTTGTTCTCCAGCATCGACAGTTCTGCCTCAAGAAGGCTTGCAAAACCTATAATGTTATTTAATGGAGTCCGGATCTCTGAACTTACATTAGAAAGAAAAGAATTCAAAAGAAAATTGGCGTCTTCTGCTTTCTTCAGGGCTTTTTTCAAAACCATATCCTTTTCCCTTTTCTCGTCGTATTCCTCTTTAATGATAAGGGTTCTCGAATTTACGGTCTTCTCAATCTCCAGATCATAGTCTCTGACTTTTGCCAGGGCTTTATTAAGCTCTTCTTCTTTTTCCTTTAGTTTCAGGTTAAGCATGAATGATTTCTTTCTGAGAGAAAAGAATTGCAGAGTTAAACCCGCGATCAACGCTATTAGAAAAAAGATCAGTATTATTGTAAAGGTGTTCATCTTGGTTTATTTGTAGGCTATAAATAAATCTTCTTCCGGATTGATCGAATATTTGTCAAGTTCAACAGGCCATTTATCCCGGTAGGGGTTGTGGCGTTTAACTGTAAAACCTTTGCTCTCAAGCCGGCTCGAATAATCCTGCCCGTAAATGCGTACATGGTCATATTGTCCGAATATTTTCTCTCGCTGTTCCGGTGTTGTCACAGAAGGATCCTCAAAAGTTTTCTCCAGAATCTTTGAAACAGGGACCTGAAGAACAGCCCAGCCTCCCGGTTTTAAAACGCGGTGAAGTTCCCCCATGGCTTTCCGATCGTCGGGAATATGCTCCAGCACATGATTACAAATGATCACATCGAAGGAGTCATCTTCAAAAGCAAGCCTGGTGATGTCAAGGATATTAGTACTCTGTTCGTAATAAAAACCTTCCTGATATTTCATTCCTGCCTCGTAGGTAATGTTAGGCAGGCTGCTCAAAACAGAGCGAATACAAGCTTCAGGAGCAACATGGAATACTTTCAGAGGGGCTGTGAACATATTCGTTTTCTCGCTCATAAAAAGATACACCAGACGGTCTCTGTCGAGAGAATAACAACGGGGACAAACGTTGTTCAGACGATATCCTGCTCCAATAATCTGCTTCTGGTAGATTACGGGTAGATCAATACCTCCGGAACGAAATTTGCGGAAGAAATTTCTGCAATATGGGCAGTAATATGTATCCCCATGCAGAATAAATGCCGAAGTCTTCTGATACATTCCTCTCAGCTTCTTTGCCAGCCAGAACGGGACTAACTTCTTAAGGGATGAATTCATACTTGTGAAAAATAAAATTTATTTTAATGAAATAATATACATTTTTCTTGAAACCGAGCTGTCTGAAAAATGAAAAATGCAAATATAGCAGGCATTCTCAAGCTCACCAACAAATTTATCAAATTCAATGGTTCCCGGGCCTTCAGGAGAATTACAAATAGTAAGGATTTGTTTCCCCTGCATAGTATAAAGTTCGGCTGAGAGAATTTTTTTCTCGGTAAGGCTCAGTGAGATGTACAGATACCCTGATTTATAATAACAATGGATGATTGTGAAATCTGGCGCAATCGTTTTTTCTTCAACCGCCAGAAGAGAAGAATCGTGACATTCAAATGCCCCGATATCATATTTGACGGGCCATGGCCTGGACCTGCCGGCAAAATCAGTGTTCAGAGGAAATCCAGTCAATGGTGAGCCTTTATTTACTGCAGGGGAGGTGGGCTGCAGATCATAATTACCGATGGATGGGTTGATAAATTTTATTTCACTGATATCAGGCAGAAGCAGATTATCCTGCTGCGACAAGGTGGTCCCGCTGGCAGTTTTTATATATTCTCCCCCGGGATTGGTAATTATATTATCGGATGCCATGCTGTTTACAGCCCCTGTATTCCTGAAATCTATGCCGTTTGCAAGAGGTGAAACAATCGTGTTAAATACCAGGTTATAGCCCCTTCCCGGGGCAGGGGTTTGAGTGCCCACGTAAATACCATGTTTCTGTCCCGGGCCCGGGAAATTTTTTCCCGGGTTCACAATGAGGTTATTGTAAATATAGTTTCCTCCCTGGCCAAGTTCATCAATACCGTCTCCTTTACCGTCTTTGATAAGGTTTGAGAAACAATTGCAGGATGAGCCACCACCAAGTAAAAAGCCGCTCATCTGCGCGAAGACCTCAGCCTGGCTGTCGTGGAAAACAGAGTTGTTATTCACATAACATGCCGAGTCAGCGCTTGACACCTGAATGCCATCCCATCCCGTGTTTTCCACCCGGTTGTTGCAGACATTCAACCCCCGCACAAGGTGAGGATACACCAGAGTGTCCTTACCATTGCAATGGATGGTATAACCACTGAAATAAGAGTGCCCCAGATACATCCCTTCGTTCGCGATCTCATGAAGGTAGTTGTCATGAATGCTTATGTTTCGCATCACGTAATGCCCCCTGGTTGACAGAAAACTGCAGTCAGGATCTGTTTTTGCTACGATCCCTGACCATGTTGCATTATATACCTCAATCCCGGCAATCTCGATACACGTACTCAGTCCCTGAATAGCTACTCCTGCACTCACGGCGCTGATTATAAATCCGTACGATCCTGCAGCTGCTGTTCCGATGCAACGGATATATGAACAGGTGTCGAACTTAATACCGTAATTCCCATTGGAAAACAAAACCGGCCCTCCAAAATTCTGGACCAGGATAGGCTGGGTTGCTGTGCCATGCAGGCTTCGAAGCAAAACAAACTGCCATGCCGATGAGGTGAGATAAATAGTGTCGCCTGGTTTCACTGCCGATGCATTGCCACGACCGTTGATGACAGTCTGGTCCGGTCCGAAAATAAAATGTGCGGCAAAAGTCTGAATAGACCCGCCGGGCAGGAATAGGAGAGTAAATATTATCAGGCCGGAATACGTTCGCTTCATGATTCTCAGATTGTTATTGTTTACCCCCGTTTTGCTCTTTCCCAGTTCACCGTCTGCAGCTTCCTTATATACCTTACGAATCCCAGGTAAACAGCCAGATTCATTATGAAGAAATAGTATGGGACAAATAATATTTTGATTTTTATCTTCCGTTCTTCCAGTATCCAGCCAAACAAGGCAGCAGCGTAAAAGACTATCTGCCCCCAGAACAGCCAGGCATAAATACTTCTGATATTGAATAATCCGTCATTTGAGACAACAATAGAGGAACAAACCAGCATGATTAAAAGCCCCAAAGGCGCCAGTGTCCATCTGAGTACCCGGTGTGAAATATACTGGAACGATAACAACCCGAAACGAAACGGGTTCAGCAGTTGTTTAAGTCTGACAATCGATTGTATGCCTCCGGCTGAAATCCGGATCTTCCGTTTAAGCTCTTCCTTTACACTGGCAGAGGGATTCTCGATCGCATAAGCCTCAGGATCATACTGAACGGTGTATCCCTGTGCGGCTATCCTTAAAGAAATAATAAAATCATCAAGTAACGTATCCGGCTCAACGGGACTGAATAAGCCGGTTCGTAATGCAAAAAGCTCCCCTGCAGCCCCAACGACAGAATACAGTTCCGCATCCCACTTTTTCAGAGTCGACTCATATTTCCAATAGATCCCTTCGGTAGCTGCGGCAGAATCTTTCCTGAAAAGCCGTTTCTCACCCGAAACGCAACCAACACCGGGATCCCTGAATAAATTGACGATCCGTCTGATTGACTCTTTACCGAGCATGGTATTTCCATCAGAGAAAATAGCAATGGGGGTTTTTACAAATTGCATCCCCCGGTTCATGGCTGCAACCTTGCCTGCCCTCTGAGGCTGGTGGTAAACCTCCACACCTTCATATTTTCTAAGCATCTCAGGAGTGCCGTCATCAGAACCATCGGTGATCCAAACATGCCTGACTTTTTCTTTAGGATAATCCATCGAAAATGAATTCCTGATTTTCTCATCAACAAAATCTTTTTCATTATAGGCCGTCACAAATAAGGTGACTTCGGGTTCGAACTCCCCTGTTGGCAATGATTTTTTCTTTGTCATCATCCGTTTCAGCCCGACCAGGATATACAACAGTATGCCATATCCCAGATACGAGTATACTATGATAAAAAGAAAGAACCAGATAATGATTTTCAGCACCAGCATAAATCAGGAATTATGGTTTCAAATTATATCTTTCGTTCCCAAAGTTTGGTTTCAGGATTATAGGCTTTAAGTATTTTCGCAGGATTACCGCCAACGACAGAGAAAGGAGGAACATCCTTGGTTACAATACTGCCTGCCGCGATCACAGAATGTTTTCCTACCCTCACGCCTGCTACAATTACAACATTCGCACCAATCCAAACTTCGTCCTCAACAGTGATCATTGAAGTGGTTTGTTTCTGATGACTGATGGGTTTTGACAGGTCTTCAAACGAATGGTTAAGCCCCGAAAGGACGATGTTCTGGGCCAGCATAATATCGTTGCCTATGGTCACGGGGCCTATCACTGTACAGCTCAGTCCGATTCTGGAGCGTTCTCCTATGTAAACAGGGCCGGCCCCGTTATTCACGGTTGCAAAGTCTTCAATGGTGGAATCTTTTCCCAAAACGAAATCATTCCAGGGGAACACGTCAATGCGGGTTCTCCCGCGGATGCAGGAATGCCGGCCACGTTTATGCTTGAAAGGATTCAGAAATAATTTCACCCATAACCTCGGCCTGGCCTGGTTTCTTGGGGTAAGCAGATTGATTACAAACAGCTTTAGCCTGGGATTCGACTTTATCCTGCTCATCAAAGATGAAGCGCCGATGTTCGGGGGCGGTGTTTTTTTTTCGTTTTCCATCATCAAATCACATTATATATCTCATTGGCATTGGCCTCCCAGGTATGCCCCCTGGCGAAAGTCTCACGTTTCAGGATTTTCTCCCTGGAATTCTCAGTGAGTGCGAGCTCTATCAGATGAACGTACTCCTCGCGTGAAGTGGCCAGGTAAACATGATCTTTAAAAATGCTCATCGCTTCGGTACGTGTTGCAACGGTAGGTTTTCCCATGGCCAGGTACTCATCGATCTTTCGGGGGTAATTCCCAATAGTTACCTCATTGAGGACCTGTGGATTTATTGCAACATCAAAACAATTCAGATAGGAGGGTAGTTCAGCTGGTGGTTTGCTCCCCAGGAAATAAACATTCGGAAGAGTATGAAGTTCTGAGTTTTTAAATGCTTCATCCTCCGGGCCAATCAGGACAAGGTTCCAATCAGGTCGCTGATTTGCAACAAAAGAAAGCGCCTCAATATCGAGCCTCAGCTTAAAGAGGACTCCGATATAACCGATCACAGGCTTCCTTATATCAATAATATCGGCAGGGGCCAAACCACGAATCAGTGCTGTATTAAATGCACTCACATCGCATCCCTGGCCAACATAAAAAGAATTGGGGTTGAACTGCCTGCAATAATTTGAAAGGTAAACTGAATTGGCCACCGCGAGATCAGCTTTTTTAATAAGAGCTGCCTCTATCCTTATCCCCTGTTTTTTCCACCAGTCAACGGCAACCATATTATCGCGGGAGTAATAGATGAACTTATAGGGTTTCAGCAGATCCTTCAGGTAAAAACTTCTGAACATATCGCTATCGCAGAACACAATGATATTATTAAATCCAAGGGCCTTTACAGCTTTCTCAATCTCCCTGGCAAACCTGCGGTTGTTGATTTTATTGAGGAAATCAAAAATCCGGTTATTTCCGATCTGGCTTATCGATTCAAGTATGGTTTTCGGATACAGAGTCCATAAATTATCCTTGATTTTAATGAGTGATGGTTCTTTTCCTTTCAGTACATCAAGCCTCATTTTTATATTCGGGTCTTTTCTGTTGCGGATGACCGACAGGCGGTCGGCAGGGTAATTCACGTATAATACCCTGTGATTTGCTGCAAACACATGGGCCAGGTTCACAGGGTTGGAACCTGCGGAATAATTAATTCCCTGAAGGCTGGTAATTACAAAATCAAATCTTGTGCCGGCTTCCATCGTCATCAGGATTTTTTCTTCAGAAGCCCAATCTGTTCGTAAATCTTGTCTACGAAATTTGCCCAGGAGTGGGTCCGGGCAACCCGAATCCTTTCCTTATGCTTTTCCTGATTGTCTTCTGCAAGTGCTTTAGTGATCTGAATAATATAGTCTTCTTTGGTTGGCGCCAGGTATGAGTCATTGGAAAAATAGAAATTCATGAACCAGGTCTTGGTAGCAACTACAGCTACTCCCATAGCCAGGTACTCATCAAGCTTCAGAGGATAATTGATGTTGGTAATTTCATTAATAATCTGAGGGTTGATGGCGACGTCAAAGCCTTTCACGTATCCCGGGAGTTCTGATCCGGGTTTTCCACCAAGAAAATAAACATTCTGAAGCTGATGCAGACGACTGTCTTTAAAAGCCTGGTCTTCGGGGCCTACCAGAACCATGCTCCAGTCTGGCCGCTGCTCAGCGACGTATACAAGCAGGTCTATATCGAGGCGGATGCTGGTAAGGTTACCGGTATATCCTATCCTGGGATGGGGTATTGACCTGAGTTCTTCAGGTACTTTCAAGCTGCCATCATCATCTCTGTAAAGATCAATATCACAGCCCTGTCCGATAAAATGGGAGTTGGGATTATATTTGGCTGCATAATCAGAGAAGTATGGAGAATTAGTCACCACCAGGTCCGATTTTTTGATCAGCAAAGGCTCCAGCCTGATCCCGTGCCGGGCATGATAGGCGACCTTTGTAACATGGTCTCTAAGAAAATATATCTGGGCTGAAGGATTAAGCAGCTCCTTGAAATTGAAGCCATTGATCATGGAGGTGTCGTTCAGGACAATATAATCACGAAAGTTAAGCCTTTCGATAGCGGTTTTAACCTGCTTTGCGAATCGCTTGTCGTTCATCTTATTAAGCCAGTCGAAAAGTCCCGGGTTCGATATCCAGTTGATGGATTCAAGTACCGTCCTGGGGTATAATACCCACAGATTTTCATTGATCTGCAGCAGGTCAGTATCTTCTCCGCTAAAAACCTTACGGTATTTCCTGGTTTCCGGTGCATCCCGTCTGAAAAGCTGGAAACTTCTCTGCAAGGGAGTATCCAGAAAGATAACCCGGTTCGTTTTACACAGTTCTAATGTGATATATTTCAGCACCGTGGCAACAAATGTATCCCATGGCTGAATGCTGTGAACAATAATATCTCTTCCTGTTGGCATATTGATAAGATTATTTGGTTGATAAAATTTCATTATAAATCTGAAGCACACCCTGGGCCATATTTTTCCAGGTGAACTTCCTTGCCTGTTCCAGTCCGGCAGCAACCAGCCCGCTGCGCAGATTGTGATCGGAAAGCAGTCTGAACATGGCTTCGGTGAGCTCTTCAGGCCGGAAAGGATCGCAGAACAGGGCGGCATCTCCTGCCACTTCGGGCATGGAAGAAGTGTTGGAAGTAATTACCGGTGTTCCGCAAGCCATAGCTTCAAGCATAGGAATTCCAAAACTTTCCCTGAGTGAAGGATAAAGAAATATCGTGCTCAGCGAATAAATGCCTGGGAGTTCTGAGTTCGGCACATAGCCTGTAAGAATAATATGGTTCTTCAATTCAGGATCACCTGTTTCTGCAATCAGCCGTGCAAGTTCTTCACGGTCAAAATCAAGCATTACCAGAGGTATCTTTTCATCAGACTGCTTCAGAAATAGTGAAAGGGCTTTAAGAACTCCCCTGGTATTTTTCTTGGGATCGGTATTTCCGAAGAAAAAGAAAAACCGCTCCGGGAGATGGTACTTATTTCTTACTGCCGCCAATGTTTCCGGGTTTGTAACCGGCCTGAAATGTTCGCTTACACCATTATATATAGCAACTACTTTTTTGCGATCAATCCCAAAGAAGTCCACGATACGCTGCTTCTCAAATTCTGAAACAGTGATCAGCTTCCTGCAGTTCTTTACCACTCCCGGCACGACCAGCCTGCGGTACAGATTCCCGAACTTCTGGTAGCTGCTGAACCCTTTACTCAGCAGGCTGAATTTTTCCATGTAGATGATGTCATGCAATGTAACCACCAGCGGAATGGAAGTGCTCAGAGGTGCGGTATTACTGGTACAATGAAGGAGTTCGCAATTTGCTTTCTTTGCCGCTGCAGGCAGGATGTACTGCTCCCAGAGAGGGTAGGGGGAGCTTTTCAGTTCAACAATTTCAAAGTTATTGCCAGAACGAAGGCAGACGTCTTCATCCTGTTTCACAAAAACAACGTATTCGTTCGACTTGTCAATGGCCTGGAGCGACCTCACGAGTTCGAGGGCAACCATGTCCATGCCGTGTTTCTTTTTCCTGAAAAGCCGTTGACCTTCGATCCCTATACGCATATTCGGTTTATTCTAGAATTTCTGAATGTCATGGTCGGTATGTATGAACTGCCTGTTCACTTTACGAAACCGGAACAGAAGAGAAAACATCAGTATAAATGCCATTGGCAGGTACAGCAAGGCTTTAAATGTCTCCTTCCTGTAATATTGATTAGGAGTTGAAATAAGTATTGATAGTGCGCAAGCAGCAAAAGCTCCAAACCACAACCACCTGAAAACGGGATTATCGATAAACAGGTTTACAATACTGGCAAGACCAAGAATTCCAAGCAATAAAATACGGGGAAGCAGAGAAAACTGAAGTGTCTTGTTAAAATAATTGATGTTTCCATGGAGGATAAGCGCCAGAACACTGGGTAAAAAATCTCTGCCGAGGTAAACTATCTGGGAGCTCATCCAGCGTTTTCTCTGTTTATAAAACACCTGTGAAGACTGAACTTTCTCGTCCAGAACAAAAGCATTACCCAGGTATTCAATAAAGATTCTGTCTCTGAGTAATTTAAGTTCGAGCTCTTTGTCAAAACCGCCGACTGCATTGAGCAGGGGAATATATTTTTGATAGACATCTGTACGAAATGCCATGGCCGAGCCGATCAGTGAAGCAGAAAGCCCGACGGCCACATGGCCTGCGCGGAAAATATTATTGTTTACTTCTTCGCTGATAGCATCCAACAGGGCAAAAGGTGTATTTGTGTTCTTTGCCGAGCGGTGGCATTGCACAACCCTGAAGCCTGAATCAAGAGCCAGGTTCAGTTTCCTAAGGAAACTAAGCTCCATCAGATTATCAGCGTCAAGAATAATAACGATGTCTGTTTTTGGGTTCAGATAGCTCAAGGAAAGCTTCAGAGATTCCACCTTTGTACTTTGCGAAAACCGGGCTTCCACCAGCTTGATTGGGTAATTCCTGAGCCGTTGAAGGGATTCTTCAGCGAAAGTGTCGGCAATGAGGATGATCTCAATCATTTCTCCGGGATAATCCTGCTGCAAGGCCGATTGGATGACGGTATCCATGATACGGTCTTCTTTATATGCAGTAATGACGATAGTAATATGCCGGAATTTGTTAAATGGATTCTGCCGGCTTTCGGAATGCAGGAAGCCCGCTATAGCGAAAAACAACAAATACAATGCATTGCCACCAAGATACAGCAAGATGATGCTCTCGAAAACAATCACAATGTGGTGATAACTTTGCATTGGTTTTTGTATAATGCAGGTTTAACTGTTATCCAGGCCATGTGCCGTATGGTCCCATTTTTTCTTGGCTTTATACACACGGGTTAACGACAGCAGCATCATGAAAAACCCTTTAGGGAGGAGAAATATCGCTTTAAAGGTTTTCATGTTGTAAAATCTGCGAGGGGTTGATAACATCAGGGTTAGTATGCATACTACTGTAAGAATAACCCAGGCCCATGTATATATAAGCGGATTAAGGAAGACCGAGACAGCTGAAATAATAATTAAAAAGCCAAGAAGAAATATCCTTGGAGGCAGCAATTGCTGGATGACCTTGTCCAGAAAATCAATATTCCCCCTGGTGAACAGCTCCTTTATTCCCGGAAAGAAATACAGTTTTGCAAAGATAAGCTGGGTAGCAAGCCAGCGGGCTCTCTGCACCATAAACACGGTCGATTTCTGTACTTTCTCGTCGTATACAATGGCGTCGTTCAAATAGGCTATTTTTATCTGGTCTCTGATCATTCTCATCTCAAGCTCCTTCTCTTCGCCAAGAATGAAATCCATGTTGGTTATATACTCTCTGAAGAGTTTATAGTCAAACGCCATGCCTGATCCGATGAGGGCTGAAGAAAGGCCAAGTACCCAGTGTCCTTTTCTGAATATCTGGTTATTAATTTCTTCGCTCACGGTATCGAGTACAGCAAAAGCTGTATTCTGGTTTTTTGCTGTGCGGTGCACCTGGATTGCTTTATAACCGAAGTTGATTGCATCATTTATTTTTGTGAGGCAATCCCTCTCCATGATATTATCAGCATCAAGGATAAGGGCCACATCATACTTCGAATTAAGCCTTTTCACCGCTTCCTTCAGTGCTTTTGCCTTGGAACTGTTCTCGAATACCACCTCCATCACCTGAATAGGAAGCTTCCGGAGTTCAGTAAGAGTGTCTGCCGAAAAACTGTCGGCAATAATAATAACATCATAAGAACCTGAAGGATAATCCTGGTTCAGTGCCTGCCTTGCCACATCAATTATTACTGCATCTTCGCGGTAACCGGGAATGAGCACCGCAAAAAGATTCTTCTTAGGGTTATCGGCCCGGGTTTGTTTGACAGGAAAAAGCCCCGCGACCGAGAAAATCAGAAAATAAACCGCAGTGAAGAAGAAATAAACAAACAGTATAATCTGGATGACAAGAAAAGTGATCCTGGCTACTTCTATTACCATATCAATGCCGTATTGAATATATCGAATTATATTGCAAATATAATCGAATCGGCATGGGAATCCAAAAGTTTCTTATAAATATGGATTGTCGTGAATGCCCGGATTGACCATGTTTTTCAGATGCCATCCAATAGCCCTGACATAAGCATAGAAAGTTGCAGGTTTACCTTTGAGCAGAAATCTGAAGGCATTCTTAGGTATTGCGACGCCGAGCTGGTATAAAATGCCGAGGTAAAAATCCTTACCCACTACATTACGCCTCAGGAACACGATTCTGTTCCGGTTCTGGTAATATATTTTTGAAGCGCTGAGTTTGCCAACAGATACTGACTCCTTGTGATATACCAGAGAATTGTGTACATACCATATAGTATAACCGGCGTTCTTTATCCGGTAGCTCCAGTCGGCTTCTTCGTAATAAAGGAAGAAGATATACGACATGATACCGATCTCCCTGATCACTTTCATAGAAACCATCATGGCAGCTCCATGGGCATAAGGCGTTTCCCTGTCAACATCGTGCTGCCCCTTGTCCTTCTCGCGATAGCCTATGGCAAAGCTCCGCATGGTGCGGTGATCGAAAGGAGTATAGCCTGCGAACTGGATAACGGAACGGTCATAATAAAACCGTAACTTGGAACTCACACAGCCTATCTTTGGGTCGGACTGCATTTTCCTGACCAGGGGTTCAAGAAAACCCTTATCTACAATAGTGTCGTTATTCAGCAGCAGAACATATTCCCCACGGGCCCGCATGATCCCGAGGTTATTTCCTCCTGCGAAGCCCATGTTAACATTGCTTTCATAAAGGACTACCGACGGATATTTTTCTTTGATGATCCGGGGATTATCGTTCTCGGAATAATTATCGACCACGATGATCTCTATGTTGGGATACGTGATTTTGCTGAGCGATTCGATCATTTCAAGGGTGTCTTCCGAACCGTTGAAATTGACCGTGATGATTGAAACAAGAGGATATTGCGAAGAGAGCATCTCAGTCAAATTTAGGGCTCATGTGGAGCTCAGGATTAAATGCGTTGCTGAACTGCCAGCCAATGGCATTTTTATATGCTCTGAAAAGGGTAAACTGTCCTGTAAAAAGGAAAACGAGCATGTTTTTTGGGACGGCGATAAGAAACTGGTACAGCAACGCCATTACAAAAAGAAGCCCGTGAACATTCCGGCGAAGGAATAGAATGCGGTTGCGGTTAAGATAGTATATCTTAAGCGGACTCATTGATCCCGTTGTGACAGAGTCCTTATGAAAAATAAGGGAATTATGTACATATCCTATCTTGTAACCGGAATCTTTGATCCTGTGTATCCAGTCCATCTCTTCATAATACAGGAAAAAGATATCCGCCATCAAACCTACTTTTTTCATTACATCAACAGGGATCATCATGGCCGCTCCATAAGCATATTCGGTATAGGAATCCTTATCGTACTGCCCCGTGTCAACTTCCTGGAAACCGATTCCCCTGTTTCTGACAGTGATGGGGTTTATGGGAGTAAAACCGGCATATTGGATAAGCATAGGCTGGTAAAAATACCTGATCTTAGGACTTACAACACCAAGGGACGGATCTTGCTGAAGCTTGCTCACCAATGGTTCCAGAAAACCAGGATCAACCTCCGTATCATTGTTGATCAGCAGATGGAAGCTGCCTTTTGCAATCCGGATACCCAGGTTATTTCCTCCGGCAAATCCCAGATTTTTATCACTCTCTAAAAGTATTATATCGGGATGTTTTTCTTTAAGTATGGCAGGTTTCTTTGCAGGGGATGCATTGTCAACGACAATAATCTCATAAAAAGGGTAGGTGATCTTTTTAATTGAGTCAAGAAATGCAAGTGTTACTTCTGGCTGGTTATAATTTACCGTAATAATGGATACCAGGGGAAACGTTTCAGACATACAATGATTGGTTTAGGAGAAGATATCCATTAAATGCTCAATAAGGCGGTTTGCTGTCTTCATTTTCGCGCTCCTGTTCCCGTTTATGCTGTAAAAAGGCAACGATAAATCCAAGCGGAGTAAAAAGTACAAGTCCTATCAGCATATGTATTACTACACCGGTCATAGAATTTACGTTTATTCATTTAGAGTTTGAGCAGCCAATGATTCCTGCGAAAGTTGTTTGTCAAGCGTTGGAGCCATAAAAACATAGGCCATGCTCATATATACAAGCAAGCCGGTGGGGAACTGTCCAAGAACCGCATTCCCGTAACTTGCCACCAGGATTCCGAAGACCCCACATAAGAGTGCCGTGATCTTAATCTCCAGATCTTTGTTTTTTATCTGAAACATAGCAATGTACAAGCCCTTGCCTGTAAAAAAGCCCAGCACGAACAGATGGATATAAAGGCCTACGATACCGCATTCAGCCCAGATCAGCACAAACCAGCTGTCGGTAGCAACACTTGAAAGAAAAGTTTCTCCTGTATAAGTGATAGCGCGGCTTCCGGCATGGCCGATACCTCCTCCGAATGGTCTTGTTTTAAGGTATGATTCAAAGATCGCCTGATTTTTAAGCCTCACCTGGAAGGAGGCATCATCATCGGGAGTGAAGGCAGAGCGCATCCTGTATACCTGGTAGCTGCTATTCCCAATGGTCGTATACCGAAAAAAAGAATATATCATAACAAGAAATATTGAGCCTATCAGAATGACTCTCACATTTTTCTTGATTAGCAGATACAACGCACCACCCGCGAAAGGGACAAAGATAGCTCCCCTGGTACCCGAACTTGACATGCCATAATACCCTGTTAAGAAGACTACCAGCCAGAACATCCTTTGCTTGAAACGTTTCTCATAGAAAAACATGATCATGGCTACAATACCTATCTGACCCTGAGCTGCTCCAAACTGACCTGCATCCGAGAAAAACGAGAATGCACGAAGGTTACCCCATAGCAGATGGGTAATTCCCCCGACCTCATCCAGCCATTTCTGTTCCCATCGGTCAACGCCGATATTGAGCTGCATCCATGCTTTGGTAGAAGCAATAATTGAGATTATTCCCCAGATCTTCAGAAACCGGTCAAGATGCCTGGGTTGATTATACAAAAACTGTACCAGCGGTATAACAAGAACCATATACAATCCGATACCACGCATGGACGCAAACCAGGCTGTTTTATTCAAAGCTTCGGGATTGAACATCTCAAGGATGACATAGCTGAACCAGATTATAGCGAGATAGGTAAGGTCATTGTTGACTGGTTTGAGATCTATTTTTTTATCATAATAATGAAAAAACAAGGCTATATAGGTCGAGATCAGGGTGATGTCCATCAGATACCCCAGTTTAACAGGAATATATCGTGAAATCCCGATGATAAAGAAGTTAATGATCAGAGCGAATGTCAATCCGATCTCAGGTTTAAGTATGAGTCGGTAAAAAGAGTAGAAAAGAATAGGAATTGCAATAACGACAGCGGCAGTCATAAAGCCTCCGAGGGCCATCGCATAGCCAAGAACAACTGTAGCGACCATTACGATTCCAGCAACAATTGGATTCCTGAGAAGTTCAGTTCCTGTAGGTATCTGGAATGGGTTCATGGGCTCTATTGAAATAAAGGTTCTTTGTTTCTAAGGCGTTTATTAAGTTCCTTATAAAAGTTTAAGCCTTTCGAGAAGATCATTGAGAATGAGATATCTATTTCTTTTTTCAGGAAATAATAGCCAATAAACAATCCTATAACTGAAAAGATTATCGAGGCAATGGCAACGAAAAAGAGTATCGTTACAGGAGGCATGGAAGGGAAGAAGTAATGAAGGCCGAATACAGCGAAAATATCGCCAAAAATATTAGACAGGGTCATGACCAGGACTTTCTGAAAATTTTTATCAGGTCTGTTCAGGCTGTCAAGAGCGATACCGGTAAACCGGTCCAGGGGCATAAGCATTCCGTAGAAAATAAATACGATGAGAACATACGTAATATTGGGGGAAGTTGTAAGGTATTTTGCGCCTCCTAGTATCAGAATGAAATATTTGTTCAAAACCAGGCTTAGCATTGCAATTACAATAAAAATATAAACAATAGGGCCTGTATATCCATAATAGATCCGTTTAAAGCCTTCCTTATTGTTTTCCATACTCATTTTCGACAGTTTGGGGAATGCAGTAGTAGCAAAGCTTAGAAGAGGGATTTCAATGAATTCAATATATTTCAGTGGGATTGCATATAAGGCAACGCTGGCAGGTCCCATAAAAGCGCTGAAAGAGATAATAAAGCTGTCGGCCCCTTTAAGCAGGCTGCTTCCGATTCGCGTTGCCATGGAATATCTGCCATATTTCAGGATGTCCATGACTTTCTCTTTATTGATGTGCAGGAAGAACTGCAGGCCGGTCCACTTTTTAGCGATACAGAATAATGAAGTAGCCAGGTTGGTAGCGATATAAATCATTACTACTGTTGATACCTCAATTTTAACATAGAGATATGCAATGAAAATGATCACAAGAAATGAACAGAGATTGAAGAACCTTATCCAAAGGATTTTACCAAAATCAACATCGGCCTGAAAAATTGACCAGGCATAATTCCACGGGAGGGTTACGAGCCCGAGAAGCGGATACCAGATAAAAAACAAGGAATAGCCACTGGCTTTTAAAGGTTGAGGTATGATGATGTAAACAGTCCATAGGATGACCGTAATACCAGCAAGAATAAGCAGTCCAACAACCCATGCAGAGCCGAGATAATATTTTTTATCTTCGGCATTACTTCCGGCGAGGTATCTTACCAGGGCTTCTCTGGTAACTCCGAACCTGAGCATATCAATCAGGGATGCCGGGGTTGTAAACAAGATCCAGATACCAAAATCGTTTATTGATAACATTCTGAGAAGTATCATATAGGAAAACAGACCGGCCAGCGCGGTCGACAGATTTCCTGCGAAAGAAAGGAAATTAGCGTCCTTTACTATCTTAAACGATGTCTGTTTTAAGAATGCCCACATGATGGTTCAAATTAATGTCATTGTCAGGAAATGACATTGTCTTCACGAAACCTGAATGTCAGAATCTTTTTAATCGTTTTGCGAAATTTTGATCTTTGCTTTGGTATTTCACCGAAAACCGAATCCAGGAACATCAATTCAACCCCGTTAAGAACAATCTGTGTAGGCTGTTTTGTAACGGAAAGGAATCCATTCAATGCAGTCTTGTCGGCATCAGTCCAGGAACGATTGGCCCGCACTACAATAAGAGCAAGATCAAAATTCTGAATCAGGTCGATTGGATAGGCATTATTGATTAGAGATGGCACTTCAATAAAGATGTAATCAAAAGACTCCAGATCAAGATGTTCATAACCTCTCAGGAGTTCCTTGATGTCTTTTGTTTCAAAGAAATTATCCTGAATGATATACTGAATTTCATCCTCGGCAGGAGGGATCAGTTCAATGTTATCGAAACCTTCGGCGTTACCTGGATTTTCTTTAATATAATTCAGGAAGAGTGCATTTTCTCCGAATGACTTGAATTTTCGGCAGAGTTCCCGGCCTATCGTTGTTTTGCCTTCCGAGTCGCGGGTGCTGAAAAGCAGGATGATAACAGGCTTTTTATCTGGGTTACTAAGGAATTTGTGCAGGCTTATCTTGATATTCTGGGCCATTATTTCAACCAGTCTTGGCAGGATAAACCCGATATCTACAGTATATATCTGTTTGATAATTTTCGGGTATAGTCCGGCGAGTTTAAGTTTAATAAAGCGTTCAGCCCGTTCTCCTGTTTTTATTGTAGTGTCGAAGAACTCAAGTGCAAGCAGTATAATGATAACAAAAATAAGTCCGAGCAGGGCCGATGCAAGAACAAGCAGCATAGCCTTCGATCGTAGTGGATGCAGGGGATAGAAAGGTGCATCAACAACTTTGAGGTTGGTCGACAATTCATCGTCCTGCTGTCTTAGTTTGGCAAGGTTCAGGTCATGAAGAAGTTCAAGGAATTCACTTTCGGTAACCCCGATAAGCCGTTCGAACCTCTTTTGCTGGGCACCAAGAGGGGCGAATATTTCATAAATTTTCTGGAAATATCGTTTCCTTTCGGAAAGCACTCTGAGGGCTGCTTTGCTTTCTTCATAAGCGACGACGTTCGCGAGCCAGGAATTTAAAAGATCCTTTAGTGGCAGGCCTTCAACAGAGTTGATAACAAGGTAAAGCTGGTCAATATTATCTTTCAATTCCAGTTTTATCGATTCTACTTTATTTTTGAGGGTAGTAAGCTGTTTTATTGTTGCAGAATCATTGCCCAGATCGATCTCAATATTGGCAATCTGCATAGTAGTATTGGTTAACTCATTACGCAGCCTGAGAATGGCACTTGTGTTGAGGGAAAGTTTGGCATGTGTTTCAAGTTTCTTTTCGATGATCCGTATGGCTGCATCGGAAGAAGCAAGCCCGATCTGTTTATTCTGATAGGTAACATCAAGTTCTTCTTTGGTGATAGCTATCTCCTTTGTTTGCTCATTAAAGTTTATGATATTGTTTTTTGAATTGAACATCAGCAGGTCCGACTCAGTTTTCTGCAGCCTGCGCATGGCGTCTTCGAGCTGACGTTTGAAATAGGCGATGACGGCATCGGTCTGATTCTGTTTTAGCAATTTAAACGAACGTATAAAGCCTTTAGTCAAAAACACCAGGGTCTGTTGTGCAATGCCGGGATCGGTCGATTTATAGGAAAGCTTCAACAGGTCACTGCTCTGTATCCTTACTGTCTCTACTGTAGCGAGGGTGCTCAGACTATAAAACGGATCATTCTGTGAACTCCAGAGCTGATAGATGAAATTGTAATCATTCTGATGGCCGTAGTTGACCAGCTGTTTTACCAGCCGGTCGAAAGCGTTTGTATCTGTAATATTATGATGGGCTGTAACCGAGCTTGCACCCGACTCAAATTGGGTGTAAAATTCAGCAGGGAGATTTGCTGTATCCAGAGTTGCGTTTGAACCATGGTTATTTGCCGGGGAAGGTTCAATAGTATTGGTTTCGGTAGGATATGCAGCAGGTTCAGGCATTTCTCCGGGCAAATCCACTTTAAGTCTTTGTCCGGTTGAGATTTCGTTGTTTTTTAACCTATTGAAACTCATTAATTTTCTAACACTCAGTCCATAATTTCGCGCTATGGAAAACATCGTCTCACCAGGTTTTACAACATGGTATGATTCCCTGGTCTGGGGAGGCTCATAAGCCGTTTTTTCAGAAATTCTTGCTTCTTCAGGTGAAGAATATGAACTGTCGTACTGAGTGGTTTTAAGGGAAGGTGTTTTGAAGAATTTCGGGTTCGAACGTTTGGCTTTTCTAACCATATCCATAATGTCAGGTGGTACCTTTAGAAGAAGTTCCTCATAATGCTCCTTTGATATATAACGATCGTCAAAATGATCCAGTAAAAGATGCTGGGCAAGCAGGGATGCAGAGACTTCTTCAAGGGTCTGGCGCGAACGGATCAGATTTATCAGATTGTCGTAGACGGTATTTTTTACCATCACATCGGTATAGGCCTGTTGTTGTACGGAATATCCGGAGGTGACGCCGGTGTATATGGTTGTTTCTGAAATATAACTCCACTGGTCTTTTCGAGTGAGAAAGAAGACAACTGCCGCGAGAAGCAGCGGGACAAGTATCAGCAGTAATACATGTCGTTGAAGAATTTTGACAAAGTAGATAATTTTCATTATTCTATTTTGTTAATAACATTGAATTTAAAACCACAAAGTTCCTGTAAGATCATATAGGAATTAAAAAATGCATTTCTTGATGTTTCGTAATTAAAAACAGCAACTCTGTACATTTCCATGATATAAGCAAGCTCATAAAGGGTGGACTGGCCATTAAGAAATTCTTTGTCACCCATTTCTTTATTCATAGCGCCAGCGATAACACTTTCATTTGCATTTTTCAGAATTTTTTGATTTACGATCAGCTGGTTATACTGGGTAATAATTTTTTGCCTTAATTCAAGGATTACATTATCTCTTGAAGCCATCGATTTCTCGATTTCTTTTGTGGTGGTTTTCATCTGGTTCTTCCGGTCCCAGAAGTCCTGCATGGGCAGGCGGAAACTGATCTGACCGAAACCCCTTAAGCTGTTCTGCAAGGAATAAATCTGGTCGGTATTATTCTGATTCAGGTAAGCATTATTTGTCGTGGCGCTCCACCAATCATTCTGAAGGTATCCGTCGAGATAGAAGTTTCTCATCCAAACCCGGCCCACTGAAATTACCCTATACCGCCAGGCGGCGATTTCCGCATCATAATATTTGATCTGCGGATTATGTACAATAGCCGAGTCGATCAGGTCTTCGAGAGGAGGGATTCGCATGGTGATGTCATCGATCAATGGGTTAAAATAGGCCGTGTCTCTGCTCTGAGCATGGCTTAGCAGTGGAAAGAGGAATAAAGCCATAACGAAAATATGCTGTAACAAATTACTCAGGTATGTTTTTCCAGAATTCAAAATTCCCATTACATATTCTCCTTTTGAAATATAGCACCGAAGGTTCTGAATATTATTACAATGTCTCCCCAGAAAGAGCAATGCTCTGCATAATAGTTATCAAGAGCAAACCGTTCTTCCTCCGACATTGGGCCGCTTCTCCCTCTTTTCTCGACCTGCCACAACCCTGTCAGTCCGGCTGCTGCCCTGAACCGGCGGCTCCATTTCTTTTTCGTCAGAGCTTCAGCTTCATTCAGGGGCAGGGGACGGTTCCCGACGATCGACATATCACCTTTGAGCACATTGATCAGCTGAGGCAGTTCGTCGATGCTGGTCATTCTGATGATCTTGCCAACTTTAGTGATTCTCGGGTCATCTTTTATCTTAAGAAATGCTTTTCTTGCGTTTTTTTGTTTGTTGGCAATGCGCTCGCATACCTGCTCTCCGTCATAATACACCAGGGGTGAGCAGTATTGACCTTTGGGTAATTTGGCACACTCTGAACATACTGCCTCTACTATTCCGCTGATATACTGATTAAGATGCTCCACTTCCTTGAGGCGTTTATCTGCATCAGGATACATTGAGCGGAATTTGTAAAAATCAAAAATCTTATAATTGGCTCCAACCCGCTTTGAGAAATAATACACTTTCCCTTTCGATTCAAGCCTGATCGCAATCATGGTCAGAATCATCAAAGGGGAGAGTATCAAAAGAGCCGTTCCCGCGAGGAGTATATCAAAGGTTCTTTTAACGATCGAAGGCTTGTAGGCATTAAAACTAAGGGTTGTATCTATCGCGATTGTCTTATTCTCAAATTCTGCTTTGAATTTTTTTAACAGCTTTATCCTGCTGTAAATGTTCCCGGGATTAATCTCCAGGTGATAAAAATCGTCTATGCCCAGATTATAGGCATTCTTCTTTGCGTTATAATCCTTGAAAAAAGAAATAATGATAAAGGGTATTTTTTGGTAAAGTTTATTCAGTTTTAAACGTCTGAAGAACGTAAACGCGTTGATTCCGGGAAGCAGCATTTCGCAGATAATCGCATCTATCGTTCGCTTCTCTTCGTATGTAATATCGAACCTGGTGTCTTTATCCAGATCGAAAATCTTAAACTGATTATCGGTGAGCCAATAAATTGCAGCAAGAGGGTTACTCATCACTGTAATATTATAAAAGCCAGAACTCCGGAACCGGTCAATCACGGCCTCATCACTTCCGATATACAGGATATTTATAGTCTGGCTTTCTTTCTCCATCGGTGTCACTGACTGCTGCTACTGCTGCTGCCTGAAAAGGCTACGGATGTTTCAATACGGCGTTTAATTCTCACGATAAGTTCTCTGGGATTAAATGGTTTAACAACATAATCATCAGCTCCCATCTCAAAACATTTGATCTTGTCAGCGCTTTCCTCTTTTCCCGATAGCATGATCAGTGGTATTTCATCAAAAAAACCGCTTTCACGAATACGTTTAATAAATTCAAATCCGTTCATTACCGGCATTTCCACGTCACAGATAATCACATCAGGAAGGTTCCCCGACTGAATGTAGTACAAAGCATCCATCCCGTTACTCAGAGTGGTAACTTCAAACTCCTTGTTGAACGTATTTTCTATGATGAACCGGATACTCTTTTCATCGTCTATTGCGAGTATCTTTCTTTTCATGCAGATACAATTTTGGTAAGCAAATATATTCGAATTTGCTCCAACCTGTCAAAATAGATATTAACATTACTTGAAAGTTATTAAGAAGCGTGATGGTGGCTGTTTACTGGTTCCCTGCCTCAGGAAGTGCCTTCTTTAATGCGGCAAGTTCATCACGCAATCTTGCAGCCTCAAGAAAATCAAGCTGTTTGACAGCATCTTCCATTGCTTTGGCCGTTTCTCTGAGAAGTTTTTGAATCTTGTCTTTCGGCAGATAAGCGATCACCGGGTCTGCAGCATGGTCAAGGTTTTCTTTTTCAATGTAAGGACGGCCTTTTTCCGTAGAATTATCTCCCCTGGTTCCACGGGTAAAAACTTTCCTCATATCTTTGGTGATCTGGACGGGTGTTATGTTATGTTTTTCGTTGTAGATAATCTGTTTTTCTCTCCTTCGGCCTGCTTCTGAAATCATTCTCTTCATCGAATCAGTGATTTTGTCGGCATACAGTATCACTTTACTGTTCACGTTTCGCGCCGCTCTTCCGGCTGTCTGAGTGAGACTGCGTTCTGACCTGAGAAAACCTTCCTTATCGGCATCAAGTATGGCCACGAGGGAAACCTCAGGAAGGTCAAGCCCTTCCCTGAGCAGATTTACACCAATAAGCACATCGATAGTCCCTGTCCTCAGATCCTGCAGAATATCCACACGGTCCATGGTTATTACATCTGAATGGATATACCTTGATTTGATATTCAGTCTCACAAAATATTTGGCCAGCTCTTCCGCCATTCTCTTTGTAAGTGTCGTTACAAGAACTCTTTCATGTACGGCAACGCGTTTATCAATCTCATCCAGAAGGTCATCAATCTGGTTAAGGCTTGGTCTCACCTCAACAAGGGGGTCCAGAAGTCCTGTAGGGCGTATAAGCTGCTCAACGACAACGCCCTCGGATTTCTGAAGTTCAAAATCGGCGGGGGTTGCACTCACGAAGATTGTTTGTCCGACAAGCGCCTCAAATTCGTCAAATTTCAAGGGGCGGTTGTCCATTGCGGAAGGCAGCCTGAACCCATATTCAACAAGAGTCTGTTTGCGTGAGCGATCGCCTCCGTACATAGCTCTGATCTGAGGAACAGTAACGTGACTTTCGTCAATGACCATAAGAAAATCATCAGGGAAATAATCGAGCAGACAAAAAGGCCTTGACCCGGTAGCCCTGCCGTCGAAATACCTTGAGTAGTTTTCAATACCTGAACAGTAACCCAGCTCACGCATCATCTCAATGTCGTAATTCACGCGGTCTTCAAGCCTTTTTGCTTCCAGGGCTTTACCTTCACTCCTGAAATAATCAGTCTGCCTGAACAGGTCATCCTGTATCTCAGTTAAAGCTTCCTTCATTTTATCGGGAGAGGTCACAAAAATGTTAGCCGGATAGACCTGTATAAACTCAAGCCCCTCAATCGTTCTGCCTGATACCGGATCAAATGATTCCAGTTTTTCTACTTCATCTCCCCAGAAAATAATCCTGTAAGCGATATCGAGATAAGCTGGAAAAATGTCTACAAGGTCACCCTTGACACGGAATTTTCCCCTGGTGAATTCCAATTCTGTCCTGGAATACAGGCTGTTTACAAACTGTAGCAACAGCCTGTTCCGGCTGATCCGCTCACCTAGTTTAAGTTTTACAATACTGCCTGTGAAATCATCCGGATTACCGATACCGTAAATACACGACACCGATGAAATTACGATCACGTCGCGCCGGCCTGAAAGCAATGCTGAAGAAGCGCTCAGGCGAAGCTTTTCTATTTCTTCATTGATCGAAAGGTCTTTTTCAATATAAGTATTGGTGACAGGGATGAAGGCTTCGGGCTGATAATAATCATAATAGGAAACAAAAAATTCCACTGCACTCTCGGGAAAAAACTCCCGGAACTCACCGTATAGCTGAGCAGCAAGAGTTTTATTATGGCTTAAAACAAGGGTGGGCCTTTGCACCCTTTGTATAACATTAGCAATGGTAAAGGTCTTTCCGCTTCCGGTTACCCCTGCCAGAACCTGTGCCTGGTCGCCACGGTCCAGCCCTTCTACTAGCTCACGGATTGCCTCAGGCTGATCACCTGTAGGAACGAATTCTGTTGTAAGCCTGAATTCCATACTTAATGCTTGAATGCAAACTCAGAAATAAGCGGGTAATGATCAGAGAGATTTACTTCCTTCTTTTGATATGACAAGGCCGTAAAAAAATCATCATACAGCATATAATCTATCCTGAAGGCCGGAAAACGGCCGGCATAGGTGCTGCCTATCCATTCATTGCCGGCATTGACAAATGCATCATTACGGCCTTTCAAAAGAGAATGATAGGCAAAAGAAGAAGGGGTATCGTTAAAGTCTCCGCAAATCAGCACAGGGTAGGAGCTGAGTTTCATATGTGAATTCAGTATTTCAACCTGCATGGCCCGCAAAACGAAAGCTTTTTTTAATTTCCAGAGCATCTTCCGGAATCCTCTTGTAAAGTTTTTTTCATCCATGCCGGGATCAGTAAGCTTAGAATAGAAGGAATAATCATCATTTCCCAGCCGGATTGATTCCAGGTGAACATTATAAACCCGGATTGTATCACCCTGAACGGCTATGTCGGAAAAAATTGCAAACGTGCTCCTGTTTTCAAGCCTGAAGAAGCCCTCGTGAACAATAGGATATTTTGAGAACGTGGCTATAGCGTTTATTTTTGTTTTTTGCCAGAAGTCCCTGTAATTCTTAAAAAAGAAGTAATCAAGGTTCATGGAGCGGGAAAATTTATGCAATGTTTTCATGTATTCCTCACCAATTGCATAAAACTCCTGAACACACACAAGATCGGCTTTTTCCGCTGCAAGAAAATCGGTAACCTGGCTGCGTGCATCAGGTGTTACGTTTTCCGGTTGATTGCCATAGAGACTATGAACATTATATGTTACTACCCTCAGGGAACATTGGGAATGGGGCGATGCAGAAGAAAAGCGGAGAGGCATCATGGCCTTCATATTGCCTGATCCCACAAGAATCGCGAGCAGGGACAGGTAAATAAATTTGTTCCAGAGGATCAGCCAGACGAAAACAAAAAGCAGGTTGATCATAAGGATGACCGGATAAGCGATCCCTAAGAATGCAAAGGGCCAGTATTCCACCGGACTAATCCATGCGGCTGCATAGGAACTCAGTAAGGCGGCAACGAACAGGCAATTCAAAACCAGAAGGATAATCTTTGGCCATCGTCTTTTCTTTCCGGTTACTATATTGTTCCTCATACGCTCATCGTTTGCCGGAAGATTTGAACAGGAACTCCTTTTCATCTCTGGTCAGACTGTCGTATCCTCCCTTTGATATTTTTTCCAGAATATCATCCATCCGTCTCTGTTTTTTTACTTTCTGCAGATTGAATTCCTCATCGCTCAGAGGACGGCTGGTTGATTCGAATGGAGTTGCTTGCATAGGTTTTTTGCGAAAAAAATCTCTTCCCGGCCTGGTCCACTTTGCCCTGTTGCCAAAAGAGGCTGAAGAGAACTGACTGTAAAGAAAGCCGAATAAAGCTCCTCCGATATGGGCGATATGCCCTCCGGCATTTCCCGTAGGGATCATAAAAAAATCAAAGACAAAGAGCGCTATCGCCAGGTATATGATTCTGATCCTTCCAATGAACAGCAGACTTATATTAAAATCAGGGACTTTGAAGGATACAGCGGTCACTATTGCCATCACCGAGGCAGAAGCCCCGAGAGCACAGGATATTGGCAGGGAGGGTGCAAAGACGGGAAAAACATTAAAGGCGAGGATATATACCAGGGCGCCTGAGATACCACCCAGAAGATAAACCACGAGTAATTTCCGGCTTCCAAGGTACTCCTGAAATATCTTTCCGAACCAGTAAAGCCATAACATGTTAAACAGGATATGCCAGACGTCGACATGCAGGAACATATAAGTAACAATAGTCCACGGTTTATTGAACAGGGCAGGCAGGAACGCCGGAACCCCGAAGATCCTGATAATAGAAGTTGTGGCAAGTGCGGCATCGGGTTGGTTATATAAAAAGAAGATAAGGCTGAAAATCTGAACCAACAGCCAAACCACAACATTGATAATGATAAGGTTAGCCAACACGGAACCTTCCCTGAAAAATCGTTTCAGAGGTTCAGCCGGATTGGGTCCTGTTGTATTTGTATACATATCGGTTCAGAATCTTTCTTTTCGTTTCCAGTAAAGGATCAGGAAAAATCCGAAAATCATTCCGCCAAGATGTGCGAAATGTGCGACATTATCGCTGGGGTTGTTTGAGATTCCGAGAAAAAGTTCAAAAGCGCCATATCCGATCACCAGCCATTTGGCTTTAATGGGGAATAAAAAGTAGATAAATACCAGCATATTTGGGAACATCATGCCAAAAGCAAGCAGAATGCCGTATACAGCCCCGGATGCGCCTATAGTTGCAATGTCCATTTGCTGCTTGATGAGATCGTAAGCAAACGCCACCGATTGCTGCTGATAATGGGCATCATTCAACGATTGCTGCCATTGCGACAGGAGTGTGTTCATGCTGTCGAGAAGTTCCTGGCTTCTGGGAGGACAGGTTTTAACGAAAGCTACAAACGCATCGGGCGAGGGCGCTGATGAATAGGCCAGAGCGGCGGCTTCATATCCTGAGAAATGCCAGTAATTGATCGCTGTCTGTACTATCGCGGCACCTATACCCGTAACCATATAATAAGTGAGAAAACGCTTGGGTCCCCAAACGTTCTCAAGCAGGTAGCCGAACATCCACAAGGCAAACATATTATAAACGATGTGCTGAATGTCGGCATGAAAAAACATATAGGTCACGAACTGGTATGTCCTGAACAGATCTGATTTGAAATAATGAAGTCCGAAAAGATTTGAAAGATCTATTCTGAATGTGCTTTCCAGCGATAACGTAGCAACAAAGCAGATCAGATTGATAATCAGCAGGTTTTTGACAACCAGAGGAAGAAGTTTAAAGCCGGAGGGGCTATATTGCTCGCTGCTCATAAATGCAGGTTAAGGTTTAAATTTTTTTAAAAGTTCGTCAAAGGACAGTACAAAAAGAGTAGGTTTTCCATTGGGAGAGATTTCCGGCATTTTACAAGCAAATAATTTTTGGTAGATGCTTTCCATTTCTTCCTTTTTAAGCGGTTTGCCCCGTTTGACTGCGGCGCTTCGGGCCATCGATTTCGCGATGATCTGCTGTTTTGCTACACTTTTTCCGGGGTGATCATTTTTAATCGCTTCCAGCACCTTTTCCACGGCCCCGTGAAAGTCGGTATGCCCGAGATCGGCGGGAATGGATTGAAGTACAAAATCATTGTTCCCAAACTCCGAGATGTCGAAGCCCAGGGCAAGGAAATCACTCAGCAGATCGTTCATCAGGAGAGCGTCATCTGCTGAAAACCAAAGGCTCACCGGAAGGATGCCAGAGCTAACAGTATGCTCTTCTTTACTATACTCCAGCATTTCCTCATAAAGAATTCTTTCATGGGCCGACTGCTGATCTATAAACATAAGGCTTTTTGAGGTTTCCGCGACGATATATGAATTCGCGATCTGGAAAAGTGGAAGAGGCGGACTTTCTGATTCGAGATTAAGGCTCAGATTCTTCTCATCGCCGAGTTTTTCGATAAGCTCTGCGAGAGGCAGGGATGGGATGGTACCGGCCTGCCCGGGCAGGGCCTGAGAGCCTCCGCTCCAGCTTGCCAAGCGGGAATTTTTATCCTGATTTTCAAACCTTAAACTGGGCTGAAATTCTTGTTTTTTTTCGAAGGGATTAAAGTCGGGGTTGACTGTAATCTGGGGCTGAC
Organism: uncultured Bacteroidales bacterium; assembly: GCA_903916595.1. GTDB lineage: Bacteria > Bacteroidota > Bacteroidia > Bacteroidales > FEN-979 > CAIRDP01. The sequence continues at coordinate 25,522 of CAIWXI010000050.1, read as the reverse complement.
GTATTGTTTGACCAGGTTTCAAGGGAGGGATGTCCATACTTTGTTCCTGCTCGAAATCCAATACCGTGGTCAGGTTATACTTACCAAGTGCCTGCCTCACCGCAGCCTGAAGGATGGCATATATGCTTTTACTGTCGGTGAAGTTTATTTCGGTTTTAGTAGGATGTATATTTACGTCGATATTCGACGGATCCAGCTCGAGATAAAGGAAATACGTGGGATATGAATCCTTGGGGATAAGTTCCATAAAACCTGCCTCCACGGCATGATGGAGGTATGGGTTGCGTATAAACCGGCCGTTGGCAAAAAAATACTGTTCACCTCTTTTTTTTCTGGCAAACTCGGGTTTTCCAATAAACCCGCTGATATTCACCATACCGGTTTGTTGCTGAACCGGTATCAGCTTCTGGTTATAATTTGTTCCGAAAATGGCGACGATACGCTGTCGCAAATTGGCTGAAGGAAGCTGAAACATCACCTTGTCCTGGTTATACACGGTAAAGGCGATATCGGGATGAACCAGGGCTATGCGGAAAAATTCATCCAGGATATATTTTAATTCAGAGGTGTTTGACTTCAGGAAATTCCTTCTGGCAGGTACATTATAGAACAGGTTTTTTACCTGAACACTGGTCCCGGTGGAAGTGCTCACAGGATTATGGCTTTTTACCTCGGTGCCTTCTATGATAAGCTGGGTTCCGATCTCATCATCCGTTTTTTTTGTGCGGAGGTCAACCTGGGCTACTGAAGCAATGGAGGCAAGTGCTTCACCGCGGAAACCAAGAGTGCGGATTGAAAGAAGGTCATTGGCCGTTTGCAGTTTTGAAGTAGCATGCCGTTCAAAACACATACGGGCATCCCTTTCCGACATGCCACATCCGTTATCGATAACCTGGATCAGCGTTCTGCCGGCATCTTTTATGATCAGCTTGATTTCAGTTGCTCCCGCATCGATGGTGTTTTCGAGTAATTCTTTAGCTACGGATGCAGGTCGCTGCACAACTTCGCCGGCGGCAATCTGGTTTGAGACTGATTCAGGCAACATCCTGATAATATCCGGCATAAGTATAATGTATCAGGTCAGATATCAATAAAAACAAAAACCGGCTTGTTTCTTCCTTCAGGCGAAGGAAGGAGATCTGGCATTTTTGCTGCAAAAAAGAGCCATTGAGATAATTTTCAATGACGGGAAGTATCTTATTGTGTCTCAGAAATCCTTTTTGCTCCTCTGAATAAGCGTGGAATAATGTAGCTAAAACCTTGACCTGTCAAGTACCGGGAACCTCATCTGTACAAGATAAAAGGCTCCGTAAAAAGCGGCGCTGAAAAAGGTTGTTCCAAGCACATCATTCAGAAAGAATGAAAAACCGTTTGTTGTATCCCTGAAAAATACCAGGCCAGCCACATAACATTCCATGAGGCCCATGAAATTTTTAGGATAAAAGCTCATGGCAAGCCATGCAGAAAAGTTCGTGATGAGAAAAAAGATCACGGCCGAACCAATAGAAGCCATGAGTACTGATCCCACTGTAACTTTCTTACGGATAGCCATTCCAAGAACGACCGTAATGGCAAAACTCAGATACACGGCAGGCATATTGGCATGAAGACCTATAATGAGATCGCTGATGAACATCGCGGCGACCGGAATGGCGAAAGCAAATTGCTTTCTGTCAAAATAGGTCCCTGCAAATAACGCCATAGCCGCGATGGGTGTAAAGTTAGGCCAATGCGGCAGCAATCTTAACAGGGCTGCAAAAAGAATTACTGATAAAACAACGATAAACCTAGGTGTGATAGATTTATATAGCATTAATATATCATGTTTATAATGTTACAAAAATATAAAATCATTTGCATAAATTCAAGTTTTTTTAAAAAATGTTTCCTATTTTTGATAATCCATATCAAATTCAGACTATTAGATGATAAATAAAAAATTATTAACCCTGATTCTGCCACTTTTTTTTCTGTTTCATTCCTGCAATCTGATGAAAACCAAAGCCGATCTGATTTTGTATAATGCAAGGATCTATACCGTTGATTCCGTTCTGGCAGTTACCGAAGCCATGGCTGTAAAAAAAGGGAAGGTGCTGGCCTTGGGGACCTCTAAAGAAATTCTTGAAAAGTATCGTTCGGTAATACGTCTGGATGCCGGCGGCAGGGCTGTTTTTCCTGGTTTTATTGATGCGCATTGCCATTTTTATGGCTATGCACTGAATTTCAGGTATGTCGATTTGAATGGTTGCAAATCCTTTGATGAAGTGCTGGATCGTTTGAAAAAATCAGGGGAATATAAGCAGGGTGACTGGGTTGTGGGAAGGGGATGGGATCAAAATCGCTGGAAGGAAAAAGTGTTTCCTGACCGTAAAAAACTTGATGAGCTTTATCCTCTCAACCCGGTGGTATTGACCAGGATTGATGGTCATGTTGTGCTTGCAAACAATAAAGCCCTGCAGAAAGCAGGTGTTGATGCCAGGCATTTATTCAATCCTGATGAGGTTGAAATAATAAAAGGCCGGCTTACAGGAATATTGAGCGAGAGGGCAGCTGATCATATGAGAAATACTATTCCAAAGCCAAACACTGAAGATTTGGTTAAGTTACTGATCCGTGCCAGGGAGAACTGTTTTGCTGTTGGTCTGACCACGGTGAGTGATGCCGGCCTGGATGCAGAAACGGTAGATCTGCTGGATGAATTATCCTCAGGGCCTGATTCCTCAGCTATGATCAGGATTTATGCAATGCTTGAGCCGGGGAAGGACAACGTGGAACGATACATTAAAAATGGCGCTTATCTGCGACCTCGCTTACATGTGAATTCCGTGAAGGTCTATGCCGATGGCAGCCTCGGAAGCCGCACGGCACTGATGAAGAAGGCTTATTCGGATATGTCCTGCCTGCATGGAATACAGGTTATTTCGGCCGATTCCTTAAGAACGATATGTAAACTTTGTCTTGAAAACGGATACCAGCTAAACACCCATGCTATCGGCGATTCAGCGAATAAAATGGTTCTTGATATCTACGGGGAATTCCTGAAAGGCCCCAATGACCTGCGCTGGAGAATTGAGCACTGCCAGGTTGTAGATCCGGCCGACATGCATAAGTTCGGGGAATATTCTGTGATCCCCTCTGTTCAGGCAACGCATGCCACGTCTGATATGGGCTGGGCTGAGGACAGGCTAGGGCCCGAACGTGTAAAATGGGCTTACGCTTACAAGAATCTGATGAAACAAAATGGATGGCTTGCCAACGGGACTGATTTTCCGATCGAAAACATATCACCGATATATACCTTTTATGCAGCAGTAGCACGTAAGGATATCAAGGCTGTACCCGAAGGCGGATTTCAGCCTGAAAATGCTCTGACGAGGGAAGAGGCGCTGCGTTCTATCACGATCTGGGCGGCAATGGCCGATTTCTGGGATAGCGAAACAGGCAGTCTTGAACCAGGCAAGAATGCCGATTTTGTGATTTTGGACCAGGATATTATGGAGATTCCGGAGGACGATATTCCATTCACTAAAGTAGTTTCAACTTACCTCTCAGGTATTGAAGTCAGGTAGGAGAGTTCCGCTTATCGATAAATTTTACAGGTTTGCGTGCACCTTCAGGGAACTGGACAGACCGGATTTCTTCGGGTTTCATGAACCTGACCTCCGGGACTACCCTGAGCCTGGCCCTGAAATGGTCCTTTATGTCTGTTTCCAGTCTGGGTTCTGCCTGGTACACACCTGCATTGACAATGACTTCATCGGTACCGATCGCATTGGTATATACCTCAATAAAATAATTCTGTACATAGGGGATGTTGTCAAGTATATCATACAGCGCCGGAGGATACAGGCTCGTGCCCCGTAGCTTGATCATCTGTTTCCTTCGACCGATTACCGGCCCGAGCCTCATGGTCGTTCTGCCACAGGCACAGGGCTCGGTGGTATGAGAGCAGATATCGCCCGTTTTGAAACGCAAAAGAGGCATGCCCTTTATTCCCAGAGTTGTAATGGTAACTTCTCCCGTCTGTCCTTCACCGACGGGTTCATCATGATCGTCGAGAAATTCAACGATGATAAGTTCCGGATGATGATGTCCTCCCTTTCCTTCACTGCATTCAGTAAAGGTTGTTGCCATTTCGGTGGACGCATATGTAGAAAATAGCTGAATCGGCCATTTCTCCTGTATCCTCCGGCCGAGGGTATTCAGTTTCAGGTCGGGGTTTCTCAGGGGCTCACCTATACAGATAGCTTTTCTGATACTGGAAGAACAGTAATCGATACCCTTCTGTTCGGCATATTCAATGAGCTTGAGGATAAAAGAGGGGACGACTATAATAGCATTCGGCCGGATGCGGCTGATCGTGTCCCACTGCAATTCCGGGAGGCCATTGCCCACTCTCACGATAGAAGCTCCTAGCATCCTGATCCCGAGAAAATAAGCCAGGCCGGCCATAAACCTCCGGTCTATCGTTGTCATGAGCTGATATACATCATCGGCAGAACCTCCGGCACAGGTAAAAGAAATCGCTTCATTGTAAGCAAGGCGGTCAAGGTCCGAATCGGTCATAGCAACCGTTACAGGGTCCCCCATGGTCCCTGAACTTGTAATATAATCTATGATCCTGTTCCTTGGAACACAGATAAAATCATCGTTAAACTGCTGAAGTTGTCCTTTGTCAGTAACCGGAATCTGAGCCAGGTCTTCAAGTGTACGTATCCTGGCAATGTCGATGGCGTGTTCTTTAAATAGCCTGCTATAATATGGAGAGTGTGTTGAAACGTACAATAACAGATCTTTCAGCGCTTCTTCCTGGAATTCCTTTATCACGCCGGCTGGCCTGGTTTCGATCCCTGGAAAGAAAGAACTGTTCATCGCAGTCTATGCTTTAGCTAGAACTTGAACCCGATCAGAATCCTCATCGTAGAATTATCGATCATATATCTGGGGTTGTCATCCTGGTTATAGGTGTATTTGATCTTACCCCAGTTATACTGAAACGCAAACAATATCACCTTGTATCTGATCCCCAGGCTTACTTCATTCATAGCCAGATTTCTTCCCCATCTGCTATTGTACCATGCCGCAACGGCATTGATCTTGTAAGAGAGGTCAATCATCAGGTAATCAACAGGGTTGATCGTGATGAGAGGTCCGAATTTCTGGCCGGCGAAATAATACCAGTATTCCATTTTCTTTGAAGATTTGGCGCTGGCGGGTAAAGCCTGATCGGTAGGGTTGAACGAAATGGCAAGGAAGGTTGCATCTATACCGGCTCTGATATGATTCCCCGCGAAAGCAGGTCCGATGTAAATCAGGTAGCCCAGCTCAAAAGCTGCACCGAGTTTAGCCGAGTTGAATGTAATCGTATCTATCATCCCCTGATAGAGATAGCGGTCTACCTGACGGTTCGTGAACTCACCCATAGGAATAGACGCTCCCAATTTAAGATAAAAACCGCCTCTGATATGGTTTTTAGGGGCTTGCTGCTGAGGTGTCTGCTGCTGCGATTGAGCTTGTTGCTGCTGTGGTGGCTGATCCTGCGAGAAAGCAAGCACAACAGCTTGTAACAGGAATATCAACGAAAGAAAAATGTGTTTCATAATTGTTAATTCTTGTTATTAATTAATAAAAAGAGGGGACAAAGATACGAACCTCTCAGGAATATTTGTACTTTCTCATGTAGTCATTTAGTTCTGACCGTATAACAGTTTTTTCTTCTTCTGATAGCATAAACCTGTTTTTCTGAAAGTTACGGTTTTCTGCCATATATTTTTCTATCTTTCCCTTCATGTTCTCAGGAAATTTCAGCCCAAGGGCAGAATATAATCCCCGTATTGAATTTACAGCATCTTTCTCCATTTCCTCAAACCTGATCTCGGCATAAGAACCCGGTGGCAATTCAGCAGTGCCTTCAGTTATCTTTTCTCTCAATAGGTCCATTCCCCTGCAGATCTCCTGAACAGAATGTTTATGAATAGTATTGTTCAGAGTATTCTCCTTCAAAAGAATATCCCACAAATTCATGGTCGAAGGGACCACCGAAAAAGGGTGACGGTGTATCTGAATGAACCTGGCGCCTGGGAAAGCTTGCCTGAGCGACCTGATTCTGAAGGAATGGAAAGGGTTTTTCGAAAGCATTGTTCCATTCCTAAGGTATTGAATCCTGGTAAAGAATTTTTTCAGCTGGACCATATCATTTTCCTGATCTTTCGATGTCGTCTTTTGTGCAGCCCATTCCTCGAGGAAATAGCTTCCGTTCACAGGAAAAACCAATCGTTCCAGAGGGGAACGTCCTGTAAGCCGAAAAAGAGCGTATTCATCCTCCTGGGGTTCATCCATACCGACTTTTACATTGTCCATGGGCCTGGTTCCTTTCATAAATATTTTCATAACAGGCTTATAATATTCACGCGATGTAAGCATGCTGTCGGGTTCAGCTGCCTGGAACATGGTTGGGGCGGTGAATTGTTCATCCAGACTCATCAGCTTGAACAAAAGAGTTGTTCCGGTGCGCCAGTGGCCAATAATAAAGACCGGGTTTTCTCCAAAGTGCATCGTTTCAAGGCGACGGCCAAAACGAAGGTCTTCAGCAGCAGCAAAAATGCTTGACCAGAAAGAACCTTGAAGCAGAAAAAGGAGTCTCCCTGCAGTTGCCGGAGTCCAGCTGATCTTATTACGGGCCAGGAGTCTGCTTAGCCGGCCGAAGGTCATCCCGGCAGTCAAATATGAATGTCTCAAAGAAAAATGATTTATGCCTGTTTACCGGGCTGAGTAACAAGAAATTCGGCTATCGAATTGATCGAACGGACCACGGTACGGGCCAGGTTCTGGTCGGCTATCCTAAAACCATATTTACGCTGTATGGCCATGATGATCTCCAGGGCATCCACCGAATCGAGAGTGAGTGCGTTCTCTCCTCCAAATAATGGTTTATCGTTATCAATCTCTTCGGGCCTGATCCCTGTTATTCCCAGTGTTTCCATGATGAGATTCTTGATCTCGGTCCTCAAATCTTCCGTTACTATCTGGCTCATTAATTCTGTTTATTTGATAGTTTTTGATAAGCGTTTAAAAAAATCTTCTTCCTTCTCAGCTCTCTGATATAGCAGATTGCTCAGGTGTTGAAATTTTTCCGGGCCAAGGTCGCGGTTTTTTCCGAGCTTGGCGGCGAAAAGAGAAAATTCCCTCCAGCCATCGCCGATTTCCATCAGTTCCCTGGCCAGGTCTTTAAGTTCGGGTTTATGGATGATCTCGGAAGCCTGCTGCAGGAAAGTGGCATACATAAAACGGAATCCAGCCCCACCGGTTCCCTGGTCTTCAAGCAAAATATTGATCTTCATTACCTCATGTGAGAGATGTTCGGTATCTCTTGCGATCGAAGGCCAATCTGTGATTTTTTTTGCGAACAGCCTGATGCCTTTGATCCCGAGAAATGGAATTGGGATGCTAAGCATATTAAAACATGCTTTTTTTATTCCTCTGCGGATGGCTTTTTCGTAATTAAATGACTCAGGGACAAAACCCGGATAAAACATGAACCCTTTAGGTGACATATTTCCCTGCGCAAACCGGCCTTTGTTCATCGAATCTGCAGGCAGATCGACCAAGTGCGGGAAATAGCTGTCACTCACCTTGTAAACATCTCCGTCTTTGCCTATAACAACAATAAAATGCACGTTCAGATGAACACGTTCCCATGAAGGCACATAGTCGAGGTAAAAAAAGTCGACCTGAGCGGCTGAGGGAATCCCTTTTGAAATGAGAAGGTCCAGGGCTTGCTGACCTTTGAGCTGGTTTTTGAATTCTTTAGTGTAAAACTTTACCCCGGTCCTTTTCTCGATGTTCTTCCTCATCTGTCCCGGTTTGTTCCTGACGATAAATGTCGGGAATGCAAATGATTTCATGGCATGGAAATAGCCGAAAAAGATCCCGCTGGAGATTCCGAATACCATAGGTTCGGTAATCTTCATCCCCGCGTAGTTAAGTAAGGATGTGATAGATCCCGACTCACAATGGGCGGCCATTTTATGCTGATAGTTCTCTATGATCATTTCTTTATTTTCTGTTTCCTGACTGTCTGCTTACAATTTCTTCAGAGGCGACATTAAAAACCATGGAATATTTTTTCAGTGCAGCCTCGCTGATCTTTCCGAAACCGTCTGGTCTGAGATGTTTTCTTACAGTCCATTTCATCAAGCCCATACGTGCAGCAAGTTCCGAAATAGTAAGGTCTTCATATATCATGTAATATCCGATGGCGTTGATCTCTCGTTTTTCAATCTTTTCCTGCAATGCTTTTTCCAGGTTTTTCCGCTTCAGGAAGAAATCGTCGATATAATTGGCCGAAATAAAAGAACCAGTCTGTATCGCATCATACGTCCCGTCCTCTTTTTCGATATACACGATGACCTGCTGCTCAGGGAATTCTGCTAATACATCCTTTTCTTTCATGGAAACCCCTTATAACGATTATTTTTTTTTCAATGCAAAAATATAACTACTCACGATCATTGCAAAAATGAAAAAGGCAATGAGCAACAAACTCCTTGGGAAAATAGCTTTTATCCCGCCCCCTCGGATAAACACATCAAGATAGTTTTCAATGCCCCACCGCATGGGAGAAATCAGGCTCAGATACTGTAAAGCCGCGGGCATCGCATGCACCGGCAGAAAGGTTCCGCTGATCACTCCAAGAAGCACTACCATTACCGATCCGAACAGCGATGCCTGTGCCATTGTCGCTGAAGCAGAACCGACCAGCACTCCAAAGCCTATTGCTGCAAGCGAGGCTGCAGATGTTGCAAGCATAATGGCAGCAATATTATTCCCGATCTCCAGAGGGGGTAACCCGAAAAAGACAGGGAAAATCCACAGACCGACCGTCATCATCAGGAAAAACTGTACGAGACATACCACGAAATAAACAAGCACTTTAGAACCGAGAATGATTCCGAACCCCACCGGAAGAGTGCGGATCCGCTGAAAAGCGCCTTCATTTTTTTCGCTGATGATACTTGCGGCAAGGGGTATAACAATAAAAAACATGGCAAACAGAATAAACCCGGGCACGATATTCTGTATTGCAGTAGGCCTGATCTCCTGCTTCTCTGAACCTGCAAAGGATTCCTTGATCTGTGGCAATTTCCCGGCCGATTCCTCAATGGCTTTGTCAATGATAGGTTTCATGTCACCGGCAGAAACGGTGAGCATTTCTTCGATGATGTTCCTGGTTTGCCTTCCTTTGACAAGGTATTTGAGAGGAGCAACCAGGCCTGAACGGTATGGTCCTGAAAGAGCTGGGTCTGAAATAATTTCTATCGATGAATCACGGGGGCCGAGATATAATCCCAGATGGTATCTTCCTTTGTTAATAAGTTCAATGGCCTTTATTTTTGTTATGACGGCGCCTTCAGCCATGCTGTCGGTCTCAAAAAAATCACTGGCTGTAAGATCCTGCTTCAGCGATCGTGCAAAGCCTGAATGACTGTCGTCGATGAACAAAAGCCTGGTTTTCCCCAACTCGTTCTTAAGGGTATATTCCTGGGCAAGAATGACTACCGTCATCAGCAGTACAGGCATGATGAAAAGGATCATAAGTCCGGGAATATCCCGAACGATAATAAGGATCTCTTTTTTAGCCGAAAACAACAGCTTGTTCATCACGCAAAGGTAAATTATTCTCCGACTGTTTCGAGGATAGACAGGGGTGAGATTGTGGGGATGGTACGCTTGAGACTGAATCCTGACTTTTTCAGAAGGGACTCATATTCCTCTATGGTTCTTTCCCTGCCACCTGGCATGGTAGCGAGCATCTGCATATCAACCAGCTTGGACCAGGAGGCCATGTTGGGGCCAGGAACGGCCATCTCGAGGATCAGAACCGTTGAGCCTTCTGGCATGGTCGTACGGAGATTTGTCAGAATGGAGGAGCAATGCGCATCATCCCAGTTATGTAGCACATTTTTCATCAGATAGAGATCGGCTTCAAGCCTGAAAGGTTCAAGAAAGCTACCGGATAAAAAGCTTATACGCCGGTCAAGGCACGAAACTCTGATCTGTTCTGCAGCTTTAGCTGATGTTCCCGGAAGGTCGAACAGTATTCCCTTAAGTCCCGGGTGTTTCTGCAGGATTTCTTTCAATAACAATCCTTCGCCTCCTCCTATATCTGCCACGGTTTTGTGCTTTGAGAAGTCGTAGCGTGCAAGAATGGGGCCTGACGAAAGAGCTGAGAGTTCTGTCATGGACTTCTCGAAACGCCCCAGTTCTTCAGGATTTTGCTTAAGAAATGGATAGACGTCTGTGCCATGCAGTCCGGTGAAAGCATTTTGGCCTGTCCTCACGGTATGCATCAAATTGCCAAAGGCTTCCCAGTTTATCTTTCCCAGATGGTGAATGATCATGTGTCTCATACTCCCATCGCCTTCAAGAAGAGCCCTGGACCTGGAGTTCAGCTTAAACCGTCTTCCTTCCGTTTCCCTGAAAATGCCTTCCGATGAAAGCGCCCTGAGCACCCGGTACAGAGGTTCCGGCTGTGAATCGGATTTTGCGGCCAGCGCTTCAACGCTCAGTGGTTTGTCCTTCAATAACCCGGCAATGTCAAGCTCAGCGGCAATATAAAGGGGCTGCATCAGCCAGAACGACTGAAACTGCTCGTACAAAACCACGGAACCCGGGAACAGCTTCCTGTGAAGTTTCAGAAGCAAACCTCTGATGCCGCCAAGTGTATGCACTACAGTATAGGGTGGAAATTTTTGATTCGGGTTCATAGGTATTCTTTTTAAAACTGTATTCTCCATGTCGCCATGGGAAAAAAGCCCATATTGAAAAAAGTCCGGATCTCGCCGGTTTTCGGATCGATCCGTTGAAGGTAGACGTTAGTATAGTTTGTCCTGTACTGCAGGTCAAGGATGAACTCGATGTTATATCCGGGCAGGTTTCGTTTTAATCCAAACCTAAGCGATGCACGTTTATAATCAGGGTATCTCACATCGAAGGAGGCAGGCCAGTCCATCATGCTCTCCCCGTTTGCCACTGTGGCGTTAACATCATATGGCACGTATGGATTGCCGCCTGCATAGGTAGCCCTCAACCCAAGCGAGAGGATGCCCCACTTGCGTTTCCCTATAGTGAAATCATATCCGCCTACGGCGTTCAATACATAATTCACACTAAATGCCGAATTCCTTGTAATTCTATCGTATGCGGAATAGTTTGAATTGAACACCGTTGCTGTGAACAGGAAATAATACTGCTTGCTGTAATACCGTTCGAAAGTGAGTTCCACGCCGTAATTGGAGCCGGTGCCGGTACTGACCAGGCTGTCGGAGTATTGCCTGTTCAGAAAGAAGTCATGCCCTTCATTGATCAGCGAATACTGGGGGATCGAAGCTTTGACCGGGAGATTGTACAGGAACTGGTAATAGATCTCTGTTTTGAAATGAAGTTTTTCTGTTGGTTTGAAATCGTAGGAAAGGGCGCTTTGGGCCGAGCGGATGAAATCCATGTCGCGGTTGGGTTCAAAAATAACGCCCCCCGGCAAACGGTTAATAATGAAATACATTACATGAGGCGGCATCTGGCTGTACATCCCGGCTCCGAATGCCAGGGCATGATGTTCCGAAATCCGCCAGTCAAGGCCTATTCTGGGTTCCAGAGCCCATGAAGCGTTCATCGGAAGCCATGATCCGCAGATGCCCGCTTTCAGGTCAAACGAAGGCGAAAGGCTTTGCAGCACCTGGGTGTATGCCCTCAGGAAATCCATCTGCTCTTTTGTTCCGGTATGCACCTGGAATGTACTTTTATACATCATGCTGTCGGCAAAGTGCATAAAAAAATGGTCGTAGCTGATCCCTGCCTCGAGGGAGGTTTTTTCGGAGAATTTTTTAAATATTCTCGATGAGAAAGAGAGTTTTATTTCGGAGCTGCGTTCACCGGCCCATAAGGCAGGTGTTGTAGCCACATTTGAAAAGGTGTCGGCCCTGGTATAAACCAGCGAACCCACGGCATAGAGCATGGTTTTGATTCTCAATCCGGGTTTTAAGGCGGCCTGATGAGTGAGTCCCAGAACTCCCAGGTTAGAGCCGTTGGCAAGGTCTTCTCCATAGTCGGGGAACATCCAGTCGGAAGCTGGCCGGCGGCTCTGGAAAAGCTGGATATAGCTCATTCCCCCCATCCCGGTGATGGTGAAGATCCCGGCCTTCTTTGCTGGCAGGCTTATTTTCATACTGAAGTCCTGGTACTGAGGCACCACGTCCATTTTTACCCCGGCATAGTTCAGCAGCTGCATGATTGATATTCTGTATGAGAACATGTAAGAGGCAGCGCTTTTTTTTGAAAACGGTCCTTCAGAGCCGAACTCCAGTCCGTTCCAGCCCATCCCGAACCAGAACTCATGATGGTCGCTGTTGCCTGTCTTCATCCTCAGGTCAAATACGCCGGCAGTGGTGTTGCCATACTGAGCAGGAAAGGAACCTGTAAGAAAGTCTGAATTGGTCATCAGGTTGTCGTTGAGGATAGTTACCGGTCCTCCGGTAGTCCCCATAGCTGCAAAATGGTTGGGATTAGGGATTTCCATATCGTCCAGCCTCCATTGAAGTCCGGAAGGGGAGTTTCCCCTTACGATAATATCGTTGCGGTTATCGGTGCCTGAGGTCACGCCGGCAAAGTTCTGGGCCATCCGGGCCGGGTCGTTGTATGTGCCCGGGTACCTGAAGGTTTCATCCACACTGAATGGCCTGACACTCACTGAGGCCATACGGTTGAGGGTCTCTCCCTTTTGGTAATCACCTTTCACCTCTACTTCTTTTCCTGTGATGCCGGTTTGTTTCAGATATATGGTCAGGTCGGCTTCTTTCGCACTACTTATAACCAGAGGTTCTGAGATAACGGTAGCATACCCGATAAAGCTCACTTGCAGCCGGGCACTTCCGATGGGTACGCCTTTGAGCCGGAACCGGCCTGCTTCATCCGATGAGCAGGCCAGGGGGGGATCGGCACCAATCAACTGAACGCTGGCTCCTACAAGTGGTTCCAGAGAAGCTGCATCAAGCACGATACCTTTTACAGAAGACCTGAGGATGGGCTGAGCCGCTCCCTCATCCGCAGAGAGTAAAAGAAAAAAACAGACAAGCAGGGCAACAGGGAATAAACGTTGTAGAGGGCCGGGCATGCTGTAAAGATAGGAGATTTTACTCTTCCATCATCTGGTCGACCTGTTCTCTGCTAAGACGTGTCCATACCGGGTTTGACAATATCCCGTCCTGGTGATCAAAATCAACCTGGTCGAAGGTTTCACCGTAAAAAGTAAGTTTACTGCCGAGGTCGGGGGTATGTTCGATGAAAATAAAATTCACGTAGGCAGCCCCGCTTGCCTTCATGACCCGTGTTGCCAGGGATGCGACTACTTCGGTGACCGGGGTTCCGGGGTTCTGACGGTAAATCTCTGTCGCAATGGCCAGTATTTTCCCGTCTTTCCTCGTTGCCAGCTTCAGTCCGCATTTCGAAGGACTGTCCCAATGGCCGGGATAGTCAAAGTAACGGTCCATGTATCTGTTGAGGGCGGGGTTGGTATCCATGATTAAATGGTGAAATGGTGAAATGGCGAAATAGTGAAATGGCGAAATGGTGAAATGGCGAAATTATGCATTGTCTGTTATTTTTTTGCCAAAGCTGAGGTTGGCGATGTCGCGGCGGCGGGGTGTGTAGGTTCCGTCGGCGAGTTCTCTTGACATGACTTTGTTGATGAGGTTGAACATCTTCATGGTCTGTGGTTCATCTTTGTAGAAAGTATCCCACGCATACTGGAAGAGTTCGCCAAGTCGTTCGGGGGTCATATGTTTGGGATAATATACCACCTTGCCGGCGTTATAATGATTCCAGTCCTTATCGAAGATCCTGTTCTGTTTGAGCAAGTCGCTGTATGCTTTGGTATGAGGGAAGGGAGCAAGTACAGTGAACTCGGCAAGGTCGAGGTCGATTTCGAGCAGGAAGTCGATCAGCCGCTTGATATCGTCTTCGGTCTGATTGTCGAGGCCGAGCAGTATAGTTCCTTCCACGGCAATCCCGTAATCGTGGTATTGCTTCACGCGGTTGCGGATATAATCTGAGGTATCGAACACAGCCTGGTATACATACCACGCACCGGCCTGGGCTGCAAGGTCAAGCACTTCATTTTTATCTTCTATGGTATGACTTACCCACTTCTTTTTAAGCGGGATCATAGCCTTGAAAAGATCTTTCTCCCACTGTGTATCAAGTGCCAGCGAATTGTCGACGATGAACAGCCGGTTGTTATCCATCCCTGAGAGTTCCTCAACAACCCGGTCGATGGGGCGGGGACGGAAACCACGGCCCCCGAGATACCTCACCGCACAGGGATAGCAGTCGTAGATACAGCCGCGGGAAGCATGGAACAGGTCGACCATTCTGAAGCCTTTATGGTAATACAGGTCTTTCTTCAGGATGCTTCTGTTTGCAGGCCCCACCAGGTTCAGATCGGGAGGCTTGGAGAGGAAGTTGTAGACTTTTTTCATGTCATTCTTATGAAAGTCCGCAAACACCTGTTCCATCCGGCCTTCCACTTCGCCTAAAAAGACCGAATCGGCATGCAGCATGGTTTCTTCTGCATGCAGCATAGTGGAAATACCACCAAAGATGACTTTTTTACCCAGGGCACGGTACTGGTCGGCAATTTCCCATCCGCGTTTCACCTGAGTAGTGAGCATCATGGAAATGCCGACAAGATCGGCGGAATCGTCAATAATAAGATCTTCTACGTTCTCGTCGGTAAAATCGATCTCAACATGTTCGGGCAGAGCTGCTGCCATGACCACAGGGCCATGGGGAGGAAGGTTGAAAATAGTTTGTCCTTCGAGCTTCTGCCAACGGGGATATATAAGTTTGAATTTCATTGGTCATTGTTTTGTCTTAGCAAGACAGTTAATGTTGTTGTAATCTGGCTTTACATTCGGCAATACGCCTGATAATTCTCTGTTTTTCCTGCCTTCTGGGCACTTCACATTTGAGAGCCCGGTAATAATATGAGCTGGCCATGCTATGTTTTCCGAGCATATAATAATATTCTGCTGTAAGAAACCAGGTTTCATAGAACTTCGGGTTCGAATGAATAAATGAAAGAATAAAAGAACTTTCACCGGGCAGTTTCCTGCCATCGTTAATACAAGCCTGAACGATCCTTCTCATCCCCCTGAATTCAAGAAAAGCCTTGTATCCGGCTGATTCCAGGAAGATGTCGGGAGGTATTGCTTTTGTTTTTTCTACAATCTCCACCCCCTGACCAGAGACTGCAAAAGTATGAAAAATTTTTTTCAGGTCGAAGCATTTGTATTCTCCTAGTTGCCAGGGGCCTGTCGATACCCAGACAAGACGTTCAGAGGGCTTGAAGATAATTGAATGGTGGGCGATAAGCTGGTTCATTGCTTTTTCATTTCCCATACCGATATCCCGGCCTTTAAGCCCGGCCTGGTCTCTAAGTATCCACGCAGCTTTCCCGACAGTGAGAGGGACCTTACCGGCAATGTCCTCCTGCAACCTTGTCAATCGGTACAAAGAGGCATTATCCCTGATGTTTTCCCGGTTCAGCGGATCTCTGGCAAACTCTGCAGACTGAAAATGGTTGGCACATAAAACAAATGTTCCCCTGGGTTGCAGAAGCGCTATTTTGTATGGAGATTTCTCTATTATAGCAGCATGGGCATCGTTTGCCGAACCAATCAGAAGGGATTCGGAAACAAAGGTGTGACGTTTCTGGGCGATGGCATAGGCTTCGTAAATCGTTGTAGCATACTGTAATATTTCCTTTGCCAGAATAGAGACGGGAGTTCGCGCCGACCAGGGTATTCCCGATCGGGCCGCATTGATAGTAATGGTAAGTCCTTCATCATTCATCCCCGATACGGCACCTGTCATCCCGCCCCAGGTCACCATCATAAAGGCGTGACCACTGTCGGGCTGTACAAAGCAAATGAGCTTGTTTCGGGCGAATTCATCACCCATGTAAAAATCAAAGTTTCTTCCTATGATAAGCCCCGAATCTTCGGTTGATCTACCCCAGGCCCCGAAGGAAGTACATCCTACAAGGCTGAGTTGCTCCATGGCGTGGCCTATATCATGGGCCGAATGGTAATTCAGCATCCGCTGGTAACTACTGCCGATAAATGCGAAATCTTTACTTGCCGAACGGCTTACTCCATAAATCTCCTGTTTATATTCCAAAGGAACATATTTATCGAGATCACGGTTGAACCAGTAGATAAAGTACTTTAGAAAATGAAGATAGAACTCAGACGGGATCATTTTCCTGATCTGTCCCACGAAGGCTTTCTCCTGCTCATAAATCAAAGACCTGGCGAGCTTCCCGTTAGTAACACCAAGTTCATAAGGGCTTCCCCTGAGGTACATCAGCCAGAGGCCTGAAGTATCTTTACTGAGCCATGATTGTCCGCAGCGGCTGAAGCTGGATGTAAGCCTGGAAACCTGCAGGGTGTCGGCCGAACGGTCTTTAATACGGGGTGGATTTATGTTAATTGAGATTCGGAACCATGCCCATAAACTAAGTATGATAGCTGCAAGGATGAACACGGCCATCCATATTCTGTTTTTTTTTCGTTGACGGCTATTGTGCATCACGTATCTTTTTAAACAAGTAATCAAGTCCCAGTATTTCCGAGCAGGTCATGATGGCGCTTATGGTGACGCCAGGAGCCCCATGCAAATTCAGGTTCTGGCCTGTAAAATAAAAACCGGGTATCTTGGTACGTGGCAATATCATTGTTTTCAGATAATTTCCCGATTCCTTCCTGATCCCGTACATAGAACCCTGGGGAGTGCCGGTATAATCGCACCAGGTGAGAGGAGTTGAAATTTCCATGGAGTTTATTACAGAACGTATTTCCGGGAATTTTCGTTCAACAAGCGTTAGTAATTTTTCGGCCCTTTCATTTTTAAACGCCGTGTAATCCAGTCCACGCTTTCCTTTGCCTGTGTTTTCCCAGTTTTTTACTTCATCGAATTGCATATATGATAAAATGCAAAGGGCCGTTGTATGATCCCCTTGTTTTGCAGAGGCAGGAGTATACATGAAATACATCCCGGGCCATTCATTTGCCTTGCATTTAGGGCCGGCCCAGGCATCCTTGCCGGCATGATAATACAGGTTATAATCAAGGTAAGGAAAACGGCCTGGTTTCAGCCCGAGATAGAGTCCGAACGATGAGACCGTATTTTCCATACTCATGATCCTTGAGTGGAAAGACCGTTTGACTATGGAGGGTTCAAGTATGCTGATGGCTGATTGCGGATGAATTCCTGCAATGATGCGGCTTGCAACGAACATCTCATCTCCCGTGGCACTGACCTGGAACTTGTCTTTTAAAGGGGATATCTTTTTTACTTCGGTCCTGGTTAAGACTCTGCCTCCATGGGCCGTTATTGATGAAATGAGATGTTCGGCAATTTGCATGCTGCCTTGTTTCAGCCTCCAGGCACTGCTTATAAACGAATGGTTGATGAGGGCAAGCTGATGCCATGGGGTAGATGATTTACGTCCGGCATATAAAAAATTATTTCCCGAAAGAACTTCCAGCAACCTTCGGTTTTCTGCACTGTCACCGGCCAGCGAACTCATAAAATCCCAGGCATTGGTTCCCATCCAGGTAGTTTTGGCCGGGTTGTCGGTCAGTTCAAAATTATACAAAGGAAAGGCCGATACGGTATCTTTAATGGCTGTGACATAGAGTTTCAGGAAATCGCCGGATGATGGAAAATCCACGGCCAGCTGGTCAACGAAATTATCAAAACCCTGGGCAAGCCTGTAATCCCTGCCATCCATAGAGATCACATCAAAGCCATCACCATTCATACGTTCCAGATCCAGTGTTTGTGACAGACCGAAATATTTCCAGTAGGAGTGAAGTGTCTGGTCCGGCAACATACTACCGATATAATGAATGCCGGTGTCGAAGGTGTTGTCCCCTCTTCTGAAACTCTGCAAACAACCGCCTGTAACAGAGTGCTTCTCGAGAATACAAACGCTGAAGCCTTCCTTGCTCAGGATGTAACCACATAGCAGGCTGCCAAGCCCCGATCCGATAATTATTACGTCATAACGGTTCATGCTTTCAGAGCTGTCGGGGATTTTCTTTTCAGAAGATAATACGTGTTTGAACTATAGGTTTTGGAACCGATGATTTCCAGGCTGAACCCTGCTGCCAAAGCAATCCGTTCTAAACCGGCCGTTGAAAGAAAATGCAGTCTGGCTGTCTCCTCACTGGTCTTGTTAAACTTCATGCCGGTAGAGAACCATTCGGTAAGCCTTGCACGGGAATGATGTCCAGCCCGGCTTTCATCGGCATCGCGGATTAATATCATTCCTCCCGGTCTCAGGTTTGACATACATTTCACTAACAGCTGTTCCTGGTCAGCAGGCTGAATATAATGAAGTACATCGCTCAGAATAATACAGTCTTTCGGCAAAAAGTCAAAGGTCATGATATCGGCAGTAATAAAATTTATCCGTGGCGATTTCAGGAATCCGCCATCAGCAACCCTGATTTTTTCATTGTCAAAATCAATGCCGGTAATGTTTCTGTGGATGGATGTGAGAGCCAGCATATAGCTTACAATGCCATATCCACAGCCCAGATCCAGTATATCGCCCTGCCGGGGGACATGCTCATTCAAAAGCTGATAATTCTGTTCAAGCCTCAGTTTGATCCTCATATACCATTCCAGCAGAGGGCCTTTATAAATATAATTCAGGCTGAGCAGCCGCCGGTAATGGGAAGCATTGCCTTCTTCGGCACGGAAACGTTCATATTCAAGTATATAGTATCTGCGGATGGCTTTTGACCTCTCCTGATAGGTTGTACCAAACGAAATGTCATCCGCAGTGATCCTTTTAAAGATCTTTTGCCTGAAGCCGTTAGGCCTTCCCCAGAAATCTCCGCGTTCAAGAAATTCACCGGTTCCGAACATCATCAAGGGCAGTATGTCGAGGTCTAAATGCTGTGCGAGATAAAAAGCCCCTCTGTGGAATCTCTGTATCGACTGATCTTTTGAACGGTGAGCCTCCGGAAAGACCAGGATTGAGTAGCCCTGACTGACTTTCTCTCTTAGCTTATCCATGATGGCATCGAGTCCTTGATCTACGTTATAAAAACTTGCGAGCCTGGCAATAGGTCCGAATACAATCGAATCATGAACCCAGGTCCGGGTAAGGATGATGATTTTCGGATACAGTCTGAGCAAAGCCGGCGTTTCGATCAGCGACTGATGGTTGCTGATAATCACGGCGGGTTTTTTAAAGTCCTCTCCATACCGATTACAGAGTGAGCGATCGGGCAGCGAGAGGAATATATAAAATCGTGAAAGCCCGCAAAACATCCGGTGAAAAGCATTTTCCTTCCATTTACGCCTTACCGGAAGCAAGTAATAAATCAAGGTGCCCATTACGGTAAGGATCATGGCAATAAACACGATGTTGAACCAGGTGATCATGGTTTTTACGAATATTCTCGCTGTGATCGGGAAAGTTCTTTTACGTAGCCTGTCGCCCATGAACCAGCCCGCGATCATGGGCTGAATGCTGAGGGTGATCAGGACAAGAACCAGTATTCCGAACACTGAGATCAGGGCGATTGAGCTCAGCGCCGGATGCTTTGCTGTGAAGAGGGCGGCGACTCCGAACAGGGTCGTGGCCGACGATAAGAGTATCGACACCCTGTATGATGAGATGTTCTGAGTACCGTATTTATAGTCCTGCATGAAACCCCGCATCATCAGGATGCTGTAATCGACACCCAGGCCGAAGATAAATGATGAAATAATGATATTAAAAATATTGAAACGTATCCCGGTGGCTCCCATAAATCCAAGGGTTATGAGCCAGGAGAGGTACATCGGAACGGCCGTGAACAGGGCGAGTTCTATGCGCCCGAAAGCAAACCATAAGAGGAGGCTTACAAACAGCATAGAAAGTAAAACCAGTCTGTCGAAATCCCGCCTTACGCTCTGAACAAAGAGGTCGGTGAGTTTCTGGCGGTCAAAGACTACAACACCGGGCATCATACTGAATTCATGATATACCTTAGCAATATTTACAGGTTTAACTTTTGCTATGCAGGTGATCATAACCATTGAGGTTTGTTCATTCAGCCATTCCGAAAACAAGGCTTGTCCGAGCTTTGATTTGAGACTGTCAGGCATAGGGCCGTATGGTTTTGCCATCATTTTTCCAAATCCGCTGAAGGCCCCGGCTGTAAACCCTGTGGCTGATGCGGCCTGGTCGACTTCCCGGCTCAGGTCTTGTTGTTTTTGAGGCAAAAAATATGTTTTCCATGTATCAAGCCGTCTCATGGTAAGCGAATCGGATAGTAGCAGGGTACGGATCCCCGAAACGCCCGCGACGGTTCCACTTTTATACAGAAGGTCAAGCCGTGACTGTATGTGCTCGTTCAGCCTGAGAGCTTCTTCGCGGTTTTCACCGGTCGCCACAACATATATGTTTTTCAGGTTTCCGCTTGATAAACTGTCGAGGTTTTTTCCTGCTTCACGTAAACCCGGCTGCATATAATTCAGGGTATTCATGTCCGTTTCAAAACCGGCCTTCCTGAAAAAGAACAGACTTGCCAGGCAAAGCAAGGTTAAAGCAATCAGGAGCGGAATATTTTTTTCGAACTGTATGCTCCCGATACGGTCTATAAAAACCGAGAACTTTGAAGGCCGTTTTTCACGGAAACGTTCCGAAAACATCTGGGGAAGAAAGACCAGGGCAAAGAGTGAAGCACCGGCAACACTTAAAGAGGCAAACCATCCCAGGTCATGAAGTACGCTGGATTCAAGAAAAACAAGGCAAAGAAAGGCCCCGGCCGATGTAATGGCACAAACCACAATGCTTTGCGACATTTCCCTGAGGGTCTGTTTTACATCGCCGCACTTCCTGTACTGGTTTATCAGGTACAGGGAATAATCGATGATCAGCCCCAGTATAACCGAGCCTATCCCAAGCGCGATGGCCGATACGGAACCTTTCACCATAGCCAGTATGGCAATCGCCAGTCCGCCACCGAAAACCGCCGGCAGCAAGCCAAACAGAGGCACCAGAGCCGATCTGAAATATAAGCCCAGCAGCAGAAAGATCGCAAGGAAGGCAATCAGAACCGTAAGCATGATATCTTTCTTCAGACGTTCCGCGTTGCCTACAGCCACCGCAGCCGCCCCGAAATACTCAGCCCTTAAGCCCTTCTGTGAATTGACCTTTTGATCCAGAATCTGATCCAGCTTTTTCAGGAACTCCCCGTTCTTCCGCGTTTCTCCCGGCGGGTTTGAAGGGGTGATAAACATTAGCAGCCGGCGGTGGTCTTTGCTCAGTATATAGCCATTGTACGATTCATACTGCTCACTACCCTGCAGGGTCTGAAGTTTCTTTAATGCAAGTCCCTGAATCCCCAGAGGATCAGAAAGCAGCTGTTTCCTGATCGCAGCGGAAGCGGGCGTCAAAAGCTGACGGTAATCTTTCCTTATCGCCTTCTCAATATTAACTGCGGATGTGATGGTATCGATACGCCTATAATCACCTTCTTCAAGAAACAACGGCAGGTATTCACCGGTGCAGCTCATAAGCTGTGGAAAAAGCGAGTCATCCGGTTTATAGAACATCTTGCTTATATACTCTTTGCATCCTGTTTCAATGGCCTCTGCCAGCGAATCTGCAGTAAGGCATAGAGAGTCCTCAGTGCAAGCCCCTGAAGTTTCTTCACAAGATATGGTGATCACCAGTCGTTCGGCAAACCGGAAGTTGTTCACCACATGTTCAAACAGGTTTTTTTTCGCTCTTTTGGAGGAAGTTCCCGTGATGTCTTCAACAAACCGTATCTTTTTTAGGCCAGGGATGATAAAAAGAAAGCATGCAGCAAGGATCAGATAGAACAGCCATCTTCTCTTTTGAAATAAGGTATAGATATAAATAAAAAGTGTGGACATCTCAGGCCTGTTTTGATTTTCTGAAGATCCTGAGCAGCAGGTAGGTGATGCTGCTGAGAGAGACCGACAGCATACTGCCAAAAACAAGGCTTCCCACGAGATACTGAACTAGGTTTGCTTTGATCCACTGATAATCAAACCCCGACGAATAGTGCAGAGGGGAGGTTTCTGACCCGAGAACCCATCCGCCGGTAATATAACTTAAATACAACACCAGTGGAAGCATAGGAGGAATACTGATGTTGGAGGAGGACACGGTGATGAATTTGTTCAACCTGAGCAGATGCGCAAGGCCGAAAGCGGCCACCATCTGCCATCCCCAAACGGGTAAGACCCCGAGAAACACGCCCAGCATGACCGAAAGTGCGATCCTTTCATTCGAATCGGAGGTATCGATCACGTATTCCCTGATAAAGCCCTTAAGCGATTTATTTTTCAGTCCTTTCACGAAAAGAAAAGGTCTCACTACCAGCAGCGCCATAAACACGAGAATGGCATTCAGTATGCTGGTCCTGAAGAAATCAGGTCCTTTCCTGAAATGCGAGACCCTGCTTTCGGCGGGTGCATAATACACATCGATAGGCACCGACAGAATTTTCACTCCCTTCCAGGCAAGTCGTACAAGGATCTCCACCTCAAATTCATATTTACCGGTATGAAGCTTACCGATTTCTTTTATCTTGTCAAGAGGGTAGAGACGAAAACCCGTTTGAACATCAGCAATTTTCAGACCCGTTTCAACCCTGAACCAGAAAATAGAAAATTTATGTCCAAAGCGGCTTGATCCGGGAATGTCGGGTCTGTCCATGTTTCTTGCACCTACGATCAGACTGCCAGGCTCCTTCTCAATCAGGTCAAGAAACAAAGGGATGTCGGCGGCCCGATGTTGCCCGTCGCTGTCGATTGTAATCGCGTAGTTGTAGCCTTTCCCAATAGCCTGAACAAATCCCTGCTGCAGCGCCCGTCCCTTGCCCCGGTTCACCGGCATAGTCAGTGTGCAGATGGCCGGAATATTCTTCAGGATCTCAGCTGTATTGTCGGTGGAACCATCGTTCACCACGATCACGTCGTTCGTGAGTGACATCACATCCTGAATCACCTCAGCGATTGTACTCCCGTTATTGTATGTCGGAATGATGACACAGCATCTGAGATAAGCTATTTTCTGGCGGATTTCCCCCCTGGTTTGCATATGCTGTGGTATAGTTTTCCGGATATTAGACAAAAATAGCAAAAAACATTAATTTTGAAAGGTGAAAATTCTTCTTATCAATACCCCTCGCTCCCCAGAGAACAGAATACTTGAATTCGCCCCTGATGCAGCCAGGCCTTTTATTCACAGGAGACTTATCGGTCCTCCGCTTGGTCTGATGACCGTTGCAGCAGCTCTGAAAGATCATGAGGTACTGCTGTTCGACACCAAAGGGGAGTTTGACCTGAAGCCTGATCATCCCTCGCTTTCAAGCCTTGTACACAGGCTGGTGAGCGAGTTTAGGCCCGATGTGGCAGGAACTACAGCTATTACATCTGAGTTGTATTTTGCCTGGGAGATTTTTCAGGAAGTAAAAAATACTGATCCCCGTATTGTTACTGTACTTGGCGGACTGCATCCTACCTTGCTTCCTTACGATTGTTTTCACCCTTCGGTGGATGTGGTCTGCCCGGGGCAAAGCGCGCATATTTTCAGGAATGTAGTGGAAGCGCTGGAACATAAAGCCTCCCTGGCATCGGTGCCGGGTATTTTACTGAACACCGGAAAGGAATTGAAACGTACCGCCGGCAAGCCTCCTTCCTGCGATGCGGCCAATGCCGGTTATCTCATGCCCGACAGAGAACCTCTGAAACGATGGATAGACACCTACAAAGTAGGAGGAAATCCCTTTCCCAGCACCTATGTGTTCACCTCCCTGGGCTGTCCGTATAAATGTACCTTTTGCTCCATCTGGCCCCAGTTCAAAGGAAAGTACTACCAGCGAACAGTCGAAAGCCTGATCGCCGAGCTGCAGTCAATTCCCGATTATCCGGTAGTACGCTTTGCAGATGCCAATTCAGTGGTTGACCTGGGTTTTATGAATACTCTTTTCGACCGGATACTTGAAGAAGGGATCAGCAAAACCTTTGTTATGGACATCCGGGCCGATGTAGCGGCAAAACATCCCGGAATCATCCGTAAGATGGCGAAAGGCGGACTGAAGATCGTGATCTGCGGATTTGAATCGTACCGAGATGAGGAGTTGAAGAAATACCGTAAAGATTCCCCGGCCAGCGATATTGCAGAAGCGATCAGGGTGTTTAACGACAATGACATCATGATCCGCGGAAATTACGTTATCCCCAACGATTATTCAGAAGATGATTTTAAAGCGCTGGAAGAATATTCTGCAAGCAATCCCGTGGTTTACGCGGGTTATACCATACTCACCCCGATGCCCGGCACGGTGTTCTACAGCCAGGTGAAACATCAGATCACCGATCACGACTACCGTAAATATAACTTTTTCAACTCGGTGATGAAGACCCGGCTTTCGTATGAAAAATTCCACGAACGAGTTGGGAGTCTTTGGCTTATTAAGAAAGGCGTTGATGTCATATAATGAATATCGAATATTGAATATAGAATGTTGAACGGAACAATAAATTCAAAATTCAATGTTGAGTGTAAAAAGCGAAGCAGTTTACATAAACCGCCTCAGGTGGAACGAAGGGAGCATTTTGCGTAAGCGGCCTCAGGTGGAGCGTAGCGACACCGTAGCCGCGACGCAAAGATGCGACCGATAAGTGACACCGTAGCGGCGACGCAAAGATGCGACCGATAAGTGACACCGTAGCGGCGATGTGAAACTGCGAGCGGCTATTTCAGCAAGGCATTCCAGGGAACGAACTTCCCGGCGCCGGGGATGAACTTCGAATTTTTGCGCAGGGCTGATGAAGGGCCACATTCAGTGAATATACCGATTCCCGTGTCGAATATACGCCTCTGGGTTGCAAGCCAGTTAAAGGGGTTGAAAATATTTTTCACGACTTCATCTTTTGCCCGGGCCGGGTCGTTTATCAGCTCCTGGTTCAGAACCGAAATGAGCGGGATTCCGGGAGCATGCACATCCGCAGTGTAAACAGTTTCAGACAATTCTTTTGCAGCTTCCGACAACAGGTTTGTGTGATAGGGAATTGTCACACCCAGCGATCTGGCGTGCAGAGCGCCTTCTTCCCGGGCTTTAAGGAGAAAGACATTGATATGAAAACTGCTGCCGGCCACAATAAATGAATAATCGCTGTTACGGTTCACCAGAGCCAGGTTCAGGTTAAACCGGGAGGCAATATCACTGATGTCTTTTTCGCTGAGCCCGATAACTCCGGCCATTCCGTATTGTTTGCCGGGCAGGTGCTTCCGATTGGCTTCGTATGCTTTCCGAATAAACAAAAGTCCGGTTTCGAAAGAAACAGATCCTGAAGTAAAGAGCGCTGCATAGAGTCCCATGCTGTAGCCGGCAGTAATAGATGGTTTGACGCCTGAGTTTCGCAG
>CAIWXI010000049.1 GCA_903916595.1 uncultured Bacteroidales bacterium | reverse complement strand
GTGCCATGATTTACCAGAAGACCGACATCAGGGTCAGCGGCACGGCCACCGAACTCATCGAGCTCAGATCCACTCCACCGGGTGTATATACCGTCGTATTTACAAGCAGCGACTGCAGAGTCATCCGCAAGATCATCATCAGTAATTAAACTTGATAAAAGCAGACAGAAAGGGAAACCTCTCTGTCTGCTTTTTAATATCATCCCACAAAATAATTCAAGCGATGAACAGCAGCGATCCTATCGACACTATCATCAATGTAGTTGTCGCTCATTAAACGAAGTGGTCTCATGAATTTTCCAAAACTCACTTTTACGTCATATTGTCTTTACTTAATGGTAGTGGAACAGCTGAAACTGTCAATAATGTTGCCATCCTTATCAATGATAGTGGCATCAATCTTATTGTCAACCAGATCAAAGCGCCCGAAATGGAAAACAAACGCATCCTTCTGGATCAAAGCCGGGTTATAAGTGCCTTCAGGCCCGCGGCCAGCATCCAGGGGAGCGCCGCCACCACCTAAAGTTACATACTGTATCCCGTCTTTAAGGCACCGGCAATAAGAATGGATATGCCCCTGGATCACCATTTTGATGTTTTTACTCACCATTAAAGGATGCAGGTTGGTCTGCACCTTTATATTGTCATATGCATTTCCGAAAGCCGATTCGTGGTACATGACTATTTTCCACGGTTTTGTTGAATTGGTGAGATCATCCGACAGCCAGTTATATTGATCAGAACCCACTTCGTAGGAAGAATAATTGTCGACAACAGCTACATGCAGCGGGCCGTAATCAAATGAATAATAATAGTCGGAATAATAGGGATAAGGCAAATATTGGTCAATAAAAGAATTTGGATGAGTCATGTCTATTTTCCCATTCGCATTATAAAACTCATGGTTGCCGACTGCACCCATGATCGGCATGGCCGCAAATAACGAGGCAATATTAGTGTAGCTGTTATTGAAATATCCTGCTCCCCAGTCTCCCTCTACCCGGCCGCGGTAAACAAAATCGCCCCCGTGGAGCACCAGAGTGTGACGATTCGGCTCGTCCTTGTTCATATCGCTAAGCATAGCAGCGGATACCGCATCAAACATGGCCGGCACCCCGGTTTTGGGCTGAGAATCACCCATCCCGTAAAAAGTGAGCCTTGTTGCATTGCCGGGAGGCGCAGGGTAAAATGAACCGGCGGCAGTGTTCTGATCTGCAATTACCTTATAATAGGTTTTTATGCCGGGAGTAAGTCCGGTAAGGGTATAATTAAAACCATGCATATCGTCTGATGAATAGCTCTCTTCAGTCACAGCAATGTTGCTGTCGCTGCAACTTTCAGTTTTTCCCCATGCTATTCTTGAGTTACCGGGATAGATATTGGTATACCAGAGAACCTTCATTTGCGTATTATTATCAGGAAAAATAAGGTAGGGCCCTTTTAAAAATTGGGTGGTGACTGTTTCATCATTGTTCTTTTTGCAGCCGGAGATCAGGAGTCCGGCAATAGCTGTAGTCAGAATCAATACAACGATGGAATGAAATCTTTTTTGATCAGTCATTTTAAAGCTTTTAACCATGGAGTTCCTCCTTTTTCCGTAAATAATGATTAATAATGACTAAAGATACTCCTAATTTACCCCGGAGGGTTATTTTATTTTCTTAAAAGAGCATACTGCTCTTTCAAATATATATTTACTGAGATTTTACCGTTTCGCCTCAAAACATCAAATAACCAATTACACTTTTTTCGTGAGTTGTTTTTTTAGTATCAGGAGTAATGTCACGCTTTATTTGTAAATTTGGCTTACTCTATAAACTGATGACTATGAAAAGGACAAAATCATTCCGGATCGTTCTGTGGGTAATGTGTTCCCTGTTTTTTCTTTCACACTGGGGCTGTAGCAAAAACACTCAGGACCCTGTTCAGCCTGATACGCGAAAACAATTGCAGGTATATGCACATCGGGGCGCAAGAAGCTATGCGCCTGAAAATTCCATCCCGGGCTATGCCACCGGGCTCACTATCGGGACTCACTGGGTTGATATGGATATCGTGATGTCGAAGGAAGGTGAGGTGATCGTATCGCACGACATCAAGCTGAATCCTAATATTGTGAGAGGGGCGGATGGCAAATTCATAACCGGGAAATTGCTGGTAAAATCATTAACCCTGGAAGAAATTCAAAAATATGATGTGGGGCGGCTGGATACAGCCAGCTCGTATAGTAAATTTTTCCCGGCCCAGGTCGGGATGGATGGTGTTCAAATGCCTACGCTGCGTGAAGTGATCAGATATGTGATCGCTAAAACAAACCGGAAAGTAGGCTTCCAGATCGAATTTAAAACGGATCCTGAACATAACGACTGGACGTACACCCCTGCTGAGTTTGCCGCTGCACTATATAAGATCCTCAAAGACGAGGATATTGTTACTTTGTGTGAGATTCAATCGTTCGACTGGAGGTGCCTCTATGAACTTCAAAAACTCGATGCCCGGGTCAAAACAGCTTATCTTACTGAATGGGATAATGAACCGGGAACTCCTTATAGCTTTTTTGATCCCGATCCGGCCAAGGCAGGATTATGGACCGGAGGAATCTTAGTAAAGGATCATAAGAATTCTATTCCCCAGATGGTCAAAGATATGGGAGGAACCTGCTGGGAACCCGAAGATGTTGTGCTTACAAAGGCGACCCTTGATGAGGCTCATCGTCTCGGATTAAAGGTTGTAGTCTGGACCTGGCCGGAACACAGCAAGACTACATTTGATGTTAACCTGGTGTCGAAACTGATTGACTGGGGTGTAGACGGGATCATCACCGATGATCCTGGAATGTTGATTTCCATGCTGGCAGCCAGGAACTACCAATTGCCGGCAAGGTATTGATCATGCAGTAACTAAAACACATCAGATATGAAACTTTCCTTGCCGAAAAGAATAACACGAATCGTCGCTGCGATATCCATAATGATTGTCGCTGTTATGCTGGCTTTCTTTTTATTGCCTGTTAAAAATAATAAATCAACGGTAAAATGGGTGCCGCCAAACCTTGAGCCAAACGACTGGATGGCCATGCAACGACTGTATCCGCATGACCGCATCAATACTGCGGCATTTCATTCGGCTGCACAACAGGCCCGGAACCTGATGAAAACTGCGTCGGGACTGAATAACCCGTGGATATTCTCTGGTCCTGAAAACATCGGGGGCCGGATTACCGACATTGAATCCCCGGCCGGCAATCCTTCAACTATCTACATAGGTGCAGCAACCGGCGGAATTCTGAAGACAACCGACCAGGGTGTCACATGGACCAACCTGTTCGATGATGTTCCGGTTATTTCCGTCGGTGATATCGCCATCGATCCCAATAACGACCAGGTTTTATACTGCGGAACAGGAGAGGCCAATTCATCCAGCTTTAGTTTTCTGGGAGATGGCATCTACAAATCGACCGACGCGGGCGCTTCATGGCAGCATATCGGGCTGATAAATTCAGCCTACATTGGTCGTGTTCTTGTTGATTATTCCAATTCTCAGCGTGTTTTTGTCGCCGCTTGCGGCAATCTTTTTACTACTAATGATGAACGCGGGGTGTATCGCAGCGACGATGGCGGACAAACCTGGCAACGGGTTTTGTATCTCACCGATTCAACATCGGCGATAGACCTGGTACAACATCCAACAGATCCGCAAATACTTTATGCTGCCATGTGGGAAAGGTCGCGCGGGCTGGTTTACCGTCGTTCTTTCGGCCTCACCTCCGGGGTATGGAAAAGCATTGATGGCGGAACTAACTGGACTGAAATGACCAGCGGACTGCCAAAAGGAAACAATGTGGGCAGGATAGGTATTGCCATTGCCAAATCAAATCCCGATATCCTCTATACATTTTATGACCTTGATAATACCGAGGTGGCTGTTTATAAATCTTTGAACGGGGGGCAATCGTGGACACGCACCAACGATGGAGCTTTATATGGGATGAACAGTAACTTCGGATGGTATTTCGGTCAGGTCAGGGTTGATCCGCTTAACGCAAACCGGGTGTTTGTAATGGGAGTTGACTTGTTCAGGACAGATAATGGCGGTAGTTCATGGACCGACATTTCAACCTGGGATCTCCATGTGGATCATCATGCCATGATGTTTGATGAAACGACTAACAGTATCATTGAAGGAAATGACGGCGGACTGTATCGTAGTCAAAACAGCGGGAACAGCTGGACAAAGATCAACAACCTGGCGTTGACACAGTTTTATGCCATCGATATAGATTACCAGAATCCTGAACGATTATATGGCGGCACCCAGGATAACAATACTATAAGGACCCTTAGCGGAGGAACAAGTGACTGGGAGCCTATCCTCGGGGGTGATGGAATGTATACCCTGGTCGACTATACGAATTCAAATATTATTTATGCGGAATACCAATGGGGGAATCTTTATCGTTCGGATGATGGCGGCTCAAATATGAACTATATTGCTTCTCCGATGTCGGGCGACCGGGTAAACTGGTCCGCTCCCCTGGCCATGCACCCTGAGGATCCCTCTATTCTGTATTTCGGTACGTACAGGGTTTGGAAATCAACCAACAAGGGAAACTCCTGGCAAGCTGTAAGCGGTGACCTCACCGCAGGCATCGACCAGTACTTTTACACGATTACAACCATCGCCATTTCCGCTATAAATCCAGCAATTGTTATTGCAGGCACAGGCGACGGCAAGGTTCAAATCTCGACCAACAACGGTCAGACCTGGCAGAATATTTCAGCCGGACTCCCCAACCGTTCCATCACCAGGGTTGCCACAGATCACTTCGGGGAGCACACGATTTATGTGACGCTCTCCGGTTTCCGCTGGGATGAACCTCTTCCGCATGTATTCAAATCGACAGACCTTGGATCAACCTGGACCGACATCTCGGGGAACCTGCCCGAGTTCCCGGTTAACGACATTGCCCTGGATCCGGATATCCCGGGTAAGATCATTGTAGGAACCGACGCAGGTGTATATGGAACTGCCGATGGAGGACAAACCTGGTCATGGATCTGGAACGGACTCCCTGCTGTACCGGTCTATGCCATGAAAATTCATGCGCCAACACGTACTATTGTTGTTGGAACTTATGGCTTATCGTGTTACAAAGCCAGCCTGGATCAACTATTCACCGGGATCTCCTCACCTGCAAAACCAAGTTCTGTTCATCTGGATGCATACCCCAACCCGATGGTAAACAGTACAACCTTCAGTTTTTATCTTCCGGCAGAGGATCAGATCAGGGTATGTGTCTATGGTTTGAACGGAGAACTCAGGCAGCTGGTATTCAGCGGAAAGCTATCAGCGGGCGAACAAAAAATCAAATGGAACACGGGGAATTCAGGCAGTAACGCTTACAATGATCTGCCAAAAGGAATGTATCTTGTTAAAGTTGAAGGGATGCGTTATTCGGGGGTGACAAAAATCATAAGGTATTGATTTGCACCCAGGCTTTGTTTGGCATGGAAACGATAAAAAAAAAGGCCGAAAACATGTTGATGTTTTCGGCCTTTTTTTTAATTAAATTTATCAGGGATTAGCATTCAGCCAATCAATAGAATTCTGTAAGATTTGTAAGGCGTAAGGAGGATTATGAACACCTTTAGATAATTCGCTATTGATGTAGCCATAATTGTAAGCTGCGCCTAATTCGCCGTATTTCCATTCGCGGCCGATTCTCTTAGAATAATCAGGATCAACGCCAATGGTTACATTGTTTGTATAAATAACCAAACCGGTTTTCGGGTCAACAGTGTTTGCGGCGGCAAGAGCAATAGCATACTTGATGGTATCCTGTGCAGTCGGGAAAAGAACTCCGAAGAAATCGTGGGTTGGTACTGCGCTATATGAAACAACACCCTGGGTGTTTGTGGTTTTCTTGAATACTTTTCTGGCAACAAGCAGTTCAGCCAAAGCAACGACTTTACCCGAAATCAATGACTGAATAGAAGTTAACTTATCGCTGCCATGGCATGCAGTACATTCAGCTTTGTTTACTTTCAGTGAATGACCACCTGTTGAGTCGGCAGGATTGAAAGTATTCATATGGCAATCTGTACAGGCGTTAGCCGAGTGCTTCCATATTCTTGTATAGGTTTTGCCTGCATATTCATAACCATTGATACCAGCAAAAAGGTTTGACTGATTTCCATCATGAACCGAGAAGCTACGTCCAACCTGGTATTTAACCGATGCATTGTCGTCGGTGTTATAAAAAGGAAAGTAAGGAAGCTGAGTAAATGCAACACTCTTATTCTGGGCAACGTCGAAATAAGTAAGAGAGGTGGCACCGCGAATCTGATGGCAATTTACACAGAGGTTGTTTATTGAACCAAAATCAGTGGCAATCTGGTTCTTGTTGTAATTCAGGAAAACAGGTGAAATAGAAGCTAAAATCTGAGAAACCGTATCTCCGGAAAAATCAAATCCGGTATGTTTGTGACAGGTTGTGCAGTTAATTCTGTTGGCTTCCGGCATGTCGTTGGCAACAACATATTGTCCACTGCCCATGATCTGCTTGAATCCTTCACTGGTGTGACATCTTGCACAGAATTTGGTAAAACGGCTACTGGATGTACCCGTGTAATGTTTTGAGAAATGATACTGGGCGATCTTATTATCAAAATTAGCGATCGTGTGGCAAACGAGGCAGGAAGAATTAGCATCCTGACCATTTAAACCATCGGTCCCGTTTACGCCGTTGATACCGTTAACGCCGGCAGGACCCTGTGTGCCTTCTTTGACGCAGGAAGGCAATAGCGCAAATGAGGCCAGAATTAACAGGCCGGCAAAATAAAATACTTTTTGTAAATTTTTCATATTCTTTCAGTTTTTGTTAATTAATAAGATTATGCAGCAGACAACGATGTGCAATTATTTGAAAAACAAAATTATGAAGAAACGAAACGCTCCCGCCACAATTGCGCTGAGATTTGTTAATGAAATAACGAACCCATGTCAATTTCCTCATTGATATTTCATAATCGCATCTGTGACGGTAAGTCTTCATCTTGCAGATATAATAGTAAATTAAGAAAAATCAATAAATTTGCAGGCGTTTCTCAACAGATACAAACCGGTAGCATATATTAACAGGAAATATGGCAGAAAACCTAACTGAAAAGGCAAATGATATTCTTGAACGGGCTATTTATGCCGCGGCGGAATTCCAGGAGTTCAACCAGGAGCAGACGAACAAAGTTGTGGAGGCTGTTTACAGGGCCGCCCTGAATGCCAGGGTAAAGCTGGCGAAGATGGCTGTTGATGAGACCGGGATCGGCATCTGGGAGGACAAAGTGTGGAAGAACGTAATAGGCACTCAGCTGGTGTACGAGGATATACGGGATCAGCGAACGGTTGGGGTTATCAATCATGACACTGTTACCGGCATTTCAGAGATTGCCCAGCCTCTGGGCCCTATCTTCGCGGTAACACCTGTGACCAATCCCACATCTACTGCCATTTACAAGATACTCATCTGCATGAAGACCCGAAACCCTATCATTATCAGCGCTCACCGTAACGCGGCCCGCTCTACTGGTGAAGCAGCCCGTATATGCTACGAAGCGGCGCTGGAGGCAGGGGCACCTGAGGATTGCATTCAGATGATCCCGGCAGGATCGAGGGAGTTCACTCAGATGGTGATGGCTCATCCGAGGGTTGCGCTTATCCTTGCTACCGGAGGAACAGGTTTGGTTAAAGCAGCTTACAGCTCGGGCAACCCGGCTATAGGTGTGGGGCCTGGCAATGTGCCAGTGTTCATCGACGAAAGCGCAGATCTCCCCTTTGCCATTTCCTCTATCATCATGTCAAAAACATTCGATAACGGAACCGTTTGTGCCAGCGAGCAGTCGGTTGTGGTTGAAGAAAAAATTGCTCCTCAGATAAGAGATGAGTTTAAACGACAGAACTGTTATTTTCTCAGCCCGGAGGAAATCCTTAAGGTACAGAATATCGCTGTTGTGAAAGAGTCGATGAGCATGAGCCCCTTTATCGTGGGCCAGTCAGTTGAAACGATTGCCCAAAAAGCCGGAATTACTGTTCCAAAGGGAACAAAAATATTACTGGCCGAATTAAAAGGGGTTGGTAAAGACTACCCTCTTTCGGTCGAGATCCTGGCCCCTATCCTGGCGTTTTACACGGCAAAAGATTATCATTCGGCCATAAAATTATGCATCGATCTGAATTACCTGGGGGGGATTGGGCATAGCGCAGGAATTTATGCCAACGATGAACACCGGATCATGGAATTCAGCCAGCTTATCAATGCCGGGCGTATCGTGGTGAACACACCCACTTCCCAGGGTGCGGTTGGAGGTACCTTTAATATGCTTTCGCCTTCGCTGACCCTTGGCTGTGGCACGGGCGGTAAAAACATCACCACCGAGAACATCAGCGTAAAACACCTTATTAATATACAGAGAGTTTGCAGGAGAAAAATGAATGACCGGTTTTTCAGCATCGACAAGCCTAAATACCTTGACGAAAATTGTAGTGAAGCCGATCTGAGGTTTGAATATCATAAAAATCATTAATTGAAAAAACACCATTATGTTGGATTTTGATTTTAACCCCGAAGAAAGACTACTGACCTGTATTTTTAAAGGACGTTTGGATACGGTATTATGCAACCAGCTCTCGACTGAACTGGAGTCCAAATTTACTTCGCTTACAAAGAATGATAACCCGGGGGCTCTTCTCGATTTCGGCCTTGCGTTTGACCTGAAAGAAGTTACGTACATCTCGTCTTCGTTTATCAGACTTTGTGTGACCGGAAAGAAGAGGGTAAAAGACGGAGCTTTTTCGATTCTGAATACCGACCCCTTTATCATGAAGACCTTTAAAATCGCGGGCCTCGATGAGATTCTGCAGGTAAAATAGAATCCGTGAAGCAGCCACCGAACAAAAAATATCCATTGATTTACCTGAGGTTTCTCCTGGTGTCTTGTTTAGTACTGATGTGTTCAGCGCTGAGTGCACAGACATGGAATTTCATCAAGGAAAAAGATGGGATAAAGATCTATACCAGAACGCCTGATCATTCTAACTTTAAATGCTTCAAAGGAGAAACGGTATTCCATACAACCATGGAAAAGCTCAGCAGGTATATCGGAAATGTGCAGAATGTTGACTGGTGGGATAAAAATGTGAAGGAGATAAAAGTGCTCACTTTTGAACCTGATAAACTCGTCAGGTATTATCTGGTGTATGATGTACCATGGCCTATGAATGACCGTGATCTTTGTGTTGAGGCGAAGATCACCATTGACCCTGTAACAGGAGAAAAAATCGTTTCGGCCAAACCCCTGCCCGATGCGGTCCCCGAACGGAAAGGAATCGTGAGGATACGTAATTACTGGCAGAAGTGGACACTGAAACCAACTGGCAACAATACGATCCAGGCGGTCTTGGAAGGTTTTGTAGATCCGGGCGGAAATGTACCTTCGTGGTTATACAACATGGTTATTGTAGACACTCCACTGAAAGTGATGAGAGGGATCAAAAAACTTGTGGAAGAGAAAAATTAAGGCATAGTGAGAATGTACATCTCAAGTACATCTGAACTTTTAATTGCACTGTTAAATATCCTTACCTCATCGAGCCACCCCCTGAAATGGTTTGAATAAGGAGATAAGTAATTCCCCCAGGAAGTGTTTGAATAGGCCGTTGACATGGCAGAATGGAAGAAGCCCATGGCAAACATGTTTTCCTGCAGGGGTGCACTGCCGCCGTATTTCAGGCCCGTGATGGTTGTAGCGGGATCCCCGGCCGGCCATTTGTTGAAATCCTGCTGTTTCATTTTAACGCCATCAATATAAAGAGTGCCAATCCTGGTTATGCTGCTATAGGTGCAGGTGATAAAAGCCCAGCTGTCTTTCAGCAGTGCTAAAACACCACCGGTGGTTCTAAGGTCGGCACAGTATGTCCAGCCAGGAAAACCTCCGTTTGTTCCTGTTTTGCCGTCACCTGCAAAGGAGAGATCTTCAGAAATCGTGGAGCCGTCGGGAAGGGCATAGGAAGCAACCAGTTTGCAGGAGCTGTAGTCGGAGGCAATCTCGAACTCAAAGCCTTTATAATCACCCACCCCGAGCACCAGCTGCCCTTTTGGTTTGCCTGTTGAATCAACCTGGTACAGGGAATTTGCTCTTACCCAGAAAGAGACAGAGAAATCTTTCGTGTTAACCAGCTGATCGCCGTTAGAAACCTGAACCATGGTCGACGTGCCATTAAATGCGGCACACTGCCCCAGGGATTTTCTGAAGGAGATCGCATAATTTAGATCTGTAACGGAACTCACGGTATAATGCCCCTGCATATCGTAAGTGTTGCCGTTAAAATTCCAATAAGCAATAAGCCCCGGGGGGCCGAAGCTGCCAATCGTGGTGAATGACCTCCAGAGATAGGTCATAGAAGTGCCGTCTGTACCCAGAAGTAATGTGAATGTAAGTTCATAATAGATGCCGTTGCCCAGATCAGTCTTAGGAACGATGGTTATAGTACTTCCTGAGACTGTGATGGTAAGGTCTACATAAGTAGTATCATAAGACCTCAGGAGTTTTATGTTGTTGGTTGTTGCACTGGCCGGATTAACAGCTGAGCTCATAGTAGCAACAATGGTAGCAGTTGGAGGAACTGTAGACGGACTTACAAAACCCAGGCCTACTCCCCCGGCTACCAGTGAATTAAAATCGAGGGTTACAGGATCACTCTGCTTAGAGCAACTGAGTGTTAAGAGCAGCAGGAGAATACTTATAAAACTAAAGAATCGTGGCACGGTACAAGGTTATTCATTGAATAAGGACGGTAAAGGTAGGCATTTTTTTTCTACCTTTACCACAAATTTCGACTTCTGCTGCCATGAGGATCAAGACAGGAAAGAGTAAAAAACCAGTGTTCACGGTAAAAGAACTGACCATTGCAGCAGGCAATGCAATGAAAAATGGTTTTTATACCGAAGCCATCTGGATTCTGTCGGGGATTATGGAGATCCGGCTGAAAAAGCTGATAATGATCACCGAAGGTAAAAATCCGGGTTCTGCTTCCGGGCTGGAACAGCATTTAAAAAAGATCAAATTGTTACAGACCCGGGAACAGTATTCTGTATTGAGATCCCAGTTCCACCCGGCCCTTATTAATTCTCTGCGTTCCTGGAAAAACAACCGTAATATTATGATGAAGGATATGCTTGAGATGCATGTTTCATGGGATCGTAAAGAACGGATGGCCAAACAGGGCATAGCGCTCCTGAAAGATCTGAACAAGGTTTACAAGCATTATAAACTGGCTTATCATGTGCCCGCTCCCGGCCAGATTCATAACATGGAAAATCCTTCCCCGGCTGAGAATGCTCAACCAGCTAAAGCAGAAAGCACAGAGAAAATACCTGTCAGGGAGTCCTCCCTGGCATTATAATTACCTTAAGCTAAATAATTTAGCAATTTTATGACGTCTTCAAAAGTCCGGGAATTTTACTGGCGTTTTTTCAAAAAAAGAACCACTTCATTCCTTGCCAACCTTTACTGCTCGAGTATCACAGGCGATGAAAAGGACATTCACAAGACCCGGCTCGACATGAAAAAGATCTATTCCATCCTCGAGATGTTCGAGATGCTTGATCCGGAAAAATTTGACAATGAAAATTTCGAAGTCTTCAAAACATTGTTTAGGTTTTTGGGAAAGATAAGGGAGTTGCAGGTAAACCAGATCGTGATTGCAAAGTTCGGCCCGCTTACACCCGGCATGACTTTCTTTATCAAATACCTCCGGTCAAGGGAAAATAAACTAAGCAAAGAGTTTATTGCTGTAGTGCAGAAGTTCGACGAAAAGAAACTGAAAAAATCAGAAAAGGCGATCATGAAACTATGCCTGGAGATCAAAGTCAGGTCGCTGAAAGCCAGGTCCGAAAAATTTATTCTAAAGAAAGCAAAGAAAATAAGCCTGCTCAGAAATTATCCTTCCAACCCTGAAAACATTCACGAAATCAGAAAGCATCTTAAAAGCATGGTGACCATTCTCATCCTGATTTCCATGGTATTCAAAGATGAGAAACAGGATGCTATTTTAAGCAGGCTGAGCCAGACCGAGATGCTGATCGGAAACTGGCACGATAACCAGGTTCTGATGGACTACATCGTCCAGTTCATTCAGAAAAGGAAAAAGATCAGCCCCGAATATCAACTGCATCTGCAGGTACTCAGGAATAAAATCATGAAAAGCAATCAGGCACTTTTACAGGCTTTATTTCCCAAAATAGAAGAAACACTTTCGGTGATTTTCCCAGCCACTCCGCCAGAATGAAAACCAGTAAAGAGATCTATAAAGTTGAAGGGATGTCATGCACTGCCTGTGCGGCCAGTGTAAACAGCATGCTTGCGGCAGTTGAAGGTGTTGTCTCGGCCAACGTGAATTTCTCGAACCAGACGGTGCTGGTCGAGTTTGATCCTGAGAAAGCTTCAATAAAGCAGCTGGAGGATGCCGTTTCGGCTATCGGCTACCGGCTTATTACCGATAAAGGTATGATGGCGGATGAGGAATCGCGTGAGGCCGGGCGTTTGCGTAAGGCAAGGATTAATCTGCTGGCTTCTTTCTCTTTTGCAATTCCGGTATTTGTAATCTCTATGTTTCTACCCGGGCTTGCATACAGAAACTGGATTATGCTGGCCTTATCCTGTCCGGTGATGTTCTGGTTCGGAAGGGAGTTCTTTGTCATTGCCTGGAAACGCGCCAGACATGCTACCACAAATATGGATACCCTGGTAGCAATGGGAAGCGGAACAGCCTTTCTCTTCAGCCTGTACAATACGTTTTTTCCATCGGTGAACCCCATGAAAGGGATGGGATCTTCGATGTACTACGAGGCTGCCGTGGTGATCATCTCTTTTATCCTTCTCGGGCGTTTTCTGGAAGAAAGGGCGAGAGGCAAAACATCTTCTGCCATAAGGAAGCTGATGAACCTCGGAGTAAAGACTGCAAGAGTGATCCGAAACGGAGAGGAAAAGGAAGTGCTTATTTCAAAAGTAAGGATAGGAGATATTGTCGTGATCAGACCTGGGGAGAAGATTCCGGTCGACGGTCACGTCACCGAAGGGGATAGCCTGGTCAACGAAAGCATGATCACGGGCGAAAGCGTTCCATTGACCAAAAAGGCAGGAGACCAGGTGATAGGCGCCACCCTGAACCAGACAGGCAGTCTGCTGATCCTGGCCGAAAAAATCGGAGAACAGACTATGCTTGCACAGATCATCAGGCTGGTTGAGCAGGCACAGGGGAGCAGAGCCCCGGTCCAGAAAACGGTCGATCGTATAGCTTCGGTCTTTGTTCCGGTTGTTATAGGTATAGCGGTTCTTACCTTTCTCTCCTGGCTGGTATTCTTTCCAGGAATGGGTTTTTCGCATGCCTTAACTACCGCGGTAAGTGTTCTGATCATCGCCTGCCCTTGTGCCCTGGGCCTTGCCACACCTACCGCAATTATAGTCGGCCTTGGTAAGGCTGCACAGCATGGCATCCTCATCAAAGATGCACCCGGCCTGGAAGAATTCTGCAAACTTGATGTTCTCGTTTTTGATAAAACCGGGACTATCACCTCGGGCAAGCCCGGCGTGAGCGAGATACAATGGGACCAAAACGAGCATCTTGCACAGGATGCTGTTGCAGAGATATCCGCAGCAGTGGCTTCTATTGAATGGCGGTCGGAACATCCATACGCCAGGGCCCTGATGGATTTTTTTAATGTACCTCAGAATACGGCTAATACGGTAGTGGGTTTCGAAAGTGTGACAGGAAAAGGCGTCTCGGGATTATACAATCAGAACAGGTATCATATCGGCAGTCCAACGTATGTCACCGGTAATAGCTGCCTCATCTCTGATGAGCTTCTCGGATATCATCAGCTGCTCAGGAATCAGGCCTTCTCGGTGGTTTACATTGCACGTAATCTAAGGGTTGTGGCTGTCGCCGCAATAAGCGACACTATCAAACCCGGGTCGGCAGCTGCAGTTAAAGAGCTGAAAAATATGGGCCTTGAGGTACATATGCTATCGGGCGACAGTGTTGCAATCAGTTCACAGATTGCCTCGAAAACAGGGATTGATTTTTTCAAAGCCGAGGCCTCGCCCTTACAGAAATCTGAATATATCAGGGAAATACAGAAATCCGGAAAGAAAGTCGGTATGGTTGGCGACGGGATCAATGATTCCCCGGCTCTGGCACTTGCCGATGTGGGTATTGCCATGGGCACCGGAACCGATATTGCTATAGAATCGGCCCGGATCATCCTTCTCAAAGGCGACCTTGCAAAGCTGGCGTTGGCTTTAAAGATCAGCAGGCAAACAGTTCAGACGATCCGCGTTAACCTGTTCTGGGCTTTTTTCTACAATGTCCTCAGCATTCCTGTTGCTGCAGGAATACTATACCCTTTTACCGGCTTCCTGCTGAACCCTATGATTGCCGGTGCAGCCATGGCATTCTCATCAGTCTCGGTAGTCAGCAACAGCCTTCTCCTTAAAACCAGGAAAATAAAGTAACCTAATGAGGGTTTTTCTTACTTTTGAATAATCATTTTGATAATCTGGGATGGAATCTAAACGACTAAGACCATTTTCTCTGTTTCTGCTGATCGCAGTTTTTCTGCCATCTGGTCTTTTCGCCCGGAACGACCGAAATACCAATGCCGGGGAAAAGTCGAACGACATCCGCAGTATAGATAAGATGATCACTATAATTAATGCCGATACATTAGCACCAGAAGAGAAATTTGCTATTGCATATCAGGTAATGAAACGCTCTATTGAAATCTCTTATACCGAAGGGAAAGCCGAATCTTACCTTAATATCGGAATTTATTTTATCGGGAAACGGAAACATGCCGCGGCGATAAGTTTTATTCTTACGGCCTCCCAGCTTTTCAGTTTACTAAGAGACACCATAGGGCTTATGCGGGCTGACCATTCCCTTTTCGCTGTCGAGTTCTACCTGAAAAATTACGAGAGTGCCATTTCCTCATGCAGGCATGGTCTTGAACTGGCAAGGCATAAAAAGGATTATGTTTACACGGGCATCTTTCTTAATAATATGGCCGATGTGTTCCATGAGCAAATGGACACCTCAAAAGCACTTGATTATTATATGGAAGCCTTGAAATACTTTACCAAAGCCAGGGACCGGAAAAAACTACTGGGAGTTTATATTTCGATTGGCGGCATTTATCTTGACGAGAAAAGATACCAGGATGTGATCAGGATGTATGATACATTGGCGTTAATAGCCGATTCTGTTAATCCTGGAATCGCCGGTACAATGTATACCCGGATGGCTCATGTTTACGATATGCAGCATAATCTTCCCAGGGCCGTGTATTTTAACAGGAAAGCTCTCTCATGGAGAAGAAAAGCGAAATTGATGGATGCCGAAAACAGTTCACTTATCAATCTGGCAGGTGATTTTTTAAGGATGAATCAGGCGGATTCCGGATTATTTTATATGAGTATCGCCCTGGAAAAAGCGGAAAAACACAAAAAATTCTATTTATTGAAAAGCGGATACAGCATATTATATGATTATTATCTGAAGAAAGGAAATAAGGAAAAAGCCCTGGATAATTTTTTGCTGATGGCTTCCGCCAACGACAGCATTCTGTCCGAAAGACTTAATACCGATATTGTTGCAATCAAAGAAGGGCAAAACATCTCTGCCTTAAAGCAAAGTATTTCAGTTCTTGAGCGTCAGAATTACCTTCAGAAACGATTTATAAGAAACCAGCAGATTTTTAAATTCCTTCTGATCGCTATTGTTTTCGCGGTTCTTCTTGCTGTTATTATTATTGTGAGGATAAACATACGCCATCTGAGGTCAAAGAAAAAAATTGGAACCCTGAATATCAAATTCCAGCATGAAGCGGCTGAACGGAAACTGATCCAGAAAAGGATAGTTGAAAAAGAAGATCAATACAAGTTCATTGCAGAACATTCGCTGGATCTGATTACCAGAATCGACAAGGACTATAATTTTACATACGCTTCACAAGCTGCCACTGATATTTTTGGGTATTCCCCTAAAGAGCTGTCATCTATAAATTTATTCGAACTGGTGATTTCCGGGTATTCAGATTTTCTTAAAGAACAGCTCATGCAGATTGTAACGGCCCGCAGGAGCGATACTATTACTTTCCTGGCCAGAAAGAAGAGGAATGAACCATTATGGGTAGAGAGTTCCCTTAATCCTGTATTTGATCCTAAAACCGGGGACTTCAGGGAATTTGTGTCAGTGACAAGAAATATTCAGGAACTTAAAAAAAGAGAAATGGGAATCGTGGAAGGTACCAAACAAAAAGAAAATCTCCTGAGGGAGATTCATCACAGAGTTAAAAATAACTTCGCGATCCTTGTGAGCCTGATCAATATGCAGAAAGCACAAAGCCAGAACGAAGATATCAGGCAATCGCTTACCGATCTGCAGCTCAGGATAAGGACCATGGCGCTGGTACACGAGATGCTATACCGTTCTGAAGATTTCGAGAAAATTTCCTTTCCCGATTACGTCAGGTCAATTGCTTCGGTAGTTTCATCTACTTATGGAAGGATGAATGTTCACCTCGATTTCGAGATGGAACCGCTTATTATTAATATTGAAACTGCTATTCCGCTGGGGCTGATGCTGAATGAACTCCTCAGTAATGCCTACCGGCATGCATTCTCCGACAATACCAAGGGTTCCATTACCGTTTCATTCAAAAAAGAAAAAGCCCCGAATTTTTATGCTCTTACTATTTCAGATACAGGGATCGGACTTCCGCAGGGTTTCTCAATGGAAGGAAATAAAACCATGGGACTCCAAATCGTTGAAATCCTCGTCAAACAGATTGAGGCCCGGCTGCATATAGAACAGACAAATGGAACTTCCTTCACGATCAGCTTTCCCATAGAGGCATGACACCCTAACAATCACGTTACTGAATCCCGCGTTATTTCTGGCGCTGGCAAAATCGCTTAACAATTATTTAACATTAAAGTAATACTGGCGTAACATAGCCGGTTTGCGCAAGTTCTAATTTTGCTGCGAACCAAAACTACTGTTTATGAAGAAATTTACACAATTTATGATGATTGGCGGACTTGTGCTGCCGTTGCTGTTTCTTGCTATGACATTACAGGCGCAGATGAAGGTGCAGAATGATCTGGATACCGTGAAACAGAAAGTTTCCACTCTGAACGACAAAGTTGCCGGAGTAGAAGAAAGACTTGCAACCGCCGAGAGCGATCTGGCCAAGCTTACCAAGATCAAGTTGTCGGGGTATATCCAGGCCCAATGGGTGAACTACGAAGCCTCAAACGTGTATCCTGGTAATTATTTCATGGTACGCAGGGCAAGAATAAAATTTACGTATGAGCCGATTAACGGGATCGTTTTCGTGCTGCAACCCGATTTTCAGCCCGGTAACATTACAATAAAGGATGCTTATGCAAGAGCCAACGATCCATGGCTGAAAACTTTCTCATTGTGGGTTGGTAAATTCAATCGCCCCAACTACGAAGTGGAGTTTTCCTCGAGTAGCCGCGAAGTTCCCGAGCGTTCCCGCGTGATCAGGGCAATCTATCCCGATGAACGTGCAATCGGTGCAAAACTTGAAGTTACCCCCCCCAAATTTCCATTGAAGTTCCAGCTGGCCGTTTTTAACGGTAATGATGGCATCGCTACCCCTGATGCAAACGGGAACCTGGTTGTGCTGCAGAATATCGATTACGACAATTACAAAGACCT
This sequence comes from uncultured Bacteroidales bacterium, assembly GCA_903916595.1. Taxonomy (GTDB): domain Bacteria; phylum Bacteroidota; class Bacteroidia; order Bacteroidales; family FEN-979; genus CAIRDP01. Next base: position 126,261 of record CAIWXI010000049.1, on the reverse strand, counting down.
GATGGCACGCCTTACCTATGATTTTAAGCTAGGCAAATGGGGCGGACTTACTATTGGTGCACACGGATATTATGGCCGGATCAAGGCTAACAGCTTAACTGCATTGAATTCTGATTATACTTATAAAAGCACCCTGGAGAATCTGGGCAAGTCAGTACCCAAGCAGTGGTTTGGTGTTGAAGCTCAGTTTTATGCCGACGTTCTTGGCGGACTCTCAATCAAGGGTGAATATATCACCGGTGTGAATTCCATTCCCGGCATCACGACTTCTGCATCAGCAGTTACCTCTACAAATGTAATTAAGAAGGATACCCTGTGGATGACTACCACCTTAACCAAAACAAGTAACAGCACTCCGGCCATCACCAAAAGTTTCAGCGGCTGGTATGTTTACCTGACCAAGAACATTGGCAAACGCAACCAGGTCGCAGTAAGATATGACTGGTACAACCCCAATACCAAGCTTGCCGCCGATCAGATCGGCACCGCAAAATACGATGCTTCTAAAACCACCAAGGACCCGAATCCTGTGAAGACCTTTGCAGGTAACGTTGCAACAGTTACCCAGACAGACAATGTATATACCAGCAAACTCAATAGCGGAACTTCCGATATTCCTTATGGAACCTGGACTTTCGCTTATAGTTATTATTTCACCGACAACATCAAGTTCATGATCGCGTATGAAATGCCGATGAATAAAAAGGTGGGTACTGTTGGCGCCAATGGAAATGGTAATGTGGTCTCAGCATACACGGTGAATGGTGTAACCAGCGCTTTCGATTATAGCAACGTGATCAAACAGAATGTGCTGACCGTGAGGATGCAGGTGAAATTCTAAATGGTGAAATGGTGAAATGGTGAAAGAAGAAAAAATAAAACAAAAATTAATAAAAAACATATGAAAAATTCAAGAAAATTAGCTCTGATTGCGAGTATTGTCCTGTTGGCAGTAATAGGCTTCGCATTCATGCCGGCACCGAAAAAAATCACGGTCAAAGGTTCTGATACCATGGTTATCTTGGCACAGAAGTGGGCCGAGATATACATGAAATCAAATCCCGATGTTATTGTACAGGTCACGGGTGGTGGCTCAGGTACGGGAATATCAGCCCTGATTAATGGATCAACCGATATCTGCAATTCCAGCCGTGCGCTGAAATCATCGGAAATGGACAAACTGAAGGAGCGTTATTCTTCTCTCGGAATTGAGATACCCTGTGCAAAAGATGGTATTACTATCTTCCTCAGTGAAAAAAACCCGGTTAGTGAGCTCACAATAAAGCAGCTTGGCGATATTTTCAGTGGTAAGACCCGGAACTGGAAAGCAGTGGGTGGACCCGATGCTGAGATCAAACTGTATGGACGTGAAAACAGCTCGGGTACCTATGTTTTCTTCCAGGAGAAAGTGGTAAAAGGAGATTATGCACCCAGTTGCCAGACCCTTCCCGGAACAGCGGCTGTTGTCAACGCTGTTAGCAAAGATATATACGGAATCGGTTACGGCGGTGCAGCTTATGCAACCGGCGTTAAACATTGCAAAGTGAAGAAGGACGATAAAAGTCAGGCCTACCTTGCAACACCTGAAACCATTGCCAAAGGGCAGTATCCTATCACCCGTTATCTCTATATGTACATGAGAAACAGACCTACAGGCGACGCTAAAAAATATATTGACTGGATATTAAGCGCCGATGGACAGAAAGTTGTTACTGAAGTTGGTTATTTTCCCGTTAAATAATACCTTTGTTAGTAGATGTGTGTTAAGTGACTGGCAGCATTTGAAAAAATGTTGCCTTTCACTTTTAAACCAAGATCGATGAATTCTGATTATAAAAAAACAGCTTATACTTTCACTGCTGAATCTCTGAGAAAGAAATTCCGGTTCTCGGAGTACTTTGCCGAGAAGCTGATTACCTCCGTTGCATTTCTTTCCATTGCTATTATTATTCTGATATTTTTTTTCGTGTTCCGCGAAAGCCTTCCGGCGTTTAAGTCAGTCTCAAAAACCAAAGCACAAACAACCGAAGCAGCCGTAAACAAACCCGAGTCATATGGCGGCAACGAGGCTGCAGCTGAACAAAAGCCCGAGACATATAACGGGGCTGAACCGTCTGCAGCTCCTCAAAAGCCCGAGACGTATACCGGGGCTGACTCTGAAACCACTGCGAACAAGCCCGAAAGCTATGGCGTAGTAAAAGATTCTGCGTTGTCAGAGAAAGAGGTGAACCCCGATGGAAACCTTGTATCCTCCGAAAGTTCAGGTGGGGAGGGCTCCCTTAGCAGTCTGTTCAGCAATGAATGGTACCCGGTTTCTGAAAATCCGAGATATGGACTGATTCCATTATTTGTGGGAACCTTAAAAGTGACTTTGATCGCCATGTTGTTTGCCGCACCTGTAGCAATTCTTGCGGCTTTGTTTTCTTCGGCATTCGCCCCGGCCTGGCTTAGGGAATGGATCAAACCGGCGATAGAATTACTTGCAGGATTTCCCTCGGTGGTGATTGGATTTTTTGCTTTGATGGTGATGGCTACCTTTTTGCAAAACGTTTTCGGGTACGAAACCCGGCTTAACTCATTCGTGGGTGGAATCGCGATGGCCCTGGCGGCCATACCCGTTATTTTTACCATAACGGAGGATGCACTTACAGCCGTGCCTGCAACATACAGTGAAGCCAGCCTTGCACTGGGAGCCACCAAATGGCAGACCGCGGTATTTGTAACCCTGCCGGCGGCAACACCCGGTATTTTTGCCGCGGTACTTCTGGGCGTTGGCCGCGTATTCGGCGAAACCATGATCGCACTGATGGCTACAGGAAATGCAGCCTTGAGTTCTTTGAACCCCTTTGAATCGGTACGCACCCTGGCTGCCACCATCGGCGCTGAGATGGCCGAAGTAGTTTTTGGCGATATGCATTACGGGGTGCTTTTCCTGATCGGTTCTATACTCTTTATTTTCAACTTCACATTAAATGCCTTAGCCGAATTTTATGTCAAGGTCAGGCTGGTTAGAAAGATACAGGGGAGGGGAGCATGAGGCTGAAAAATAAACTTATCGGTGGATCGATTATTACCGCATCAGCCCTTTCGGTTGTATTGATTCTTGCAATTATTGTAATCATTCTTGTTGTAACCATTATCGGAGGCAAGGATACACTTAGCTGGAAATTTCTCACATCGTTTCCTACCGATGGGATGATGAAGGGAGGGATTTTCCCGGCTATTTATGGCACGGCCCTGCTTGTGATCGTGATGTCTCTTGCCGCGGTGCCATTCGGAGCTATTACTGCTATTTACCTTACCGAATACGCCCATGAGAAATCATGGATCGCCCAGACCATACGGTTTGCGGTAAGGACCCTGGCCACTGTACCATCGATTATCTTTGGTTTGTTTGGCCTGGGATTTTTTATCAAATACGTTGGCGGCGGAATGGATCACTTGTTCATGGGCGGGCAGTTGAAATGGGCCCAGCCCAATTTGCTCTGGGGAAGCCTTACCATGGCCCTTTTAACCCTGCCTGTTGTTATTGTCTCGGTGGAAGAGGCGATACGCACGGTGCCCAGGGAACTTCGGGAAGCAAGTCTTGCCCTCGGAGCCACAAAATGGCAAACCATCAAAAAGGTTGTCATACCAGGATCTATTTCAGGTATCATGACAGGAACAATTCTTGCTGTAAGCCGGGGTGCAGGCGAAGTGGCGCCTATTCTGTTTACAGGAGCCGCCTATTACCTTGCAACTCTGCCAACATCGGTATCGGACCAGTTTATGAATCTGGGCTACCATATTTATGTATTGTCTACCCAATCGTCGAACGTGGACCAGACCCTGCCTATTCAGTTCGCAACAACCCTTGTCCTGCTAATGCTTACCTTTACTCTGAATCTCACGGCTGTTTTGATCAGATCGAGACTGAGACGGAGAATCAAATGAATTGATGTATGAAAGAAGTAAAAATTGTAACAAAAGATCTTACCCTGCATTATGGCCAGAAAATGGCCCTCAACTCAATTAATATCCAGATCCCCGAAAAGGAAGTCACCGCGTTTATAGGCCCTTCCGGCTGCGGTAAATCGACCTTCCTGCGCAGCCTGAACCGTATGAACGATCTGATTCCGAGTGTTCATATCAAAGGAGAGATTCTGATAGACGGACTTAACATTTACGAGAAGAAAATCGACGTGGTCAATCTCAGAAAAAAGATCGGCATGGTGTTCCAGAAATCGAATCCCTTTGCCAAATCTATTTTTGAGAACATTGCATACGGCCCCAGGATCAATGGCATCAATGATAAAAAGAAGCTGACCGAAATTGTTGAGACCTCCTTGAAGAACGCTGCTATCTGGGATGAAGTGAAAGACCGTTTGCCGGATTCGGCTCTTGGACTTTCGGGCGGGCAGCAGCAGAGGCTTTGTATTGCTCGCACTCTGGCCGTGCAACCCGAGATCATTCTCATGGACGAGCCCGCCAGCGCACTCGATCCGATATCCACCGGGAAAATAGAAGAGCTTATTTTCGAGCTGAAGAAAAACTATACTATCGTCATCGTCACCCATAATATGCAGCAGGCGGCCCGCGTAAGTGATCACACGGCTTTCTTTTACCTTGGCGAGCTGATAGAGTATGGGAAAACGCGTAAAATCTTTACATCACCCGACATCAAACAAACGGAAGAATACATTACCGGCCGGTTCGGTTGATGAATTCCCTGCACATCAGCAGACAATAAATTAAAAAAAAAGAAGAACAATGGAACGACATTTCGAACTCGAATTGCAGAAGCTGAACAAGCGTGTAAATAAAATGGGCAACCTGGTGGCTGAGCAGGTTCATAATGCATTTGATGCCCTTCTGAGGGGTGATACCGAGCTGGCCCGGCTGATCATAGAGAAAGACCGTAAGGTCGACAAGCTCGACAACAAGATCGACAAGCTATGCCAGAGTATTTTCGCTCTTGCCCAGCCCGTTGCCACCGACCTGAGGCTGATCATGTCGTCGCTCAAGATGAACAACGACCTGGAACGCATGGGCGATCATGCCGTGACTATTGCGCAGAAGATAGAAGGGATCAGCGATTATCCTGACATTCTGGCCGAACTTCATATGGAAGAGATCGTGAAGATGACCGATCTGATCGTGAATGATGTGATCACTATTTTGAATACCCGCAACACGGCATTCGTAAAAGATATTTTTGAACTTGCCTTGTCGATTAACGAAAAAACTCATGCAGTCACCGCAAGAATCATCGAAGAGATGATGCATAAGTCGGAGGTGATCGTGGTTGCTACCAACCTGATCATTGTTCTTACTGCAATTGAACGGCTGGCCGGGTATTCAACAAATATTGCCGAATCGATCGTATTTATCGTCGATGGCAAAATAATAAAGCACAAGAAGAAGAATTTCGACAATCAGGAAGCCGCAGCCGAATCTCACATTGGCCAGGGGGATGAACCCGGTTTGGATCAGATGCTTCCTCCTATCTCTGAAGCCACACCCTCAGAAGGCTGAGCAGCTTCAATGTCTGCACGGGCTTCGACATATAATCATTGGCGCCGGCTTCAATACATTTCTCCCGGTCGCCTTTCATCGCCTTTGCAGTTAAAGCAATGATGGGCAGGTTGGCATACTGTTCTTCTTTCCGTATCTCCCTCATCGCCGTATAGCCGTCCATTTCGGGCATCATGATATCCATAATGACAAGGCTTATGCCGGGATTCTGGTGCAGTTTGTCAATGCCTTCCTTACCTGTTCGGCCGATGATGATTTCAGTATGTTTTTCCTCCAGTATCTTTGAAAGTACATATACATTCCTCATGTCATCGTCTACGACAAGGATTTTCTTCCCTTTGAAAACCGTATCGGGAAAATAGCCTGAATTCTGGTATTGAGGTTCTTCTTCGACCGGAGGCTCTTCCTTTTTCAAGGCTACGATCCTCTTTGGCGCTAACTGTTCAATGCCTTCAGTTTCATCAGTAAAAACAGCCTTGTAAGTAGCAGGAACATAGATTGTAAATGCACTTCCTTCGCCAACTTTGCTTTTCATCTGTATCTCACCTCCAAGCAGGCGGGCGAGGCTTCTCGAAATGGTAAGGCCAAGGCCTGTACCTCCGAACTTCCGGCTCACCGTACCGTCGGCTTGCTGGAATGCCTCAAAGATGGCATGCTTATTATTATCGGGAATCCCAATACCGGTATCGGTCACCGTGATCGCAATCACATCCCAGGTTTTTAGAGAAAGGTTATTAAACCTTACCCCGGCATCGGCCTTTGAGATAGTCAGAGTGACACTCCCTTTTTCGGTAAATTTAATGGCGTTCGACATCAGATTCTTGATGATCTGCAGCAGCCTTTGGTAATCCGTTTCAATAGTCTCCGGCAGACCTTTTTCAAGCTGGGCTTTCAGCTCAATGTTTTTGGACTGGGCGAGAGGAGTAAACGTGCGTAAAACATAATCCTGTATGTCGTCGGGGCTTACCGCTTCTATCTCGAGCTCCATTTTCCCCGCTTCGACTTTCGACAGGTCAAGAATGTCGTTGATCAGTTCCAGCAGGTCGGTACCGGAGGCATGGACGATATTGGCAAATTCCACTTCGTCGGGCGTCATCACCCCGTTTTTATTTGTCGCCAGGATTTCCGAAAGAACCAGAATGCTGTTAAGAGGAGTGCGGAGCTCGTGCGACATATTCGCGAGAAACTCCGATTTATAGCGGCTTGCGATCTCAAGGGCTTCGGCTTTCTGCCGGATCTCTTCCTGTGCAAGCTCCAGGGCTTCGTTCTTACGGCGGATGTCGTCTCGTTGCATTTCCAGCACCTTGGTGCGTTCCTCAAGTTCCTCGTTGATAACCCTGAGTTCTTCCTGCTGATGCTGCAGGCTTTCTTCCGACATACGCAGAGCCTTGGTCTGTTCTTCAAGCTCCTGGTTGATCTGCCGGAGTTCTTCTTTCTGATGGGCCATTTCGTTGGTCTGCTCCTGGGTCTTCATCAGGAGCTGTTCAACGCGTTCCCTCGACCGCGAAGTGTTCAGTGCAACTGCAATGTTCTCGAGCGATGTTTCAAGGAATTTCTGCTTTTGCTCATCGAAAGGATGGAAAGAACCCAGTTCGATAACACCCGAGAGAACATTCTCAAACACGATAGGCGCCAGGATGAAATACTGGGGCTGCATGTTCCCGGCGCCTGTCTTTACTTCGGGCAGCGCTTCGGACGCGGAGAAGAAATTCATCTTCCGCCTTTCCTTGGCTACCTGCCCCACAAGTCCTTCACCCATGGCAAGCGGCCGGGCGGCTGAGGGGTCGCCTGTATACGCGAAACTGGCCTTGAGATGCAGGCGGTGATCATCCTCGTGGGTATATAGCAAACCAATCTGGGCATCGAGGTAATGCGAGAGAAAAGTAACTACCTCGTCACATAATTCCCTGATCTTTATTTCGCCGGATATCTTTATCCCTAACTCATTGAGGCCGGTCTTTAGCCAGTCCTGGTATGAGATCTCGATATGAGCCTCGCGCAACCTGTTAGTCATCTCGTACAAGGCAATGCCCAGGGTGTCGCTGTCGCTCCTCGGAACGATATTAGATGAATAATCTCCGCTGGCGATGGCCCTGGCTTGCTTCACTACGTTCTTGAAGCTTTCGACCATCTGGTTCATCGACTTGCCCAGGATATCGTCTGCACTTCGTACCTGTACCGACTTGCTGTAATCGCCAAGCGCCACGGCCTGGCTCACATCGGCCATCGATTTAAGCGAGACAACAAGCCTGATGAATTCATTTTTCATTTCACCAACCTCATCTTTCGAAACCCTTACGTCGCGTATGATAAGTTGTCCGCTGCCTACCTGCTTGGCCCATTCTGAAAGGATCTTCAGCGGTTTGACAAACCTTCTGGTGACCAGGATCGAAAGGATAAAAACGACAAGCGTGGTTATAATCAGGGAGATTTTGGCAAAAGAAGAAAGCTCCTGAGCCACGGCATGGGCCTCACCCTGATCGATCTCTTCCACCAGGGCCCAGTTCACTCCCAGCTGTTCTATCACATCGAGATTACGGTAAATGCCGATCACGATCTTACCCTGGCTTGTAGGGTATATCGAAACCTCCTCCCGTATCGGATCTCCGTCGGGTTTCAGGATCAGGTTATTGGCTTTATATTCCTGCCAGATCCTGGTCCTTTCATTGATCTCTCTTGTTTTAAGGATAGGGCTTTTCTCGCTGATATTGCTGTTTGACCGCATCACCAGGTCAATCCCCACGATATACACGTGACCTGAAGCGCCAAAACCAACACCATACTGTATGATCTTATCTATTTTTTCGGTCGAGATCTGAAGCACAAGAATACCGAGCTTGCTCCCGTTGAGGTCGCTTACAGGGCAACCCAAAAACCCATAGGCATCCTGGTTTCCAGGGGGGTAGAACTCAAGGTCTGAGAACATCTGTTTGCCTTCGGTGATAATCTGCTTTGTCATCCTCGAGAATTTTGTTCCCGCGAGTTCAGAAGTAAACAGGTTTTTACCAAAATCGGCGCCCTGGTTCAGTTCAAAAACGATATTTCCTTTCAGATTGACGAAGTAAATGTTATGAATACCGTCGGGGATCCAGCTTCTCTGGATCTCGGTACGCAGGCTGTTTTCAAATTCAGAATACCCTTTGCCAGCCGGTACTTTATTGTTTTTTGCCGGGCCGGCATCCCGGTCTGAAAGATGTTCGAAAAAGTAAACATGATTCCTGTCCCTGGCCATTTCACCGGCATAAGTGTTGAGATCGGTGAAGTAGGTGTTAAGGTAGTTGATCCTTAGCTGGGAAGTCGTGAACAGAGCTTTTTTGGCCATGATGCTCAGGCCGACGTAATAGTTACGGAAGTTGATGTAACTCAGTGTTGCCAGAGGGATCAGCGAAATAGCTAAAAAATACAGAAGCATGGTTTTCCCTATGCCTATATTTTTCAAGGTGCTGTAATCAAATTCAAGGAATGAGCGTTTGATCCTGCTCCAGATGGTGTTAGTCATACATTACGGTTTCACTTTGAATACTGTCTCTCGATGGTCTGGAAAATTTCCTCAGCATTGATAGGTTTGGAAACATAGTCATTCATACCGGCGGCAATACATTGTTCCTTATCCCCTTTCATCGCGTTGGCAGTGAGGGCAATAATCGGAGTATTCTGGTTCTTCCCATCGGCATCCTGACGTATCAGGCGGGTTGCTTCAAAGCCATCCATCTCGGGCATCATCACATCCATAAGAATAAGGTCGAAGGCTTTTTCATGGGCCTTATGCATTGCCTGCAGACCGTTATTTGCTGTGGTTACCTCCCATCCCTTAAGGCCAAGCAGCTGCACAATGATCCTTTGGTTGATCGCTTGATCCTCGGCCACGAGGATGTTAAGTACAGGCCCCGAACGGCTGATTTCCGGAAAACGAAGGTCGGAAGTTTTTCGTGTTGAATCAATTCCGAAGATCTTTTGCAGGAGATGAAGCAGCTCATGCTGAAGTACAGGTTTAAACAGATAGCTGGTGATTCCTTCTGACTGTAGTTGGCGGGTCGTATGAACAGATTTGTTGCTCAGCATGACCACCCATTCGGGTTTGGGAGGCATTTCAGCCTGTTTTTCACGCAGGGCCTCGTCGATAAACACAATTTTTGCCCGATCATTGCCTGAATTCTTCAGCTTTTCGAGGTAGTCATCCGCAGAGACCATAACTACAGGCTGAAGACCCCAGTCCAGCAGGAACTGTTCAAGCTGCTGGGCGTGTTTTGGTTCGGTATCTGCAATGATCACCTTTGATCCTTTCAATTTATCCGGCAGATCGAGGGTACAGGAATTTTGTGCCGGATCGGGGCAAACCATGGGAAGGGTAAACCTGAAGATGCTGCCCTTTCCGACCCTGCTGCTCACCGTTAACTGACCCCCCATCAGCTCAACCAGTTTTTTCGAAATGGTAAGGCCAAGCCCGGTACCTCCGTATGTGCGGGTTGTTGATCTGTCGGCCTGGGAATAGGAATCAAACAGTGTTCCAAGCTTGTCGGGGGGTATACCGATTCCGGTATCTGTGACCGAGAACTTAAGATGAAAATCGTTCTGATGAGATTCCGCGATTTCGACCTTGATGCAGATATTTCCCTTTTCTGTAAATTTCAGTGCATTGCCAATGAGGTTGATCAGCACCTGCCTGATACGGGTAGGATCGCCTATAAAAATATCGGGCATGTCGGCCGGATGTTCGCAGAAGAAAGCAAGGTTCTTCTGGTAGGTTTTTACCGAAAGCAGGTGGACCACCGATTCGAGCAGTTCTCTTAGGCTGAAAGCAATGAGTTCGATCTCGATCTTGTCGGCTTCTATCTTTGAAATGTCGAGGATCTCGTTGATGATCTCAAGCAGGGATTCGCCACTCTGTTTGATGTCCGACAGCTGCTCCTGGTGATGCGGCGTCAGATCCTCATCCATCAGCATCAGATCAGTCATGCCGATGATCCCGGCCAGAGGTGTTCTGATCTCATGGCTCATAGTAGCCAGGAAAGAGCTTTTGGCCAGGGTGGCTACCTCGGCGGCCCTCCTGGCTTTGTCGAGTTCAGCAATGGTGTTTTTTAGCTCCATGCCGGCAAGCTGCAAAGCATATTTCTGTTTGAAAAAATCAATGTAAGCCCTGATCTTGTTCTGTAAGATCTTCCTGTCGAGGGGTTTGTAAAGATAATCAACAGCCCCCGTTTCATAGCCCCTGAAGATCTGTTTTGGCTGACGGAATGTAGCTGTGATGAAAATGATCGGAATGCTCTTGGTACGTTCGCTCCCCCGCATCAGTTCGGCTGTTTCAAAACCATCCATCCCCGGCATGTTCACGTCGAGAAGTACCAGCGAGATATCATACTCAAGCATCACGGCCAGGGCTTCATTTCCTGAAAGGGCACTGATGATATTCAGTTCCGGACTATCGATAATGGCTTCAAGGCTGATCAGGTTCTCCTTCCTGTCGTCGACAATAAGGATATTAAATTTCATGCTGCTGGTTTCCATTTTGATCCGGTGAGTTATTAGCACAAATATAAGATATTTTGGGGAAACTCAGAATTCCTTTACTTTTGCCGTTAAATAATGACCCATGTCCCAGAATTCCCCGGCCGTTTCCCTGAGCAGAAATAAGAGCCAGTACATTTTCTCGATCTTTATCATCGGTGTTTTTTTCTTTATTTTCGGGTTTGTTACCTGGCTGAATTCTGTGCTGATCCCTTTTCTGAAGGTCGCCTGCGAAAAGAACAATTTTGAGTCGTACTTCGTCGCGTTTGCCTTCTATATTTCGTATTTCGTGATGGCCGTTCCTTCCGCCTTCGTACTACGTAAAGTCGGGTTCAGGAATGGCATGTCGCTCGGACTTATTGTGATGGCCCTGGGGGCTCTGCTGTTCATTCCTGCAGCATATACCAGGACGTACGGGCTATTCCTTACAGGTCTTTTTATTCAGGGGACCGGACTTGCCATCCTGCAAACAGCATCGAACCCGTATGTAACTATTCTGGGGCCGATACAAAGCGCTGCAAAGAGGATCAGCATCATGGGTATATCCAATAAGATGGCCGGGGTGATCAGTCCGCTGATCCTGGGCGCTATCGTTTTGGCGGGCATGGATAAATTTGACAAACAGTACCTTGGGTCCCTGGATGAAATACAGAGAAACCTCACCCTGAATGCACTTGCCGGAAGGATCATTATCCCCTATATCGTGATGGCCGTAGTACTGGTATTTTTGGCCATACTCCTGAGGTATTCCCGCCTGCCCGATATCAACACCGACTCGGAGGAAGTTACAGATGCTGCCTCACATCACAGCAAGACCAGTGTTTTCCAGTTTCCCCAGCTTGTACTTGGGGTTATCGCAATATTCCTTTACGTAGGCGTTGAAGTCATTGCAGTAGATACTATAATTAACTTCGGAAAGTCACAGGGGATAAGTTTTGAGCTTTCACGTTATTTCGCATCCTATACGCTTGCGGCGATGGTTCTTGGTTATATCATCGGAATCATCACTATCCCGAAATACCTTAAACAAGAGGTTGTACTGGCCATTTCTGCTTTATTTGGAATTATTTTCGTGCTTTGCGCCCTCCTTGCCACTCAGGCTCCATACCAGTCATCGCTCCTGATCAGCATCGGGAGTTTTTCGCTTGCACTACCTTTCGACCTGAGTGTTTTTTTCATAGCTTTGCTGGGGCTGGCAAATGCTATTATGTGGCCGGCTATTTGGCCGCTTGCCATTGATGGCTTGGGTAAATTCACTAAAATCGGATCCTCCCTGCTCATCATGGGAATTGCCGGAGGGGCCCTTCTTCCCCTCGCTTACGGCCGGCTTGCCGATGCGTTCAGCCCGGTTTCGGCATACTGGATTACCGTTCCTTGCTATGCTTTCATACTGTATTACGCGGTGAGGGGACACAAAATAAGGAAATGGTGAAATGGTGAAATGGTGAAATGGTGAAATGGTGAAATGGTGAAATGGTGAAATGGTGAAATGGTGTTCGGCGAAGCCGTAATGAACACAAATAAAATAGACAATTCGTGAATAAATGGTGAAATTATCTGTTATCTGACATCTGTTATGAACCCAGTACTATTAATTCTCGCTGCCGGTGTAGGCAGTCGTTACGGCGGGCTGAAGCAGCTCGACCGTATTGGCCCAAACGGGGAAACCCTTCTCGATTATTCGATATACGATGCCGTGCAATCCGGTTTCAGCAAGGTGGTCTTCGTTATAAAGGAGAGCCTCGAAGCCGGGTTCAAGGAGATGTTTATCAACCGGCTGAGCGATCATATTGAAGTAGATTATGTGTTTCAGGAGATCTGGATGGTTCCCGAAGGTATTCTTTTACCTGATGAACGGCAAAAACCCTGGGGCACGGGGCATGCTGTGCTGATGGCTGCAGACCGTATCGACAGGCCTTTTGCCGTGATCAATGCCGATGATTTCTATGGAAGAAAGGCTTACCAGGCTCTTGCTGATTATTATAAAAACTGGACCCCTGAGCGGGAGAACGATTATTGTATGGTAGGTTACCGGGTGGATAAAACCCTGAGTGAATTCGGTTCTGTTTCCCGTGGAATCTGTCAGATTAATACTGAGCGGGAGCTGGTTGATGTGGTCGAGAGGACAAGCATTAAAAAAACATCAGAGGGGATTATATACAAGGAAGGGAATAACCCTTCGGTAATCATTTCGCCCGACTCTGTTGTTTCCATGAACTGCTGGGGATTCACTCCTTCGTTCTTCACCTACCTGCAGACAGGATTCGAGGCTTTCATAAGAAACAATTATGAAAACCCTAAAGCCGAGTTTTATATTCCTTCGATGGTCAATACGCTGATAACCTCCGGACAAGCCGGTGTTAAAGTACTTTCATGTGATGAACAGTGGTTCGGAATGACGTACCAGGAAGACAGGGTTCTGGTGATGGACAGCATCAGGGCATTGATACATAATGGCGTTTATCCCCAAAAATTATGGGGTTGAACAATGGATGAGGGAAAAAAGCGTTAATTTTACCGGATAAATATGTGACTATGAAGCTTAATCTGAATATTGTTTTGGCATTCTTGCTGCTGACTGCCATTGTAGTGGTGGTTCCAATGACTGCCAGTTCACAGATCATCAATGAGAAGACCAAAAAGAAGATTCATGTCGGAATAGGCATGTTTACCGACATTTACATGAATATGCCTTCGGGTGTCAAGACCCGGACCATCAACCAGGGGTTTCATGGCTATGTGATGTACAGCCTGCCTTTTGGAAAGAGTAACTTCGGGTTTAATGTCGGGCTGGGGATGTCCATTCATAACATGTATGGTAATTTTCAGGTCAAGAGTTATACCGACTCGACAAGACTAGTTAAGATACCCGATGCTGTGGGCTATAAACGCTCAAAACTCACTATGCCCTATATTGAGATCCCTATCGAATTTACCTATTCCAACAAGGCTAAATTCAGCCTGGGGATAGGGTTTAAGGCGGGGTATATGCTTCCTGCCCATACCAAATTTGTGGGAGATGATTATATTGATGAAACCACTGACCAGCTCCGTATCAAGTTACGCAACGTAAAAAACCTTGATCGTTTTGCTTTTGGGCCTACCTTGAGGATTGGTTATAAATGGTTCCACCTCATTGGTTACTATCAGCTTTCATCGATTTTCCAGAAAGGGAGTGGCCCCGATGTCTATCCGATTACCGTGGGCTTTCTGCTCAAACCCTTCTGATCAAAGCATCATTAAGGTGAACAATATTCCGGCTCCCAGAAAGAGACCGGCATAAACTTCTTTTGGGGAATGGTTACTGTTTTTCAGCCTGGCGAAACCAAGTAAACCGCAGAGAAGGAAAAGGCTGGCAAGCAGGATCACATGAGACGTCCCCTGCCGTATGCTCAGGCCCAGCCAGAAACCTGTAACGCCTCCTATCCCGGCCATGTGCAGACTGATCTTGAAAAAGAAATTCACAAACAGACAGATCATGATAAGCAGGGTGGCGCCTAGCATGAAATAGCTGAACAATACCGAAAGGCTGATCCCCTTTAAGAGGTAATACGTGAGGTAATAAAACACCCCGATCGACAGCAGGGGCATTATCCTCTCCTCCCTTTTTTCCATGTATAAGGATGAAACAAGCTTTAACCTGAACAGAAAGAAAATGATGAGAAAAGGACAGATCACGGTCGTCAGCAGTACCGAACCCATGAGGATGAGAATTTCCTTTAAAGGAAGAAGCCCTACAAAAAAGGAGTGAGTCTGAAGCATCAGCATCAGGGTAAAAAATGGCATCAGGACCGGGTGAAAAAGTCCTGAAATGATTTTCGCCAGAGAGCTGCCGTTATTCATGTTTTGGTTTGATCAGAGTTCCTTTCTCAGCCTCGCCACAGGTATCCTAAGCTGTTTACGGTATTTGGCGATAGTACGCCGGGCTACAGAATATCCTTTTTTCTGAAGCATCTCCTCCAGCTCTTCATCAGTAAGAGGCACCGATTTGTTCTCACTCTCAATAATATCGAACAGGATCTTCTTGATCTCCCTGGTCGACACTTCCTCTCCCATTGAATTCTGCAGCGACTCCGAAAAGAAACTCTTCAGCAGGAAAGTACCGAAAGGAGTCTGTACATATTTTGAATTGGCCACCCTTGAAACCGTGCTGATATCGAGACCGACCTTATTCGAAATATCTTTCAGTATCATTGGTTTAAGCCTCGTCTCATCACCGGTCTGAAAATACTCCTGCTGATAATCCAGGATAGCTTTCATGGTAAAATAAAGGGTTTCCTGCCTTTGTTTGATGGCATCGATGAAACCCCTGGCGGCATCGATCTTTTGCTTAACGAACGTAAGAGCTGCCTTTTCGCTGTTACTGATCTTTTTTTTCCGGTGATTAAACTCCCTGAGCATGTCGAAATATTCACGGTTGACCGACAGCTCGGGGGTGTTCCTCGAATTCAGGGTCAGTTCCAGCTCTCCGTCATTCAGGGTGACCAGGAAGTCAGGCACCACATACTGGCTGCTTCGGGCTTCTTCACTGATGGTAAACCCTGGTTTTGGGTTCAGTTTGGTGATCTCTTCAATCGCTTCCTTAAGTTCTTCCTCTGTGATATGAGCTTTCTGAAGTATTTTATCGTAATGTTTTTTCGAGAACTCATCAAAATAATACCGTACAATCACCTCTGCCAGATCTGTGGCATAGGTCCTGTCGGGTTTATGGATGAGTTGCAAAAGGAGACATTCCTGTAACGATCTTGCCGCGATGCCAGGGGGGTCAAACCCCTGTACAAGCTTAAGGGCTTCGAGTACCTCTTCCTCTGTTACATCGAGGTTCTGGTTGAAGGCCAAGTCGTTAATAAGAGCATGGATTTCGCGGGAGAGATAGCCTGTTTCATCCAGGTTCCCTATGATTGTAGAAGCAATGACAAACTCTTTGTCGGGGATTTTCTGAACTCCCATCTGGGCCAGAAGATATTCCTGGGAGCTTATTCCCGAGACAACAGGGGTTTCCCAGGCTTCATCATCTGCGCTCCGGTTGTTTGAGTAGAGTTTGTAATCGGGAATATCATCCGGATCAAGGTAGTCTTCATACGAAAATTCATTATCAGACTTCAGCTCTGAACGATCTTCGTCCTCCTCGCTGAAACTGTCTTCGTCTGAATCGACTGATTCCGGAGTCGTCTCATCAGAAATCTCATCAGAGATCTCCTCAGAATCGCTCGCTTCTTCCAGGGCAGGATTGTCTTCCATCTCCTGTTTTATCCTTTGTTCAAGGGAAAGCACGGGCTGTTGCAGCAAACGCATCACCAGCACCTGCTGGGGCGAAAGTTTCTGGAGTAATCGCTGCTGTTGCCGTTGATGAAGCATAGGACAAAAGTACAAAAATAATATCCCTTCGCACGGAATGGTTTTCTTATCGGCAAATAAACTGCTACTATCGATAAATAAAGGTTCCCTGTCTAATATTTACTTCGACGCCCGGAGAATTACCTAATTTCGTCTGGTTAAAACAAGTATCATCACATGAATACCGGGCGGCCTTTCTGGGTTACTCTTCTGATCAACTGCGTAATCTGGGTTTTTGTGTTTTTTATTCCCTTTCTTTTGATGGAACCAAGGGGAGGGATATCATCTTACCTTCTCAGGATAGGTGTTACAGCTGCATTGACGGTCATAGTCTACTATTTAAATTACCTGTTCCTGATACCAAAATACCTGTTTACAAAGAAATTCCTGGCTTACACACTTGTCATACTCTTAACTCTTGTTATTTCCTGCGTCATTGTTGACCTGTATTATTATTTCGTTGTTTCGGTAGTCCAGAACTGGCACCACCGCCCCGTGCCCATTTTCAGCCGGGGCATGTGGGTGCCTTTATTTCCCCTTCTTACGGGTATCGCGATTGGTATCAGTATCAGGCTTGCCAAGGAATGGGCAAAAAACGAAAAAGAAAGAAGAGAACTTGAAGGGGAGAAGCTAAGGTCTGAACTTGCCTTCCTGAAATCGCAGATAAATCCTCATTTTCTATTCAATACCCTTAATAATATCTGTTCTCTCGCGAGAAAAAAATCGGATAATACGGAACCGGCTATCATAAAACTTTCACAGATCATGCGTTATATGCTTACCGATTCGATGCAGGAGAAAGTAGGACTGGAAGAGGAAGTTGAGTACCTCAACAATTTCATCGAACTTCAGAAGATCAGGATAGCAGATAAAGTTGATATCAGTTTTACTATTGAGGACGATAATTCATTTATTCAAATTGAGCCTCTGCTGCTAATCCCGTTTGTGGAAAACGCATTCAAACACGGAGTCAGTTATAACGATAAATCGAGAATTGCCATCGCGCTGAAAACCACTAAAGGCGAACTGACGTTCACGGTTGAGAACTCCAGGCCTTCAACCAAAGACAGCATGAAACTCGGGGAAGCTGGAATTGGCCTGAAAAATGTGAGCCGCAGGCTTGAACTGCTATATCCCGGCAGGCATCAGCTTGAGATTCGCGATACCGGGTCGCTCTATTATATCATGTTAAAAATCAAAGGATAATGATACGCTGTATTGCAATCGATGATGAAGCCCTCGCGCTGGATTTGCTGGAAGACAATATCAGCAAAATACCCTTTTTGGAACTGGCCGGGAGATTCACCAATGCTTTTGATGCGTTACGACTTATGCAGGAAGATCCGGTAGACCTGTTATTTCTGGATATACAGATGCCCGATATCAACGGGATACAGTTCCTGAAAAGCCTTCCGCAGAAACCCGCAGTGATATTCACTACAGCTTTCTCGAAGTATGCACTTGAAGGATTTGAACTGGATGTGATCGATTATCTGCTGAAACCATACTCATTTGAGCGGTTTCTCAAAGCGGTTAACAAGGCCCATGAATATCTTGAGCTTCAGGAAAAAGCGAAAGCAGGTATGAAAAATAACACGTTTGGATCGCATTATCTTTTTGTGAGGGCCGATTACAAACTGGTCAAAGTCGACATTCAGGAGATACTATATATTGAAGGCCTGAAGGATTATGTTAAAATTTACTGTGGCGACAAGCCTTTGCTTACCCAGATGAGTATGAAGGCCATTGAGGAGAGACTTCCACCCCATGATTTTATAAGGGTTCACCGCTCCTTTATCGTTGCCTTTGACAAGATCGATTTTATTCACAAGAGCTTTATCTCTGTGAAAGGCAGGGAAATTCCGCTCAGTGACCATTATAAAGACAGTTTTATTTCCCTTGTTCAGAAGAACAAGATCATGGAATAGAAGATAAAAAACCATGTTATGAAGCGTATTATTTTATTATTAAGTGTTGTGATGTGCTCCTCCTTTTCAGGATGGGCTCAGAGAACACCCTGGACATTCCAGCAATGTCTTGATACAGCCTTGAAAAGAAACATATCGGTAAATCAGAGCAGGCTGTCGAACGAACTGAACAAGATCAGCCTGGAGCAATCGAGGGCCAACCGTATTCCCAGTATTAGCGCCGGGGTGAGCGAGGCTTTGAACATAGGGAAAAACGTGGATGCCACGACCAACCAGTTCGTGATCGGGACATTTAATTCGGGCAGTTACAGTGTCAATGCCAGTTACAATCTTTTTAACGGCTTGCAGAACAATAATACCATCAAACAGTATAAGCTGAATATTCAGGCCGGTAACTACGACATTGAGAATGCAAAGAATGCGGTTATACTGAGTGTTACCACAGGTTATCTTCAGATGCTTCAGCAGTATGAGATACTTAAAACTGCGGATAATCAAATGTTGGCTGATTCGGCTCAGGTAGAAAGAACACAGAAGATGCTGAATGTAGGAAAAATGGCCGAAGGTGACCTTTTGCAGATCCAGTCTCAGCTTGCTACCGATTATCTTAAGTTGGTGAATGCCCAGAATCAGCTCGATATTGCCCGGGTGACCCTGATGCAGCTGATGCAGATCCCGGTCATCGACAGTTTTGACGTGGAGGTTCCGAAATTTGCTGAGCCTTCTCTTTTATTACTGCTGAGCAAGGATGAGGTGTACCAGAAATCGCTGGAAGCCATGCCACAGATTCACTCGGCATCGTTCCGGACAACCAGTTCGCAGATGGCTATTAAAATTGCGACGGGAGCGCGTTGGCCAAGGCTTACACTGTCGGCAGGGCTCAGCTCCAACTATGCTTCCAGCCGCAAGCAGGGGATACTCCAGGAAGACTATCCCTTTTACACCCAGGTCTGGGATAACGTGGGGCAGTCGGTTAACCTTGGCCTGAGTATACCGATTTTCAGCAACCGCTCTTTACAAAGCGGTATTGAACGGGCAAAAATAAACTCTAAAACGGCCGAACTCAATGAACTCAATGCCAGGCAAACCCTGAGAATGAATATTGAACAGACCTATACAGGCCTTAAAGCTGCAGCGAGGAATTTCGCAGCCAGCAAGATTCAGCTTAGTTCAACGGAGAGAACTTTTAAAAATGCTGAAAAGAAATTCAACGTGGGTGTAATGAGCGCCACGGATTACCTGATTCAGCAGAATACCTGGGTTTCATCGCTGTCGAATTCGATCCAGGCAAAATATAACTTCATTTTTCAGACGAAGATCCTTGATTTTTACCAGGGTAAAGCGATAACTTTCTAACCAATTAATGCATCAGATACAATGAAAAAGACTTATTGGATTATCCTTATTGCTGTGGTTCTTGCTCTCCTGGCCGGGGGGTATTTCCTGTTCGGGAAGAAAACAGAAAAGGCAGTGGAATTCCGCAGCGGAAAAGTTGAAAAGGGAGACCTGCAGGTGAATGTCACGGCCACCGGAATTTTAAGCGCCGACACGACCGTTGCCGTTGGCACCCAGGTATCGGGGATCATCACCAAAATTTTTGTAGACTTCAATTCGGTAGTTCGAAAAGGGCAGATAATAGCCGTGCTTGATACCACCTTTCTTGCTGCTTCCGTTGAAGATGCCAGATCAAGCCTTTTCAGGGCGCAGGTTCAGACCAGGCTCACCAAGCGTAACTATGAACGCAACAAGACCCTGTTCGAAGAAAAGGTGATCGCCCAGGCCGATTATGATCAGAGCCTTTCAGATTATGAAACAGCCCAGGCTAACGAAAGGTCGGTAAAGTCGTCTCTCGACAGGGCCTATATCAACTTACGTTATGCCACGATTATCGCTCCTGTTTCGGGAGTAGTCATTTCGAGGAATGTAGATATAGGGCAGACCGTGGCTTCCAGTTTCAGCACCCCCACTTTGTTTTCCATTGCGAATGACCTTACCAAGATGCAGCTCCAGGCCAGCATTGACGAAGCCGATATCGGCAAGATCAAAGTGGGACAGGAAGTCTCTTTCAGGGTCGACGCTTATATGGATCAGACGTTTAATGGTACCGTGAGGCAGGTTAGGCTGCAACCGGTGACTTTGCAGAACGTGGTCAATTACATTGTTGTCATCGACGTGCCCAATCCCGATAAGAAACTTATGCCGGGGATGACCGCTAATCTCACGGTAAAGATACAGGAGGCCCTTGATGTGTTTAAGGTTCCTTCTTCTTCTCTGAGGTTTTGGCCTCCCCAGGAATATCTTGACAAGCACATGAAGGAATACCCCGATTCCATTCAAAAGGTCATTGAAAAACTTCTGAAATTCGCTGCCCGCAAACAGTCGGGACAGGGCTCTGGTGGCGGTGGGCAGATGGGATCCGGAATGCGGGATGCAGGATCCGGGATGCAGGGCCAGGGCCATCAGGGCTGGGGCGGACAGGGCGGTAACCGGCCCAGGATGGGACTTGTATGGGTAAAACAGGGCGAATTGCTCATACCCCACAGAGTTAGAACCGGGATATCCGACAACAGCTCAACCGAAGTGGATGGCAATTTAAAAGATGGAGATGAAGTGGTTACAGGAATAGTGAATACAACTCCCGGACAGCCAACAACCCAGCAACAGAACCCGTTCGCACCCACCATGGGACGTCCGCAACAGGGCGGTAGCGGCGGAAGAGGAGGACGCTGATATGAAAGAGACCATTATTTCGGTTAAGCATCTCGTTAAAATTTACAAGATGGGCGACCTCGAGGTACATGCCTTAAGGGGGGTCAATATGGAGATCCATAAAAGTGATTTCGTTGCGATTATGGGGAAAAGCGGATCGGGAAAATCCACTTTTATGAATATAGCCGGCTGCCTTGATGTGCCTACAAAAGGGGAGTATATGCTCGATGGCGTTGATGTGGGAAAGCTGAATAAAGACCAGCTGGCACATCTTCGAAATAAAAAGATCGGTTTTGTGTTCCAGTCGTTCAATCTTCTTTCACGCACATCCGCCCTTGAAAACGTAGAACTTCCGCTGATGTACAACAGCAATATCAGCTCAAAGGAGATGAAAGAACGTTCAATCCGGGCGCTTGAATCGGTAGGCCTGGCCGAGAGGTCTCATCATTTGCCGAGCCAGCTTTCGGGGGGAGAACAGCAGCGGGTTGCCATCGCCAGGGCCTTGGTAAATAACCCCGTTGTGATCCTTGCCGATGAACCTACCGGGAACCTCGACACACGCACATCGGTAGAAGTAATGAGTATATTCCAGAAGCTGAATACCCAGGGTATCACCGTGATCATCGTGACCCATGAACCCGATATTGCTGCCTATACCAACAGGAACATTACTTTCAGGGACGGCCGTATTCAAAAAGACTTCATCGTGGAAAAACCCAGGAATGCTGCGGCAGAACTGTTAACAATTCCCGTTTTAACCGAGGAGGAGACGATATGAAACTAAAGAACCTTTTAAGGGCCGCATTGAGGTCGCTCGGGAAAAATAAGATGAGGACGTTCCTTACCATGCTCGGGATCATTATAGGCGTTGCTTCGGTGATTGCCATGCTTGCCATCGGGCAGGGCTCAAAGGAAAGCATCCAGAAACAGATTGCCAACCTGGGGACCAACCTTCTCACGGTTTATCCTTCGGCAAGCATGACCGCCGGGGTGAGGATGGAAGCAGGATCGAGTGTAAAACTGACGATGGATGACTACAAGGCCGTGGCAAGCCGGTGTCCGGCAGTACTGTATTCCACGCCAACCGTCAGAACCAGCGGCCAGTTGATTGCCAGCGGCCAGAACTGGAGGACTACGGTATGGGGTGTTTACCCCGATTATTTCGATATCCGTAACCTGGCTATTGAAAAAGGGGCTGCATTTACCCTCAACGACGACCGCACTGCCAGCAAAGTATGCGTGATCGGTCAAACCGTAAATAAATACCTTTTTGGTGAAGGCCAGGATCCTGCGGGAAAGATCATCCGCATAAACAAAATACCATTCCAGGTGATCGGACTGATAGCGCCAAAAGGGCAGAACGCCTGGGGGCAGGACCAGGACGATATTGTGATTGCGCCTTTCAATACGGTGCAGGTGAGGATGATGACCGTGACTTATATACAGAGTATCATGCTGTCGGCCACGTCAGAAAAAGCGATACCCATTGCAACGGATGAAGTGACCCAGGTTTTAAAAGAAAGACACAGACTGGGCCCATCGGAGGATGCGGACTTCACTATCCGTTCCCAGGCCGATATCTCCAGCGCTGCCACGGCAACATCCAGCATACTTACAGCCCTGCTGGCAAGTATTGCAAGTATCTCACTGCTTGTGGGAGGAATCGGAATTATGAATATCATGCTGGTTTCGGTAACCGAAAGGACCCGTGAAATAGGGATCCGTATGGGCGTCGGAGCCCGGGGGCGGGATGTGTTGCTTCAGTTCCTTATCGAAGCCCTGATGATTAGCCTGATCGGAGGTCTGCTCGGTGCGGGTCTGGGAATTCTTGCCTCAGGGGTGATTGCCAGCCTGATGAGCTGGCCGGTCACGATTACCCTGCAATCGATCATACTGTCGTTTCTTTTCTCAACAGCCATAGGTATTTTCTTTGGATGGTATCCTGCCCGCAAGGCTGCCAGCCTGAATCCCATCGATGCCCTGAGGTATGAATAGAAGGCAAATTACTTTCTGCCTGTAAGATCGAGCACCCCGTTAATGAAGGTAAGAGGATGTGGCGGATTGCCTGGCACGTAGAGGTCGGGCTTTACCGTTCCAATAAAACTGCGGATGAGATCGGGGCTGTTCTCAAAGATCCCCCCGCTGATTGCCGCGGTGCCGGCAAGAATAACGATTTTGGGCGTGGGGACTGCATCGTAACAGATCTGAAGGGCTTCGGCCATGTTACCGCTTATAGGGCCGGTTATCACGAGCCCGTCGGCATGCCGGGGCGAGGCAACGAATTCAATTCCATATCGCCCCATATCAAAATTCACGTTCCCGCAGGCATTTAATTCCAACTCGGCCGAATTGTCGCCTCCGGCCGAAACCTGCCTCAGCCTGAGCGCATGACCGAAAAAGGAACGGATCTCTTTCCCGACCAGCTCCGGGTTGATCCGTATTGTTTTGTCCTCTCCCTTTCGAATCAGCAGGCCTTCCCTGAGGTTTGCCGCAAGCCGGTGATCATTTGTGAACCGAATCTTGCCTGCAGTTGCAAAGCAGCATTCCATACAGAACTCGCATTTGCCAAGGTCGAGTCGGAACGGGCCGGAAGTGATCGCTCCGGTAGGGCACAGCATTTCGGCCACCTTCTCTTCGGCAGGGGTAATTTCCATGCTTATGACAGGCCGGCCGCGGAATCCTTCCGGAATAACCGCCTTGCGCAGGTCCTTCACATACTGGCGGCCGTGGCGGCGGAAGATGCTTATGAAATTTAGTGCCATAATTAATATTTTGAATGTCGAATATTGAACAAAAAAAATGAATATCGAATATTGAACAACGAATTTCGAATATCGAATTTTTTATTCCGTTCAACATTCAATGTTCAATATTCGATATTCATCTCTTCTAAAGATCATTCCCGCAATACGACAGGTTATAGCTCTTGTTACACAACGGAAAATCCGATATTTCCTGGTTCCTCACGGCCAGCGCCAGAGCCATCCAGTTATGAAACGACGGATCTTTTACTTTATAATGCAGAATATTTCCTTCTTCATCTGTGACTGCGGAATGCATGATCTCGCCCCTCCATCCTTCGGCCAGCGACAAGGCGAAGCTCGAGACAGGAAGAGTATAATCATACTGAGGCGCAGTGTGGTTATTCTGGAAATCGGTTCCACGGATCAGATCCCTGATGAGCTGCAAGGATTTTTCCACTTCCAGTTTTCTCAGCATGGCCCTGGCCCAGACGTCACCCTGGTGAAGAGTGACAGGCTCATAATTGATTTTACTGAACGCCTGGAAGGGATGCGATGAGCGGATATCGCGTTTCACGCCGCTGCTTCTCGCTGCCATTCCCACGGCACCTATCAGACCTGCCTGGTGAGCACTCACTTTTCCAATACCTTCAAAACGGCTTAGGACACTGGGGTTTGTAAATATTTCACGGGTGATCTGGTTGTACCTTTCTTCAACCTCTTTAAGGTTGGCCAAATACAGGTCGGCCAATTCTCTGGTTAAAGGATAATGACTCCCTCCGGTTCTGATCAGTCCTTTCCCGAAGCGGTTCCCGCACCAGGACTGGGTTGTGTTTATGACGATAGTACGAAGAGCTTCATTTACTACCTGTCCGAACTGGTACGCGATGTCGGTGCACAAGGCTGCTGTATCTCCAATATGCACGGCTATCCTCTCCATCTCGAGCGCAATGATACGTTCAGCCTGAAGTGTTTCGGAAGGTCTGATCCCTGCCAGGGCCTCCATCAACTGTACATGTGCAATAGAATGGCCAACCGCGGTATCCCCGGCTATGCTTTCGGCAAGTACCGCCCGCTGAATACCTGATCGTTTTACGATGAAAAGTTTTTCAATTCCCTTGTGCTGAAAACCCAGCTGGATCTCCAGGTGCAAAACCTTTTCACCCTTACAGCAAAACCGGAAGTACCCCGGCTCAATAACCCCGGCATGGATGGGACCGACGCCGACCTCGTGTATTCCTTCGCCTTCGATGGAATAAAAGGGATACGGGACGCAAGATGCAAGATCCTGCATCCTGTATCCTGCATCCTGCATCCCGCATCCCGCATCCTGCATCCCGCATCCCGCATCCTGCATCCCGCATCCTGCATCCTGCATCCCGCATCCCGCATCCTGCATCCCGCATCCCGCATCCATGAAATGGGAACGAACGGGTTTCATCCATGGATGCCCTTCGAACTGAACTCCCCACTGCTCGCTGATCTCACGTTCGTACATGTGAAATGAGGGGTGATGTAGTGTAAGTGACTCCAGGGAAGGAGGAGGTGTAGCCTGTTGTTCGTGCGAAAGCAGTATAAGCCCATGATTATGGTCAGAAGCAATGCAGCAGAAAAATTTTAATACCGCACCCAGAGGGACCGCGTGGTAGGTAACGCAGTGGCATCTCTCATCCGCAGTCAGCTCCTTAATTTTATTCACAAACTCTGGATAGGCCAGTACCGGAACATCAGCGAGCGGGACGACGAAGGGGTTTGATGTTACCATAAATGGTGAAATGGTGAAATGGTGAAATAATGTCATCTCGGCAAGTGTTGAATTATGTCATTAATCAGATCCCTGAAAAAAGCGGGCTGGGTGAAGCAAATCAGGATCACAAGGCCGAAGAGTGCGAACTGCGAAACAGTTTGCCAGGGATTTATTTTTTCATGCACTTTTCCCGAGGAGTTGCGCGGTTGTGAAAAGACGATATGCAAAACCCTTGTGAGCAGGGCATAAAGCACAAAGCAAAGCAGAATTGCGGCTACCACCATGTACAGGTAATTGCCGTTCGCGATCATGGCTTTGAACATCAGTAGTTCAGAGATGAACATTCCCGAGGGCGGGATAGCGGTGATGCAGACCAGTCCCAGCAGCAGAGCCGTGGCGCCCGCAGGGTAGAGGTTCATGTAGTTGCCCGATTCGTCGAGGTTATAGGTTCCCATCACTTTGTACGACTGCCCCATCTGGTAGAACAAGCCGGCTTTGGCAAAGGAATGAAGGATGATATGCAGTATGGCAGCATAATATCCAATGCCTCCCATACCCAGCGCTATCGCAACAATTCCCATGTTTTCGAGACTGGAATAGGCCAGCATTCGTTTGTTGTGCTTTGCTTTCAGCATGTAACCGGCCGAGATGAGCAATGAAAGGAATCCCGACAACAGCAGCACATGGTTCATGAACGCCAGGATGGGAGTTGCAGAGAACAGTGCGTAGATCCTGAAAATGGCCAGGAAGCCAACATTCATCAGGGTTGTTGAAATAAACGCACTGATGGGGGGAGGCGCAACGGTATGGGCATCAACAGTCACCGTATGCATCGGGAATAATCCCATTTTTGTACTGTACCCAACCAGGACGAATACAAAAGCGATTTTCAGGTAAAGCGGATTTGCGAGGCGAGCGATTTCGGTTATTGATGAAAATGAAAGATGCAACAGACGGGCATCTCTCACGGTAAAGCCGAGAAACAGAATACCGATATATGCAAGCGCGATGCCTATGGAACACACAAAGACATATTTCCAGGTGGCTTCCAGTGCGATGGCTGTGCGGTCATGGTATATAAGAGCTGCCACGGAAAGGGTCGTGGCTTCCACGAAGATCCAGACGGTGGTCATGCCGTTTGCAAAATAGGCTCCCGTCATGGATGCGATCAGGGCGATGAGTGCGGCGTGGTAAATTGCATAGACTCTCGGCGGATTATGTTTTACATAAATGAAGCCATGGTAAACCGTGGTCACCGTAAGGATCGAGAGTACCGATTGCATCAGCAGTCCCAGTGTGTCGAAAGTGAAGTAATCAAGTACTGTCTCCCCCCTGTGCATCCAGCAGAAAACAGTGAAAGCGATATGGACAATGACGTAAAACGACGTCAGCGTTTTTGCAAGGAGTTTTCTATGTATCAAACCAACAGCCAGTCCCAATACCATTGAGATTGCGAAGAAGAGGAGAAATATGTTGGTTGTGTTAAACATGCGAGCGATCAGTCATCTTTCAGTATTGTTAAATCATCCGTTTGCTGCCGGAGCTTCATCACGAAAATCCCCAGTATGAGCACACTTACAACGATATCGAGCAGTATTCCTATATTGATCAGCATGGGAATCTCGCTTCCGATGGCCAGTGAAAGAAGAAGTACCGCGTTCTCGATCACCAGGAATCCCACCAGGTGCGAAAAGATTTTTCGGTGCGAGATGATCAGAAACAGTCCGGTATAGACCGAAAAGAATGAAACGATAAAAAACAGAAGGTTATAAGGCGTGGTATTCATCGAAAATGAGACCACAATGCTGAGCAGAAGTCCGAGGGTAACCAGCAGCAGGGAATAGAACGAAGGCAGGGCTTTATCATGAACCCGTGCCACACCGGTACGGCGGATGACGGTAAAAAGCAGATAAGGGACCACGATCACTTTGAACAGCAGGGTTTCGATAGCCACAAACAATACCGTGGCAAGCGTGATCCTGTCGAGTTGCAGGAACGAGAGTCCGAAAAGCAGCAACCCCTGCAAGCCAACCAGTCCTGCATAGACCCTGAATCTCTCTGTAACGCTGAGATAGATCAGGGTGATCGCAAAGACTATGATGAGCATTGATGTCATATCAGCGGATGAGGTTTCGGGTTAACAAAAGCACGAGAATAAAACCGATCAGGGCGATGGAGCTCAGGGTGACGATGAACTGCGGATTTTTGGCCAGTTTTTTTCTGGCGCGGAAGGATTCCATAAGGCCGATGGCTGCCGCGAATACAGCCTCGACGACCAGGAAGATAGAAACATTAAGAGTGGCATCTAAAAGGTGCCACGTATCACGTGCCACGTGCCACGTATCACATGCCACGTGCCACGTGCTTGCGAGAGTCGACCAGTCGGCTACGGCAGGCATAAGGAAGTTGGCGATCAATCCGCCGTAAAGCACAAATTTCAGGTTCGTGGCAGTTTGGATCAGGGCCAGGTCTAGTCCGCTGTAATCGAGGATCATGACTTCGTGTACCATGGTCAGTTCGAGATGGGTCCTGGGGTCATCTACAGGCATGCGGCTGTTTTCTATCATAGCGATTTGTACCAGGAGGTAAATTGCGATTCCACCGGTTATCAGCGAGAATTCGCCTGCAAACTGGAGGTTGTGAAAAATGGACTGCATCGAAAACTGACCCGAAAGAAGTGAGAGTGTTCCCAGGAGAATAAAAAAGGCGGGTTCGGTAAGCATGGAATACAGGGCTTCGCGGTTGGCGCCCATGCCTTCGAAGCTGCTTCCCGTATCGAGTGCGCCGAGGATAAACAGCAGTTTCCCCAGGGCAAGCAGGTATGCAAACAATATGAAATCGCCTTCAAAGCCAAGAACAGAGGGCATACCCGGGAAAGGCAGCAGCATAAGGGCGCAGCAAATCGTTGCAAGGTAAACGGCCGGGGCCAGCCTGAAGATAAAGCTGGTTGTTGTGCTGAACACGCTGCTTTTCCTGAACAGGAGGATGATATTTTTCCAGGGCTGCAAAATTCCCGGGCCTTTGCGGCCACTGGCAATACTTTTCACCCTCAGGATGATTCCCGGGAAAAAGACTGCAGAAACTATGGCCAGCAGGGCTCCTGTCATATGAGTTTTAAATATAAAAGCACAAAAATCACCAGAATAAAAATAAATGCATACAGTATGTAATGACGGATGTTACCTGTCTGAAGCCGGGCCAGCGTTTTCAGGACAAGCCATGAGAGGTCGGTAAGCTTGCCAAGGGCTACTGAAAAGATGTCGATGGTTCTGAGATGCAGTGAGCGTTTGTGGGGGAATATGTCATCGGCAGCAATGGGACGTAATTCTTCGATGTTTTGCAGGACAGGCTGGGCCAGTTCAGAAATATTGCCGGCAAAGGAGGCCCCGGTGTACTGCTGCCTGGGGGTGCCTTCAGTATAGCCGCATCCCCAGGTAGGACCGTAAGCCGGTGTGCGCTGCCTGAGGACCCTGGTTCTGAGATACAGGATGCAGGATACAAGGGAAATCAGGATGAGGCCGAAGAGGCTGATCTTATTCATTGCTGTCGTGAGGGAAAGTAACGATGCAGCGGACCCTGGATGGAACTGGTTTTCGACAAGGTTGGCGATGGGAGCAATGGCTGCCATGGGCATCAGGCCAATTCCAAGTATGAAAAATGCGATCAGGATCTGCGGGAAGATCATGTCGCGGGTAATGGTTTCAGGTTGCAGATGGATCTCTTTGCGCGGAGTACCCAGGAAGCTGATCCCGAAAGCCCTGGAAAAACTGAAGATCGCCAGTCCGCCGATCAGTGTCATAGTTATGATGGTGAGCAGAAAAAGGATAGAAAGGTACTCGCTGCCCGCGCTGAGGCCTTTAAAAAATCCGATATACAGCAGGAATTCCGAGACGAAGCCGTTGAGTGGAGGCAGGGCACAGATAGCTACAGAGCCAAACAGGAACAAGCCTGCAGTGCGGGGCATCCGGTGGATCAATCCGCCGAGTTCTTCAATATTCCTGGTATGGGTTGAGCGGTATACTGATCCCGCACCATAGAAAAGCAGGGATTTAAAGAGGGAATGGTTGAGTACATGCAGCAGGCTGCCGGTGAAACCGAGAAAGGTAAGAGCCGTGTTATGGAGTGCAAGGCCAATGGCTCCAAGCCCCATTCCAAGCCCGATAATACCGATATTCTCAATAGTGGAATAGGCGAGGATCTTTTTAATATCTTTCTGGACTATGGAAAACAGTATTCCAAGGAGCCCGGTCAATGCCGAGATGGCCAGCAAAACCAGACCAATGGTATACCAATCGGACTGGACTGAAATAAGTACCCGGAAAATTCCGTATATCCCCATTTTGATCATCACACCCGACATCACACCCGAAACATGTGAAGGAGCGGCGGGGTGAGCTTCGGGGAGCCAGGTGTGAAACGGGATGAATCCTGCCTTCACGGCAAATCCTGCAAAGAAAAGAAGGAAAAGTCCGGTATTGGAATGAGAGGCAAAATAGGCCGGGAGAGCATCGAAGCTCATCTGCCCGGTTCCCGCTTCGGTGATAAGGAGAGCAAACAGCAGCAACACAAACCCGATATGCATCTGCACAAGGTAATTAACGGCAGTTTTCAGGGTCGAACGCTTTTCAGCCTCGAATAAAATGAGCATGAAAGAAGAAACCGCCATCAGTTCCCAGGCAATCATGAAAGCAAGCCCGTCGCGAAGAGTAAGCACCGCAAGCATGGAAAGATGAAGCCAGACGTAGCTGAAATAATGCAGGGCAAACTGGGCGGGGTTCTTGGTGTTTTCATAGGCTTTGAGATAGCCGCGCGAATAAAGCATCCCTGTTAGAACCGTGAAGTTCGTGACCAGAATAAAAAATGAGCTTAAGCGATCGATCGTAAAACGGAGTTCACCCAGATACCCTTTAAAAACCCAGTTTGTCGAAGTAAGGCTTGCAGTGAGTCCCGGTTCAGACCGCAGATAAGTGACATTGAGGGGAGAAAAAAACTCCAGGGCAGCGGGGATAGCTGTAACAAGAGTTATCAACAGGATAAGGGCAAGAGTATAATAAAATCGAACTTTCCCGGGGATAACCAGGATAAGAAATGAACATAAAACAGCGGCAGGAATAAAATATTGCTCCATTGCATCTGCAAAATAAAAGCAATCTATCCAATCACTTCCCGTTTATCGAAAGAACTTATAAACAGGTGCAGGGTGAAAAGTCTTAATGCCTTATCTTTGCTCAAAAGAAATAGGGCCAAAGACGCAAAGTAATCCACAATGAACAAACATACCAGATCCGAAGCCGAGATACTACGTCAGAAAGCAGAGGATTTACTGAAAAATAAAGAATCAGGCCCGGCTGCTAAGCTTTCTGCAGCAGACACTTTTAAGCTCATTCACGAGCTTGAAGTGAACCAGCTTGAACTTGAAATGCAGGGGGAAGAGTTACAGCTTTCAAAATCTGCCACCGAGGAAGCTTCCCGAGTGAGCGAAGAAAGATACCGCACCCTGTTCGAAAATGTTCAGGACGTTTTTTATCGTTGTAACCTGGCTGGGATCATTCACGATATAAGCCCATCAATTAAGCACTTTACTGATTTTGACAGGAATGAACTTATCGGCACTAATGTTTTCAACCTGTATTTCAACCCTGTAGACCGGGATGCTCTGCTTAGCGCCCTGATGAAAAATGGTCAGGTCCGGGATTATGAGGTAAAGCTTAAGACAAAAAATGGTGATATCAGGTTTGCTTCCCTAAATGCCAGTTTAATGTTCGATCCCAATGGCAAACCAGGCTATATTGACGGATCATTAAGAGATAACACAGAGCGGAGGAAGTCGGAGGTGGCTTTAAGGGAAAGTGAATTACGGTTTCGTACTCTGTTCGATCAGGCGAATGAAGGCCTTATTTTGTTGACGATGGATGGCAGGATTTCCGAAGTCAATAAATCTTTTGCCGAAATGCACGGCTACACGGTCGACGAGCTGAGGAATACCAGCATCAGTGATTTGGATGTACTCAGGGAGGATGCATTTGATGGCCGGGCTGAGGTCATGCGCCGTATCAATGCAGGAGAGGTGGTTCGTTTTGAGGTAGAGCACTACCATAAGGACGGGCATAGTTTCATTTTAAGCGACACTGTAAGTCTTATCACCATTGACAACCAGAAATTTTACCTGGCTTTCCACCAGGACATCACCGAGCGAAAAAAAGTAGAAGAAGAGATCAGGCTTCAAAAAGAAGAACTTCATTTTCTCAATGCAGAAAAAGACAAGTTCTTTTCTATTATCGCCCACGAACTCCGTGGTCCTTTTAACGGATTTCTTGGTTTTACAAACATGTTGGTCGATGACCTGGATGCGTTGACATTGAAGGAGATCCAGAAGATAGCAGTGAGCATGAGAAACTCTGCGACCAATCTGTTTCGCTTGCTCGAAAACCTGCTTGAATGGTCGCGTTTGCAAAGGGGGATAACCACATTTGTGCCTGCAGCATGTAATTTGAATCATCTGGTTTCTGAAACTCTTCGCCCTGTAATGGATTCGGCTAATAAAAAGGGGATCATTATCAGCATCGATATTCCTGTTGATCTGAAAGTCTTTGCCGATGAATACATGCTGGGATCAATCTTTCGGAATCTGGCCTCGAATGCCGTGAAATTCACCATAAAAGGAGGAATGGTTACAATTGTTGCAAAACAGCCGACAGCCAATTCCGTTGAGATCTCGGTCAGTGATACGGGTATAGGGATGAATGATGAAATTATGGATGGTTTATTCAGGCCCGATTTACAGACCAGCAGAAAAGGTACCGATGGAGAACCCAGTACAGGCCTGGGTCTTATCATCTGTAAAGAGTTTATTGAAAAACATGGGGGGAAATTACAGGTCGAAAGCGAAGAAGGGAAAGGAAGTGTTTTTCGTTTCACTTTACCAGCTACGTATGAAATACGCGAAAATCTTCTTTGAGATCTTTTTTTATGTTGTTTCAGGGCTGTTGATCGGCACTCTGTTTTTCAGGCAAATCGTTTTTTCGCATTTTGATCTACTATTGGGCGATGTTGGCGATGCAAGGTTTAACGGAGTGATTCTGGAACACTGGTGGCAGGTGTTGCAGGGAACCGCCCGGTGGCTGTCGCCAGGGTTCTTTTTTCCAGTTCAGGGTGTTCTGGGGTATGGGGATGCCGGATTTCTGAATGCGGTTCCTTATGTTATCTTGCGTAACATGGGGTTGGACCCTTTTTCTTCGTGCCAAATCGTAATATTCGCTTTGGTTGCGATCGGATGGATCGGAACGATCATTTTCTTTCGCTTTTGTTTGCATCTGAGTGTATTGCCTTCAATAACCGGGGCCATTCTTTTTGTTTTTCCAAATGCCATGGCTATTGCCTCCCTGAGCCATACGCAGTTATTCACCATCTGCTATATTCCATATCTGGCCATCGGAATCTGTCTGGTGCTTAAACATTTCAAAAAAGCGACCTCAAAGGGGATCATTGCCGGAATTTTTGTAGCAATATTGGTTCCTGCAATTTTTTATACCGGTTATTATACGGGTTGGTTTTCAGTCTTTTTTATTCTATTATGGTCAGGCGTCGTGATTGTCTGGGGCACATTGCATTCAGGCCGGAAAACAGCCTGGCAGTTTATTTCATCGAAACGAAGAATCTGGCTGAAAATATGGCCTTATTTTGCATTGTGTCTGGTTTGCTTTATCCCCTTTCTGCTAACCTATATCCCGGCATTATGGCAATACGGGAGTTGGCATTATCATGGAGTTGATGCCATGTTGCCCTCTTTTATTGATTATGTGAATGTTGGACCAAACAACTGGATATGGGGCAAAGTGCTTTATGCAGCTTATCCGGGAATAGCGTACAGACCGATGGCGGGTGAATTAATTAATGGGGTGCCGGTCTGTTTGCTTCTGACCTTACTGTTTTTATTGGTCTGGTTCATTCGTAAAGCCAAACAGTATCAATTGAAATTGTCACCAAATGGCAGCTCTAACATCCTTTTTGGCGGAAGGGAAATCAATGAAAGCGAGAAGTTGACATTGCTCGCAGCCTCACTAAGCATTGCAGTGATGATCGCCTGGTTGCTGATGCTGAAAATTTATGGGCTTTCACTCTGGTTGCCGATCCTGAAACTGTTCCCGGGAGCAGGTGGAATTCGTGCGGTGTTTCGTTTCCAGCATATACTGGCTTTCCCCATTGCGATGGTGATTGCGATCGGGTTGCATCAATTTATAAGCTATGCCACAACTCAGGTAAATTCAACTGTGAAACGGGGTTTTTACTTTGCTGCCGTGTCGGTTTTTTGCCTGATACTCGTTGTTGAGGAATTCAATACAGCGAGTCTTGCCAACTACAGCAAAAAGCAGCAGTATGCCATGCTTGACGCAATTACTCCTCCGCCAAAGCAAGCAAGCGTTTTCGCTTTGATACCGGCCGATGGGTTGAAAAAATTTCCTTATGAAGCTCAGATTGATGCAATGATCATCGCGCAAAAATTCGGGTTGCGCACCATTAACGGGTATAGCGGATTACGTCCGCCTAACTGGAGCGGAATGTACGATTTAGACAAGCCGGAGTATGTTGTTTCACTGAGAAATTGGATTCAACTCTATAAACTGGAGAATGACAAATTGTATTTTCTGGATCTGAAAGCAGGGTCCTGGGCTTCATCTTTTAAGTGAATTTAAAAATCACTCACTTACTGCCCGACTATTTACTTCCACAATATTTTTTGTAGTTTGTCTCGCCCATTTTACTTCCCTTTTCCATGGCAACTTTAAAATTCTGACATGCAGCTTCAATATTTCCCATGTTCAGGAAATTTACACCCTTGTTATTGATCACGTCAATGTTTTGAATGCCAAATTCTATGGCTTTATCAATATCCTTATTGCTTTCAGCATATGCGCCTGTTTCGCTTAAACAGCGGGCGCGATTCAAATAAGCCTCTGCACATTGAGGTTTCTTCTCAAGGAGATCGTTTAGTAACCTGATTGCATCTTTGTAATTTTTCAGATTTATTAATTGAACAATCTGGTCATATAATTCATCATAGGGAACTATTTTAAGCTTTATGTTAGCCTCATCGTGCTGTTGCATAATGGACTTTTCCTCAGGTAAATATTTTATCGCCGTATCAAGCATTATTATAGCTTTTTCGTATTGCTTGTTTGCCCATAATTGGTTTACAGCCAGATTCCACATTTCCGCATCATTTTTTACCTGGCTGAGATATTCCGACATGATCTTTTGCGATTGCTGATGCTGCCCTTTATTAAACAACCAAATACTCAGTATCCTTACTAATTGGTTATGAAAAGGCTTTATTGGATAAGCCCTTTGAGCCCATACAAAAGCACTGTCGTCCATTCCAGCCATGTTATAAGCCCTGCAGATATTATATTCCCTTCGGCTATCATAAGGACTTGAAGCATCTTTCATTAACAGGCTGACAGCATCCTGAAACCGTTTTTCATTCATCAGATATTGGGCCTTGATAACAGCAATCGGTTCTCCCAGACTGCTTACTGTTGGGATAAACGGGAACCCTTCCATAATTAAAGAAGAGGCATGGGTCAATTTATTAGATTCAAAATCTTCATTTACCTCATATTGATATCGAAGTGATTTGACATTCAGAAACAGTATCCAGGCGGAGGCGATTAATAACAGACTCAAACCTATTATAGCCAGGGACCTGATCCATCGATTATTGACCAGTCCGGTCAAAGGTCGTACAGGATTATCTTGCTTACTTGTGATTTCCATTCCTGAGCACGCCGCACCCAAAGCCACATAAATTGCAAATAGTGATTGAATGTCGGGCCTGTCTGCCGGGAAGTTGAAAAAGGCATCCACACTGTAGGCCACAATTCCAAAAGCAGGAAGGAACATCAACTTCATCCGGTCATCGTCAATTTTAGATTTTATTAATGCCCTGCTAAAACCAAACAGGATAAGAAGGAAAATTGATATGAATGTCAAGCCACCAATCAACCCTGTTTCAGCAGTTATTTCAAGAAAATCATTGTGATTTTTATATGGGACAATAAAATCCGTTGACCGTTGATTATAGTATTTCATGATAATGAGTTTCCAGTTTCCGGTACCAACTCCCAGCAATGGATTTTCTCGTATAATTTGAACTGACCAATTCCATAAAGTAAGCCGTGCATGTGTAGACGATTCATCTGCTTTGATGGAGCCAAGCCTTGACACGATCCCGGTATTCCAGATTGTATCTGTGTTTTTCGGGAAAAGAACCCGCTGTGCAGCTGAATAAAGCAATAAGGCCACCACAAAAGTTGCAGCAAAAATTGCAATATTTCGCATGGCCCCTTTCTTTCCCGCTACGACCTGCCTGATCAATGCAAAAACAAACAGCAAGATCATAAGCAGGGCCAGGCCCAGGTAAAATGCACGGGTACTTAACAATAAAATCGATAAAACCGTCATAAGTCCGGCGATATAGCCCAGACCCTTTTGCCATCCCCGGGAAAAGAAGATGAGAAAAATTGATGCCGGAAGTTTTATGAAAAGTGCAGAAGCAAGTATGTTTTTATGAGAATAAACCGTCTTGATATCCATGATTGATGTGACTTCCCGGGAGATGTACATCAGCATGTTATAAAAAACAGACAAGCTGTCGATGATAAGCAACATTGAAAGTGCTGAGGCCAGGTGCAGCAGATAACCACGGTTACTGCTGAAAATAACGTAAAGGATGTAGGTTGATCCAAATATCGTTAGTGCTTTGATCAAATTCAGCAGAGACTCAACCAGGTTTATCGCATTAAAAAATGAGAGTAATGAAATGACCATGAACAGCGCATATGCAATACCAATATATGTTCTGAAAAAGCGTATTTGAACCTCTGGTCTTTTTCTGTAATCGGGATCATTAAAAAGAATAATGAAGGAAGCAATATTTATCAGCGCTAAGGCCAGGAATTTGGGCCCGTTTGTATCGAAGGTGTTAAAACTTGGCACAAAAACAGGCACAATGAGGTATGCCAACATCAGCATATAATAAGAAGGTTTTAATCTTTCCTGGTTTTGTTTACTGGTAATGATTGGTTTCTGCGGAATCTTGTTTTTCATATACTGTTTTTGCGGTTTAATGAGTGAAAGGGTGATCTTTGGTTATAAACTTCAGGCTGCCCGGACGAAGACTGGTTAACGCGAGCATTTTTCCTCTACCTTTACAGGCTGCATTGTAAGCCTGTCATGACGTTTCTTCATTATATAGCCAATAAATTCAGGATTTTATTTCATTATTTTCTGCTTAATTATCTTGCCAGGCCACGATCGCATCAGCAAGGCTATAATGTATTTGGATACTTTTCAAAAAGGGTTGCACAAGGGGGAAGTGCACGTCATTTTGTAGATGAATTAATCAGGAATGATGATCGTTTTGTTCTGTATGATTTTTATGAAAACAATCATAAGCACATTTCACGATCCGAGGAAAATCCGTACAGAAAATATTATTTCAGAAAATTTATATATCATACAAATATTTTTTTTATTGACCCTCTTCGATGGCAGCATATCAAAAAAAAAATACCCGTACTTTTTTTCAAGAACAAACACAATATCATCACTTTCTGGTGGGAGTTTGAAAGTGGATTTGAGGATAGGATTCCAATACTCAACGATTTTGATGAGGTCTATGTTTTTAGTGATTTTATCTGGAATGTGTTGAATTCCGTTGATAACAAAAGATTCAAAGTTACCAGGATCAAATACCCATCGGTAATAAACTGGATCATTGAGCATGATCAGTTAACGGTAAAAAGAAAATACAATCTGGAAGGCAGGTTTTGTTTCTTTTTCAATTTTGACTATTTGAGCAGCTATAACAGGAAAAATCCTGAAGCGATTTTATGTGCGATTGCCGAAGAATTTCCAGATGAACAGCATGTTCTTTTAATTGTAAAAACAAGCAACAGCAACAAGTTTGAAGAAAAGGAACACAATTTTCTGAACAAGATAAAAGACCTGGGACTGAACGGCCGGGTTGTTATCATCAAGGATCCACTTTCAAGAAATGGGTTCATGACTCTGCTCAATGCAATGGATTGCTATATCTCCCTGCACCGGGGTGAGGGGCTGGGGCTTGGTATTGTAGAGGCGCTTACACTGAATAAACCAGTCATTGCAACCAATTATGGAGGGAATTCAGAATATATGAATAATCCGCTTGCCATGGCTGTTCCATATTCGCTGATTCCTGCAAACGACGACTACAAACCGTATAAAAATGTAAAATTCTGGGCTGAACCTGACATCAGCACAGCAAAAAAATTTATGCGAACTGTTTTCGAAGAGAAAATGGGTCTTAATACACGAAAGGGTGATCTTTTGTTATAACTGGATTTTGCTTTTGTGAATTATAGGAGGTATCGACTAATTTCATGTTTGATGCAACCGCACTTACAGCAAAAGCTCTTTCGGCCGCCTGTGCCAATGTTCCGTCTTTTTGTCCCGACTCATCTTCGAAATCTTTTGATTTCAATCCGAGGTTTAATAATGGTAACAGCGCCTGCTTTCGGACGTAAAACATGGAACCGGCAGGAAAATTCAGGTTTGAAATTTGTGAAGGCTTAACCCCCATTGCTTCACTCATGAATGCAAGTGTTTTCGCATTGGCGCCATAATAGAGATTCAGAGGAACTATATGCCCGGGCGCACCAATAATTCCGACTGTATTATCCCCGTTAAAGATTTCCAGCGCCCTTCTCATGGCTTTTTCTTCCAATAATTTTTTATAAAGATCTTTTCTCCATAGCTCACCTGTTTTAGTGTGATCGGTTTTTTTTGTGTGAATTTTTAAAATCGCCTGGTATCCATCGTTAAAAACCTGCGGGAGTGCATCAAGGAATGGCAGGATGTCGCGACCACGGTTATCAACCGTCAGAAAAGAATATTCACAGGCATTGCTATTCAAAAAACTGACAATCTTTTCAGATAAAATTTCTGGGGATGTTATGTAGATCTTGTATTTTGATTCTGAGTTATTGATCAGATATTCCATGATTTCCAAAAACACATCAAAATAGAATGCATGGATAATAATTGCAAGGGTTGTAATTGGTTCTTTGCTTACAGGCTCAGATCTGTAACCAGATCCATTAATCTGAAAAGGATTGGGTTGATTTAATCTTTTCTCAGGTAAATCTGAAAATATCCTGGAATCTTTCCAGTCACGGTACACTCTGTTCTTTTTGAAAAGAAAAGGCAGGGCACGGAAGATAGATGTTTTTACCAACTCTTTGTTTTGACGGGATAATGGAATTTTCCACCAAACACGCGTAAAGAAAGAAGGGATATACATTTGGGTGCGGGTTACAATTTTTCCAGGGATTCGCTCGTCGGCAGAGGCCTGTATGTTCTATCAACTACCTGAAATAGGCTTTAGATACCTCCTCAACACTGCCATCCATTCTGATCTCCCCTCGTTCGAGCCAGATAAGGCGGTTGCAATTGCGTTTAAGCAGGTCGGGGGAATGGCTTGCAAGGACAAGGATTTCGGTAGCATTGATAACTTTCTTAAGCCGTTCATCAGCACGCCCTGCAAATTCTTCATCTCCGGTCGAAAGCCACTCATCCATTACCAGAATCTGTGGATGAATACAGGTGGATACAGCAAAAGCAAGCCGGAGTTGCATCCCCGTTGAATAGGTCCGAAAAGGCATGTTAATAAAATCGCCCAGGCCTGAGAAGCTTATTATTTCGTCGATCCGCTCTTTTGTTTGAGCAGGGGTGAATCCCATCATTGCTGATCTCAATCGTATATTCTCCCTGCCGGTTGCTTCAGCATCGATGCCGAGGGATATATTAATGAGTGAAATACAATTTCCTTCGATAAGGGCCGTCCCCTCAGTTGGATAATAGATGCCTGAAATTACCCTGAGCAGGGTTGTCTTGCCGGCGCCATTGGAGCCAATCAATCCAATGCGCTCACCCGCTGAAATCCTGAGATTAATATTTTGTAAACTCCGAACAACAACAAGTCCATCATGCCGCCCCAGGACACCCCCGGTGGCAGCGCTCATCACCCGGTTTTTAAGCGACATGTTAACCGCGTTGAACACCGGGAAATCAACAGTAACGTCTGTAAGTTGAATATTTGCCTTAGAAATCATAGCCAGTATGCAATTCTTTTGTGATAACGTCCGAAGAGGCCCATGGTGAGTATCCATCCTGCAACCATCAGTATCAATGAAAAAATCCAGTTCATTTCTGTAGGTAAATTGCCGAGCAGGGGTGCACGAACGATGCTGATGAGATGATAAAGCGGATTGTAATCGAGTATGGCAGTCCCGGCGCGGGCCGGCAGCAACTTCTCATTCCACATGACAGGTGTTACAAAATACATGATCTGGATCACATTTGCAACGATTTGCGAAACATCGCGGAAACGTGCACAGATTATTGCCAGAGCCAGCATAATCCAGCTTATGTTTGCCGTCAGCAGCAGAAATCCGGGAATCACCAGCAAAACATTAACCGGGACAGGCCTCAGAAAAATAAGAAACACCAAAGGCAGGATCAGCAAATTATGACCAAGAATTATAATATTCCGCCATAATACACGCATCACATGAATAAATAATGGGAGCCGAACCTGCAGAATGATACCGGAAGAAACGACAAAACTATTGCTCCCCTCAATAAGGCATTGGCTTAATAAATTCCAGATCAGCGTTCCTATAGTCAAAAATGGAAGATATTCCTTTATTGGCTGCTTGAATAAACTGCCAAAAATAAATCCCAAAGCTGCGATTGTAACCGCCGTTCCGATTGTAAGCCAGAAAGCCCCAAAACGCGTTCGCTTGTAACGCGTGGCAATATCCTGCCATCCCATGGTTGTTATCACATGGTAGCATATGAATGTACCCCTGATATCGCTCCAGGCTACAGGAAATAATTTCCCTGGATTTAAACTTAACCGGCTGTTTAAAATATTCACAATCCCTTTTATAATGTTTCGGGTTGATTCGTTTTTACATTTAAAACTTCAAGCCCTTTAATAACCTCAAGTCTTTCATTCCCCGTTAAATATGAAAAAGAAAAATCAATATTCCGGCTTTCTCTGAATTTGCTTTCTTTGAATGCTTTCTCTATGGATAATTCTTTTACTTTTTCATTGAGCAAATCTTTTCTGAGAAAATAAGCATTATTCCCGGCAAGATTACAGCCAATCAGGGAATATCCCTTTTCTGTTGCGACATAGTTGAGCGCCGGCAACGAAGCCCCGGAATACAGATTACTAAAGTGTGATTTTGTCCTGACAAAATTCTTGTCGTAAGGAACCGTAATATGCCGATCTTTTCCAAAAACGCTGTTATATTCCATAATGATTATTGAAGGATTTAATCTGGACATGTCAATTTCCTTCAATATATGGTAATCATTTCCGTCAATGTCTATATGCAGCAGCCCGATGTTTGAGAAACCGGCACTTTCCAACAATGCGTTGATATTATCCTTGTCAATAAAAACAGCTTTATGAGTTAAACAGAAGTTCGGATACCAATCCTGATTTTTAAGACTATTAATTGCTTCCTCAGAACTATCCATTACAAAACCGGACCAATTGTTATTCATCATCAGGAACCTCGTGTTTGATTCCAGATAATTTTCAACACCAAACTCTATGAAAATTTCATTCCTGATTTCGACATTCTTAATCAGGTACTGAATGATTCCGTCATCACCAAACTGACTGAATATCTTAAACTCATAATCATTGATATTATTGGAATTCATTGAATATTGCTGTTTCGACAACATCGCTCCAATTGCCAATAGGGATGTTTCATTATTCGTATGGTCAGGAATTGTAATAGAATTTCCTATTAAATGAGCTATTTTTCTTATTGCTTTTTTGATCATTTTTCTATTCTCAATGTATTTATTTGCCTTTTCCAAACCTGGCATTTCCTGATTTTTCGTTAATCTGTTTTAATAAATCTTTTAAGAATATACTCTCCATCTTGTATATAATGCTCCAATTCAAATCCTGTTTTTTTAGCCAATAATTCTAACGATCTGCCTATAAAGAAATACAAATGGAATATAGAATAATCATATCTATATTCATAGCACGGGGTTGAATGTGCCATCATTTTACCTTCTTTTAATAAGTCCCTGAATAATAAAAAATCTTCTACCGGATGTTGTAAGTGTTCAATTAAGTTATTAGATATAATACCGTCATATTTTTTTGACAATAAAGTATCAACATCATTAAAAGAAAAATCAAAACAATCGATAGTATATCCCATACTATTGATTATCTCTTTTGATTTAGACCATTTTCCACTACCATAATTGAGATAGGAACCTCCTTTTTCAGGAAATAAACTTAAAAAGGTTTTTACTTCATATTCAGTCGAATCATTTTCTGCATAGCTTTTATACAATTCCTTATATTTATCCGCTAATTGGTTTTTAGTAAGATTTATATATTCAATGGGTCCAAAAATCAAATCACAATCAGCACATTTAAATCTATATATTTTCTTCTTCATAAAAATACAAAAAGAATTCTTAGGTGTCAGGTTTTTTGAACCACATATTGGACACTGTATATTATTTAAATCCATATATGGCTAATTTATTTTATAAAAGCCCTCTAAAGAATCCTTATTATACTTCTTAAATTCATATCCATTCTTTTCATAAAAGTTAATAGCTATAGTATTATCTGTTTTTACTGTCAGTCTGATAAAGTCGGAAAACCTGCTCTTAGAAATTTCATGCAAAATATTTAATATTCGCCTGGAATACCCAGATCCTCTGACCGATTTATCAATTAAAATACCTAAACTTGGAATTGAATATCCCTCATCCCATCCTCTTAATATGCCATAACCAATGATCATATTTCTTTCATAAAATAAAAGATAAATATCTTCCTTTTTGTTTTCTATTATAGATTTAACCGATTCATAATCAAATTTATGAGGATGAAAATATTTTATATCTTTAAGGTTGGAATCAATAAATTTCAGAAATTCATGGATATCTGAAATCTCAAAATATTTATAATTCATTAATAGGTTTTATGTTTTCTCTGCACATATTTTCCATCATCCAGATTCTCACCCGACAATCGGGCATCAATCATTTCAATAATCTTTTCATCAATTTCATCTATTAACTGATTCCTTTGAACATTAATATCACAGGCTTTTTTCAGTACCGACCATAATAATTCTGCTCCTTGTTCAGAGTTAAAATATTTCTCCTTGTATTCTTCAAAAGACATTCTTCTGATTTCATAGAGAATTTCCTGATTATTCCACATTTTCAAATCTGCGGTATTTAATTTATCTATTAATCCGCCTAAAGTATCAGCCATATCTTAAGTGTTTTTATAATTTATCAATTTTTCAATATACAAATCAATATCATTTGTTAAAAACAAATTTTCATCATTAATCAGTTTTCCTGATAAAAAATTATCAGCATCTTCCGAACCATAACTTCTATAACCGATTACCTTTCGGGCAAACGACATTGCGATGAGATGAAAAC
Organism: uncultured Bacteroidales bacterium; assembly: GCA_903916595.1. GTDB lineage: Bacteria > Bacteroidota > Bacteroidia > Bacteroidales > FEN-979 > CAIRDP01. The sequence goes on along the minus strand of CAIWXI010000049.1, from coordinate 83,227 downwards.
CGCCACCACCAATGCAGGTGGTAAATTCTGAATTTTTCAATATCATGGCATCCTTATAAAAATCAGCCACATTATTGTCATGCAAGATTTCCTCCCTTGTTAAATCTATTAATTTGCTTTTATCTATATTGTTTATTAAATCATTATAAATTAAAAACAAACCCGAATTTAATTCGCGAATATCCGCAATTTCTTTATTAAACTTTGTTTCTCTTTCTCCCATAATAACTATTTTATACTTTTCAGATAAAATAGTTAAGGCATCTAAAAACTTATCTTTATAAGATAGATAATAATAATAATCTTCAAGTCTTACTTTTGTTCCTATGCAAATATATGGTTGATCTAGAATATTATTTAATTTAACCGGTCTTAAAAATTCACGTTTAACATTACTGTACAATTCCAGCCTGTCTGTATAATCAGATTCATCCAAATGATTCAGAATCTCGATTTTTGAATCATTAAACCATATTGCCACTAAATCTTTTGTGAAGTTTGCTATACTCTGAGAATCATTTCTCCAGTATAATAATTTTTCAAAATCAAAAACAATCTGAAATTTATCATAATCATTATAGTGTTGCTTTATATACGATAAATAAATAAGAAGATCACCTAATCCTAAATTAGGTTTTAATCTTAATACTTTCACGGTTTTATTCAGGGTCAGATTTCCTTCATTAACTGAATTATTTTCTAACTTTTTATTTCTGCTTTTCAAGTAATTAAACCCGGGAAGAAGTAGAGAAAGTATAAGCATCAAAATCATTCCGGATGCCGGGAGAATCAAACCCTGATTCAGTTTGGCTGCATAGTGTTCAGGATAAAAGGTTTCATGCGGCATTACAATACCCTGGCCAGTCGTTAAATACATACCGTGACTTACATGTAATAGCAAAAAGCAAAATGCCAATATGATCAGGATATGCTTACTCCACATTCCTGATTCAGACTGTCGATACAACTGCCAAAGCGCTGTGAGCACTATAGCGAAGAATGGGAAAATTAACCAGATTGACTTTCCTCCATATACAACAGCGGGTTGTAAATAAATGATTGCCAACAGATACATTATGCACAGACCGGCAAAAACAGAAAATGCCAGAATAAGAATTATTATTTTTTGTTTTTTTGATGCCAGAATATAGTATTTGATACCAAACCCTGAAAGAATTAATCCAAGAATCATCAAAGGCTCCGAAAAAGTGGTATTTACATGGATTATATCCCTGATAAGGGGAATAGAACTCAAAACAGATGTTGGAATTACTCCAAAGGCAATTGCCAATGCCAAAAAAAACAATATCGCTGTTACATTTGTGATAATCGATTTATACCATCTAATACATAGAATTGCGCTTGTAACACATATTAGGATAAATATATTCGAAGAAGGTCCGCCCAGGGTTCCATCTATCTGTTGAAAAAAGAAATTATCGAAAAATCCGATTAGTTTCCAAAGCGGGAATGTCTGAACCTCTGGAATATCATAGTTTGTGTAAGACTTGCTAATGGTATCAAAAAAAAGCAACCAGTATGGCGATGAAATCATAACAATCGCAAGTCCGAAGCCAATTGTAAGAAGCAAGGATCGTAACAGACCCAAGCGATATCTCACACGGTACATAAAAACAAACATTCCCAATGCATGCATAAAACAAGCTGTTACAACACCTTCAATGGGAGGGCCCGTATTAAGCTGCAGCCAGGTGATTGCAGCCAGCAATAAACCATGGATCAGGCTTTTTCTCAGATCCGGATGAGGTTGATTCAAAGTCCATCCAAATTGGTTCCAGATAATCACAATCCAGGGAGCATACATCAAACCAAAAAAATCGGGATGGTTATTTTGATACGCGAAAAAACCAGAAAAACAGCTGGAGAAAGCAATCAATGAACCCGCAAGAAAATTATTAGTAAATAGAAATACGAGCAAGCCTATTCCAACTGCAAAAAGAATTTTAGATAAAACAAATTGTATTTCCCATCCAAATAAATGACAAGCGGGATTTTGGGCAGGCGGCACAAAACTCATCCCACAAAATACAATAGGGTAACAACTTATAATTGCTGCAAAAAGCCCGACAAATGAAATGGTCTTTTTTGGGTTTGCCCGAACAAACATACTCATCAGCTGCATTCCGGAAAAATATTTGTTTCGCCTGGCAAACTTCACAAAATAGCTCAACCCGAACAGGAAAAGAAAACCAGGCAGGCCATAGCCAAGAATTACCAATCCATTCTTTATTATAAAATCGCTCAACATTCCACAGTTTTATATATCATAATTTCTATTTGAATCATGAGCTATCAGCATTTTCTCGTTGAAAACAGTTCGCATAAACTTTTTGGCCGCGCTGATGTCAGGTTCAGCCCAGAATTTCACATTTTTATACGGTTCGTAGTCGTCGTTTGCTGGAATCATTGAATATGGAACAGCCATGGCAAGCGGATTGTTCATATATTCTGAATTCCCTCCATAATTGGTTGCAATGACTGGTTTGTTCAGTGCAAGCGCCTCTAAAATACCAAGCCCCAGCCCCTCACCCCGGTGCAGGGAGATATAGCAATCCATGGCATTTAGCAGGGTCATGAACCCATTTCTTGAAAGTGGATCGTTGATGACAACAACCCGGCCATTCAGTCCCAGGTTTTTTATCTTGTTCAAAAAGTTGTGTTCCTTTTCTTCAAACCTGTTGCTGTTGTTTGTTTTTACAATTAAAACAACACCTGCCTCATCTGGAAATTCTTCGGCAATCGCGCATAAAATCGCTTCAGGATTTTTCCTGTTATAGCTGCTCAAATAGTCAAAATTGAAAAAGAAGCAAAACTTTCCTTCCAGATTGTATTTCCTTTTTACTGTTAACGGATCATGCTCAATGATCCAGTTTTTTGCAAACGGGTATTTAATCCTGGTAATCTTGAAGTTCCTGTTATCGACGGAATTCAATATATTCCATATGAAATCACTGAAAACATATACCTCATTAAATTCGTTGAGTATAGGAATCCTATCCTCAAATCCACTTTCAAACTCCCACCAGAAGGTGATGATATTGTGTTTGTTTTTTAAAAACAGCGTGGGTATTTTTTTTCTGACTTTTTGCCATTGAGCAGGGTCAATAAAAAATATATTTGTATGATAGATAAACTTCCTGAAATAATATTTTCTGTATGGATTTTCCTCTGATCGGGCAATGTGCTTATGCGTTTTCTGGTAAAAATCAACCAGAACAAATTCATCACCATTTCTTATTAATTCATCAGCAAACCCACGCGCATCCTGCCCTGCGCCAACAATTTTTGAAAAGTATCCAAACACATTATAGCCGCGTTGATGAGATCTTGGCCTGGCAAGATAATTGAGAATTGAAAAATGAAATAAAATCTTGAAAATATTGGGTATATGATGAAAAAACGTCATGACAGGTTTATTGTGCAATTATAATTTAAAGCTTCGCTCCTTCGCCCCCATGTCCAAAGGAATTAATAATAGGAGTGCAAAACCCTGTAATTATTAAGAAAGCCTGATTCAGATGAATTATTTTCAATAGGCTTCTTCCTGCCCATTGATAATGACCCAAATCGTTTTTAGCATGATTTTTATATCCAGGATTATCGACCAATTTACAATATACTGCACATCACAATCAACCCGTCTCCTGATATCATTCACATCCCTGATTTCTCCCCTGTATCCTTCTACCTGCGCCAGGCCCGTGATCCCGGGTTTAACCGTATGCCGGAGCATGAACTGTCTGATCATTTTCCTGTATTGCCCGGTATGTGCAAGCATGTGAGGACGGGGCCCGACTACCGACATCTCACCTAAAAAAACGTTGAAGAATTGTGGCAGTTCATCCAAACTGTATTTTCGCAAAATTTTTCCTGTTTTTGAGACGCGGTGATCATCCCGGGTTGCTTGTTTCAAATCAGCATCAAAACTTCTCTTCATGGTGCGGAACTTAATGCAGGTATATTGATGTCCATCAATACCTGTCCTCGTTTGCCTGAAAAAAACACCATCACAGATGCCACAACGTGAAAGCAGGTATAGAAGCAAACTGATCCAGGAAACCACAAAGAGAATCATAAAAATGGAAAGCAGCACATCGAACACCCGTTTGATCAAACGATTAGACCAGTAACTCAAGGGGCCACGGTGAATTTTCAAGACAGGCAATGCACCATAGTTGACGAGCTCTGCACTTTTAAAAGAAAAGGCTCCGAGATCAGGTACAATACGGACCTTTACTGGATGCCCGTCGATGATCTCGTTAATTTCAGGAAGGATGTCACGAGGGATCTCATTTAAAGCAACATAAATTTCATCGACCTGGTTTGAATCTAAAAACGCTTTGAGATCAGGCCATCGTCCCAGAATATTTGGATTGTCTTCATTTTTTCCACTGAAAAAACCCAGGAAGCTGTAACCTGCCCATTTGTTGTTCTGAAAAAAAATCTGCAAGTCAATGGTTAAGGGAGTATAGCCTAAAATGATGACATTCCTGAGACTGAACCCCATTTTACGATAAAAATAGAATGCGTAATACAACAGGAACTTCCATGTAAGAATAAAGATAAAGAAGACCGGGAATAGATATTTGATAGTATCCCTTGGATAATAAGACAAGGGAGTGACCTGGAAATAGAGCAAAAACAGGAAAAAGAAAAAGACAGTAATGTTGAAGGATTTAAAAAGAATCGATTTTTTACTTGTATTCTGATCGATCTTATGTGTGCCAAAAAACAGAACCAGGATTAACCAGATAAGGTTAAGGTAGATGTAAAACAGTAAATACCGGGGTGCAAAATATGAACCGTCGACCTTGAAATAACAAAACCCTGCTACAAAAAAAAGGTTTAAAAGGATAAAATCTCCCGCAAGTGAAAGGATTGGTATATATCTGGCGAAAGTTCGCGGCAAATCAGGTTTATGCAACAATTTTTCCGGCAAATTTATGAAAAAACTGAACGAATTCCGAGGTGAATTTAATTAGAAACAGCTTTTTGGAACATGGTTTCGTACGATTGTATCAATGTAACCCAGTTATATTTAAATCTTATCCTTTCAATGTTTTCAATGATAAAATCCGGATTTACAATTTGGTTTTGATTTTCATCAATCATCTCCGAAATTTGTGATGCGTTGGAGAAGTACCTGGCATTATTCCCTAAGACTTCATGGCTAAAGGGATTATCATGCGCACATATCGGTGCCGAAGCGGCCATGGCTTCAAGCAGCGATGGATTCGTTCCGCCGGATGAATGACCGTGAAAATAAAGCCGGGAAAAATACCGTAAATTATTTAGTTTCTCTTTTTCAAAAATTGGTCCCGGAAACCTGATTTTTTCAGACTCATATGTTGTCCGGAGCGATCGTCCGTATCTGTTTCTGCAGTTCCCAACAATCAAAAGCGGCATTATGGTCTTTGAAAGTAACACTCCGTTTATAATTTCTTCAATGTGATTGTCGGGTTGCATTCGAGCAATGATCAGAAAATATTCACGCGGGTTAACCTTGAAAGGAATTAATGCGTCTTCATAAGCTGATTCAAAAATGTCAGCCCCATAGGGTATGAAAGTAACGGGGACCTGGTAGGTTTTCGACAGGTAGTTCAGGATAACTTCTGAATCGGCAATAAGGTAGTTGCTGCTTTTCACCGCAAGTTTTTCCGCAAATTTCAAAAACCGTTTCACGGGTTTGCTGTATTTGCTGCGCTGCCATTCCAGGCCATCCATATTGGTGACAATCTTTGCTCTCTCAGGCAAGAGCCGGTGCCAGATCGAATTACTTGTATAGCCTAGTTGGAGAAGAATGTCAAAATTGCGTTTGCGGGAGTCGACGATGCAATTAAAATCATAGATAAACTGTCCGGGAATACCTATGTAATCTTCGGGATCATAACGATGGATAATATTTACGCCATGCCAGCTATTTTCAGTGAATGGATGGTTATGTGAATTGTACACCCATACGTCATGTCCCCGCTGAACCAACCCTACAGATAAATGCTCGGCAAATTGCTCAAACCCCCCGTAATTATTGGGAATACCCCGCGTGCCAAGGATGCCGATCTTCATTGTTTGTTAAGCATGTTGTGAAATGTTGCAAAACGGTGTACCCTTAAAGAAAAAACCCTTGTAAAGACTTGTTTAACAAGGGTTTATATGTACATTTGTAGCCCCGGCAGGAATCGAACCTGCATCTAAAGTTTAGGAAACTTCCATTCTATCCATTGAACTACAGGGCCAATGGAAGTGCAAAGATAGAAAAAATGGCGAAGGGTTGAAAATGCTGCTATTCTACTTCAACATTCTGTTTTACTTTATTGAGGAAGGTTTTGCAGGGTTTGAACCTGGGGGTGGAATGTGCCGGAATGGTCACAAAAGTTTTTCGGGGAATGTTTCTGCCAATTTTTTCCTGACGTTTTCTTATAACAAAAGTGCCAAATCCACGCAGATAAACATTTTCTCCTTTAATCATGGAATTTTTCACTGAAGTCATAAGAGTGTTGACTACATCCTCTGCTGCAGCTTTTTCAATACCGGTCTGCTTTACGATGTTCGTAATAATGTCTGCCTTTGTCATGGTATAAAGTTTGGAGATTAATAATTAACCAAAGGTAAATCAATGAAAAGCAGTAAGATGTAGTAGAATCAATGAATTATCTGTAGTGGAATCAATGACACGGATCAGACAATATCCTCTGGCAAAGTACCATCGGTAATAATGGAAGTTTATTGTCTTGCCCATGTGCCGCTGAAAGACGGGGCTCTGGGAGGGCAAAAATCCTTAAGCATTGTAATGTTCAGACCGGAGCCGTCTACGGTATATGAATAATATCCGTTCCCTGTACAGTCGGGATCCCAGGTGCAGAGGCCTTCTGCCGGAAAGTCGGGATCATCATAAAAACGTAACTGACTACCGCTGACCTGGATTTTACAATAGCTGTTTGTATGGGTTGAAAGTGTGTCGAGCATGATCTATGCCATGGTTCCGTCGTACTTCAGGTTTAGCTGAGCGTTGTAAGGTTCGGTGCCCGGAAATGCCTTGGTCCAGCTACCAAAAGGCGTTGGAGTCGGAACAGGGTCATCGTATTTGTGTTTGCATGAAAGTACAACCGACGTCATAACGAGCAGCAGGGCTGCAAGGCGTATGTTTTGGATCAATGGTATTCTCATAAGTGCAAATTTCAGATTAGAAAGTTCTGATTATTCATCCCTGAGTCTCAGGGTAAGGATATTTTTCCCGTCTTCGAGGCGATATTCCACACTCGTACACCGGCCCCGGATCAGTTTTAAACCGATGTCATCCTTCAGCTCCTCATCCTCCAGGGGGTTTAACGGCACACCGGCACTGCTGCATACAAGTTCAACAGTCCCTTCTTTCTCGGAATAAGTCAGGCTCAGTCTGATGTCGCTGAAGTCTTTCTGCAGGCAAAGGACTTCTTCGGCAATATGAGCCACATAGCCCGAAACTTTTTTCGAAAGCATGTGTTTTTCACAAAAATTTTCCATCTCGCCCTGCAGGGCATAAAGATCATAATCCCTGCTGGTGATTTGGGAATGAAGACTGCGGATGCGGTTAATAAAGGCTTTTGTTTTTTCTTTCTGCGGATTGTCGAAGATCTGAGCCGGAGGTCCTTCTTCATAGATCAATCCTTCGTCCATATAAAATACACGGCTTGAAATATTACGTGCAAATTCCATTTCGTGGGTCACGATGACCATGGTCATTCCTTCCCTCGAAAGCCTCCTGATCACGGCCAGCACTTCGCTCACCATGGTGGGGTCGAGGGCGGAAGTTGGCTCGTCGAAAAGCAGGATCTCCGGGTCCATGGCCATGCAGCGCGCTATGGCAACCCTCTGCTTTTGTCCGCCCGAAAGCTCATCAGGGAAACTTCCTGCTTTTTCGGCCAGGCCGACGAGCTTTAAGAGTTCCATGGCCCTGCTTTCTGCTTCAGCTCTCTTCTTTCGAAGTAATTTAATAGGGCCTATAGTCAGGTTCTCAAGAACGGTTAGATGAGCGTAAAGGTTGAATGACTGAAATACCATGCCCATCCTTTGCCTGAGTTTGGGAACATCGGTATGCTTGTCAAGCATGGGTATATTATCAATAAAGATGCTGCCGCCGGTAGGTTCTTCGAGCAGGTTCAGGCAACGCAGAAAAGTGCTTTTTCCCGTTCCCGAGGGGCCGATCACAGAAATGACTTCCCCTTTGCTGATTTCCGCATTGATATCTTTCAGCACGACCAGGGGGCCGAAATGTTTTGAGAGATGTTCTGTCCTTATCATCTTGCTGCCTCCTTTTCTCTTTTCTGACGTTTTCTTTTCGGATCGACTGATAGTTCAATTAAGCCCAGGGCCCAGGTGAGCAGCCAGGCGAGGAGGAAATACAGCACGGCTACCATAAAAAGAGGGAAAAAGGCATCGAAAGTACGGCTGCGGATGATGTCGCTTGCCTTGGTGAGGTCCTGTACCGCGATATACCCCACGATGGATGTCATTTTGATAAGAGAGATAAATTCTCCCTTGTAAACCGGGAGGATCTGCCGCATAGCCTGGGGCAGTATGATATATATAAAGGTCTGCACTTTGGTAAAACCGCCGGCTATGGCTGCTTCTTTCTGACCGTTGTCAATGCTCTGGATCGAGGTTCTGAACATTTCCGACACATAGGCCCCGAAATTCAGTCCGAAAGCAAAGATTGCCACCAGCACAGGATTGATATTCACCGAAGCAAACACCACGTAGTAGATGATCATCAGCAACACCAGCACCGGAGTTCCGCGAAGCACCGAGATATAGGCCCTGGCCGTGGCTGAAAGGATCATGCGCTTTGACATCCGCATGAAACAAATCAGTGCGCCAACCAGAGTCCCGAACAATGCGGCAAAGATCGATATGACCAAAGTAACATAGAGGCCGTTAATGATGTGGAGGTACCTCTTTTCGAAAATGATGTTGTTGTAAAAACTATCGGACATCTTCTCTGCAAATGTTCTTTTGTCTGCGGATGTGGCAGTCCCTGCATATTTTGCGAGATTCTTTTTCTGAGCGATCACACTCACTCCAGATTCGTAATATGGATCTGAAAAATCGATTTGTTTTTTACGTTCTTCGGTGATCATCATCGAGCTGGTTATGATGTCGATCTTATTTGTCGAAATTGAAGCGAGCAGGCTTGCGAAGGGAAGGTCGACCGGTTCGTAACCTTTCCCGGCATATGCGGCAAAACGTTTTGAAAGTTCAATATCAAATCCGATCAGCTGACCGTCTTTTATAACTGTGAAAGGCAGCCCGAGGTCGCTCACAATACCTGGTTTAAGAGTTCCGTTGGTAGCTGGCGTTTTTATTTCAGGCATTTCCGACAGGCCTTTATTCATCCATCGGTCAACCATATCATTGTAGATGCCATTCGTTCGTATTTCACGCAAAAACGCATTGAACTGTTCCCTGAGCCTGTCATTTTCACTATTGAATCCGGCCGCAATTGGTACTATGAACATGCTTGGGTCAAGGACTCCCAGGTCAGGGTTTTTACTGAAGACTTCTTTCAACGATGATTCATCCATAAATATAACGTCGACCTTGTCGGAGTTAAGGGCAAACAGCATGTCGGAAACGTTCTGGTACTCAAGGAGAGTGGCGTTAGGATAGGTTTTTGTTGCATAGGCATCATGGATGCTGCCTAACAGGACGCCGATACGTTTATCATGGATGTCATTCACGGTTTTGAGCAAACCTGTTGCCACTGCCGGGGATGATGCAGGTTTCCCTCTGACAATAACTGCCAGCCCGCCTTTATAGTAACATTCGGAAAACAGTATACTCTTTGCACGCTCGGCAGTGATGGAAAGTCCGGCTCCTATCATATCGGCTTTGCCCGAGATCAGGGCAGGGATCATGGCGCCGAATTCCATGTCGGTGATGATGAGTTTCTTTCCCAGTTTTTGGGCAACCCTTGAAGCGATTTCAATATCGAATCCGACAATCTGTTTGTTTGCATCGAAAAACGACATGGGTTCTGTAACTGCAGCGGTACCGAAATTCAGCGTCCCGTTCTTCCCGTCCGAAGGGAAAAGCGGCATTGGTGCCGGGTCGCCCTTTTCGGGGAACCATCGCTTTTTCATGGCTTCATAAGTGCCGTTGGACCTGAGTTCTGCAACTACCTGGTCGATCGTATTTTTAAGATCATTATCGTCCAGCCTTACTGCGAATCCATACTGATCGTCCATAATGAGTTCCGGAAGCACCACCAAACCCTCGTTCTTGGCTGCAATATTGTTCAGTATCGGCAGGTCGTATGCTGCGGCATCGGCTTTGCCGTCCTTTACCGCAATGGAGCAGTCGAGGATGCTGTTGTAATATTCGAATTTGGCATCGGGGATCTTCTTCAGCACGATCTGATCGGCAGCAGTTCCGGTGGGGACAGCAAAGGTCTTACCCCCTTCGAGCATATGCAGGGTGGTAATTTGCTTTTCTTTATGCCCACATCCGCCGAGAAAAAGAATAACAGAGAGTAGCAATATTTTCAGGCTGCATTGCATAGGTAATGGATTTAATATTCGGATAATAATCTTCAATGCTTACTTTTTACGATGAAATTTTTGCAACTCATCAACATCGGCTCTGTCTTTAAGCCTTCCTGCAGTCATTTTATTGATAATTAAATCTTCAAAACTCAGGAATGGCACTTCGAAATTTTCGATGGCCAGATGGTCACGCTTTACGAATGCATCATCAAATTCAAGTCCTGAAACAGAAGTAAGGAATTCGATCTTATCAGGAGGGTGGTTAAAATGAAATGCAAGCATTTGTGTGAAATCCTTGTTTTGTAACATCTCAATCGAATCCGGAGTAAGGCCAAATTGTGAAATAACAGGCAGTAATTTCAATTTATTCTCATTTGTCGGACGAATCCACAAATCCATGTCTCCGGTTGTTCTGATATATCCGTGGAAAACAACTGATAAACCACCAACTACAATGAAATCCACTTCATGTTTCAGTAATTCAAACAGGAACCGTTGATGGAATTCATTAAATATATTCATATGGATTTATCAGTAAAAACAATTTCAAAAGTCTGGTTGCCTGTATTTCTATTGGATGCGTCTTTGTAAATGGAATTGACCATGATGGTATGCAACTCTATTCTCTGTGATGGGGTAAGGCGCCGCCAGAATGCATAATTTGCTTCTTCCTGACCTTCAAAGTCTGAAAAAGTTATCCCCGATGAAGATTTACGGTACCTGTCTGACTTCAGGTATTCCGCCATAGTTTCATCAACCCTGGGGAACAGATCGTCGCCTTCCATACTGTATCAATTAGCTTCGTTTAGACTGATAGCAAAGCAAAAATACAATATTTCGTGAATCACAACTTAATGGGGCGTGAGATAACGGATTATGGCGGATTCAATCAGCAGGGTTCTGTGCTGAAAGAAATCGCAATATTAACAAGGTGATGCCATCGGCCATCCCCCGGGAAGTTCAGAGCAACCCGGCATTCTTCAGGATTTCGCGCAGCTTAATGGTGCAAAGGTAATACAGAAACCATGAAAAGTTTTCAACAAACAACTAAGAAAGTGAAAATTCAGCGGGATAGGGGGGGGGTAAATAACCGTTTCATGGCATTTAAATTAATCCGTTATCAATCACATAATGAATTACTTCGGAATTGTTTTTCAGCGACATCTTTTTCAGGATACGGGTACGGTAAGTGCTTACTGTTCGGTCGCTGATCCCAAGTTTCAAGGCAATATCGACCAGTGAATTTCCTGAGCCCATCATACACATCACATCAAATTCCCGGTCAGATAGCCGTTCATGAGGTGTTTTCTCGGAGAGTTCGTTGAGTTCATCAGCCAGTTTCTCGGCCATAACAGGGGTGATGTATTTTCCTCCTGAGCTTACTTTTCTGATTGCCTCAACAATCATTTCAGGCGCCATCTCCTTGGTGAGGTAACCTGAAGCCCCGGCTTTTAAAGCGCGTATTGCAAAGCGGTCTTCGGGGTAAATGCTAAGCATGATGATCTTAAGCAGAGGCTGTATTTGTTTTGCTTCCTTGATAATCTCAAGGCCGCTGCGACCGGGGAGTGAGACGTCGAGAACCATCACGTCAATCTTTTTCGACGAAATAATCTTCAGGGCCTCGGCTGTATTTTTTGCCATGCCGGTTACCGAAAATCCCTTTTCAAGCTCAAGAATGGTATTCAGGCCTGCGCGTACAATCGCGTGATCGTCAACAATCAGGATATCAATCATAGGTTTGCTCATTAATGAGTTTGTAGTGTTGGAATCTCCAGTACGACAGTCGTACCTTTGTTCCTGACCCCGGTTATTTTTATCTGCCCTTTCAGAAGTTTTACGCGTTCCTGCATACCGATGATGCCAAAGGATCGTTTATGTTCCAGTTCCTCGTCTTTGATGCCGACCCCGTTATCTCTCACTCGCATCAGAAACAGATGATGCCGCTTGTGAAGGAAAATAGTGACCTTGGTAGCTCCTGCATGTTTTGTTATATTATTCATGATCTCCTGAAATATCCTGAAGACTGCAGTTGAAATTACAGGATCAAGTTTGAAATCTTTTGGATACACGCTAAAACCGGTGATGATACCGGTACGCGTCTTAAAATCGCTGGTGTACCAGCCCAGGGTTGCTATCAGTCCCAGTTCATCGAGAACCTCCGGTCGCAGTTCAGTTGCGAGTTTCCGTATCAGTTCCACGCTTCCTTCAACCAATGCCGACATAGACCGGATATGGTTTTCAATCTCCTGATTAACATTTTCAGGATCCAGACGGCGGTGGAGTATCGAAAGTTCCATCTTCAGGGCCGAGAGAGACGACCCGAGGCCGTCGTGAATTTCACGTGCAATCCGCTTCTTTTCCTGTTCCATCCCTGCTTCGATATGAGCCGACAGATCACGAAGTTTCTGGGTCAAACTGTCCATACGTTCCCCGGCCTGCCTGCGATATGTCATGTCGATTACCGTAAGCCGGTATTCATCGCTGATTACAGGAATTCTTCCCTCAGCCAGTGTATAGAAAAGAGACCCGTTTTCAGACTTCAGAGTAAGTTCAAAAGAAGTCGAGTCCTGCCCCGGTACAGCAGTGTCGAGCCATGAGGAGAGAGCAGGTCCTGATTCATAAGCAACAAAGTCCATCACAGATCGGTGAAGGAGCAAATGCCGGTCGATGCCAAGCAAACGGGCAAAAAACATATTTGCCTCTAAAATAATACCCTGTTTATTCAGAGTGAAGTGCCCCACAAGAGCAGAATCATATAAGGAAGTATATTTCTCCAGTAATGAGTCCATTTCGCCATTAATCACGATTAACCCCGGGGTGTTTGCGCCAATTCCTGACAAAAATATATTAAAAGACTGACGATTCTATTTTTTTTATGCTTATTAATATTATACCACAGTTTTTTTTTATCTTGCAGGAGGCAAAATACGGCTTATGTCATACACTAAATTTGAGCTCTCCCGCACGGAAGCTGAAATTCATCTTGCAAAGATTGCTGAAAATACCCTCGATGTCATCTGGTTTGTCGACCCGGATCTCATTTTCAGATATTTCAGCCCTTCCATAAAAAAAATGCTGGGATACGAGTCTGCTGAACTGATCGGGCAGAACCTAAACACTATTATTGCCGACACATCAGTACCCGTGGTTAGCCAGGCATTCGAATCCCTGATCAGCCGGATCAAGACGAAAAGCATAACAGAAACAAGCCAGCCAAAGGTCATTGAAATTCAGGCAATAAAAAAAGACCAGAGTCTGGTATGGCTCGAAAACTCAGTATCAAAGCTTTTTGATGACAAAGGAGAACTGAGCGGATTTATAGGGGTTACAAGGGATGTTTCGGACCGGAAGAATGCAGAAACTCTACTGCACGATAGCGAAGAAAAATACAGGACACTTTTTGCTTCCATGGCCCAGGGAGTTGTTTACCAGGATTCGGAAGGCCAGATCTTTCTGGCTAACCCTGCTGCTGAACGTATTCTGGGACTCACTTCAGACCAGATGGCAGGCCGTACCTCGGTTGATCCCCGCTGGCATGCTATTCATGAAGACGGTTCGCCTTTCCCGGGCGAGACACATCCCGCGATGGTCACTTTGAAAACAGGCAGGGAAAGTGCAGCAGTAATGGGAATTTTTAATCCCGGGACCGGAACATATTCCTGGATCAATGTGAATGCCCAACCCCAGTTCAAACCCGGAGAGGAGAAGCCATTTCAGGTATTCACAACGTTTGAAGACCTTACCCCATTAAGGGAGAACCTGTCTGAACTAAACAGGGCAAACCAGAGGCTCGAAGTGCTGCGTAAAATGGATCATGCCATCATGCGGTCGAAAATGAATGAACATGCCGTTGATGAGCTGGCCATGAAGAGTATTCTCCAGATGATTCCCTGTGCTGAGGTTCAGCTGGTCACATTCGATTTCGAGAAGGAAGAAGCCTGTATTGAATCAAGGATGCTCGACGGGCAGTTCGACAGCTCTTCAGGAAAAAAACTTCCGCTAAATTTATTTGACACTTCTCATTTTACTAAGGGGAATGCTTATTGCCGCAACATTGGGGAGGCAGAGATCATTTCGAAGGGGGATGAACTGTTATTGCAAAAGGGGATAAAAAGTGTAATTGGTGTTCCAATGATAGATAATGATCGGCTTATCGGTGTGTTTGCCCTTATGGCCAATGAGACCAATCATTTTACACCGGAAGATTTGCAGATTGCCGAAGATATTGCAAACCAGATTCTGCTTAACCTCCGTCAGCGGGAGCTTTACCGCAGACTGCAGCAAGATACTACCGATCTTGAAAAGCTGGTAAAGGTTCGTACCAAAGAACTCCAGGCAATCCTTAATGCTGTTCCAGATCTGCTTTTCCGGATCAATCGCCAGGGAATTTTCCTTGAATTAAGCAGCGGAGATCCCAACGACCTTCTGTTGCCCGCCAATCAGTTTATCGGAAAATCTTATGGGGAGGTATTGCCTCCAGAAATAGCAGAAATTGGATTGAAAGCCCTCGAAGAGGCATTCAGAACTCAGGAAAAAGTTACTTTCGAATACGAGCTTCTGTTGCATGGAGAACTCAGATCTTATGAAGCCCGGAACATTGTGATTGCTGAGGATGAAGCGCTTTCTATAATCCGTGACATCACAGAATCGAAACAAGCTCAGCATGATCTGCGCTGGAATGAATCCCTGCTGCAGAAAATGGCCAGTACATCACCGCTCGCATTTTTTGTAGTGGATAACCGCACCGATGCAATCCTGTATTTTAACCACCAGTTCTGCGAGATATGGGGGATAACACACCTCGAACAGCGAATGCAGACCGGGGAATTGAAAAACAACGACATTATTCCCGATTGTTTGCAGGTACTAAAAGATGTACCGGCCTTTGCCGAGTCTTGTAAACCCTTGCAGGATGAGTTCAATGAGGTCGTGATCGAAGATGAGATCCCGTTCCAGGACGGACGTACGATACGCAGGTTCTCGGCCCAGATACGCGGCGAGAAAAATGAATACTTCGGACGACTGTATATTTTTGAAGATATCAGTCTGCGGAAAACTACCGAACAGTTTATCCGTATCCAGCGCGACCTGGCTTCCCGGCACAGTACTATGACTTCCATGTCGGAAGCCTTATCCCTGTCGCTTACGGCTCTGCTACAGATAGAAGGAGTTGATTGCGGCGGGATTTACCTTCTCGATTCGGCGGAAGGCAAACTGAGTCTTGTGGCTCACCATGGGTTATCGGCAGAATTTATTGCAGAGACTTCTTTTTATGATCATGATTCCCCGCAAACCGCCCTGGTAAAAGAAGGAGTCGTTCTCTATCTTAATTTTTCGGAATCGGAATTACTTCTTGATCCTGTAATGAAAAAAGAAGGCTTACGGTCATTGGCCCTGCTCCCAATGCAATATGAAGGTGAAGTCATTGGCTGTATAAACATTGGATCAAAAACCAGAGCAGATTTTTTTGACAAAATACGTTTTTCACTGGAAGCCCTGGCCATACAGATTGGAGGTACTATCTCCCGTATCAACGCAGAGACTTTGCTTAAACGCAGCCAGCAGAACTTCCAGGTACTTTTCGACACGATCGACGATTTCATGTTTATTCTCGATGCCCAGGGCTTAATCATCAGGACAAATCCGGTCGTGAGAAAACGCCTGGGCTATTCTAATGAAGAGTTGAACAAAATGAATGTTCTTGAAGTTCATCCACCGGACCGGCGGGAGGAGGCAGGTTTTATTGTAGGCGAAATGCTGGCAGGGCGTGCATTGTTCTGCCCGGTACCGCTGATAACCAAAGAAGGTATCCTGATTCCGGTCGAAACCCGTGTGGTCATGGGCAAGTGGGATGAAAAAGACGTTCTGTTCGGGATCTCCCGCGACATAACCGAACATCTGAAAGCCGAAACGGCACTTATGATGCAGAGCGCAGCGTTTGAATCTTTCGCACTCCCGATCATTATTACCGATCCGAATGGTCATATTACATGGGCAAACACGGCTTTTTTGAATCTCAGCGGGTATGAAATGGAGGAAATTCTTAATCTTTCTCCCGGCGAACTTGTGAAATCGGGAGAACAAAGTAAAGAATTCTATAAGACATTTTGGGAGACGATAAACACTGGTATGGTATGGAGCGGCGAGCTGATTAACCGAAAAAAAGACGGAACTCTTTATCCGGAAGAACTTACCATAACGCCGGTCCTTGACCAGGGGGGCAGGATATCATCATTTATAGCCATCAAAATTGATATCTCCTCAAGGAAGCAGTATGAGGAATCCCTCCGCGAGAGCATTGAAAAAGAAAAGGAACTCAGTAGCATGAGATCGAAATTTATTTCGGTAGCCTCGCATGAATTCCGTACACCTCTCGCAACTATTATGGCAACCAGTGAATCCTTGTTAAGCTACCGCCATAAGATGACCGAAAAACAGCAGGATGAACGTTTTGGAAAAATCAAAGAGCAGGTAGTAAACCTAAGCAAGATCATAGAAGAAATACTTAGCCTTTCGAAACTGCAGACAAAAGAAAGGGAGCTGGAACCTGAACTGTTCGATATCCCGGCCCTTACGATGAATCTGATCGAAGAGTTCAGAGTTCAGGCCGGACGGGAGATAGCGATCGATTTTCAATCTGTACCGGAATCCATTGAAGTGAACCTTGATAAAAAGAACATTCAACTGGTTATCAGCAACCTGTTGTCGAATGCAATTAAATATTCAATCTCAGGAAATACTATCTTCGTAACTTTGAATGCAAACGAAGAGGAGGTCATACTTACGGTACGCGATCAGGGGATAGGAATTCCGGAGGAGGAGATCAAACTCCTGTTTACTCCATTTTACAGGGCTTCCAATGTCGCTAATATATCAGGTACCGGGCTGGGACTGAATATTGTAAAAGAATCTGTTCAGCGTCATGGGGGTAAAATTACCCTGAAAAGTAAGCTGAAAGAGGGAAGCTTGTTTAAAGTAAGCTTACCACGAACAATCACCAACAAATCTTCCGTATGAAAAAAATACTGATCGTAGAAGACCAGAAAGTACTTCGCGACGAAGTGAAATATTGGTTTGCATTTGAAGGCTATGCCACGTTTGCTGCAGCAGATGGCAAGGAAGGCGTTGAACTTGCAAAAAAACATCTGCCTGACCTTATTCTCTGCGACATCATGATGCCTGAAATGGATGGAAATGAAGTTCTGTCTGAATTACGGCAGAACCCGTCAACCTCGCTGATCCCGTTTGTTTTTATGACCGCGATGTCTGATCGCGCACAGATTCGGTCAGGGATGGAAAAAGGAGCCGATGACTACATCACAAAACCATTTACCCGCAACGAATTGCTGAAAGCGGTGAATGCAAGGCTCGACAAGGCAGATGAAGTGCATGAACGCTCCCATGCCGCCCTTCAGGAACTCAGATATAACCTCATTACAAGCCTGCCTCATGAACTGAGAACACCTTTGAACGCGATACTGGGATTCGGGCAGATGCTGAAAAATTTTCCTGAATCGTTTAGTCCCGAGGAACTTCCTTTGATGGGAGATCGTATTTACACCAGCGCTAATCGCTTATACCGTCTCATTCAGAATTATCTGCTCTATGCACAGCTGGAACTGAAAAAAACCGGATGGGCTCAGCGGTTTGAACTTCCCGATGCTGATGAGATCCTCGCGAAAATCAGCCAGAAAGTCGCTGCCGGATATAAACGTCAGGACGACCTTATTATTAACATCGAAAAAGGCATTGCATTCATCCCCGAGCTTGAATTCTCCAAGGTGGTGGAAGAGCTCTGCGACAATGCCTTCAAATTTTCCGCCCCCGGACAAAAAGTGACTGTTCACTGCGGAATCAAAGATGTATTTTTTACAATGTCTTTTGAAGATCATGGCCGTGGAATAGCAGCTCAGGATTTGACGAAAATCGGCGCTTTCATGCAGTTTGAGCGAAAATTGCAGGAACAGCAAGGATTTGGGTTGGGCTTGATAATTTCGCGAAGGATAGTGGAACTGTTCGACGGCACACTCACCATCGACAGCAGTCCCGAGCGGGGAACAATTATAAGAGTTACTCTGCCGGGTCGTTTTGAGGCTTCGCCAATAGCCGGTTAATCTCCTTCACCAGAGTTTCAATAGAGAAGGGTTTAGCCAGACAGCTGTCAGCCCCTAATAAACGGGCTGAATCAAGATGAAACTGCGCCGAAGCCCAGCCTCCTCCGCTGATTGTAAGGATCTTAACGGATGGATGAAATTGGCGCATATGAAGTATCACGTCTGCTCCATGGCTCTTGATCAGCAGTATATCCGTAATAACAATATCAAACTCCTTTTCCCTGGCAATGCGGAATGCTTCCTCCCCGTCATTGGCAGTAGTCACCTCAAACCCGGTTTCCTCCAAAAGGAACTTCATTTCTTCTGCTAACGAAGGGTCGTCATCGACAAACAGGATACGGGTCATAAGTCTGATTATTTTATATCGCCTCCGTTTTGGACTCCCTCATCCGGAGTGACAAAAAATAAAGTCCCATCGGTATTTTCGGCCATCAGAATCATACCTTGTGAGTCAATCCCCTTGAGTTTGCGGGGCGCAAGGTTAACCAGGATACTCACCCGTTTTCCGATAATGTCTTCAGGTTTGAAATAGGCTGCAATGCCCGATACCACCGTGCGATGGTCAATGCCGGTATCGATCTTCAGTTTCAGGAGTTTGTCGGTCTTGGCAACTTTTTCTGCTTCCAGTATGGTCCCGGCACGTATGTCCATTTTCGTGAAATCCTCGTAGATGATTTCCGGCTTCGCGGGTTTGAGACCCGTCACTGCCTGGGCTGATGCATTTTCAGCTTTCGTGTCCATAAGCTTTTGAACCTGTTTCTGAATGGTTTCGTCATCTATTTTTTCGAATAATAATTCCGGCGGATTGAGCTTCTGCCCGGGCTCCAGCCAGTTACAAAGCAAGGCATCCTTCCAGGGATACCGCGGCAGATTTAAAGTTTGTCTGATCTTTGCTGCAGAGAATGGCAAAAACGGTTCTGCAATAATTGATAATCCGGCGCAGATCTGCAGGGAAATATGTAACACGGTTGCCACCCTAACCTTATCGGCCGGATAAAGTTTCCAGGGTTCGTTATCGGTAAGGTATTTGTTACCAAGCCTCGCCAGATTCATCATCTCGGCCAGGGCCTCGCGGAAACGGTAGGCATAAAGGCTTATTGCAATGCGCGAAGGGATCTGCTTCATCTCATGAAGCACGGCCTGATCTCCGGGTGTAAGTTCTCCCTGCTGAGGCACAAGGCCTTCGAAATATTTATGGGTAAGCACCATGGTGCGGTTCACGAAATTCCCCAGAATAGCTACCAGCTCATTGTTGTTTTTAGCCTGAAAATCCTTCCAGGTGAAGTCATTGTCCTTGGTCTCAGGGGCATTCGCCGTGAGCACATAACGCAGTACATCCTGTTTGCCGGGGAATTCCTGCAAATATTCATGCAGCCAAACGGCCCAGTTTCTGGATGTAGAGATCTTGTCGCCTTCCAGGTTCAGAAATTCATTGGCGGGCACATTGTCGGGAAGGATATACGTGCCTTCGGCCTTTAACATGGCCGGGAAAATAATACAATGGAACACGATATTGTCCTTGCCGATAAAATGAACCAGCTTGGTTTCCTTGTCCTTCCAGTATTTTTCCCAATCAGGCCTCAGCTCGCGGGTTGCCGAAATATACCCGATAGGGGCGTCAAACCATACATAAAGGACCTTGCCATCGGCTCCATCTACAGGCACTTTCACCCCCCAGTCCAGGTCGCGGGTCACAGCCCGGGGCTGAAGACCCTGGTCGATCCACGACTTACACTGTCCGTAAACATTGGTTTTCCAGTCATCCTTATGACCTTCAAGGATCCATTCCCTGAGCCATGGCTCGTACTGGTCGAGAGGCAGGAACCAATGCCGGGTTTCCCTAAGCACAGGTGCATTTCCGCTTAATACCGATTTCGGGTTGATGAGGTCGGTGGCATTCAGAGAAGTGCCGCATCTCTCGCATTGATCACCATATGCTTTGTCGTACTGGCAGTGCGGACAGGTTCCGGTGATATACCGGTCGGCCAGGAAATGACCGGTTGCTTCATCATAATACTGCTGCGATACTTTCTCTATAAACTGCCCTGCACCATACATCTTTTTAAAGAATGCCGAGGCTGTTTCATGATGTATAGGGTTGGATGTGCGTGAATAGATGTCGAATGTGATCCCGAAGTCCTCAAAAGACTGCTTGATGATGCCATGGAATTTATCAACTACCTGCTGGGGATGAATCCCCTGCTGCAAGGCCTTGATGGTGATCGGGACCCCGTGTTCATCGGAACCCCCGATAAAGATCACATCCTCCCCGTTCATCCGCAGAAAACGAACAAAAATATCGGCAGGCACGTAGACCCCGGCCAGGTGGCCAATATGAATTGGACCGTTAGCGTAGGGAAGTGCAGAAGTTACAGTATAGCGTTTATAATCCGGTCGTTCCATCATCAGTAAAACAGACCACAAAGATACAAATCAATTTATTACTTTTGCGAATATGATTCAGCCACCTTACCTCCAGAGAGGCGACAGGATCGCCATTGTTTCCCCGGCGCGGGCGGTCTCATTTGATGAGCTGCACCTGGCTATGAAGCTATTCCGGAAATGGGAGCTTGAAGTGATCCTCGGGACCTATGTCTTTAATAGCGAAGACCAGTTTGCCGGTACTGATGCCCAGAGGACGAAGGACTTCCAGACCATGCTCGATGATCAATCGATACGGGCGATCATCTGTGCCCGGGGAGGGTATGGCAGCGTGAGGATCATCGACCGCCTTGATTTCACAGGATTTCTGAGCCACCCCAAATGGATTGTGGGTTACAGCGATATTACGGTGATGCATTCCCATATTCAGAGGCAATTCGGCATCGAGACCCTGCACGCCACCATGCCCCTGAATATGACCGAAAACCACTTTGACAATGCTTCAATAGAAACACTGCGGAAAGCTTTGTTCGGAGAATCCCTGGCCTATTCGAAAAAAGCCACATCATATGACCGTTGCGGACTCTCGGAAGGCATACTCACGGGAGGCAACCTTTCGATACTCTGCAGTCTTATGGGCTCGCATTCCCAGATCGATACCAAAGGAAAGATTTTGTTTATTGAGGATGTCGATGAATATTTGTATCATGTCGACCGCATGATGATGAACCTGAAACGGGCCGGAATGCTCAGAGAGCTCAAAGGCCTTATCGTGGGCAGTATGCAAGGCATGAAAGATAACACGATTCCCTTTGGCAAAACGTCACAGCAGATCATTGCCGATGCGGTAAAAGAATACAAGTACCCGGTTTGCTTTGATTTCCCCTCAGGCCATGGCCCCGAAAACCTCGCGCTGATCATGGGGCGAAAGGTGAAGATGATTGTTGGGGAAGAAGTAGAGCTGGGGTTTTAATAAAATGAATATCGAATGTTGAACAACGAATATCGAATGTTGAATGAGTAGGTCCTACGACCTCGGAAAAAAAGGCGAAGCCCTTGCGGCAGAGTTCCTTCTTGCGAAAGGTATGAAGATCCTGGCACGCAACTTCCGGGCAGGGAAGGCCGAAATTGATATTGTTGCCACAGAGAAAGGGGTTCTTGTAATTGTAGAAGTTAAAACACGGAACACAAGGTATTTTGGAGAGCCGTCGAAATGGGTCACACCTGCAAAACAAAAGCTGCTGATCAGGGCTGCAAATGCATTTGTGAAATTCAGGAGATTCCAGGGTGAAGTAAGGTTCGATGTTGTTTCAGTAATTGCGGATGATAAGGGCACTGAAATCAGTCATATCCCCGATGCGTTTTATCCGACTTTATCCGATATCGGATAACTGCTCATTTCCTGCCAAAATCAGCAGGAATCTCCCCCCAGTATTCGGTTTCCCACTTCAGTACGGGATTTTTCCAGCAGTTGTTCCTGATCCAGGAAACAGCCCGGTCGACCAGTTTAAACAGTTCCCTGTTTTTATCTGATACTTCGAGTTTGGTGTTGATGGCTCTTTTCCTGAGCCAGGCAAGAGCTGTGCGGGAATCGGAGTAGATGGGCCAGTCTGAACCTCTTTGTTTCAGATATGCAAGTGCATGCACAACGGCAAGGAACTCACCTATGTTCACCGTACCCTGGGGGAAAGGCCCGACCTTGAACAACTCTGCACCTGAAGCGGTATCAACCCCTCGGTATTCGAGAACCCCGGGGTTACCGCTGCAAGCCGCGTCGACACAGATACTGTCGGCAATGGGTTCACCGACCAGGGGATTTTTACAGATGATCTTTTTCGGCGTCTGAAGTCCTTTCTCCATGTACTTCCGGGGATCGTCGTTCAGAGCGCCTCGGGCCAGGTCGGCCGTGGGAAAGCCTTTGAACTTCGCCCCGGTAAATCCTGCAACCTGATCCCTGCATTTATCCCATCCCTCGTAGATCCCGGGTTTACGGCCGTTCCAGACGACGTAATATTTTGATTTTGCCATCGTTTATTTATCAGCCCAAAATTATGATTAATTTTGGACACTTGGAGGTTAGCGTCAGATGATGGATGCCATCTGCCATCCGTTATCCATTATCCATTATCCGTTATCTGAAAAAAAATGTCATCAATCAGACGTCTTGCCTCTCAAACCGCTGTCTACGGAATACCCACGATCCTGGGCCGGTTTCTGCAATACCTGATGGTCATTCTGCTAACCAGGGTCTTTTCTCCGGCACAGTACGGAACTATCAGTGTGTTTTATGCCTATGCCTCCTTCCTCATGGTGGTGATTACGTATGGAATGGAGACGGCTTTTTTCCGGTTCAGCGAGAAGGAAGAAAACAAAGACAGTGTGTTCAGCACCGGTATGCTTTCGCTGCTGATTACTTCAGGTTCATTCATATTCCTTGCAAGCATTTTTTCGGGAACCATTGCCGGATGGATCGATTACCCCGGTCAGTCAAAATACGTGATCTGGTTTGCATGGATTCTCGGGCTCGACGCCCTGGTCGCCATCCCTTTTGCAAGGCTGCGCTCACAGAATAAGGCAGGCCGCTTCGCTACCCTTAAAATGATCAACATCTTCACGAATATAGGACTGACCCTGTTTTTTATTCTGCTTTGCCCGTATCTGTGGAACAGCTTCCCTTCCCTGCATGCTATGCTGCGACTGATTTACCGTCCCGATTGGGAATTAGAATACGTGTTCATTGCAAACGTCGCCGCCAGTTTCATTACCCTCGCCCTCGTTGTTCCAATGATCGTGAACATGAAGTGGAAGATGCACACCGAACTGTGGAAGCGTATGCTGGTTTACGCGTTTCCCTTGTTGTTTGCCGGACTTGCCGGGATGGTCAATGAAACCCTCGACAGGCTGATGCTGAGATACCTGCTGCCGCTTTCGACCGATCTTAGCGAAGCCCAGGTTGGGATTTACAGCGCCTGTTACAAAATATCCATTCTGATCACCTTGTTTGTTCAGGCCTATCGCTTTGCCGCTGAACCTTTCTTTTTTGCCCATGCCAAAGAAAAAGATTCAGGCCAGACTTACGCCAGGATCATGGATTATTTCATCATTGCGGTCCTTACAACCTTCCTGGTGACCATGCTTTTTCTGGATGATGTTTTCCTGCATCTCATCGACAAGAAATACTGGGTTGGCAAAGAGGTCATCCCTGTTCTGATGTTCGCCAACATTTTCCTGGGCATATACTACAACCTTTCGATCTGGTACAAGCTTACCGGGAAAACCATCTGGGGAGCCTGGCTCTCGCTGATGGGTGCAGTTATCACTTTGTCACTGAATTTCTGGTGGATCCCCCTGGGCCCCGGCCACCTCCTCCATGGTTATGTCGGATCGGCCTGGGCCACATTCATCTGCTATGGAAGTATGATGGTCGTGGCTTACCTTTTGGGACAGAAATATTATCCGGTTCCATACAGGATCTGGAAAGCAGCGGGCTATGCCGGCCTTGCACTTCTGCTCTATCTGATCAGCGTTTATACCAATATCCCGCATCCCGCATCCCGCATCCTCCTTCACACCGGCTTGCTTTCTGTTTTTCTGCTGACGGCCTTTTTTCTTGAAAAGCCAGGTGGGGTAAAGGTCTCCAATTGAGTTTTTTGTTACCTTTGCACATCAGATTTCCCTATGAAAATCAGGATTGTCAACACTTCCCACCATCCCCTGCCGGCCTATGAAACTTCTGCCTCAGCAGGGATGGACCTGAGGGCGTTTGTTCCACAGGATATCGTTTTGAAACCACTCGGAAGAGCTTTGGTATCTACAGGATTATTTATCGAAATTCCTCCTGGATTCGAAGCCCAGGTTAGGCCACGCAGCGGGCTTGCTATTAAAAAAGGCGTTACAGTGCTCAATACTCCCGGCACTATCGATGCCGATTACCGTGGAGAGGTTAAAGTAATTCTTGTAAATCTATCCAATGAGGATTTCGTAGTGAAGGATGGCGACCGGATCGCTCAGATGATCATCGCTGCCCATGAGCAGGCCGAATGGATGCAGGTGGAAGAGCTCGAAGAAACAAGCCGCGGTGCAGGAGGATTTGGATCAACGGGTCATAAATGAGAGAAGGAATGAATTTCACCATTTCACCATTTATTCACGAATTGTCTATTTTATTTGTGTTCATTACGGCTTCGCCGAACACCATTTCACCATTTCACCATTTCACCATTTCACCATTTCACCATTTAGCATTGAACAAAGACAACCGAATGAACATCAAGACACTTATAATAGCATATCTACTCTTACTTATAGCATCTCCTTCGTTTAGTGCGCCACAGGTGGTTGCAGACGAGAATCCGGCTATGCTTATCGATGCCAAGAAGGAAGCTCTGCTGGGAAATACTGAAAAAGCCGGGCAGATGTTCACTTACTACATCGATCGCTATCCCGACGATCCTGCCGGAAAATTTGAACTGGCCAGACTGTATGCAGCCCGCGGGAATAACAAAGAAGCCTATGAGCTGATGCAGGATGCCATCCGCCTTGATCCCGAAAATAAATATTTTCAGATTTTTTTTGCCGAAGTATGCCAGCTTAGTAAGAAAGAGAAAGAAGCGCTTGGCATCTATGAAAAGCTGGTTCAGAAATATCCCGGCGAACTGGATTACTGTTTCCAGCTTGCCGCTTTATACCTCATGGTTGGCGATGAAAAGAATGCGGCCAAGACCTATGATGTGATCGAGGAAAAGGCCGGGATCAACGAGGAGATATCACTTGAAAAGGAGAAGATATATCTCCATCTGGGCAACCTGGAAAAAGCCGAAAATGAACTGAAAAACCTGATCAAAGCTTTTCCCGACGATTCCCGCTATCTCTCTATGCTGGCCGAATTTTACATGGGGAATAACCAGCAGGCCAAGGCTCTTGAAATTTATAAAAAAGTTGCAGAGAAAAATCCCGGCGACCCCTATATTCACATGTCTCTGGCCGATTACTACCGAAAAACGGGGAATAAGGAAAAGGCTTTTGAGGAACTCAAACTGGGCTTTGCCAATCCAAACCTTGACGTGGATACCAAAGTGACTATCCTGCTATCATTCTATACTATCAATCAGATCTACGATCAGCTTAAGGAGCAGGCTTTTGAACTTTCGCGGATCATGATCTCGGCTCATCCCGACAATCCGAAGGCATGGTCAATCTATGGCGACCTTCTTTCACAGGATAAAAAGTATGCTGAGGCAAAAGATGCTTTTATGAAAGTGATCAGTCTCGATTCAAGCAAGTTCATTGTCTGGGAGGAGTTGTTACGCCTGGAACTTCAGCTTAACGAATACCAGACCGTTTACGATCTTAGCCGGAAAGCCATTGAACTTTTTCCTGAACAGAGTGTGCTTTACCTGTTCAATGGCCTCAGCGCCATCCAGATGAAAAAATATGAAGAGGCCGTTAAGATACTCGACAGGGGAGTAAGGCTGGTAGTTAATAACGATGATTTTTTATCGCAGTTCTATATGTATCTGGGCGATGCCTGGCATTCTCTGAAAAATGCAGGGGAATCGGATAAGGCCTACGATAAATCATTAAAAGCCAAAGAGAACAATCCCTATGTCCTGAACAACTATGCCTATTACCTTTCTGTGAGGGGTCAGGATCTCGAAAAGGCTGAGAAAATGGCTCTGAAGGCGAATGAACTTGATACGGCAAATTCTTCCTTCGAAGATACCTATGGCTGGGTGCTTTATAAGCTGGGAAAAATGGACGAGGCGAAGAAGTGGATCGAAAAGGCCCTCGAAGACCGGGAGAATGTAAGTAGCGAAGTGCTCGAACACTACGGAGATGTGCTGTACAAACTTGGTGAACCTGAAAAGGCCCTGGAGTACTGGAACAAAGCCAAAACAAAGGGAGAGGGGTCGGAATTTCTGACCAGGAAAATAAATGAAAAAAAATTAATTGAATAGAATGAAAAATTTCAGTGGCTTTACGATTGGATACATCACAGTACCTGCCATTTTGCTTATGTTAATTGCGGTGTCCTGCAGCCCTGCAAGGAAGGCGATCAAAGCGCCTATCAAAGAAGAGGGAGCCGACTACCTCTTTAAAAAACTTAAAGAGCACGAGCTGAAATACACGTATTTCATGGGCAAATTCTCGGCCGAATACAAAAATCAGAAAAAAAGCACCTCTTTTAACGGGCAGCTACGGATAAAAAAAGATAGCGTGATATGGCTTTCGCTCACTCCCGGACTGGGTATTGAAGCGGTACGACTGATCATCACCCAGGATTCGGTAAAGATGATCAACAAACTCAGCAACACGTATTATGTCGGAAATTATGAAGCCGTGAATCGGTTTCTTAAAACCAATATTGACTTTGATATTTTGCAGGCCTATCTGCTGGGTAATGATCTGCAGTTCTACGAGGACGGGAAATTCAGGGCCAGTATCGACAATAACAGCTACAAACTTTCTACAGCGGCTCGTACAAAGCTTAAAAAATATGTGAAGGACAGCCGCGAAAGTGTCAGGGCATTCATCCAGAATATATGGCTTGATTCGGAAACTTTTAAGATCACCGAAGCTGATGTTAAGGAGATTTCAAACGAAATGATCAAACTGGAGGCAAGTTATGGTGAATTTGAGAATATCGGCGGACAGCTTTTCCCCAAAAACCTCAATGTGACTATACGGGCTGATAATACGATCAAGGTCAAGGCCTCCTTTTCAAAAATCAGTGTGGATGTGCCCCTTCAGTTCCCTTTCAGGATCCCTTCGGGATATACACAGCTTCAATAAATAATTTATTCAAACAGAATGAGGATCAGGAATATCTGCCGGAAATCAATTCTTGTCGGTTTACCACTGATCCTGATCTTTCTTTTTTCTGTTGCGGCATTGGGGCAATTAGATAAAGAGAAACTGCAGAAGACCAAAAAGCAGCTTGAAGACGAGATTCGATATACAACCGAGCTGCTCGAAAAGACCAAGGCTTCGAAGCAGGTGTCGATGGAGAAACTGAAGATACTGAACCAGAGGATACGCAGCCGCGAAGCTCTTATCGCTGCCATCAACGGGGAGCTTTCGCAGATCGACATGAATATCCAGGTCGAAAATGTTGAACTCGACCGTATGTCGAAGCAGCTCAACGCCCTGAAAAATGATTACGCCAGGATGATATACCACGCATATCGCGGCATGAACGGCCGCAATAAGCTCATGTTCATTTTTGCATCCCGCGATTTCAACCAGGCCTGGCAACGCATGAAGTATTACCAGCAATATTCGGAATCCAGACGCCGACAGGCCGAACGTATAGAAAACACGACCCATGTTATCGACAGTCAGAGAAAAGACATGGAAGCAAAGAAACAGGAAAAACTCAGCCTGTTTGAGACCCAGCAAAAAGAAAAGGTGAAGCTGGATCTCGAAAAACAGGAAAAAGCAAACACGGTCAAAGAACTTTCGGGCAAGGAGAAACAACTGGTTTCCACCCTCAAAACCAAGCAGCAGGCTGCGGCCAGGCTGCAATACGAGATCGAGAGACTTATCGCTGCCGAAATCAGGGCTTCGGAGGAACGGATGCGTACTACCGAAGGTGGAGAGAAGAAGCCTGCGGGTCATATCATTCAGGGTCCGGCTACCTATGAAATGACGCCTTCTGAACGTACCCTTTCCAGTTCCTTTGCTTCAAACAGGGGAAGGCTGCCCTGGCCCTGCGACAAGGGTTTCATCTCAGGTACCTTCGGTGAACACCCTCACCCTGTTCTTGAACGGGTAAAAATTAAAAATAATGGAGTGGATATCACCACCCAGCCAAACTCCCTGGTGAAAGCGGTCTTTAACGGGAAAGTCAGTAAAATCATGTCGTTCCCTAACCTGAACAATGTGGTCATCGTCAGGCACGGAGAATACCTTAGCGTGTATTCAAACCTCGAAGTAGTTAACGTAAAGGAAGGCCAGGAAGTTACAACCCGGCAGCCTATAGGGAAAGTCCATACGAATGCCGATGAACAGAAGACAGAACTGCATTTCGAGATATGGAAAGGCAAGATGATACAGAACCCCGAAAGCTGGCTTGCCGGTCATTAAATCTTTATTTATGCGCCATACCGGAGAATTTGCCGCCCTGCTTACTGCCTTTTTCTGGACTGTCACCGCTCTGACTTTTGAAGCTGCAAGCCGCAAAATTGGCTCTATGGTAGTCAATATACTGAGGCTGATCGTAGGCTTTACTTTCCTCAGCATCTTTGTTTTTTTTTACCGCGGATATCTCTTTCCCACCGATGCCGGCCTGCATAACTGGCTCTGGCTTTCCCTGTCGGGACTCATCGGGTTTACCTTCGGCGATCTATGCCTGTTCCGTTCATTCGTGCTCATTGGCGCAAGAGTCTCAATGCTGATGATGGCGCTGGCGCCGCCTATGGCAGCTCTTTTCGCATGGCTGGCACTCGGAGAAAAGCTGAGCCTTATGAGCTGGATCGGAATGGCCGTGACAATGAATGGTATTGCACTCGTGGTGCTGCGCCGTAATGGCAACAACACTAAGGGCGGAGTGCGGAACGTCCTGAAATTTTCCTATCCCGTTTGGGGTTTGCTGCTGGCTTTCGGAGGGGCCCTGGGCCAGTCTTTAGGACTGGTTCTGAGTAAAATAGGTATGCAGGGCCTCGACACCTTTGCCTCCACCCAGATCAGGGTGATGGCCGGGACAGCAGGCTTCGCCCTGATCTATTCGTTCATGGGCAAATGGAAAGATGTGATGCGCGGCGTAGTCCAGGTAAAACCGATGATCCTGCTCTCCATCGGCGCTTTCTTCGGGCCTTTCCTGGGGGTCTCCTTCTCCCTGATCGCCATCAGATACGCCAGTACAGGTGTAGCTTCAACCATCATGGCTATAGTCCCGGTGCTGATCATCCCAGCGTCAATGATACTCTACAAGGAAAAAATTACCCTAAAAGAATTCATTGGAGCTTTACTCGCTGTTGGAGGAGTTGCGATTTTCTTCTTATAAGTTTAACCTCAGGTTCACAAAGAATTCCCTTCCCGGAGCCGGCTGGTATGAATTGTAATCCGGTCCGTTATTGGGTTCGGTAAACCCGAAATACTGTGTGTCGAAAACATTCTTAACGTACAGGCTCAGGTCTCCCCTCAGCCAGCCCAGCTTCCAGGCATAATGCATATCGAGATTGAAGATGTTGTACCCCTTTACCCATGAGCTCTGCACGCTTCCCGGCTGGTAATAGGTCTTGCCGATCGTATAATGATTATAGATCGAATCGTCGACCTGGATACAGAATTTCGACTGCCACTGGGAAGCCACGGCGACTTTGAAATGCTTCAGAAAACTGTAAGAAACTTCAGCGTATAGCATATTCTCGGGCGAATTTGGCATAAAATGACCGGCCACCGAATCAGGTGAGGTATAAGTGAAATGTGAATAGGTGTATGCCGCATCGATCATGATATTCTTTACCGGAGAGTACGACACGAAAGTCTCAATGCCCCATTTGGTACTTTTTCCCATATTCCCGAAAAATGCCGTGTTATTGCCCCTTGAGGCAATGCTGTAACGGTAGAATTCATTATCAGAAAAAATGTCATAAGCCGTCACATCATAATGCAGGAAATTTCCTACATCACCCCTGGCTCCGAATTCAAATCCCTGTGATGTGGTGGGCTTGATGAGGTTGTTAAACCCTCCGTAGGCCTGAGGATTGTTGTACAGCTCATCATTCGAAGGTGTAAGGAAACCGGTCCCGTAATTGGCGTAAATATTAAAGGCCCTGAAAATATCATAGGCCAGCCCGATACGCCAGGTCGGCTTCTGAAAGGTCCTGTTGCCCGATGGGGATAAGGAATCGGGAACCGGGATGTTATTCTGCAGACTGCTGTAAACATAATCGTAACGAAGGTTCAGCAGGGCATAAAGCTTGCGTGCGATATCCAGCTTGTCGATCAGGAACACTCCGAGGCTCTGCTGATTGATGATCTGGTTGATGAGTATAGTGCTCTGGTCAAAGCACTGCCGGCTCCAGTACGAGTCTACCCTGTTCGAATCTCTCTGGTTCCCGGGAGGAACAGCGAACATATGCTCAGTAACAGTCTGAGTCTGGTAATCAACGCCAACACTGAAATGGTTTCTCAGGTTCTCTTTGCCGAAGTTAAGATCATACTGGCCTGAAGCCCCCATAGTGAGATAGGGCTTGTAGTCGTCGCCGTTGTTCGAAGTCTCCCGGTAACTGTTGGTCCTGAAGAAAGCTTTAACCTGAAGGTCCTGGTTTTTCGTGATGTCGAACTTCCCCAGCAGGGCACCGGTAAGCCTGTTGGTTGTCTGAAACTCATTGTAAGGTACGGCATCGGTATTTGCTGCCCTGGGGCCGAAAGTCTCGTAACGGTACATGTTAATCCCTTCGGAGTTCTGGTTAAAATACCCCGTATAAGTGAGCAGCTGAGTGATCTTTATTTTATTCGTGGGAGTCCAATTCACTTTTTCACTGAAGTTATCCGACATGAACGACTGGTGTGCACGGTATCCGTGTCCCTGGGTATGGGAGTACGAAACCCTGTAATCGATCTTGTCGCTGGTCCCGTCAACCTGTCCCAGCGCTTTCCAGAACCCATACGAACCGGCCGAAAAAGATAGAGTAGTGTTAACGGGTTTCGCTCCGCCGTTACCGCTTATAATGTTGATGATACCCCCGGTGGCATTGGCTCCATACAAGGAAGCCGCCAGCCCGCGAACCACCTCGACTTTCTTCACCACTCCCCAGTCCACATCATACAGGTCGGGGCAATATCCTCCCGGGTCATTCACGGGAATACCGTCGATCAGCACCTGTATCCCCCTGAACCCGCTCTCCGATAAAATGCCCTGTCCGCGGATATACAGATGAACCCTGGAACCGTCGGTCCCGTTTTCGACTTTTACCCCGGGAACCAGGCGCAAAGCCTCGTCGGGAGCAATGGTCTTGCTGAATTCGAGCAGCTGCCCCTGCGAGATCACCGAAATCGCTGCCGGCAGCTCCTTCATAGGAGTAAGCGAGCGCATGGCCTGCACCACCACTTCGTCGAGCTTGATCGTGTCGCGAACCACTGCCTTGTTGTCGTTGTTCTGTCCTGTCCCTCTGAATGCAAGCGCAGTCAATAGGAACAAGCTTATCATAAGCCTTGTTTTCATTTGTTTGTTTTTAGATAGGTATTAGTAAAAGAATCAGCCATGATTTCCCCGGGAAAAATTCAATTCCCTTTCCGGAAGCATTTAACAGCATCGGAAAGGTTATAAAATCAAACCGCGAAGGGAATGTAAGACTCAGGTATTCTCAGGAGGGGGAGCGAATGGGATTACCGTGTTACCGGTATAATGCTCGCTCAATAAGGGGTAGGATAATGTTTTTGTTTGCTGCGGATGAGTACCCGGGCTTGCAGCAGGCAAAGCGATCGTTACAAGATGCTGAAGAAGATTAAGGGCTTTTTTATTCTGATGGGTTCTTTTCATGCCTGCAATAAGCTGCTGTTCTTTCTGGTCATGGATACAGTAAAAAACAACGGTTTTCCCTTTATGAACTTCCTTTGCAACATCGTACAGGTTGCCGTGGTAAACGATCTCATGATCTTCCACGCGGCGGAATGCAGGGTCTGCACCAGGATTGTAAATCGAAATCACAGTAATATCCCGGTCAAAACAGCCATGCCGGATCAGGCTGGTAAATTCCCGGCGAATCAGGTAGCGGTTGAATTCGTAAACAATAAAATAACCGGCCGTGTTGAAAAGCATTGCAAAAAGAAGAATTACCGGCAGTATCTTTTTCATCACCTGCTGATCATTAGTTTTCTGGAGAAAATTCCGTCCTTTCTGTGTATTTTCAGCATGTACATTCCGGAAGGAAGTTTTACAAAGTTAAACGATTTAATCATCCGGCCTGAAACCCTAACATTATTTTCTTCGAAAACTATTTTCTGCTGAAGGTCTTCTACAGAAATACCAATAGATTCGGTAAGCGGGGCAAAAATTTCGAGAGTGCAATCTCCCTGTGATGGGTTAGGGTAGATGTTTATTGCAAAACTCTCTGGCATGCCTCCTATGCCAACGCAGTTTATGAAAGTAATCCAGACTGAGTCTGATTTAAAACAGCCGGCAGTGTTAAAGGTTTTAAGGCGGAAGAGCTTTGTCCCGATGCCCCCGGCAAGAGCAGTATCAACGATCACCTCGGGTGTTGTGAGATTCCCTGGCGTCCAGAGATAGGAATCTACGCCGGCGGTGTCGGCCCTGAGACTGATCGTCTGCCAATGGCAGGCTGTATCCCGGGGGAGCACTGAGATCTCTGCAAGAGGAAGGCCTGCGATGGTGAGCCTCATTGTTTTGATGCCGCGGCCATACCTGCTGTAAGCTGTAAGCCTTAGCGCGGCGCTGCCCTGAATAATATCCTGACTTCCAGGTGTATAAACCGGACGGAGGTCTGAGGAATTGCTGAAGCTGCCGTCGCCGTATGTAAACCACCTGAGGGAGTCGTACAGGGCCGCCTCAGCCTGTAGTGTAAAGCTGGTACCGGCACAAATGGATGCATCTCTTACGTTGGTGATCTCAGGTACAAGGGGAGTAGGGAATACGATAAAATCAAGTCCCGCCTGATCAGATCCCCCGCCCGAAAATTCATCTTTCACATAAACCCATTTGTATGTATGCGTTCCAGGGGCAACAGGGAAAGAGACTCTGGACCAGTCATTCACGCCAGACCATTGCCCCTGCAACGTATTATCGATATAGAAATTCAGGAAATCATAATCAAGCTCAGTCGAAGTACGGTAGTAGAAACTTATGCTGTCGGCCATAGCCGAAGTATACGTCACAGCCAGTTGAGAGCTTTGCTGGTCGCTGATCACCCCCGACAATGCACAGAACGATCCTTCATAAGGGTTAATGCTGCTGATGTTCCATGCAGTGTTACCCCCGGCAAGCCAGGGAAATTTTGTGAATAAATCAGACTCCCAGTCTTCTACTACCATCCCGATGATACCATAAAAAGCGGCATGACGGATGTATTTTCCGCTTCCAGCCGCGACATTCATAGCGGCGCCTGAAGAAGTAGGGGCCGAGTCGCTCACTTTAACGGTGTAATGCAGGTCGGTAAACTGAAGGGGATTGAGGGTACCGGCAAAAACCGAGTCGTTAATTAATTCAAGATAAGGAGAGCTGGCGAGCAGTTTGCCATAGGCTTCCGGGCAAGGATAATCACCGGTATTGCTTAGACGTACCATCACATCATCGGTTTCGCCGGGGTCGAACCGGCCGTTTCGGTTCCCTCCGGCCGTATCATATATGTGCAGGCTCAGAATGTTCAGTGCGGGAGCATGGGATTCCACTGCAAAATGACTGTTCCAGGCCGTGTCGGCATTGCTTACTTCTAAATTGAACCTCACTTTGATGTTGTCGGGAATAGTATCTGAAACCCTGAAAGCAAATCCGTTTTGTACCGTCTGAGTGCCGCCGGCAGCAATATCGGGATAAGGTTCCACTGAATCACTCATGATGATATAGGGGGATGGCGATGTTACTTTTACTGTCAAACCGGCGGCAGCAAGGTCTCCGATATTTTTTACTCCAAGGCTCAGATGAATGGAATCACCGAACCTAAGCAGGCTTGTCATGCCTGTTGCGATGGAGGCCAGCTCGTTGGAATAATACATCACCCAGGACTGGCCTGGCGCCGGACCGAGGATGAAGGGAGAGGTCCAGGTCATGGTTTGTCCGCCGGGTAAGCGGTTATCGGTCCATACCGGGTAGACCTTCATGTTCAGGGACTGAATGCCAATGTAATCACCGAAATAGCTGAAAGCGAGTCCGGGGATAGGCGAAGGGGTAAAAGAAACATCGCTCACTCTGAAATCGGTAAAACTATTTCCGCCGTCGTAAGAATATGAAACCCAGGTTTCAGCTTCTGTTGCCGATACGTTACGGTCGTCATAATAGATCACGCAGATGCCCCCGGTAACGGCATCGACCGTGATCCATGGAAAATAATGTTCCTTGCCGAAGCCGGGTGTGTCCTGGTTTACTTTCACGGGCCCTGACCAGGTTTCTCCGTCATCCGCAGACTTAATAAGATAAACATTGATATCAGTGCCGGTGTTAATGCCCGGGGTTCCCGTGTTGGCCCATACCAGGTATAGCGTTCCGCGACCCGGACCCTTGCTGAGGTCGACCGCCATACTTGGGAAAGAATTTACCCGCATAGCTTTGGATGTCATGCCGTTACGTATACCTTTGATGTTTGAGATAATGCGGCGGGAAGGTTGCCAGATACTGCCACCGTTGAAAGAGCTGGTGAAACCAATGGCGGTTTCATCGGAGGGCCAGGTGTCATAAATGCCCCATGCCATATAAACCTGACCGGCTGGTCCTGTAGTAATATTCACCCCATGATTCAGCTTCCCGGCGTTCACGGCCCGGCTCACGGCATAGGGGGCAAACCAGTGAAGCCCTCCGTCGTTGCTGGCCGAAACCTCTACCTGGCTGGTGTCGGGCGAACCGCTGATGAAATTGGTCCATGCTACATACACGTTGCCCTGGAATGGACTGTTTTCAGAGTTGTCGATCCACATATGGTTCTTATCGAGCAGGCCGTAAACATTCACTGGCCCCGGGGCTACCAGCACATCATGCCATGTAAATCCATGGTTGTCGCTGTACGCCACGGTTTGCCCGAACGTATTGCTGATCTTGCCAACATACCATCTTCCGTTTCTGCTGATGGCCGTTGTGGGATCCCCGCTGTTGGTCTTTCCTGCTCCCTCGAAGGAACCTCCCCAGCTCAGTCCGGCATCGGAAGACCGGTAAGCATCTGCACCAAAAGAGCTATGAACATAAGACTGGTACCAGTCTGAAGAATTGTTCGAATTCAGTACATTATCTTCATTCTCAGGGTCGATGAACACAGAATTTTCGCTCTGGGTAACTTCTGTATTCGTGGTGACCGGCACATCTGGCGAATCCTGAGCAGGCAGAGCTGCAGAGTGGATCAGAGAGGAAACGGGTTTTGGAGCTGTCCACGGAAATATTTTCTGAGGTTTCACGTACCCCTGCCTCAGCATTTCTTTCCAGTAACTGATGTTATCGGCATAAGGAACTACAATTCCTTTCCCGGCAGGAGTTATTTCAGGAAGGCTTGACAGCCTCTGGGCCAGGGCGGCCGGGAGGAAAAACAAGCTCAGGATGATAATATGATAAAGGGTCTTCATATTGCAGGGAATCACCATAAACAAAGGTACGGAACATTTTTGCCCGGGGAATGCGTATCTTTGGAAAATGTATCTGATATCTGATATCTGATATCAGATGGCAGATGGCAAACATTCAAGGTATGATAGCAGAAATATTCATTCTCTTCGCTCTTTTCCTCATCAACGGCGTCTTCGTGATGACCGAGATCGCAATGGTTTCGTCACGCAAGACCAGGCTGGAGCTGGATGCACAATCGGGCCATAAAGGAGCGCGTGTAGCTCTTGACCAGCTCAATAAACCGGCCCGCATCCTCTCTACTTTTCAAATTGCCATTACCCTCATCGGAATCCTTACCGGGGTTTTCAGCGGGGCCGGGATATCCGAGGGCGTTGCGTCACTGCTGATCTCCTCGGGTGTTTCTGCAACTGTTGCAAAATCTCTTGCCCTTTCTCTGGTCGTATTGGTTGTAACCCTGGTATCTATGCTTATAGGGGAACTTGTGCCAAAACGTATCGGGCTTATCAAGAGCGAAGGCATTTCCAAAGTAATGATACGGCCTATTGTCGCTATTTCGTATGTAATTCAACCGGTTACCTGGCTGCTTACCAGGTTAAGCGACCTGATTATCGGAATTCTTGGGATAAAGCCATCCGCCGATTCAAAAGTTACAGAAGAAGAGATTCGTGCGATGGTTCAGGAAGGCACCGACGACGGGGAAGTTCAGGAGATAGAGCAGGATATCGTGGAACGGGTGTTTCATCTTGGCGATCAGAAAATTGCTTCGCTTATGACGCATTATTCCGATATCATCTGGCTCGATGTGAACGAACACCTTTCTGAGATATGGAAAAAAATGAGGGAAGAGGTTCATTCGGTTTACCCTGTATGCCACGATGATCTCGACAATGTTCTGGGGGTGGTGTATATCAAGGATCTTTTTTTACATTCCAAGCCCGATGCGGATTTGAATCTGAAGGAATATACCCGGCCTGCACAGCTGGTTCTGGAAACGCTTACGGCCTATGAGTCGCTGGAGCTTTTCAAGGAAAACAAGATCCATTACGGACTGGTGGTCGATGAATACGGTTCGATTGTAGGGATGGTAACGCTGAATGATATACTTGAGGCAATTGTAGGTGATTTCAACGAACCTGATCCCGATGAGCCTCAGATTAATATCAGGGACGACGGCAGCTGGCTTGCCGACGGACAGATGTCGTTCTACGAATTTGCTTATGAATTCAACCTGCAGGGCTTCGACAAGTCAAGGATAAAATTCAACACCCTGGCCGGCCTTGCCATAAGCATTCTCAAACGCATCCCCAAGCCGGGTGAGAAATTCGTTTTTATGGATTATGAGTTCGAGATAGTCGATCTCGACGGAAACCGAATAGATAAGCTTATTATTAAAAAAATGTAACGTATCACCTATCAGGTAATACGTTACACATATTCTCAATTACTTTCCGAGCACCAGTTTCCGTACTACAGATCCGGCTTCGCTTTCGATCTTGATATAATAGATTCCTGCTGGTTTCCCTGTGAAGTCAACAAGCTTGCTGAATCGGCCATTGACCTGAAGGTCTTTTTCGGAATACAGCGTTGTGCCCAGTGAATTGAACACGTTGATTGTTACCGCAACAGCCGCACGGGAATTGAAAGTGATGGTGAATTTACCGTTTGAGGGGTTGGGGAAGATATCAAAACCAAGGGCATTGATATCGTTGATACTGACCGGGAAATTTATAACCACATCAGTCGTTGTTGAATCGACACAACCGCCCGTGGTCTGAATTTGCAGTGTCACGGCATAAGTGTCGTGTGCATAATACGTATGGGTTGGGTTCTGCTGGGTAGAAGTATTGCTGGACCCGGATGTAGGATCACCGAAATTCCATAACCAACCAATAATAGTGGATCCCGGGTGGACCGTCTGATCGGTGAATGAAGTAGGTGAACCGGCATAGGATCCGCTGCTTGTAAAGGCTGCAACAGGCTGCTCATATACATTGATATAGGCGGTCTTTGTTGTAGTGCTGGGGCTTTGGCCTGATTTTGTGACGGTAAGGCTTACATCGTAAGAGCCGGCCGCGGCATACACTACCCCTGCCGGGTTCTGATCGGTGGATGTTGCCGGTGTGCCGCCCTGTAAAGTCCATTCCCAGGCGGTAGGAGCACCGGTAGAAAGATCTGTAAAGTTAAGCGGAGAACCGACGCAAACTTCGGTAGCGCTGGCCGTAAATTCAGCAGCAAGAGGCAGCTGCAGTACCAGAATATGTGATGTGTGGCGGTTAAAATCCTGTTTTGTGGCCACGACCAGGATCTGTGTTCCATCAGGGAGATCCGGAATGGTAATTGATACCGGGCCTGAAGCGCTTCCGAAAGCTGTTGCAATGATCTCATTATTCACCGAAAGGGCGATGAAAGCGCTGTCGTTAGCCGTGATATTGACAGTTGTGGTACCCATGCTAATGGTATCGGCATGGTTTACTGTCAGATTGATGGGTACAGTATCGGCAAGCTGCAAAAAAGCATCGCCATGCATATGGAATAAACGGTATGTAACCTGTTTGTCGCTGGTGTTGTACGGCCAGCTGGACTGTTTCAGGAAATATTTTCCGGCAGCATTCGCAAAGGCAGGAAGGATGCCTCTGGAAGCGGGATTTGAACCATATGAGGGCATAAACTCAGGCCACATATTATCGAAGGCTCCCCATACGAAAACATCGTTTACAAAAGAATAAGAAGTTTCGCTCGGGCATACCAGGCCAAGAGCGCCGGCATCGTGACCGTTTTTATAAAGGCGCTGAAAGACTTCCTGAAAACATTCGGCAGGGCAACCTGAAGGATTATGGTAGGCGCCGGTTTCGCAATTGATGGAGAACACAAAAGGAAGAAGGGTATTGGTTAACTGACTAACGTTACCCGAGGCGTAAGCTGGCTCTCCCCATCCTGAATAATATCCGTGATCTCTGTGAAGTAACAGGAATGACCCGCTGTTGATGGCGGCATTGATCATGGTGGCAGTCCCGCCTGTAAATCCTCCGATAGTGCCAGGGATGGTTGGGATATAATTCAAACCAGAAGGACCGAAATAATTCATTACCGTATTGGTATTGGAAGCTGTTGACCAGGGACCGTTGTTGTAGTTATTTGCCGGGGAACCCAGGGCGTTGATCCTGATTACATGTTTCCCGAGTTTATTTTTCCAGAACCCTCCAACGAGTTCAGAACACAGCTGGAACCAGCGGTCATCCTGCCATCCGAGAGCAGAAATAGGATGTTTGTAATAGCTTGTATCGACCGGACGGTTTCTCTCGAAATTCAGTTGACGTCCAACCATTTTACGAAGCTGCACCGAATCATTTGCGGCAATTCGGGCAAAAACAACGTCAGGCATCTCGTCGCCGGTAAAGTCAGAATAATAATTATCGGAAGCGAAATTGGGATAGCCCGCGGGATGTGAATAAAGATGTGAGGTAATGTTTTTGGAGGCATCC
Organism: uncultured Bacteroidales bacterium; assembly: GCA_903916595.1. GTDB lineage: Bacteria > Bacteroidota > Bacteroidia > Bacteroidales > FEN-979 > CAIRDP01. Next base: position 43,479 of record CAIWXI010000049.1, on the reverse strand, counting down.
GTTCCATAATCACCAAGCAACAAACAGGCAACAGGTTTAATCGTCCAGTTGTTGTATGCATTGCTTACAAAGCTTTTGATGAGAGCTTCGGTATTTCCGCCAACCTGAGCCAGAGAGAAAACTTTGGTGAGGATACCCTGCTGGTTACGCCAGTTCTTCAGACTGTCGGCCCACCTCAGAAAATCAGGTCCGTTAGGGCTGATGATGATATATTCACATTCATCGGTTGCGGGTTTATTGGTGTTCCTGAGGTTGGCCATACGTTCGGGATAGTTCACTGAAGGAAGGCTTGAGAAATTCAGAATATTGTCGGCCATGATGGGATCCCAGTACTGACTGCGGAAAGCATCGTTACCAAATTTGCCGCTACCTCCCTCGAAAGTGAGATCGATCTTTATGTTCCTGTACACCTTCAGTTCCTTTGTAACGGGGTTGTACTGGAAGGGGGTGATTCCAAGGATAACCACGTCGGTACCGCGAATCTGGTCCACTCCTGAGATCTGTACCGGGCTTTCAGGATAAAAAGCGTTGGCGCTGTAGACCTGCTGGTCTTTGTTGTAAACCATGTCTTTCTGGGTATCCATGGGCAGTTCGGGCGCCCATGCAAGATCGACTCCATGAATGGTTTCCATTTCAAAGTCAACAATCCTTAAACGGGGAGCAGAGCCCTGGGGAATTGCAAGATAATGTCCGGTTCCGGGAAGGTCAGGCTTGCCTGCATCATTGAAAAGAAAGTTTCCCGGAAGGTTCACTTTTTTCAAGGATTGTCCGTTGATGACCACAGGGTCGACAGAGAAATTCTGAATGGAATACACGAGCTGTATCACATCCGATTTTGACTGGATAAGGTTAAAACCCTGTTTACCCCAGCTGTTGCTGTATGTAAAATTTTCTGCACTCAGCGAAAATGCTGTAAGAATCAGGGAGGCAAGAATAAATAAATGTTTCTTCATGTTTTGCGATTTATCTGATGATCAGTTTAATGTTTGTTTTAAAATCAGGACCATAAGCTTCAAGGGAGTATACGCCTGAAGGAAGCTGAGGCAGACTAAGCGTAAGTGACTGAGGGTCAGACAGATTCATATTTTCCCAGGTTCCTACAATCTGTCCGAAGGTATTAATCAAAGAGAGATTTACTTTTGATGCCCTGATTGAAGTGGATTTCAGGGTGACTTTGCCGCTGCAGGGATTCGGATACACTGTAAGAGAGACCTCCTGCGATTTATCTTGTATACCTACCGGGATATTCTCGGTGAACACCCAAAGCACAGGGTCGCCAAGTACATTACAATCATAATGACACCAGCGTTGGGCTCCCGGTTCAAATTCGTTAGGAACAGTAACCCATGGAGCTGTTTTTACTTTCGACATCAGATGAGCTGAACCCAGTTCATGGATCTGGTTAGCCAGAGTGTCGTTATACAAAGCGCTTACGAATTCACGGTTCAGATGGGCCGAAGGACCTTCGGTAGTCCCCTGGTCAAACCATCCATATCTGGAATTGAAAACACCGCCGGCAAGGAAATTCTGGATCAGCACCATCCTTTCGGCGATACAGTCGTTGGCGTCGAAAGCCCCACAGTCACATCCGTGAGTATACATCAAGGTATAATTATGAGTGACCCCGTTCAGGGCAAAGAAATTTGCATTGGTGATATCGCTGATATAAAGCTTCATCACATAAACTTCATTAGCATGGCCGGCATGATGAATAAACGAAGGGCCATGGTTTATCCTCGCCAGCAGTTCAGAAGTAGTCCATTCGTAAAGAGTGGGGCCTACAGGGCTGGTCAGAGTATCGTACAACCTGTCGATAGAGTTTGAGGCGGAAGGAATGCCGTGAGTGAAATAGCCATTGTCGGTACGATCGTTCACCATCAGTTCCAGATAATCCTGCCCGAAAGTCATCGTTCCCTGATCCATAAATTCAGCTGCCAGAAGTGGCCGGGCCTGTTCGTTGGCCTTCTGATGAGCCCTGTACCAGATCGTTTTATGAATGATGTTGGTTTGTTCCTGAGCTGTGCTGAAAGGAAGCCTTCCAACAGAAACATCGGGGAGCAGATCAGCAACATCATCTACTTCAGCATAAATCCCGTTATTGTTCGCATCGTAATTGCCGTCCATGCCCGAATAGTAAAGGTCGGAAGGGATATCAAAAGCTGTATAATAACTGCCACCGGAAAGTACAGAGCAGTAAAAATTGCGGTGTGGAACAATTTCCACATCACCACCAAGCATGGCATATTCAATGCCGTTCTGCTGGTATTCCTGCTGAATGAAATTCCTGATTTTTTCCTGGGTGTCGGCGCCACTCATTGCGGCGGAGATATTTTCAACGGTAGCTATCTGCCAGGTGATCCCCAGAGAATCATACAGGGCAGTGAGAGGAGCAAACCCCGACGAGAAAGCCTGTTTTGTGACGATAAGGACCTGATACCCGGTAGCGGCGCTTTTTTTCTGAGGATAACGGTTGATGAGATCAGGGTTTTGTGCAAACTGCTGCACCCTGTTCAATACTTTCAGGGATGGCGAAAGGTTTTTCAGCGCTTCGGCCGAGGCAGCCGATTTTTCGGTAGTAATAGTAATGGTTATTTCTGAATAATATCCGGCTTTCTGAAGCGAAGGGTAATATACCATTGGAGTAAAAGTGCAAAGGGCAAAGGCATATCCGTTAAGCCAGGAAGTGTTAAGATTCCCGGTATTCACAAGGGGATATGTTGATGAGGAGCTGTAAACAGCTTCATTTTTCAGAAATTTCCCATTATTGCCTTTTGAAATCGGACTGATATCCTGTTGAGGCTGTATCAGAAAAGATCCCTGTATTTCCACGAATCCTGATGTTTGCATCTGAATACCTGTTGCAGATTCACCCGGGGGCAGCATAAGCGATACAGCGGCCCAGGGCATCATAGGTTCACCGGGATTGCCCGACAACAGTGTATTTTCGAAAGAAAGTGTCTGGTAGTTCCCGTTGCTCTTAATAATGACTTTGCCGAAGTGATATGTTTTGGTGACGGTTCCGGCAAACAGGGCAAGGTTCAGGAGAGATATCAGCGCAAGCAGAATAAGTTTTTTCATAGTGGTAATTTTAGTAAGAAGAAGACAGAGAATGGGCCCTGATAGTTGCTTGAGGGGTTATAAAAAGAGGCCGCCATAGAATGACGGCCTCTCAGGATTAAAGTCTTGATTTCAGATTAATTAATGATGATCTTTTTAACCAGTTTGGAGTCTCCGTTCTGAAGAGTGAGGAAATACTCGCCTGCAGAAAGACCGCTGGTCCTGATGGTTTTGCTCGTGTTATTGTTTACCGTAACATTGCTTTCGCTGTAAACAGTCCTTCCGGCTGAATTGACGATGCTGAGGTCGGCAACAAATGATTTAGCAACATTGAAGTTTACTTTGAATTCGCCATGGCTGGGGTTGGGGGATACAGCAACCTGGGTTCCGGCCTGTTCGCTGAGGCCAACAGGGAACTTCACAACAATAAAAGATGGTCTGGTGAGGGTGTCAATCTGGCCACCACGGTTCACGATGAGCTGAACATCATAAAATCCACCATGTTCATACAGAATCACAGGGTTTTTATCTTGTGAAGTAGCAGGAGTTCCACCGGGGAAATTCCATTCATAAGTTTCAGGAACGCCAATATAACCGCCTGAAGTATTGTTTGTAAAAGTAACGGTTTCACCCTGGTTGATTTCGGTAGCGTTGGGAGAGAAGTCAACATTCAGGTCAACAGTTCCCTGCTTGACACACTGGTAAACAGCAAATTTCTTAACAGGTGAAGCAATATACCCCTGACCGGCATCTTTATTTTGAAGAAATGCAATGAATTCACAGTCTGCAATGGGCCATGCAGCATTCATGGTGAAATTAAGAGTCACAGTCTGCACATCGCCACTGCTGAAGTCAACAGGAGTTCCGTTCTGATCGGGTGACATAAGGCGGTTAACATGCTCCAGGTGGTTCTGCCCCTGCCAGTTCACAGAGATGTGCGACTGGGTAACAAAAAAGAACAGAATGTTGCTGGCTGAAGTGATCGTGGTAAGCTTTTCCAGGGTAATAACAGCAGTGTAAGCCAGGCCGGTGTTTGTAACAGCCATATGCATCTTAACCGGTGAAGAATCTGCAATACATGCAACGTATTTCGGAAGGTAAGTGTTGTACATCGAAGTGCTGTGGTTACCACCTACAGATCCCCTCACACCATCAAATGTTACTGTGGGAAAACCATTGATACCCCACATGGTATTTCTGAAGTTGGAATACGTGTTGGCATATGCATCGCCATTATGGTTTGCAATAACACCAACGAATTTTCCATTGGAAAGCAGGTCATCACAACCCATGGCAGCACCGGGGCAGTATGTGCACCACGTGCCTGTTCCATCTTCTGTTGCAACCATAACCCTTGGTGTTTTCTGGGCAAAAACTGAACTCAGTGCAAGCAAAAGAACAATAGTAAAAAGTACTTTTTTCATATTAGATCCTGTTTAGTTAGTAATCAGATTATAATTTTTTTACAGCACAAAGATAATTGATAATTTAACCGAAAAACAATGGGATGAAAAAAATAAATAATTTTTATTGAAAAATTAATAGAATGATAATCAAGCCAATGTAATAGAAAGGTTAGGTAAGCGCCCTTTCTGATAGCAGATTAATGAAGGCATTAATCTTGTCTGCTTATAGGCGGGAAAGTGCAAATGCGTAAGCCCCGAGAGAAACAGCGGCTGAAGTTCCGAGCCTTGATATCCCTACTCCGATTTTCTTTCCGGGGTCATATTGCACCGTTGTTTCAGAGAAAGGAACCTGTATCCTGCCGGAGCCTGAAATCAGGAATTTCTTCAGTTCTTCCTGATCTTCGAGGTTATAAACTTCTGTTTCAAGACGGGGCAGGGGATGTCCGCTCATCGTGGCAAAAGGCAGGTTCATCTCCTCAACAAGTTTGGGAAGAAACAAGGGATAAGCCCCTGATAAGCCACCCCCGATAACCACAAGCCCGTCAACAAGTGTTATCGCATTTGCTATTGTGTCGGCAGCGTCAATTGCAAAAGAGAGGAAGGCATTGACAGCTGCCTCTTTATGACCCGGTTTCTGCCCCATGCCTATTGCGAAAATCTCCTTAGGTTCAGGTACGGAACCAATATTCAAACCGCAATTGTTTGCATACTCCCGTTTAAGCCCCCTGATGCTTACACTTTCTTCCGCATCCCAGTTTTTAAAAGTACGGTTGCGGGAACGGTTGATCTCACCGCCGGCAGAGTTATCACCAAAAAGCAATCCATTACGCGTCACAATCCCGCCCCCGAAGCCGGTCCCGAAAGTAACACCCAGCAGATTTTTATATTCTTTCGGATTCCCCGAAGCCCTGAGCTTCGCATTGATCTGCGGAAGCAGTCCGAACATCGCCTCCCCATAGGCAAACAGATCACCGTCGTTGAGAATAAAAACCGGCATGGCAAATTGTTCCCGAAGCATAGGTCCAAGGGCAACGCCTCCCCTGAAAAACGGCAGGTTCTGCAGTTCGCCGATGATCCCGTTCTCATAATCGGCCGGTCCGGGAAAGGCAAAGCAGATCGCCGAAGCTTTTTCCGGCAACATGCTCTGCACAAGCTGGAATCCCTTGATAATCGATTTCAGAATATCCTCCAGGGAATTGGCCCTGGCCGGAAGAGTAATCGGGTCAATGATCTCTTTTACAGCCTGAACGGCGGAAAATACCAGGTTGGTGCCCCCTGCGTCGAGGGTCATGACGATGCGTTTGTCGGTGGTGTAGGTCATGGGGGTATTATTAAATGGTGAAATGGTGAAATGGTGAAATGGTGAAATGGTGAAATGGTGAAATGGTGAAATAAAAAGAAGATTAAATTCCTACATTTATTTTCTACAATTAATTCTCACCATTTCACCATTTCACCATTTCTAATGCGCCAGCAACCAGTTCGCTCCTGTATTCATGTCAATCTCAACAGGTACATCCAGCAGCAACGCGTTCTTCATTCCAATTTCAATTATATTTTTAACTTCTTCAACTTCAGAATTATGCACATCAAACACAAGTTCGTCGTGAACCTGCAATATCATCCGCGACCTTAGTTTTTGCTCTTCAAACTTATGAAAAATCCTGATCATGGCAATCTTTATCATATCGGCCGCTGTACCCTGAACCGGTGCATTGATGGCGTTTCGTTCGGCAAATCCGCGAACGTTGGCATTGCCCGAATGGATATCCCTAAGGTAACGCCTGCGTTTCATAAGGGTTTCCACAAAACCGTTAGCCCGGGCAAAAGCGATGGTATTATCCATATACTCCCTGATCCCGGGGTATTGTTCAAAGTACTGTTTTATCACATCCGCAGCTTCTTTTCGCGACATGCCTGAACGTTCTGACAAACCAAATGCTGAAATTCCGTATATAATCCCGAAGTTCACCATTTTGGCATTCCTGCGCATGTCCTTGCTCACCTCAGAAAGCTTCATGCCGTAAATCTTGGCAGCCGTCGCCTGGTGGATGTCCTCGCCATTTTTAAAGGCCTCCATCATGTTTTTATCCCCGCTCATCGATGCGATGATGCGAAGTTCGATCTGGGAATAGTCGGCGCTCAGCAAGATATAATTATCATTCCTGGGCACAAACGCTTTGCGGATTTCACGCCCTTTCTCTGTGCGGATAGGGATGTTCTGAAGGTTTGGATTATTGGAGCTCAGTCTGCCTGTAGCCGCAACCGCCTGGTTATACGATGTATGAATGCGATTATCACGGGGGCTTACCAACAATGGAAGCACATCCACATACGTCGACTTCAATTTTGCCAAAGACCGGTATTCCAATATTTTGCTGATGATCGGATGTTTTGCTTCAAGCTTAGTCAGCACATCTTCGCTCGTTGAATTCTGCTTGGTCTTGGTCTGCCTGGGCTTTTCAACGATCTTCAGCCGTTCGTAAAGGATTTCGCCCAGCTGTTTTGGAGAAGAGATGTTAAACGTTGTTCCGGCTTCCCTGAAAATCTCTTCCTTAATTATAAGTACTTCTTTTTCAAGCTCCACCGAATATTCGTTCAAAACCGAAGAATCTATCCGCACACCTTCCTTTTCCATAGAAGCAAGAACAGGAATGAGCGGAATCTCTATCTCGTCGAACAGTTTACGGGTATCACTATCAGCCAGCAAAGGCTCGAACACATTTTTCAGCTGAAGAGTCACATCAGCATCCTCCGCAGCATATTCTTTAATTGTATCAGTATCAACCGTGCGCATGCTAAGCTGGCCCGCGCCCTTTTTTCCTATGAGGGATTCAATAGGTACCGGCTTGTATTTCAGATAGATCTCCGAGAGGAAATCCATATTATGCCTCATGTCGGGCTGCAAAAGGTAATGCGCCAGCATAGTGTCGAACATGGGAACCTTAACATCGATGCCGTACCATTTCAGGATCGCAATGTCGAACTTCATGTTCTGTCCCACTTTTTCGATCTTGGGATCTTCAAGTACATCCTTGAACTCCTGGACGATAAGTTCAGTCTCATGGTAGTTCTCGGGGAGAGGAATATAATATGCCTCATGCGGCTTCACCGAAAACGACATCCCTACCAGTTCCGAGTTGTTAGGGTCAATTCCCGTAGTTTCCGTGTCAAAGCAGAATGTTTTTGATTTCTTAAGACTGCGGATGAGGTCAAGGCGGGCTTCCTGTGTGTTGACAAGAACATAGGTGTGGGGAGTGTCAGAGATCGTGGCAAGTGAGTCGTGATCCGTGATCCGTGAGTCGTGATCCAGGATGCTGGATGCAGGATGACTGGGTGACTGGGTGACTGGGTACTGGGGATTAGGGATTGGGGAAGCAGATTCAAGGTCGGAGAAAAGGTCCGGGATGTCAGATGCGGGATGTAAGATTTTGGATCCTGCATCCTGGATCCTGGATCCTGGATCCTGCATCCCTGCCGCCCATTTGAAAACACGTTCCCCGAGCGCCCGAAACTCTAGTTCATCAAACAACCTTTTCAGCCGCAGCTCATCGGGTGCTTCCACGACCAGTTTATCCGGTTCGAAGGCGATGGGAACATCAAGAATGATAGTTGCCAGGCTTTTCGACATCAGGGCCTGATCTTTGAATTCAATAACTTTCTGACGCAGTTTTTCGTTGGCAACCTTCTCTGGGTGTTCAACAAGATTTTCCACCGAGCCGAATTCGGCCAGGAGTTTGCGGGCCGTGACTTCGCCCACGCCGGGAATACCAGGTATATTATCCGACGCATCTCCCCATAAACCAAGCATATCGATGACCTGAAGCGGATTGCTGATCCCGAACTTCTCGCAGACTTCCTTCACGCCCATGATCTCAACATCTCCGCCGAACTTTCCGGGCTTGTAAATCAGGGTGGTAGCACTTACAAGTTGTCCGAAGTCCTTATCCGAAGTCATCATATAAGTAGTCCATCCCGCAGTTTCAGCCTGCCTGGCGAGGGTACCAATTACGTCATCCGCCTCAAAGCCATCAACAAAAAGAACGGGAATTCTAAAAGCGTGAAGAAGTTCGTGAATAAGAGGAATTGATAAAATTATATCTTCCGGGGTTTCCTGTCGGTGAGCTTTGTACAATTCGTACCCTTCGTGGCGCACGGTAGGTGCGATGGTATCAAAGGCAACACCTATATGCGTGGGCTTTTCCTTCCGCAGTACATCAAAAAGAGTATTGGCAAATCCGAAAGCAGCAGAGGTGTTTACTCCTTTGGAACTCACCCTGGGGTTGTTCTTGAACGCGTAGTAGGCCCGGTAGATCAGGGCCATTGCATCGAGGAGGAAGAGTTTGTTTTCTGGCAAGTTAGTGGTTTTATGCAAAGATAATGGAAATAGGGATAAAATATTTCCCAACAAAATCTTGTTTATATTTTCTTTCGGCGGATGTCGTAACACCCTGTTTAAACACATACTTTTATGCCAGTCAAAACATCTTCCATGATAAAAAAGAAATCAGCAAACAAGAAGATCTTCGTGTTGGATACCTCAGTTATCCTTTATAACCATGACGCGATCAGTAGTTTTGAAGACAACGATGTGGCGATCCCCATCACGGTGCTTGAGGAACTCGACGATTTCAAGAAAGGCAACGACACCATCAATTTCGAAGCCAGGGAGTTCATCCGCATAATGGATAAATTGTCGGCACGATCGACCCTCACCAAATGGATTTCGCTGGGCGGAAGCAAAGGCGGCAAGTTCAAGGTAGTGATGAACGAGCACAGCGATCTCGACACTAATACGGTGTTTGGTGAAAATAAACCCGACCACTGGATCCTCAACGCGGCCTTGATGATGATGCAGGAAAACCCGGGAAAGAAGGTGGTCCTGGTGTCTAAAGATATCAACCTGCGACTGAAAGCCAAAGCCCTGAATATCGCGGCAGAGGATTTTCTTACAGGCAAAGTCAAGGATGTGGAAGGACTGTATGCAGGGAAAACCTTTGTAGACGGCCTCGACAAGACCATCATCGACCTGATGTATGAAACCGGATTTTGTTTACCCGAGGATATAGGAGTGAAAAAACCGGTACCTAATCATTATTATATTCTGAAGAACGGGAAGAGCTCTGTGCTTGCTTTCTTCAACCCGGCTACCGAACGGATTGAAAAGATTGAAAAACATTCCTGTTTCAAGATCACTCCCCGCAATGCCGAGCAGGTTTTTGCATTTCATGCCATTCTGAATCCCGATGTGAAACTCGTGACATTACAGGGTATCGCAGGTACGGGTAAGACCTTACTCGCATTATCCGGGGCCCTTGAGCAGAAAAAGAATTTCAAGCAGATCTACCTGGCCCGTCCGATCGTTCCTTTAAGCAATAAAGATATCGGCTACCTTCCCGGCGATATCAAATCGAAACTCGATCCTTACATGCAGCCGCTCTGGGATAACCTCAAATTCATTCAAAACCAATACAACGAGAGAGACAAGGAATACAAGGTGATACAGGAAGCGGTGGAAACAGAAAAGCTGGTAATCACGCCCCTGGCGTATATCCGCGGACGAAGTATTTCAAACGTATGCTTTATCGTGGATGAGGCCCAGAACCTGACGCCTCACGAGATCAAGACCATCATTACCCGGGCCGGGGAAAACACCAAGATCATTTTCACGGGCGATATCCACCAGATCGATACGCCTTATCTCGATGCACAGTCGAACGGGCTGTCGACGCTCATCGACAAGATCAAGCATCATCCCCTGTATGCTCATATTAAGCTCGAGAAAGGCGAACGCTCCGATCTCGCGAATCTTGCGAATGAGCTGCTTTAGCGCTGGCATCTCTGCATTACTGCTTCATCGCTGACCCTGCACCCCTCAGCTACGAAACTACTGCGACCTACATTAGCTCACATCCTCACACCGCTGCTGGGGTGTTTGCGTCACTCATGAATGATTTACCAGATTTTACTCTAAAGGGTAATTCGCTCCTTAACACCCAAGGCAGCTTGTGTGAGATGTTTCGCTTCAATTAGACTTCACTAAGTGGTTATCCCATTATAAAAGAGACAAACATAGTACCGAACGGCTGACCTGGCTTAGGAAGCAAGCCGATGGTGGGTCGTAATAGTTCCGTAGCTGAGAGCTGCAAAGTAAGAGCAGAAGTAAATTACTCTTCTTCGTAAACTACTGTAAGCACCGTCTGACCTACAGCCTTAAGTGTGTTTGCATCGATGGAAGCGAGATTGTCGTGGGTGGTATGCCATGTAGAATTAAATCCCGACTCGGTGCTCTTGTCAAGTTGAATCAGGTCAACCACAGGGATGTTCATGTACTTCATGATGAAAATATGGTCGTCGGTCACAAAACCTCCTTTTTCGTAGAGGAAGAACGATGAATAGCCTATACGGTTGCCGGTATCCCAGATCTTTTGCTGGATATCCCCTGCATTCTGCTGTGAAAAGCCTTCAAGCAGGAAGGTCGCACCCTGGGCGCCGACCATATCGAGAAGGATGCCATATCTTGCCGAATACCCCTGTTTATGCGGGTTCTGGGCCCAGTACTGTGATCCCAGCCCCCACCATTTATCGTCACCCTGGCTTACATCCTGGGGAGGACCATAATCTTCCAGGTCAAACAATACAATATCGATACCGATCGTGGGTTCTTTGATGCTGAACTGTCTGGCGGCTTCCATCAGAATACCCACCCCGCTGGCGCCGTCGTTGGCGGCATCCACAGGCTGGCGGCGCAGCTTCGGATCCGGATCATGATCGGCCCAGGGCCTTGACTCCCAATGCGAGCAAAGGACGATACGGTTTTTTAATTCGGGTTTCCAGGAGGCGATGATGTTCTTCCCATCCAGCATCTTACCGTTATATGCAGCCATCCTGCATTTCTGAACGATCACATCCTTGCACCATGACTGAAGCTTCGTTGTGATGTATTCAGCGCATTTTTCATGCGCAGGCGAACCCGGAACCCTGGGGCCGAAAGCAAGCTGCGCAACAACATAAGCATAAGCCGAATCTTTGTTGAACGAAGGCACGTCAACCCTGGGCGTGGCCGATGCCGCCGAGTCTGCAGCCGCCGATTTGCCCCGTTGAGACGGATTATTGCAGCAAACCAGACTCAGCGCGAATATTGAAATGAGAAGAATATTTTTCATAGTTTTAGGTTTTCTATATCTGATATCAGATACGTTTCCTCATGACCCATACTCCCAGAGACCCAAGGTAAAGCAATCCGCCGAGCCACGAAAGCCAGAACGCGATGTAATCGCCATGTGCGGTGTAGAAAGTTATTTTATCATTTGCATTAACAGTGGTTTTGATCACCGCCGGGACCCAGTATTTCGTCTGCTGATGCGCATCGCCCCTTTGGTCGATCACGGCCGAAATCCCGGTATTGGCCGATCGGAGAATACTTCGGCGGGTCTCGATAGCACGCAGATGGGCAAAAGAAAAATGCTGTCTGTGCCCGGCGGTATTACCCCACCATCCGTCGTTGGTGATAATACACATCACCTGGGCGCCATTCCTGACGAATTCGGCAAAAAATTCCCCGAAAATCGATTCATAGCAGATACAAGCCGCCACCGGGGGCATGCTCACAACCTGAAGAACCTTACGAACCGAGTCGGTGCCGAGGCTTCCGACAATTCCGCCGAGGTCGATAGCATATTTTTCAAGCCATTTGAATCCGTTATATGAGGGCAGAATCTCAACTCCCGGCGTGAGTTTTGATTTATGATAGGTCTGTATCTGCGGATGGCTGTTCACCATGATCGCCGCGTTATACCTGTTGTACCAGCGGTCCTCCTGAGTGAACTTCCGGGCGGTATGCGGAATTTTCTCGTCCGGTCTGAAAGCGTAAAAAGTAGTCCCCCCGAGAATAATATTCAGCCCAGGATACTTTGTTATAATCTGTCTCGCCAGTTTAATACTCTCAAAAGTTTCCAACTCATTCTCCCACATTTCCTGCTGAAGCGCCGATTCGGGAGTCACCAGGATATTGGTCGAGGAATCAAGAGCGGTTCCCGCGATACTCATGATCCTTCCTAAAACCTGCTGTGGCGGCAGAACATACTGCTCGGAATACGGATCGATGTTGGGCTGAACAATCACAGCGTTGACGGGCCATGCCTTCTCTTTATAAGTGTAGTAGAGGAGGTAGGAGAAGGCGATGGGGAGAAGGATAGTAAGTAAAATGGTGAAATGGCGATTCACCATTTCACCATTTAAAATGGAAAAAATCATCACATTCGCTACCAGCACCCACACCGTTCCCCCGAACGCCCCGGTATATTCGTACCACTGTACCCAGTGAGAATAGGAAGCAAAGCCGTTTCCGAGGTTAAGCCAGGGCCAGTTCAGGTCCCAGTTCAGGTGAAGGTATTCAAACATCACCCAGTAACAGACCAGGGCCAGGTATCCGGCGGGTCTGCTGTTCAGCCTGCGCTTTGTTCCGCTGAAAAAGGCGAACACAATACTCATGAACATGGCGTTGAGCAAAACGGCCATGGCAGCGCCCTGTCCGGTTGAATTCACTATCCACCAGGTAGTAAGCAAATTCCACAGGAAGAAACCGGGATACGACCAGAAAAACACCGAGAACCGGTTAAATTTCTCACGGTTTGAGCTGATAAGCTCCTCCATCCGCAGTAAAGGGACAAAAGCAATAAACAACAAGACCGGAACTCCTTTCTCAGGCCAGGCAAGGGAAAAGAGCAATCCGGAAGCGAGGGAAAGCAGCAGAAGCCGAAGTTTCAGGTGTTTCATGGTTCACTAACTTCAACATTCAATATTCCTTGATCAATATTCGATAATCAAAAGCTTCTGAACCCTATGATTTCCCGAACCTCAGAGATGGTTTGCGAGGCGCTGGCATGTGCTTTTTCAGCTCCGAGCCGGGCGACCTTACTGATGTAAGCTTCGTCGGATTTGATCCTGAGGATCTCCTCGCGGATGGGGGTTGTGAATTTAATGATATCCTCGGCCAGTTGCTTTTTCATATCCCCGTAACGGATCTGGCAGCTGTTGTACAATCCGTTGAAATGATCGTATGCTTCTTTGGTCGAAAAATCCTCCATCAGGGTGAACAGGTTCTGAACTGCCTGTGGCTTGGGCGAATCTGGTTCGGTAGGGCCTGTATCGGTTGTTGCCCTCATTACTTTCTTGCGGATGACTTCCGGGGCATCAGCTAAAAAGATCGCTGAATTTTCATTGTCTGACTTGGACATCTTAAGGGAACCATCCAGTCCGGGTATTTTGACAAGCTCTTCGCCGAAGTTAAAGGCCTGTGGCTCAGGGAAGAACTCCACCTTGTACATGCGGTTAAAACGGTTCGCAAAGGTACGGGTCATCTCGAGATGTTGTTCCTGGTCCTTGCCCACGGGTACCTTGTGTGCCCTGTGGATAATGATATCCGCAGCCATCAGCGTAGGATAGGTAAGCAATCCGGCATTCACATTCTGCGGCTGGGTGCGTATCTTGTCTTTGAAAGAAGTACAGCGTTCCAGCTCGCCGATGTAAGCGTTCATATTCAGCAGCAGGTAGAGCTCAGCTGTTTCGGGAAGGTCGCTCTGTATATATATGGTGGCTTTTTCAGGGTCGAGTCCGGCAGCGAGGAATTCAGCCAGCACGGTTTTCACATTTCCGTGAAGATCGGCGGGAGTAGGATGGGTGGTAAGGGAGTGATAATCCGCAATAAAGAAATAGCAGTTATTCTCCTGCTGCATCCTTACGAAGTTCTTCAGGGCGCCGAAGTAATTGCCCAGATGTAGGTTGCCGGTGGGGCGGATTCCGCTAACTACGGTTTGCATGATCATGGAATGTACGATTTACGATGTACGATGTACGAAGGACTCTTTAATCGTACATCGTACATTGTACATCGTCCATTAAATTACATCTTTATCTCGTCCCCATTCTTATTATAAAAATGGTATTCGAGAAAATGGTATGAGTTCTGGGGTTCGAGTTTGAGTTTAACCTTGTATTTGCTTTTCCATTTCGAAAGTTCGTTTTTGAAGAACCCTTTGACGAGGAATGCATGTACGAAGGGATGGACGATAAGGGTAAGGTCTTTTTCGTTTTGTTCGCGAACGAGGTAACTGAGGTTGTTCTCGATCTCGTCGGTAAGCAGGATACTGGGACGTATTTCTCCTGTTCCGTCGCAAGCCGAGCATTTCTCGAGAATCTGCACGTTCATTTCGGGACGTACCCTCTGCCGGGTGATCTGTACTAGTCCGAATTTGCTTGGGGGAAGGATGCTGTGCTTGGCACGGTCTCTTTTCATCTCATCCCTGAGCTTATCGAACAGCTTGCGTCGGTTCTGCCCCAGGGTCATGTCGATAAAGTCGATCACGATGATGCCGCCCATATCGCGCAGCCGAAGCTGACGGGCGACTTCCGCGGCGGCTTCCAGGTTGGTTTCCAGGGCATTCATTTCCTGGTTCTGGTCCTGGTTCACACGATGCCCGCTATTAATATCGATCACATGAAGTGCTTCGGTATGTTCTATTACCAGATACGTTCCGCTTTTGATCGTAACGGTCTTCCCGAAAGTGCCCTTGATCTGCTTATCAATACCATATTGTTCGAAGATCGGCGTCTTGCCCGAATGAAGCTTTACAATGCCTATCTTGTCGGGAAAGATCTTGCCAATATAGGCTTTGATCTCCTCGAACAGGGTAGCATCGTTCACCACGATATTGTTAAACGATTCGTTGAGGGCGTCCCTGAGGATAGCCGAAGTACGGTCAATTTCGCCAATGATTTTTACCGGTGGCTTGGCGGCAACCAGTTTTTGTGAGATGGACTCCCAACGCTTGTATAAAGACCTGAGGTCGGCATCGAGGTCGGCCACCAGCTTGTTCTCGGCTACCGTGCGGATGATCACCCCGCAATTTTTTGGCTTGATACTGGTAATAAGTCGTTTTAACCGATTACGCTCTTCCGCCGACTTAATCTTTTGAGAAACAGAAATTTTGTCGGAAAAGGGAATCAGCACCAGATACCTGCCTGCAAACGCAAGTTCCGAAGATACCCTCGGGCCTTTGGTAGAGATAGGTTCCTTGGCGATCTGAATCAGGATGTTCGAACCGGATTTCAGTACGTGATTTATCTTGCCCGTCTTGAGAATCTCGGGTTCAAAAACAAAATCACCTAAATTAAAATTCTGTGCGTTGCCCGACTGTGCCTGTCTGATGTATTTAAGTAAGGACTGAACCTGGGGACCAAGGTCGAGGTAATGAAGGAATGCATCCTTCTCGTAACCCACGTCGACGAAAGCCGCATTCAGCCCTGGCATGATCTTCTTGATCCGGCCCAAATAAATATCACCTACGGAATACTCGTTGTTTGACTTTTCCTTATTCAGCTCAACAAGGAGCTTGTCTTCCAGAAGGGCGATTTCGACTTCCGATGAAGTCGAGTTGATGATGAGTTCCTTGTTCACTTATATAGTAGATTGATTACAAAGGCCGGATGAGATCCGGGAATTGTAAGGAACATAGGAATTGTAGCAGGGAAGGCCCATGCGAATTGCATGCGTTACTTCTTCTTGTGCCGGTTCTTACGCAAGCGTTTTTTACGCTTGTGTGTGGCCATCTTATGTCTTTTACGTTTCTTTCCGCTCGGCATATCCTGTTTATAAATTTGCTTACTTAGCCTTGACGTGACTTTTCACCTTGGTCACAAAGGTCTTGGCAGGTTTGAAAGAAGGAATGTTGTGGGCGGGAATAATCAAGGTGGTGTTCTTTGAAATATTTCTTCCTGTTTTCTCTGCGCGTTTCTTGATAATGAAACTGCCGAATCCCCTAAGATAAACATTCTGGCCGGTTATCATGGAAGTTTTAATGGTTTCCATAAAGGCTTCGACCGAAGCCTGGACAGCGACCTTCTCGATTCCGGTCTTGTTAGCAATTTCTGCTACAATTTCTGCTTTTGTCATTTTACCTGATGATTTGTTTATATATATTTAATACTGAATGTTTTTGATTGATCCCGGAATGGGTTTGCAAATATAGGACTTTTTTAGGAAAACAAGGGGTAAAGGGAAATATATTTTTCAAATCGGCGTGAAGATGTGGAAGATGCGGGGCCGAAGGACAGATGTACGAAGCACGTACCACGTGTCACGTGTCACGTGTCACGGCTCATGGCTCACCGTTTCACTACTTATCGTACTTTTGCAACTCTATGAATGATTTCCTGAACAAGCTTTTTAAATGGTACAAGGCAAATGCCCGGGATTTTCCTTTTCGGCGGACGACCGATCCCTATCTGATCTGGCTTTCGGAGATCATTATGCAGCAAACCCGCATTGAACAGGGAGTTCCTTATTATAACAAGTTCGCTGATGTCTTTCCCACGGTTCAGGACCTCGCCGTGGCCACTGAGGATGAGGTGTTGAAACAATGGCAGGGGCTGGGTTATTATTCGAGGGCACGCAATCTGCATTCCACGGCAAATGACATCGTTGAAAAGTATAACGGAATATTTCCCGAAACCTATGACAGACTCCGGGCATTAAAGGGGATTGGAGATTACACTGCTGCAGCGATTGCTTCAGTCTGCTTCGGTCTTCCCCACCCTGTAATGGATGGAAATGTGATTCGTTTCATAACCCGCCATTTCGGGATCACCGGGCCGGTTGATGAGGCTGCTGTGAAGAAGGAGATCATGGAGGTGCTGAATGGTTTGATGGAACAGATTCAGGATGCAGGATGCAGGTTACAAGATGCAGGATGCAGGATGCAGGATATCTTGCATCCCGTATCCCATATCCCGCATCCGACATCCGGCACGTTCAACCAGGCAATGATCGAATTCGGCGCAACATATTGCGTGCCACGTAATCCGCAGTGCAATAACTGCATTTTCAACGACAGCTGTTACGCGCTGAAATTCGGGATGGTCGAAAAACTTCCGCTAAAAAAACAGCAGCAACCTCTGAAGCCCAGGTATTTCAATTACCTGGTGATTAGCGTAAGAGGGAAAAAGGGATTATTTTTCAGGAAACGTACAGGAAATGATATCTGGAAGGGCTTGTACGAATTTCCGCTGATTGAAACTTCAAAAACAGTAAACCTGCAAAGGCTGATGAACACCCCCGAATGGCGACAGTTTTTCGGGGCGAGCAAGGTAAAGGTACTGGGACAATCTACGCAAGTCAGTCATCTTCTGAGCCATCTAAAGATCACCGCCAGGTTTTACACCCTCGAAATCGAAAAGCCCTCCGAAAAATTCGGTACATATATCCTTCGGAGCAAGTTCAATGATTTGCCGGTCCACAGGATCATCGAAAAGTATCTGGAGGACTACTGATTACTGATGGCAGATATCTGATATCTCAACATATTCCAGGCTTTCGGGTCCAGGCTTATCAGTGCATTCATAAGTGCCTTGCTGAAATCGGCATCGGGGTTCAGGAACAATTCCCCCGATAATTCCCTGAAGCGAAGGAGCTCCTTTAAATATCTGACATTACTGGAGTCGTTGATTGTAAGATCTGTCAGTTCAAATGCGCGTTCCCAGGCATGTATGGCGTTTTGAGTGTCGTTTTTCAGCAGTGCATTCTGCGCACGGTTCATCTCATTTGCAATCATCAGGATTTGCTGAAAGCGGGGATATGAGTTCCACTTTTCGGTGGTAAGGGTTTTATGATAGACGAGGGGATACACTTTGATTTACGATTTACGAATTACGATTTACGAATTACGATGTATAAAGTACGATGTACGATGTACGAATTACGATGTACGACTCTCGAATCATATCAGCAAATGATCTGCGATTGCAGCAATTTTATTTCTGATGCCGGGATCAATGACCTCCATGGAACTGTTTCCCAGTGAAGGCCTTATATTAATGAAAGATGTGTATTCTAACCGATCATCCGCTTCTTTTAAAGGATAGATGTTTGCGCCCCAGAGATCCTGTTGCTGACTCCCTTCGGCCAGCAAATCCTGTTCGAGATCAGCATGCATTTCAGCATCGATAGCGAGAATCTCCTGCTTCACATCAACAACAATTTTCATCATTTCAGTAAAATCAACCTCCCGGTTTTCCCAAAGTTCAGATAAGATGACAGGCTGAGCGATAATTTTCATGCAATCGATTTTAAAAAGTCAAAAATACAAAATTCAGTCATCTGTTATCCGACATCTGTTATCCGACATCCGTTATCCGATATCTGTTATCGGTGCGAAGCGCCTTACCGGTATCCCGTCTTACCCAGGACCTGCAGCAATCCTTCCATGTTGCGGTGGAAGAGGCCGAAAACCAGTCCGGCGAATGCCGCAAGCCTCCAGGCGGGGAGTAAAGCTGATCGGGTTTCGAGGGCGGCAAGAAAATCTTTTCTTGCTTCTTTATATTCCTGGCGGATGAGCTTGTGACGGCCCGAAACAACACGGGTTATCAGCCGGGTCTTTCTGAAATGCCGGTCCAGTTGCGGGGTCGTCAGCATAAGCTGTTGTTTTATCACGGGAGGCAGGGAAGCGATAAACCCGTGGATGAACTGTATTCTTTGTTCCAGTAATTTGATAGAATATACTTTTGTGATCTGGTTGCTCTGTATCCTGTAATTGGCAAGGATCTCATTACAGAAATAAAACGGCCCCATGGTTGCCAGTTTTAGAACCGTGGGCAGATCTGTTGCGGGAAATCCCTGCAGTTCCTGGAACCCGCCGATCTCTTCAAGAGCCGTTCTTCGCATCGTTATAGTTACCGAAGGAATGAAATTATCGAGACACAGATTGTTTAAAATATTACCTGAGGGATTATTGTTCCATGAGAATGGGACGGTGCTGCCCACCATGGGAAGTATAGTGTGAATTTTTTTGGTCTCGGATGAAAAGGCATTGACTTTCCCCCAGCAGAGAACCACTTCAGGGTGACTTTCCAGGGCATTGAACTGTTTTTGCAGCTTATCCTTTTCCCAGTAATCATCCCCCTCAAGAATACAAATATATTTTCCTTTGGATATCCCCAGTCCGTAATTATTGGTTTCGAACAGCCTGAAGATCCCTTTGTTGGACTGGCGGATGTAGGTGATCCTCAGCTCCGATTTAGCCCATTCCCTCACCAGAGCGCCAGTTCCGTCGGGACTCCCGTCGTCGAGCACGATCATTTCCCAATCAGTAAAGGTCTGGGCAACTACCGAGCGGATACAGTCGTCGATAAACTGCTCATGATTATAGGTAGGGACGAGGATGCTGAAGGTGGACATGGATTGTTAAATGGTGAAATGGTGAAATGGTGAAAAATCTGATATCTGCCATCAGTCATCAGTCCTTCCTTCCTCTGGCAGCACTGTTACCAGCAGATCCACGAGGCTATTTTTACCGAATGGCTTTGCCAGGAAATACGAGGCTCCTCCATCCATAATCTTTTCTTTCATACCGGCCATGGTGAAGCCCGTTACTGCAATCACGGGGACTTCGGCATAACCTGTTAGTTTTCTGATCTCCCGGGTGGCTTGTATTCCGTCCATGCCGGGGCCCAGGTTGATATCCATAAGGATCACATCATATAGTCCCTCGGGAGCCATTATCAGCGCAGTTTCGGCGGTGGAAGCGATATCAAGCTCATATTTCCCGCTGAGATAGGTTTTTACAAGCTCCGCGTTAATGGCGTTATCCTCAACGAGTAGTATGCGGTACTGATCGCCTCCAGAACGCGGGGCATGATGTACAACCTGAACCGGTGTGATGTTATCAGCTTCCGGTGAGTGTAACTGAGGTTTAAGAGAACGTTCAAGCAGGGGCAGCACATCCATCACGTGCTCCTGGCTGTTTTCGTCAGCGCCGATGCGTGCAACGACCATTACCGAATCCAGCACTTTCAGCATCTGTTCGCCCGAATCATGAATATATCCGGGCATTTCTTTCTGCCCGCTTTGCTGCTCGTCCTTCATCATCAGTTCGCTGAAGCCCATGATGCTGTTTACCGGAGAACGAAAACTCTGGTTCATAAAAGTGATGAGGGAAGATTTCAGACGGTCCGATTCCTCTATCTTCACCCGGGCCGAGTTAGACTCGTCCTGTGCCGATTTCCGCAGTTCAATCTCCTCTTCCAGATCGCGGGTCCTCTCGTCGACCAGCCGCCTCAGCATTTTCTCCCGCGATTTTCTGATCCTCGCACTTATAAAGAGCCATAAAAGCAAAAGAAGCACGAAGGCCACAGGGAGAACAAACCAGGAAGTCCGGTAAAAATAAGGCTGTATTTTCATCACGAACAGCCGCTGCTCATTAGTCCACCAGCCATTATGCCCCAAAGCCATCACCTTGAACACGTAATTGCCCGGAGGCACATGTGTATAATAGGCCTGACGGCGGTTTCCGGCATTGATCCAAAAATGATCAAAGCCCACGAGCATATATTTATATTGTATCTTCTCTGGACTCAGGAATGAAGGCGAAGTATAATCGAACTCGAGATCCACCGTACCTGGATCCAGAACCAGGGGAGCTAGAGGATCAGTTTCGGCATTGTTGACAAGAACCCGGGTAAGCTGCACGGTGAGCCTGGCTAAAAAGGGCGAGGTATTGTCGGCGTCGAGCATAGCCAGCCCCCGGGGAGTAGGGATCCACAGATGATTATTCCCATCGATGCATCCGGCCGGAAAAACCCTTCCGCTGCACTCTGAAGTGGCCATCCCTTCAGGCTTTCCGAAAACCACCGGGTGTAAGATATCGCCTTTATTGTCGTGAAAAGCGATGAGTTCGTTACGGGAAACCGAGAAAATTCCTTTGTTCGAAGTCATCCATAGCCTGCCTTTATTGTCGCCCAGTATCTGCAGTATGCCGTCGGAATACAGTCCGTCGTTGGTATTGAAGATATAGGCCGAATCATTTTCAAGCAGTACCAGTCCGCCATGCGCGCAGCCCGCCCAGACCATCCCGTCCTCATCCTTGTACAGTGAAAGGATAGCATTGTCGGGCATTCCCGTCTCGGTAGTGAGCCATTTGATCTTTCCGCGATCAATGATATTGATACCCCCCCCGCTGGTGCCCGCCAGCATCCGCCCTTTGCCGTCCTCCAGAAAACAAATTACCTGCTCGTTCGACAGCCCCGATTTAGCGTTGTAACATTCGATCTTTCCGTTAAACAGCACATTGATCCCGGCGTTTTCCGTGCCCGCCCAGAGTTTCCCTTCACGGTCGATATACAGGGCCCGTATCACATCCGATGCAAGGCCATCCGCCGTGGTCAGATGAATAATTTTATCGGCCCGGTAACCGAAAATCCCTGCCCCGTCGGTACCGATCCAGAGCATGCCGGAACTGTCGTAAGCCAGGCTGTTTATGGGCATCGCAGGCAGGCCGATTTTTTTCTCAAGTTTTTGAATACCTGCGGATGAGATCGCGTTTACGGCTCCTTTGCTGGTCCCGATGAACACAATTCCGCCAGGACCCTTGATCACGGGGCCTATCGTCTGGTCGCTTAATCCGTCATCCTCAGTATATAATTTTATGATCCTTTTACGAAGTGCATTCAAACCGCTGCCCTCGGTTCCCACCCAGATCGTATGTTCCCGGTCTTCGAAAATAGTCGGGATCACATTTCCAGAAAGCCCTTCAGAAGAGGTGATACCGCTGATTTTTCCGTCTTTTACCAGGAAGAGCCCGCTGTTGGTGCCCACCCAGATACCGCCAACATAATCTCTGTAGAGGGCAAGAATGTTCTGGCTGAAGGTTTTGCTGAAGGCTGTATACCGGCTGAATTTTTCCTGGCTGAAGATATTGATTCCCCCGCCGTTGGTTCCGATCCAGAGGTTTCCGCCAGCATCGAAACACAGCGAACGGATGTCGTTATGCGATAAACCGTCGCGGGTGGAATACACTTTTATAAGGCCGTTTTTCAGGCGACAGAGGCCGAAGCGGGTGCCGATCCAGAGCGAGGAGTCGCGGGCGGTGAGCAGAGTCTGTATATAAGTGTTCGGAAGGCCGTTCTTGTCGGTGAGAAAAGTCATCTGACCGTCGAAGCCGAGATGCCCTAGCCCAATGCCGTCTGTGCCGAACCACAGGCCTTTGCCGGGATCGTCGGCCATCGAAAGCACACATTTGATCCAGTTCAGCTCACGGTCGAAGAGACGTGTAAAACGTAGTTTTTTATAACTGAGGATGTCGCCGTGGTAAAACCCGACCACCATCGAAGAGTCGCGGAAGAGATACAGGCTTTGCACATCTTTATCAGAGAAGGCAGCAGTATTCGAAGGATTGAAAGTATAAAAGCTGTTTCCGTCGAACCTCGCGAGTCCTTCTTCAGTGGCAAGCCAGATAAATCCGTCGGGGGTCTGTGTGATAGCCCGGATGCTGCTCACCGGCAGGCCATTGTCGCTGGTCCAGTTACGCACGCTGTAATCCTTCTTCAGTCCGGATTCAGCGACGGCCGGAACCGTGAGGAGTAAAAGATACAGGATGCAGGATGCGGGATGCGGGATGCGGGATGCAAGATGCAGGATGCGGGATGCAAGATGCAGGATGCGGGATGCAAGATGCAGGATGCGGGATGCAAGATGCAGGATGCGGGATGCAAGATGCAGGATGCGGGATGCAGGATGCAGGATGCGGGATGCAAGATGCAGGATGCGGGATGCAGGATGTTTCATACTCACTGATGTGGATGTAAATGTAGTAATAATATCAGATATTTCGCCATTTCGCCATTTCACCATTTCACCATTTCACCATTTCACCATTTCGCCATTTCACCATTTCGCCATTTAATTTGCAATTTTCACCCCGAAAGGTCCTACCTTTGCTGCACCTTCCGGATTATACTAAGTTTATGGAGGATGTACCAATGACCTCACAAACCACATTCTATTTCAGCCAGTTTGCCGGCCGGATGTTCTTTGATCCTGCAGGCGAACCCCTTGGAAAGATCAGGGATTTTCTGATCGATGTACGTGCCTGGTCCATGGAATCACATGAATCATTGGAACCCCAGAGGCCACGTGTGATCGCCATCAGGGTCAAGCAGGGCAATGAACTTAAATCATTCGAGTTTCAGAATTTCGAAATCAGAAAATACAAAGGAAAACTCCAGCTCATCAGCAAAGACCTTAAAGAGCTGAGTACTCAAAACCTCCTGAACTGTATCTGGCTTAACGAGAACATCCTCGATAAACAGATCGTAGACCTGGAAGGCAGAAAGCTTGTTCGGGTGAACGATATACGAATGGTTATGATCCCTTCGGGGACCTATGCACTTGCGGTGGATGTTGGTGTTGAAGGCCTTTTCAGAAGGCTGGGTGTACTTCATTCCATTGCTTCGTTTATGGACAGTATGGGGATGGACCTTCCGTCGAAAATGATCCTCTGGGACGATATCGAGGCGGTAGATTTTTCAAAGTCAAGCATCAAGCTCTCCAAACCCTCGTCAAAGCTGAATACCCTGCATCCTTCCGACCTGGCTGATATCATAGAAGACCTCGACAAGGCATCGCGTACGTACGTATTCTCTACCCTTGATGATGAAAAAGCGGCCGACGTTCTTGAGGAACTTGAACCCGACGTCCAGGCGCATATTGTGGAGAGCTTGCCTGTTGAGAAGGTCGCCGACGTTCTTGAGAAAATGCCGGCCGACGAAGTGGCCGATATTATCGATGAGCTGGGGGTTAAAAAAGCCGAGGAACTTCTGAATGAAATGGAGCACGAGAGCTCGAAGGAAGTGCGCGAACTACTTGAATATCGAGATAAAGCAGTGGGTTCCATCATGAGTACCGACTACATGACTTTCCCTCCGGAACTCACGATAGAAGAGACCTTCAGAGCCCTGCGCAAGGAAAAACCAGAGCCCTCATATATCTATTCTATTTTCGTCGTCGACAAAAAAGACAAACTCATTGCCTCCATCTCCCTTGGCGAACTGGTAATTTCAGATCATCTTCTTACCCTCGGCCAGATCATGAAACGCAATCCTGTCACGGTATTCGATGATGACGATATAGACTCCCTGGCCGAAATCATCTCTAAATATAATCTGCTGGCCGTCCCGGTGATCAACCGTTCCCAGGAAATGGAAGGGGTTGTTGTGATTGAAGATATCGTTGAAGATCTGCTCAACAAACGTAAAACCAGGTAAATACACCGGATATGGCAACATTTAACCTGCAACGGTCCTGGTGGAAAAGGATGGCTCTTTTCTTTGCTATTCTGGGTCCGGGCATCATCACCGGCAGCGTCGACAATGACGCGGGCGGCATCACCACCTACTCGGTAGCAGGGGCTTTGTATGGTTATCAGCTCATCTGGACACTCATCCCGGCATTCATAGTGCTGGTGGTGGTACAGGAGATGAACGCCCGCATGGGTATTGTTACCGGAAAGGGACTTGCTGACCTCATCCGGGAAAGCGCTGGCGTTAAGGTTACATTTTTTATTTTCGCCGGACTGCTGATTGCGGATATCGGGAATACAACCACTGAATTCGCGGGTGTCGCCGGATCGATGGAGATCTTTGGCATATCCAAATACATAGCCGTCCCGCTGTCGGCGGTTATGGTCTGGTTCCTGGTAGTGAAAGGAAGCTATTCCATAGCCGAACGGATATTTCTGCTGTTCAGCGCGTCCCTTCTTGTTTACGTTGTGTCTGCACTCCTTGGAAAACCCGACTGGCATGAAATCGGGCAGGCTGTCGTCCGCCCATCCATGGAAATGAATCCGAAATCAGTAGCCCTGGTAATCGGTGTTATCGGCACAACCATAGCCCCGTGGATGCAGTTCTACATGCAGTCGTCGGTGATTGAAAAAGGACTGAAGATGAAAGATTATGGCTACACGCTGCTGGATATCGTGATCGGTTGCATAGTGACCGTTGTAGTAGCCTTCTTTATCATCGTGGCCTGCGCGTCGACACTGCATGTCAAAGGCATCGTGATCAACGAGGCCAAAGATGCGGCTATGGCGCTGGAACCTCTGGCCGGAAAGCTTTCACATATACTTTTTGCCTTCGGACTCTACGTGGCCTCGATCTTTTCAGCGACCATACTCCCCATCGCGACATCCTTCTACGTTTGCGAAGCCTTCGGGTTCGAAGCCGGTATCGACAAGAAATGGAAAGAAGCCCCCGAATTTTACTTCCTTTATACCCTCATCATCACCATCGCCGTCATTATTATCCTTATGCCAAATGCCCCCCTCATCGGTATTTCCATTTATTCGCAGGTACTCAACGGGATCTTCCTGCCGGTGGTTCTGGTATGCATGATGCTGCTTGTCAACAACAAAAAGATCATGGGAGAACACGTGAACGGACTCTGGAATAATATTATAGGATGGGGTGCAGTGGGAATTCTCATCGCACTTTCGCTGACGCTGCTGGTCATGCCGTTGTTTATCTGATATCCTTCCAGCGAAACGTCGCGATCATATGCTGAATGTCTTCCTTGAGAAAACCGATCACGGGCAGTAGCGAATCGTTATTTGGGACCAGGTTGAAATACAGCGCCCCTCTCACGAACTTCGCCACGCTGTCGGTAAGATAAAACTGGTAAGTGGAAGCCGCATCCGAGCCTTTGATGTCGAATACCAGGCCGTACACCTTGTTTGCCGGATCCAGATACTCCCTTTGCTGAATCGCGTTGGCCTTGGGGATATGCTTGTTCACCAGGGTCCTCGAATCGTCGAGATACTTTTTGAGGTTGCCATGGATGACCTTATAGCTGAAATGCAGCTGGGCATTAAACGGCTTATACACAATATTAAACCAGTAAGGCTCTCCCATACGCGAACTGTCCTTCACGATCTTGGCGTAAACCGGGTATTCGAAGGAAAACGGAAAGTTTGTGTCAAATTTCTGGTATGTTTTCTGCGGAAGGTCAATTCTGAAATACCCCCTCGGCTTCGGGGTGAAGTCGGAGTTGCAAGAGCATATCGCCGATGCGAGGAGAAGGAATAACGCGAGGTGTTTCAATTTTACAAAATGGTGAAATGGTGAAAAATAAAATGGTGAAATGGTGAAATGGTGAAATGGTGAAATGGTGAAATGGTGAAATGGTGAAATGGTGAAATGGTGAAATGGTGAAATGGTGAAATGGTGAAATGGTGAAAAAGCAAATAGCGAAATGGCGAAATAAGTAGCGAAATTTTGCTTACAATAATTTCACCATTTCACCATTTCACCATTTCACCATTTAAAAGGGAAGATCATCCTCTGGTGTAGGAGCTACAAACGATTCCTCTTTTTCGGCCGGGACGTGTGCGCTGCCTTCTTCGCGACGACCGCCACCGCCACCGCCACCGAGCATCTGCATCACATCGCCCATGATCTCGTAGATGAACTTTTTCACGCCGTCTTTATCTTCATATTCCCGTTTACGGATGCGGCCCTCCACGTAAATGGTATTTCCCTTCTTCAGGTAGTTTTCGGCGACTTCAGCCAGCCCTCTCCACAGAACGATATTATGCCACTCGGTATGGGACGCCTTTTCACCGTCCTTGCCCTTGTACTGCTCAGTCGTCGCGAGAGAGAAGCTTGCTTTCTTCACTCCATTTTCGAACCTCTGAACCTCAGGATCCCTCCCGAGATTTCCTACCAAAATCACTTTGTTGATTCCAGCTGCCATAATTGTAAAATTTTAAGTGAAACAAAAGTACTTTATTTTCTTCTTAATCCGCCAAGTGTTGAAAAGTGATAGGGTTGAGGACAATTATTTTCCGATCTTTGCATAAATATCAGATATCTGATACCATGAAACACTCACTTCTCCTTCTCCCCGCCCTCCTGCTTCTTCCCTGTCTGCTTCACGCTCAGACATACCAGCAGGTCAAAGTTCATGCTTTACCCGAACGTATTGTAACCATCGCATCGCTAGGCATTGCCGTGGATGATGGAACTTACCGTAATGGCATCTGGGAGACCGTGCTTTCGGCCGGGGAAGTCATGAAACTGAAAAACGCGGACTACAGCATCGATATCATCATCGGCGATTATTCGAAGTTCATCAGGGAACGCAATAAATCTGCAGAACAGGATGTAAAAGAGATCAACCGGAAGATCCGCACGAAAAATACAGATTTTATACAATACCCAGTCCCCATGCATTTCGAACTGGGGTCGATGGGAGGGTATTATTCACCCATACAGGTGCTGAATGAACTCGACAGCATGCGTCTGTTTTATCCCGCACTGATCAGTCAGAAAACGGCCGTGGGCAGCCAGCAGACGATCGAAGGTCGTGATGTTTATTGTGTAAGGATATCCAATACCCCTGACCAGAATACCAATAAACCTAAAATTCAGTATAACTCTCTTACTCATGCCCGTGAACCCATGGGGATGCAGCAGATGATGTTTTTCATGTGGTATCTGCTCGAAAACTACACTACCAATGAAGAGGTGAAATACCTGGTCGATAACCTGGAACTGTATTTTATTCCGGTCATGAACCCTGATGGCTTCATGTATAATTATATTACAGACCCCGCCGGTGGCGGGATGTGGCGCAAAAACCGCAGAAACAACGGCAGCGGTGAATACGGGGTTGACCTGAACCGTAACTTCGGATATAAGTGGGGATATGATAATTA
The DNA here is from genome assembly GCA_903916595.1 of uncultured Bacteroidales bacterium. Classification (GTDB taxonomy): domain Bacteria; phylum Bacteroidota; class Bacteroidia; order Bacteroidales; family FEN-979; genus CAIRDP01. Next base: position 15,476 of record CAIWXI010000049.1, on the reverse strand, counting down.
TGGTTCATCGCCCGATCCCTGGTCGGAAACTTACCGGGGGCCGTCCGCCTTTTCAGAATTTGAAACCCAGGATTTCCGTGAATTCTGTGTTGACAAGAAATTCAAATTCGCGTACAATTATCATACGTATGCCAATGAAACCCTTTATCCCTGGTGCTATGTAACTGAAGTCACACCCGACAGCCTTACCGAATATGCATTTACTGAACATATGATGGCGGAAAACGGATATGTGTGTGGTCCGGCGGGTCTAGTTTTGTACAATACCAACGGCGATGCCATGGACTGGGAATACGGAGATTCCATACTCAAGCCGAGGATCATTTGTTTTACCACAGAAACCGGGAACAACAGCGACGGCTTCTGGCCCGCACCCGACCGCATCGTTCCCCTGGCTGAAGAAAATATGTATGCAAACCTCCAGGCTGCCGAACTCACACTACCCTATGCGGAAATTACCGATTTCGGCCCGGTGATCAATTCCAGGCGCGACGGCTTTTTCCCTTTCCAGTTTAAACGCCTGGGCCTGACCGACAGTACAGACTATACTATTACCATAAAACCACTCGATTCCCTGCTTTTTGTAAGCGTTGGGCCTCCCAAAATAATCCATTATCCGGCACAGCATACAGTATATACCGACTCCATTGGGTATTCCCTGGTGCCTGGACTGCAGATCGGTCAGTCGTACCGCTATATCTGGCAGATCAATAACGGCATGACCACGTTCAGGGATACCGTCAAGAAATATTTCGGATGGGAGACAACGCTGCTCAGCGACAGCTGCAATACCATGAATAACTGGACTTCCGCTCACTGGAATACGTCAAATAAAACATCCCATTCTTCAGCCCTTTCCATCACCGATTCCCCCAGCGGTTCGTATACCAACAACACCTATAACACCATGACCCTGAAAAACAAGATCACAATCCTCCAATCGCCTGTTGCAGTGATCGAATACTGGGTACGTTACAGCCTTGAGAAGAATATGGACTACTGCCAGTTCACTACTTCTCTGGACAATGGAAGCACATGGACCAAGCAGTCGACGAGGTACACCAACAACGGTTCCACCGAGCAGGATTTTCCTTATCCCGTTTACGACGGGTACAGGAACTGGTCGCAGGACAGGGTGGTGCTGAAGAATACGATCGGGAAGGACATGTTGGTAAAATTCGTAATCGGATCCAACAGCAATGGATATGTTAAAGATGGATTTTACCTTGATGACTTTAAAGTGACGGTCATAGACATGACCTATAATATGATTGATCCCACCGGCACGGTTCTGGGCTTTATCTCAGCCCCCGTTCCCAACCCTTCAAGCACCGGGGTCAGCGTGAAATACCAGCTCCCGGGCGCCTCCAGCGGCAGCAGGGCCGGGCCCGGTGTGAACTACCCTCTCCCGGGCGCCTCCAGCGGCAGCGGTGCCGGGCCCAGCATCAGCTTCCAGCTTCTCGATACCCGGGGCATTCTTTTGAAGGAGATTCCCATCACTTCAGCCTCCGGAACAGTTCAATTCAATGTTTCAGACTTTCCAGCGGGGATATATCTTTACAGAATCATCGGGAGTTTCGGCACTACAGCAGTTAAAAAGCTGGTGGTTGCTCATTAGACCATGACTTCTTCTTTTTTATAATCAGGTCCGGAGTTTTAAGGATCAGGTCTTTGATGGTTTGATATCCCCGGATGTTCAGGGATTTGTGGCGTCTCCATACACCCGAAATATCTTTATCTGTGCTTTTTGCAATAAACTTATAATCAAACAGGAGTAGTTCAGCTGCAAGTTTATAGTCTGCGGGCCGCCAGGCATCACTAATACTCTGGTAAAATCCAAACAGCTTTCTTAGGAATTCAGATTCTTCAAGATCTCTTATGCTCACGTAAAAACGGTCGGTTTTCGAATCCCTTAGCCTTTGCATCAGTACGTCAGCGTGTGCGAGTCCAGTCCCTACTATACCCCGGAACATGCTTTTTCGCCTGGGAACCTCAATGTCACCATAAGAAATCACGTACTGCAGAGAGAATGGTTTTTCTCTCAAAAGGCAGGCTTCCTCCATTATAAACACTAACTCAAGACCTGCCTTTAAGCTCGCGAGTGCACAATGAAATTCCTTGTGAAGGTTAAACGTGGCATTAGAATAGAGCATGTCGCGCCTGCTGGGGATAATGCCTTCAATAAAAATTATAAACTGTTTGATTTCAGCGGGATCAAGCCGTGCTCCTTTTTTTTTCTTGATCTCCACCCAGAGAATATAGCAATCCATGGTTCCTCCTATATCATTTTTGCGTCCGGAAAGTATTGCAAAAATACTACAAAAAATTATATAATGCGGATTATGTGCAATAATGGTATAAATAGAACAAAGAATGCAATAACTAGATTAATGGCAAAAAAACGGCAAAGAAGATATAAAAATCATAAAGAATGCAAAAACGGTATAAATAGCTAATTAGTGCAATAGTAGTGTTAATTGCAGAAATATGGCAATGACATTATAAATTGCAGAAATACGGCAATGAAAAACAGCGCAAAAATGATATACCCGGGCCCGGATCAAGCTTTGGGTTTGCTGAAGAGATTATTTAGATTATTTAGAGCTGTCGCGGCGGTTCATCACATCCATCTGCTTCTGGATCGATTCGTCGTGAATGTTTTCGAGGAGGCGGAGGATGAAGTCACGGTTCAGGCCGAGGCGAATCCCGTTTTCAACGCGGTCGCGGATGATCTTGTTCCAGCGTTTCAGCTGTAAAATGGTGATGCGGTTTTCTTTTTTATAACGTCCGATCTCTTCCACCACACTCATCCGCCGTGCTAAAATATCAATCAGCTCTTCATCCAGTTTGTCGATCTCGCTACGAAGTCCTTCGAGTTTATTTTTAAACGCGGGCGAACCTGTTTCCTTGCGAATGATAAGAGATTGCAGGATTTCCTCCAGGCGAGCGGGGGTGATCTGCTGCCGCTTGTCGGTGAGTGCTTCCTCGGGCCGGTAATGCGTTTCTACCATCAGGCCGGTCATCTCCAGATCCATTGCCTTCTGTGATGTGGGGAGGATGAGATCACGGTTTCCGCAGATATGACTGGGGTCGCAGAGTATAGGCATCTTGGGATACGCGCACATCAGCTCGATGGGGATTTCCCACATCGGAGCATTACGGTAGGGGCTGCGGTTAAAAAAGGAGAAACCCCGGTGTATGGCGACCAGTTTTTTTATTCCCATCTGGTTGAAACGTTCGATTGCCCCGGTCCAGGTATGCAGGTCGGGGTTCAGGGGATTTTTGATCATCAGGGGGATGTCGTGTCCCTGCAAAGCTTCCGCTATCTCCTGTATCGAGAACGGATTGACCACGGTACGGGCGCCAATCCACAGTATATCAATATCATATTCAAGCGCATCCTGAACATGGCTTGCGGAGGCGACTTCCACCGTAAGTAATAAACCAGTATCCTGCCTGACTTTCTGAAGCCATTTCAGACCTTTTTTACCAACGCCTTCAAAGGCCGAAGGACGGGTACGGGGTTTCCAGATACCAGCCCGGAAAACCTTGACCTGAGGAATTTTTGCCAAAGCTAGAGCGGTTTCCCTGACCTGCTTCTCGCTTTCAGCGCTGCACGGACCCGAAACCACCAGAGGCCGGCTGTCGAAAGGGAGCCAGGACTTCAGAGGGGTGATAAGTAAGGGGGCCGTCATCTGATATCTGTTATCTGATATCAGCTTATTCGTACAGCTTTTTATGACATTCGGTGCAGAAATAAGTCTTTTCATTGCCCTTCACATCCACCGGGTGCTGAAAGGTCAGTGATTTGTCGAATTGAGAATAAACAATATTTCCGGTGGGACCTTGCGAAACAATCGAGTGACACAGGTCACAGTCTTTCGAGATCACTTTGCCATCGGGTGATTTATGCTTGTCGGAATGGCAGCGGAAACAGCCATTGCTTTCAAGATGACCAATATGGTTCAGGTAAAGCGAGGACTCTACACCCATAGACGGGAAGGTGTTGTTACTGTATGCTTCCTGGATGGCCGTGATAGCTTTGTCGATATCCTTGCGCCGGCTTGTGAAAATATCCTTCAGACTGTCGGAATAAAAACCAAGGATGCTCGATTTGATAGTCATCATGGCCGTATCCTCATTGGTAAAGGGGGTCTTCAGCGCTTCCATAGCTGTTTTTTTGATATACGGAAGGTCTTTTGGAATTAGCCCGGCAACCATGGCGTTGTCGATATAAAATGGAGAAGAACGATACAGGTGGGAAGGACGGTTGTGGCAATCCATACAGTCCATCGTGCGCACAGGAAGAGTATCGAGAGCTTTTTTGTCGAGCTTGTTTTCTTCATCCTGGAAAATCCTGACTTCGCCGGTTTTCAGGTTTGTATAACGAACCCAGGGAATAGACTCACGGTCCCTGGCACTGGCAACATATTCGATCTTGAAATTCTGGTTGATATGCCAGTGAATACCTTCGGTGAGGCCGAGAGCGCTCTGCTGGGGACCGATTTTCATCACCATCGAAATATTCCATTCAGTATTGGCTTTGTTTGCCAGATACCCCTGCTGTATGCGCAGTGTACGTGAATAAAATTTCTGAGGCCAGTGGCAGCGTTCGCAGGTTTCCCTTGCAGGACGCAGGTTAGCAATAGGCGTCGGGATAGGCCTGGGATATTTATTGAACAACACCGAATACACCTGGTACAAACCCGAAAGTTTGGACTTCACATACCAGCTGGCACCCTGTCCCACGTGACATTCCACACAGGTCACACGTGCATGAGGCGAATGCAGGTAAGTGGTATACTCGGGATTCATCACCTTGTGACACAGCTTTCCGCAGAACTCAACAGATTCAGTATAATGAAAGGCCTGGTAGCTTCCAACTGCAGAAACCAAGAGTAAACCGAAGGTAATCAGGGATATCCTGATCACACTGTTGCGCTGTTTCCTGATATTCAGATTCAGGATGGGCCAACGTAGCGTGGGATCAATCTCCTCATACTTTTTACGGAAAGAAACCAGCATTCCGATGGGGATCAGGATGAGCCCCAGGACTAAAAATGCAGGCAGGACGATATAAAGATAAACGCCCAGATAGGTGTTGGTGTCCCTGGCCAGGAATGAGAAGATCAGGACGATAAGCATGAGCAACAGGCTGTTGACTACAAGGATGATGCCAGTGATGCTCAGCCAGTTGTAAATTGATCTTGGTATCTTCATAGGAAGGAGTTTTAGTTTTGTTTCAACACCCCAAAGGTAGAAATTTATCTGATATCTGATATCGGATATCAGATATCGGATATCAGATATTTCTCTTGCATTTTTTATGGATATATTGTATATTTGGGCTATGTAATATACCCTCCATGAACTCATCTGCAAACAAATTAGGCTGTAAGGTATTTGTGGTCATCACATTGACCGCGTTGCTGGCATCTGCGCCGGCTCTTTCCCAGAGATTTAACTGGCAGAACCCTCTTCCGCAGGGAAATCAGCTGACCTCGCTCTGTTTTCCGGCGGCCTCGACAGGGTATGCCGTGGGAGATTTGGGCACTATTATGAAAACGACCGATGCAGGAGTTACCTGGCAGTGCAGCCAGGCCAATACCAATGTGTGGCTGCGCGCCTGCAGCTTCCCCACGGTGAATACAGGTTATGCGGTCGGAGAAAGAGGTTGCATCATCAAAACTACCGACGGGGCTCAAACCTGGACCCAGCTCCCGGGCGGGACCGACTCGGCCTTTGCCGCAGTGTGTTTTATTAGTGAAAGCACGGGCTTCTTCGGGGACTATACCGGCAGGATACTGAAGACCACCGACGGGGGCAGCCACCTGACCTTGGTCAACAGCGGGATCTATTGCAGGATATGGAACATACAGTTCCCCACCGCCCTCATCGGATATGCCATCTGCGATTCGGGATACGTGTATAAAACAACCGATGCGGGCCTGAACTGGACCAAAATGGCAGCCGCTGCACCCCCTATAATCAGCCTGTTCGGTATCTCCTTCCCGACGGCCGACACAGGTTACGTTTGCGGAGCCCAGGGATGGCTGGCAAAGACCACCGACGGCGGTCTGAGCTGGACCTGGCCGCTGACACATATCGACGTGGGTTACCTGTATTCGGCCTGCTTCATCGATTCAAAAAAAGGATGGATGAGCGGGTACCCGTCGGCAATTATTGAGACTGAAGACGGAGGCGAAACCTGGACCCAGCAGATGTCGCAGCAAAGTGAAGGAGAGGTGTTTTTATTCGGCATCACCTTCACCTCGAAAGACCAGGGCTATGCCTGCGGAACCAGCGGGAGGCTGTTCAGGACCACCGACGGGGGGACGACCTGGACCGATTACTGCCAGGGAACCTGGGTAGGCTTCACCTCGGTGGCCTGCCGCGATAAAGACAAAGCCTGTGCCTTCGGAGAACTGGGCACGGTGATGCGCACCACCAACGGCGGAGCTGCATGGGATACGGTACCGTCTGTAACCGATGAGATCATCAGCGGTGCCTGCCTGGCCGGATCCACAGGCATGATAGCCGTAGGCGGGCACGGCCTCGTAATGAGATCCGATGACGACGGTGCAAGCTGGTCAGTCCTCCCGGGCACAGTCATAAATGAACACCTGCTCAGCGTGCAGTTCCCCACCTCCAGCCTGGGCTATGCCTCAGGGGCCGACGGCGGAATTTATAAAACCACAAACGGGGGAACCTCCTGGACAAAACTCCCGACTTTCACCAACATGACCCTTGACCACCTGGCCTTCCTAAACGCCGACACCGGCTTTACTGCAGGTTACCATGGAAACCTCGCCAGGACCACCGACGGCGGCAGCAGCTGGCAGGTATACCCGCTGACCACGCCCGGAACACTGATATTTCTCTGCTTCCCCGATAAAATGCATGGTTTTACTGCAGACTTCACAGGAAAGATCTATGCAACCAGCGACTGCGGAACCACCTGGAACGAGATCTACAAAAACGACACAATGACCTTCAGTTCGGGATATTTCACCGACGCCCTGCACGGTTACGTGACCAACTATCCCAGCGGCACTCTTTACACCTCAAACGGGGGAGCGAGCTGGGCAGTGCTGCCCGGCATCTCAGGCACCCTAATCAACGACATGAAATGGACCTCCCTCCACTCCGGGTACCTCGTCGGAAGCAGGGGGACCATCATCAAAGCCAGCGATACGGCGGCTTTTGTTCCTTTTATAACGGCGGATGTGGGAACGTTGGTGATCAGTCCGAACCCCGCTTCGCGCGTGGCGAAGATCACGTATGTCCTCAACGGGCGTTCTGATGTAAGCATTTCTCTCTCTGATTTAACAGGGAAGAAGCTACAGGATGCAGGATGCGGGATGCAGGATTCGGGTGTTCATGAATTCCTCATGAAGCTTGAAGGCCTGATGCCGGGGGTGTATTTCGTGAGGGTGGATGCGGGGAAGCGGAGGCTGGCGGGGAAGCTTGTGGTGAAATAGCCAGTACCCCAGTCATCCTGCATCCCGCATCCTGGATCCTGGATCCTGGATCCTGGATCCTGGATCCAGGATCCAGTCACCCAGCAATCCCGCCAAAATTTCTAACTTTGCAAAAATTCTATGAAATGGAACATCTGCGAAGGAACAAGGTTTGCGATCTGCTGAAATCGACTGAATACGGGAAGGAAGTGCTGGTAAAGGGCTGGGTGCGTACGCGCCGCGGGAACAAGAACGTGAATTTCATCGCGCTCAACGACGGAAGCATCATCCACAGCATACAGGTTGTGATCGATATGGCGCAGTTCAGCGAGGAGTCGCTGAAGCTGGTTACTACGGGTTCCTGCATTGCAGTGAAGGGGATTCTTGTAGAATCAAAGGGACAGGGACAGAGCGTGGAAATCCAGGGGAAGGAGATAGAGCTTTACGGAACTGCCGATCCGGAGACTTATCCTTTACAGAAAAAAGGGCATTCCCTCGAATTCCTCAGGGAGATCGCGCATTTGCGTCCGCGCACAAACACCTTCGGAGCTGTGCTCAGGATACGTCACGCCATGGCTTATGCCATCCACAAATATTACAATGATAATGGGTTCTTCTACCTGCATTCGCCGATTATCACAGGTTCCGATGCCGAGGGAGCAGGGGCAATGTTCCGCGTTTCTATCCTCGACCCGAAAAATCCGCCATTAAAAGAAGACGGACATGTTGATTATTCCCAGGATTTCTTTGGTAAGGAAACCAATCTGACTGTTTCCGGACAGCTCGAAGGCGAGCTCGGGGCAATGGCTTTGTCGCTGGTATATACCTTCGGTCCGACGTTCAGGGCCGAGAATTCGAACACTCCCCGCCACCTTGCCGAGTTCTGGATGATCGAGCCGGAAATGGCGTTCTACGATATCATCGATAATATGGACCTGGCGGAAGACTTCCTGAAATATCTCATGCAGTATGCTCTTGATCATTGCATCGATGACCTGGAGTTCCTCAACAAAATGTATGACAACGAACTTATCGAACGCCTGAAGCAGGTGATCGCGAGCAAGTTCGAAAGGCTTACTTACACAAGGGCTGTAGAGATACTCATGGCATCCGGACAAAAATGGGAGTTCCCCGTATCCTGGGGTGTTGACCTTCAGAGCGAGCATGAACGCTACCTCGTTGAAAAGCATTTCGGCAAGCCGGTTATCCTGACCGATTATCCGAAGGACATCAAGGCCTTTTACATGAAGCAGAATGATGACGGAAAGACGGTACGCGGCATGGATGTGCTGTTCCCGAAGATAGGGGAGATCATCGGAGGTTCGCAACGCGAGGAAAACCTGGAAGCTTTGCAGCGCCGCATCCGCGAGATGAACATTCCTGAAAAAGACGTATGGTGGTACCTCGACACCCGCAAATTCGGAACCGCTCCGCATTCGGGGTTCGGACTGGGTTTCGAGCGCCTCATCCTGTTTGTTACCGGCATGGCGAATATACGCGATGTGATACCGTTCCCGAGGACTCCCAAGAATGCTGAATTTTGATGGTGCTTCGCACCGAAATCAGATATCCGATATCGGATATCTGATTCAAAGCCTGTCCGCAATGGAATCAAGCGCCGGATCCTTGGTTTTTAAGCGGCTCAGTCCTTTCATCAGCCGGCTCAGGGATTCTTCAACGCCTTTTACATTCATACTGAGATAACGCACGGTAACCACATCCGCCGAGTTGAAATAAAAAATTACAGAGCCAGAAGGATCAAGAATATAGCCCCCTTTCAGAGCGGAATCCAATCCTACATTATACTTCTTTCCAAGAGTGGATACAAACTGGTCCAATTTTTCGTTTATCTCCATCCGCTGAACTACATCACCGATCCGCTGTAAAGATTTGCTTAACTCGGGGTTTGCCAGGTATTCACCAAAAAAAAGGACTCCCTTGATAAGGAAAAAATATACCTTCATCGGCAGGCCCAGGGCAGAATCATGATAACCCAGCACTTCCCATTGTCCGCCTGCATAGTTCTCGTACTTGACACAGTCGGGTTTGCCCATCTTGTCGAGGATTTTAGCTTTGCTGCTACCGAATGGAAGGTTGTTAAAGAGGATGACATCGGTGGAACGGAACTCGGGATAGAGCGGATTGCGCATCAATACCTTGTCGAGATGGACCAGCATCTCCTCCCTGAAGCAGGTTTTGATGCGGCCGCGATAGTCGGGATACCTCTTACGAAACTTCCCGAAACTGTTAAAATAAATTCCGGAAAATTCCCCTCGGGTAATCCTGATGAAATAGAGCCATGTGAGCCTTAAATAGAACAATGGAAAATTTTATTTCATGATTAATTCCGGTAAGCGGCTGCAATTAACAAGCCAACAAAAATAGTCAGGAATTATCAGAAACAGTTGTAGTAAATCAATGGTTTTTGTGTAGTGGAATCCACTACAATAAACTTTAAGGCGAGGAGAATCGGCAGAAAAATTATGAAATTGTTTGGGTTTGAAAAAAATGTTCTGAACTATTATATTTCTTAATATGAAAAAAATAAAGTACTTTTGCACGCTTAAATCATCATATCCTGAAAGGAAAATCTATATGGCCGCAAAGAAATTGAAAGTCAACAGAATAGACATAGATTGCCTGAAAGAAACACCAGTCATAACCATCGACAAAGCAACTGATTATTCACTGGAACTGGTATCCAAAAGCATTATTGAACACCTATCAATAACCGATCTCAACGGAAAGGTCGTTCATGAATCAGATATCAACGGAAACACCTTCGTTTTCAATTACCGCGCCAACTGCAAGGACATGTTCCTGCTGAAGATCCAAAAGCAGAACCAGGAAGGCGAATCGCAGATACTTATATTGTAAATGGTGAAATGGTGAAACTCAAGTAGCGAAAATTAAATTGCAGCCCTGCAATTTGCCGTGACCCAGGCAACCATTCGGATATTCAGGGTTATCTTTACAGAATGATATTTTCCCGGAAGAACACCGAAGCAAAAAGGCTTGATCAGGCTTCCATTGGGGCATTGTATGATAAAAATGCACCGTGGTTGCTCGCTGTTTGCCTGCGTTACACCGGGAACCGCGAGAATGCCGAGGACGTGTTGCACGACGGTTTCATGAAAATCATCCGCGGCATAGAAAAATTTAACGAAAAGCAAACAGGCAGTATTGAAGCCTGGATGCGCAGGATCATGGTCAATACAGCCTTGAATTACCTCCGCGATCATAAAAAAGAGAAATTGTTCATCGAACTGGAACCGGTATTGGATTCCATCCAGATTTCCCCTGAGAATAATGATGTTTACGGCGGATGGGATCTCTCCAAAGACCAGCTGATGGATTTGATTTGCGAACTGCCGGCCGGATACCGCACAGTCTTCAACCTCTATGTGATGGAGGATTATACCCATAAAGAAATAGGAGAGTTTCTCGGGATTTCCGAGAACACATCTAAAACACAGCTATATAAAGCAAGGAATTTTTTACAGAAACGCCTAAGGGAGTTTCAAACAGAATACACCCATGAAAAAACAGAATCAAATAGATGACCTCTTCCGCCGCGAGTTAGCGGATCACACGGTCACCCCCTCCCCAGAGCGCCGGGCTACGCTGCTGCGGGATGCAGAAGGCATACAACGGAAAGGTTCCGCATCAGCATGGTGGATCGCCGGAACTACTTTGCTGATTCTCGCTGGATTTGGCATCGCTTTCTTTATCCATCAGATATCAGATAGCAGCAATCCGCCATCCGCCATCCAGCAATCCAGTAACCAAGTTCCCCAGCCACCCAGTAACCCAGTTCCCCAGTTACCCAGTAACCCAGTTCCCCAGTTACCCAGTAACCCGGTAACCCAGCCACCCAGTAACCCAGCCACCCAGCCACCCAGTAACCCGGTAACCCAGCCACCCAGTAACCCGGTAACCCAGCCACCCAGTAACCCAGTTACCCAGTTACCCAGTAACCCAGCCACCCAGCCACCCAGTAACCCAGTTACCCAGTTACCCAGTAACCCAGCCACCCAGCCACCCAGTAACCCGGTAACCCAGCCACCCAGTAACCCGGTAACCCAGCCACCCAGTAACCCGGTAACCCAGCCACCCAGTAACCCGGTAACCCAGCCACCCAGTAACCCGGTAACCCAGCCACCCAGTAACCCGGTAACCCAGCTACCCAGCCATCAGCAACCTGATATCCGCTATCCCTCAAAAAAATGGAACATCAGCATCGGCGCTAACTACACTCCCGAAGTGATGTTTAATACCTTGAACGGCGACAAGTTCGCGAACAACATGGGTCTTGAGGGTACGTTTCATGTAGGGCGGTATTCGGTGCGGACCGGGGTGGGTCTCAGCTTTACAACAGGCTGGAACGAGATGCTGGTGGAGTCGAACCCATACCTGGGCGCCTATAAAGCGCTCGACTCCATCACGTTTGCGTGGGGCGACAATTACAACCTGGTTCCTACATATTTTACAAAAACCGAAGCAGTTTTCGATACTACCCTTCAGTACACATATACCGATATAAAAAAACGTTATACCTATCTGCAGGTCCCGCTGGTACTGGGCTATGACTTCTGGGAGAACTCCTGGCTTTCGCTGGGTGTGAGAGCGGGCGCTGTGATGTCGGTACTGCTGAATACCAAAACATCCTCGATGACCTTCGACCCGGGAAAAGACCGGATCGTCCAAATCAATAATATAACCCCCGACCGGATCGAGCTGAATTGGCAGGCGATGGGAGGGATAAATGCGGCATTCAGGCTCAGCCAAAGGTTCAGTATAGAGCTTGAACCCGAAATACGGTATTATTTTAATTCGGTGTATGAATCGTCGGTACTTACAAAGAAACCCTGGTCAGTGGGAGTGCGGGCAGCGGTGGTGGTTACTTTCTAGGTAACTGGGTAACTGGGTAACTGGGTGACTGGGTAACTGATTTTCACCATTTCACCATTTCTCTTCCCTCCCAGGCAACTTTTTGAAAATTCCGGGTTATTACAGATATCAGATGACAGATAAAAAAATTTAATTTTACAAACAAATAAACCAATATGAAAAAGATCATCCTCATCCTTGTGTTGTGGTTCGTGGCAGCCGGAATGGCTGTTCATGCTGACTCTCTTCGCCTTTCGGGCTATGTTTATGATAGTGCAACAGGCGCTGGACTTAACGCTTATCCTGTTTATATCGACATCGATTCAACAAACACCGGCTTTTCGTACCATCGTACGGTTTTTACTATGCATACCGGGTTTTATGCCGACACCATCGTCTTCAATACCGGCAGTGCCCCCACGGGAATTGCCAGGATATCAGTTTGGAACTGTTTACAGCAGCTGCGGTCAGAAACTGTTGCATTTAGCCCCGGCCACCTTGTCTTTACACGTAATTTTACAATCTGCACGGGAACTCCCCCTCCCCCCTGCCATGCCGATTTTTACCCGATCGCGGCGCCTCCTCCGCCAAATCCAATGGCCAGGCAATTCATAAATACCTCCGTGGGAGCTAACGGCCCCTGGCTGTGGTCATTCGGCGATGGAACAACATCTACCCTTTTCGATCCTATCCATGTCTTCGCAGCTAATGGTGTATACCATGTTACACTGAGTATGGGCGACACTATGCAGGGCGGATGTTTCGACAGCAGAATGCATGAGATCGTGATCGGTGATACCACTGGATGCCATGCAGATTTCAGCGCTACGCTTCTCACGCCTCCTCTCACCATGCAGTTCCACAACCTCTCGACAGGAACAAACGGTCCATGGTTCTGGAGCTTCGGCGACGGAAGCAGTGCGACAACTTTCGATCCTCACCATACCTATGCGGCACCCGGACTATACCAGGTGAGCCTGAGTATTGGCGACAGTAATGCCGGTTGCTGGGATTTTGTTTCCAAAATGATACAGGTGGGAGATACCATGGCCGGCTGCCATGCCCAGTTCACATGGTATTGCGATACAAACACCATGAACACGACCGTACACTTCATCAACCAGAGTGTACCTGAAACCGGAACCTGGTTCTGGAATTTCGGCGACAGCACCCACTCAACAGATAAAAACCCGACTCATACCTACGCTACGAACGGATTATTTAACGTATGCCTCACAATAACATCCACTAATCCGCAGTGTACTCATACCGAGTGCCACCTTGTAGCTGTTGGTCCGCCGCCACCACCTCCCTGCGAAAACTGGATAACCCATGTGAACAATTGGCTTGACGTGAGTTTCGAAGGACATCTCGCAGGTGATCCTCCCGCAACTTATAGCTGGATGTTCGGCGACGGCTCAGCCGGAACGGGTAAAAATGTTACTCATCATTTTGCAGCACCCGGATTTTATCCCGTGACCCTTACCACCGTGATCCTGGATTCGAACCAGTGCACATGGGTTCGTACAATTAATGTACTGGTAGGCGACAGCTCCAATATCCATCAGGTATACGGACAGGTTTTCGCAGGTAACTTCCCTCTGAATTTCGGTATGGCAATGATTTTTTCGACCACACCCATGCCCGGCGGAATGCCTTTCGTGGCCGTGTCGCTTCTCGATTCGATGGGAATTTACGTTTTCCCCTACGTACCCGATGGCGAATTTGTAATCTGGGCGCTGCCTTTCGATTCAGCAGGAGCCTATCTTCCTACATTTTTTGAACATTCGCTGTACTGGGAACAGGCCAATAAGATAACTCTCGGCAATCCGCAGAATCCTTACAACATTCATTTGCTGCAATGTGGCAACATGCCTGTTGGACCTGGCGGCGTTAACGGTCACGTGAATACTACCGGGCTGAAATCGGCACAGGTGAACGAAATCGCGATGATCCTTACCGACGAAGCCGGAAACCCCCTGGGGTTCAGGAAAGTGAGCCCTTCAGGAAACTTTGACTTCAGCGGGATGGCCTACGGGACCTATTACCTGAAGCCCGAGCTTCCCAATATCAGCAGCGACCTGGTGAAGGTGGTGCTTAGTGCTGCGAATCCCGTGGCCACGGTAACCATGACCTACAACGGAAGCAACATCCTCGGCGTGAGCGAAACTTCTGCCGTGGAAAGCTTCGTGGCCTATCCAAACCCCGTGAATAACGTGCTCAATCTCACTCTGAAGCTGAACACCTCGGCTAATGTCACTGCCGAAATCTACAGCTTTACCGGGCAGAAAGTAGTTAGTCAGGACTTCTCTCTGAGCCTCGGCGCAAACACCCTCAGCCTCGACCTGGGAATGTTGAATTCAGGTCTTTATACACTGCGGATGACATCGCCCGAAGGCATAAGGATAGTACAGAAGTTTGTGAAAAAGTAGACGACTGATAGCCGATGGCTGATGGCAGAAGTCCGATGGCAGATTGCGCTTGCAGCTTCACACCGCCGCTACGGTGTTCCACCTGATGCGGCTTATGTGAACTGCCACGCAATCTGCCATCTGCTACCCAGTAACCCAGTAACCCAGTAACCCAGTAAAATTCCATACCTTTGCACTCCAACACTCTAAATCGGAATGATCAACGAAGAACCCTGGTATGCGGTATATACCAAGTCGAGACACGAGAAGATGCTGGCTGAACTCCTCAATGAGAAAGGCATTGAAGCATATGTACCCCTGCGGAAGGTAGTGAGGCAGTGGAGCGACCGAAAAAAACTGGTGTCTGAGCCATTGATCCGATCCTATTGTTTTGTGAGGCCAGGCCCCGGTGAATATTACGATGTGCTCAATACCGACGGGGCCGTGCGCTACGTCTGGTTCTCGGGCAAACCCGCGCCAATTCCAAACAAACAGATCGATATCCTCAAAGTCCTCACCGGATCGGATGTAGACGTAGATGTGGTCCCCGGATCTCTGCTCAAAGGCACCACCGTACGGGTCAATGCGGGTCCGCTGGCTGGAGTTGTTGGCGAACTCGTCTCCATCGCAGGAAAACACCGGGTTCTCATCAAGATCGATCACCTGGATCAGGCGCTGACTATTTCGATCTCACCTTTGCTTATCGAGCCTTATC